>PNAI01000023.1 GCA_003169835.1 Hyphomicrobiales bacterium | reverse complement strand
ATCGCGTTCGCCATGTTCTCGACGGCGATCTTGATGAAACCGTCGGCGACTTCCTCCGCGCTGCGCCCGTCGCCGATTTCGCGCGCCAATGCGGCAAAACCCTCGCGCACGGCCTGCGCATCCAACGCCAAATTTTGCGCCGGCCCGAAAATCTTCGGAAAGAAATCCGCAATCAATTTGCCTACCATCACGTTGGCGTCGGTGACCGCCAACGGACCGCCGCGCCGATAAGACTTCGGTCCCGGATTGGCGCCCGCGCTATCGGGGCCGACGCGAAAGCGCGCGCCGTCGAAATGCAGGATCGACCCGCCGCCCGCCGCCACCGTATGGATCAGCATCATCGGCGCGCGCATGCGCACGCCTGCGACTTCGGTCTCAAACGCGCGTTCGTATTCGCCGTCAAAATGCGACACATCGGTCGATGTGCCGCCCATGTCAAATCCAATGAGATTTTTGAAACCGGCTTCGCGTCCGGTCTCCGCCATGCCGACCACGCCGCCGGCGGGACCGGAGAGAATGGCATCCTTGCCCTGGAACAATTCCGCCGCCGTCAGCCCGCCCGACGACATCATGAACATGAGACGGGCTTCTGATCCCTCCCCCGAAGGGGGAGGGTGGCCGGCGGAGCCGGCCGGGTGGGGAATTCTTTCGACGTTTCGAGTAACCCCACCCGGCCGCTCGCTTGCGCTCGCGTCCACCCTCCCCATGCCGGGGAGGGATGGAGCGTGCAAGTCTCTCGCAACGGTTGCCACATACGCGCGCAAGATCGGCGACAGATATGCATCGACCACCGTCGTGTCCCCGCGTCCGACCAGCTTGATCAGCGGCGACACCTCGTGACTCACTGACACTTGCGCAAATCCCATTTCGCGAGCGAGCGTGGCCACCGTTTGCTCGTGCGCTGGATAGCGATAGGCGTGCATGAACACGATCGCCACCGCTTGGATACCGTCAGCTTGCGCACGCGAAAGCTCTCGCCGCACTGTGGCAAGGTCCGGCGCTTGTTCCACAGTGCCGTCGGCGCGCACGCGTTGGGAAACTTCAACGACGCGCTCGTAGAGCATCTCCGGCTTGATGATGTGCTTTGCAAATATCTTCGGCCGCGCCTGATAGCCGATGCGCAACGCGTCACGAAATCCCTTGGTGATGAGCAGCAGTGTGCGGCCACCTTTGCGTTCCAGCAGTGCATTGGTCGCGACGGTGGTGCCCATTTTCACGGCACCGATCAGCCCCGGCGGAATGGCGACGCCTTTTTGCAAACCCAGCAGATTACGGATGCCCTGCACCGCGGCGTCGCCATAGGCTTCGGGATTTTCAGAGAGCAGCTTGTGGGCCACCAGCCGGCCGTCGGGCCGCCGGCCCACCACGTCGGTGAACGTGCCGCCGCGGTCGATCCAGAAGTCCCAAGCAACATTTGCCGGTGTTTTCGACATTCAATTCCCTTGCACGGCGTCGAGCTCAACCGCCATCATAGGCAGGAAGTCGCCGCGGTCCTCCTCAAGATCGTCGCCCGTCCCCGAGATTCCATCTCATAGCGTGGAATTCAATGCTGCGTGTGATCCTCGATCGCCTCTACCTGTATTCCGGCTACGCAGCCGGCGGTTTCATGGTCGCGATCTTCGTGTTGATGATGCTGCTTTCCGCCGGACGGCCGCTCGGCATTAACGTGCCGGCTGGAGATGATCTCGTTTCCTGGTGCATGGCGGCGATGGCGTTCCTGGGCCTCGCCCACACCTTCCGCCACGGCGAGATGATCCGGGTTGGCCTGCTCATCGATCGGCTCACCGGCCGTACGCGTCACGTGGTGGAGATCGTCGCACTCATTATTGGGTGCGGCTTCATCGGCTTTTTCGCCTGGCACGCCGGATGGATGACCTACGATTCATGGCGCTTCCACGAGAAGTCGCAAGGCGTGCTTGTCGTGCCGTTGTGGATACCGCAACTGGGCTACTCCAGCGGCATCGCCATTTTGTTCATCGCCTTTGTCGATGAGCTCCTTCATGTGATCACCGGCGGCGCGCCACGCTACGAACTGCCCAAAGCCACGACCGCCGAGGAAGTGGTCGAACGCGCGATCCAGAGCGGAGTCTGACGCGTGGAGCTGCTGCAGATAGCGCTTGTCCTGCTGGTGCTGCTCAGCGTGTTGCTGGCTGGCGGCGTGTGGATCGCCGTCGCGCTGATGGCCTGTGGTTGGGTCGGGATGCAATACGTCGGCGGCAACATCCCAGCCGGCCCCGTACTTGCAACCACCATCTGGGGCAACAGCGCATCGTGGACTCTTGCAGCGCTGCCGCTTTTCATCTGGATGGGCGAAATACTTTTCCGCACCAAACTCTCGGAAGAAATGTTCCGCGGCCTTGCACCTTGGCTCAATTGGCTGCCAGGGCGTCTGATGCACGTCAACGTGCTGGCATGTGGGATATTCGGTTCGGTGTCCGGCTCGTCCGCCGCGACCTGTGCGACGGTGGCCAAGATCGCGCTCCCGGAACTCAAAAAACGCGGCTACGACGAGATGGTCAGTCTCGGCTCGCTTGCCGGTGCCGGCACTTTGGGAATTCTGATCCCACCGTCGATCACCATGGTGGTCTACGAACCCGGCGATATTGTTTTCACTGGCACGCCCTCGGGCGTCGGCCATGCGCGCAAGCCCAATCCGGTGTGGATGAAGCCGGGCGACGTTTGCGAGATCGAGGTCGAGCGCGTCGGTATCTTGCGCAATCCAATCGTCGCCGAAGCGTAATCCACCCCTTGCCGCTCGCACGCGGGGAGGCGGATTAGGCTAACATGACGCGGACGGCGCGATTTCCGCCCGCCCGTTAAAATGCTAGCTATTGAGGGTCCGCCCGCGGGGAACGCCGATGGCTATACTGACACGGAACAGCTGACCCAGATCATGCAGCAACCGCGCGTTGTCACCGGCATTTCCACCGCACCGGACGCACAGGCCTCAGGCGCGACGCCGCTCGTGCGCGCGCACGGCGTGACGTTGCAATACAAGACTCCGGATCATCTGGTAACGGCCACCTACCGGGTCAGCTTCGATATTTTTCCGGGCGAACGCTACGTCATCCTTGGGCCGTCCGGCTGCGGCAAGTCCACCATCCTCAAAGCCATCGCCGGCTTTCTCAAACCGGTCGAGGGCTCGTTCACGCTCAAAGGCAAACCGGTGACGGGGCCCGGACCCGACCGGCTGATGGTGTTTCAGGAGTTCGATCAGCTTTTGCCGTGGAAGACCGTGCTGGGCAACGTCATGTTTCCGATGCTGGAGAACGGGGTTTCGCGCGCCGACTCCGAAAGACGCGCGCGCGAAGCACTTACCAAGGTCAACCTCGGCGATTTCGTCGACGTCTACCCACACATGCTTTCCGGCGGCATGAAACAGCGCTGCGCCATCGCGCGCGCCATGGCGATGAAGCCCGACGTGCTGATGATGGACGAGCCTTACGCGGCACTCGATGCACTCACGCGGCGCAAAATGCAGGACGAACTGCTCCAGCTCTGGAACGACATCCGTTTCACGCTCGTCTTCGTCACCCATTCGATCGAGGAAGCCGTGATCCTCGGCTCGCGCATTCTGGTGCTCTCGCCGCATCCGGGCCAGGTGCGCGCCGAGCTCAACAGCCCGGGCTTTGCCTACGACGCACGCAGCGGCGCTGCCTTCCACGAACTGGTGCAGAAGATCAGCTTCATGCTGTTCGGGGATCGCGGCGGCTCGCACTAGTTCTTTCGCTTCAAGAACAGCCCGCGGCAAACGCGGCACACTTGCAGAGGGAATGCTCTTAAGAGGAGTTGCGAGATGTCCGACACCGCAATCAAGCACGCGCCCTTCGTGCGCCAGGAATACACGCGTGACGTTCAGGTGCCTGCCAGCATCGGCGAAGTCAAACGCGCGCTTCCCATACTCGAACGGCTGTGGAACATGGACATGGTGCGCCGTATCTCTATCTTGGTTCTTTTGGCGATCATTTGGGAAACCTACGCGCGCTGGTCCGCCAATCCGTTGCTGTTCCCGACGTTCACCGACACCATGGAAGCCTGGTGGAGCGGCATCATCTCCGGTGTTATTCCGGCGCGCCTCGTGGTGACGTTGCGCATGCTGCTCACCGGCTACGCGCTTGGCCTTGCGCTTGCAGCGGTGTTCGTGACGCTGGCGGTATCGACGCGCTTCGGGACCGATCTGCTCTCCACGCTCACCTCGATGTTCAATCCCTTGCCGGCCATCGCTTTGTTGCCACTGGCGCTGCTGTGGTTCGGTCTTGGCGCGCCCTCGATCATATTCGTCATCGTCAATTCGGTGCTCTGGGCAGTGGCACTCAACACCCACGCAGGCTGCACGGCGGTTTCCGAAACATTGCGCATGGCCGGACAGACGTTTGGTCTCAAGGGCTTCCGCTACGTGACCAAGATTTTGATGCCGGCGGCGTTCCCGGCGATCCTCTCCGGCCTGAAAATCGGTTGGGCGTTTGCCTGGCGCACGCTGATCGCAGCAGAGCTCGTGTTCGGCGTGTCCTCCGGCTCCGGCGGGCTTGGGTGGTACATCTTCGAGAACCGAAACCTGCTCGACACCGCGAACGTTTTTGCCGGCCTGCTCACGGTGATGGCGGTAGGCCTCGTGGTCGAGGGCGTGATCTTCCGCACCATCGAGATCAAGACCATTCGCCGCTGGGGTATGCAGCACTGACGATTGCAGTAGGTCGGTGGCAAGGTGACGCATCAATTAAGCGACGGAAAACTGTAATGTAGGCTTAAGCGACAAAAAACCGGGAGGACCAGAATGACATTTCAGCGTGCTTTTGTTGTCATCGCGGCCCTTGCGCTGTCGTGCGCGCAGGCGACTTTTGCGGCGGCGCAGGATTGGCCGAACAAGCCGGTTCGGATCCTGATCGGTTTCGGCGCCGGCGGCGGCACCGACGTTGCGACCCGGGTTATAGCCGATGGGCTCTCCAAGGCGCTGGGACAGCAGTTCGTCGTCGAGAACCGGGTCGGCGCCGGCGGTACGATTGCCGGAGGCGTCGTCGCTAAATCGGAAAAGGACGGCTACACCGCGCTAGCGATAAGCATGGGCCACTCCGTGTCCGCAGTGATGGTGAAAAACGTGCCCTACGACGCCGTAAACGACTTTGCGCCGATCGGGATCTTCACCAACTCCGCCTTCGTGGTCGCGGTACCGAAAAATTCTCCGGCGACCGATCTCAAGAGTCTTGTCGAATACGTCAACAAGCAGCCAGGCAAGCTGAACTATTCCACGGTCGGGCTTGGCTCGACGCAACATCTCATTGCCGAGGACCTTCGACAACGGCTAAATATAAATGCGCAGCAAGTTTCTTATCGCACGACAGGTGATGTGGTCAGTGCATTGCTCAGGGGCGACGCCGCCTTCGCGGTCGAACTTTTTCACGCCATTCGCGGCCAGGTGGAATCCGGTGATTTAAGGTTGATCGCAGTGGCGACCCCCAAGCGCTGGTCGGCGATCCCGAATGTGCCGACGGTCGCGGAAAGCGGCATTCCCGGCTACGGCTACCTCGGTTGGTACGCGCTTGCGTTTCCGGCCGGCACGCCGCAGCCGATCGTCGACAAGATGCACAAGACGCTGGAGATGGTTCTGGCCAGCGATGACGTGAAGAAGCGATTGGAAAACGTGGGTGCGACCGCCAACCTCTCGACGCCGGCGGAGCTCAAGAAAACCATCGAATCCGACATCGGCAATTTCAAGGAAGTCGCCAAGCGGGCGGGCCTCGAACCGCAGTAATACCTCCCCAAAGCACGCGCCGGTATTTCAGACGTTGCCTTGTTTCGCTGCGTCACAGCCCCTCGCCAGGGCCGCTGCGACCATGCTATGCACGGCCGCGGACCAATCCATCCACACCAATTGAAAATTGCCCGAACAACGGGAAGGGACGAGGAACACTATGGCCGACAATCTGAATGTGCTTGCGATCTGCGGCAGCCTGCGCAAGGGCTCCTTCAACCGCATGCTGATGAACGCGTCGATCGGCCTCGCGCCTGCGGGCATGACCATTAAGGAAGGGCCATCCTTCGGCAGTTTCCCGATCTACAATTTCGACGATCAGCAGGCGACAGGTTTTCCAAAAGGCGTTGACGCGCTCAACGATGCGGTCAAGGTCGCCGACGGCGTGTTGATTGTCTCCGCGGAATACAACTGGTCGATCCCGGGCGGATTAAAGAATGCCATCGATTGGCTCTCGCGCTTTAAGGAAGTGACAGTCAAGGACAAGCCTTGCTGCATTCAATCGGCGGCGCCAGGCCTGCTCGGCGGCTCGCGCATGCAATATCATTTGCGCATGGCGTTGCAGGCGATCGACGCGCAATTGTTCGGCAAGCCGGAAGTGATCGTGAACTTGGCGGCGGCGAAGTTCGCCGATGGCGCGCTCAAAGATCAAGCCGCGATCGATCTCATCAAGCAACAACTCGCCGCCTTCGGCGAATTCATCAAGCGCGTGCGAAAATAATCCAATTTATCGCGAAACAAAAAACATCGTGAGGAAGCTATGATTGCAGTCATTGGTGCGACGGGAAATACCGGGCGAGCAGCCGTCAAAGAATTAAAAGCGCTGGGCGAAAACCCGCTCTGCATCGTGCGCAACCCGGACAAGGCAAAGGAAGTCCTTGGCGCGGACGCGAAAACCGCCGTGGCGGAAATCACCGACCGGCCTGCGCTCGAGAAGGCGCTCAAAGGTTGCGACAGTGTTTTCATGGTCACCGGCCACGGTCCGCAAGTGGCCGAACAGCAGATCGGCATCATGGAAGCCGCCAAGGCGACGGGTGTCGGCTACTTCGTGAAAGTTTCCGGCGGCAAGGCGGTAGTGAAGGCTGACGCGGAATCGGCCGTGTTCCGCAGCCATTACGCGGTCGAGCAACACCTGATGAAAAGCGGATTGAAATGGACGATTCTGCGTCCCGGCCTGTTCATGCAGAACACTTTCACCGTGGCGCCGATGATCAAAAGCGACAGCAAGATGGTGACGCCGTTTCCGAAGGATATCCCGCTCTGCTTTATCGACGTTCGCGACACAGGTGCACTCGGCGCGCGCGTGATGCGCGATCCCGGCAAACATGCCGGCAAGATTTATAATTTCTCGGGTGCGAAAACGACCTATGAGGAATTTACCAAGGTGTTCTCGCAGGTTCTAGGACGCTCGATCGCCTATGTGGCCGCGACCATCGAACAGGCCGAGGCGGGCATGCGCTCGCGCAACATGCCGGACTGGCTGGTGGCACACTTGGTGGCCGTCGCGCGCGCGGCGGCAAGTGGCGCGTTCTCGGAAGAAATGACTCAGCCGATCCAGGAAATCGTCGGCCGTGCGCCGCTGACGACGAAGCAATTCGTCGAGGCGAACAAGGCGATGTTCGCTTAAACCGACCTACTCGTCACCCTCCCCCTGGACGGGGAGGGTGAAGAAAATCTAAGCTAACCCGCTGGCGCGCGCTTGCTCGAGCGCCATCACAGCCCAGTCCTTGTCGCCGTCACCGTGCGCCACCGCGCCGACCAGCCGATCGCGCCACACGTTTCCGCTCGGCAGCGGCACGCCGACCGCACCACCGGCCGCGAGCGCGAGATCGGCATCTTTCAAACCGAGCACGGCCATCTGGCCAACCTTGGAGTAACTTTCGTCCACCATGATCTTGCCGTAGATCTTGTAGGCCGAGCAGTTGAACAAGCCGTCGGTCATCACGTCGTAGAACACGGCCGGCATAACGCCATACTTGCGCGTAAGCGAAAAGCCTTCGCCCATCGCTTCCATCGCGCAGCCGAGCACGAAATTATTGGCGATCTTGATCGCCGCCGCCGATGCCGGATCGGAACCCGCCTCGAAGCTGCGCCGGCCAATGGCGTCGAACAGCGGCTTGCAAGCGCTAAGCGTATCCGCAGGTCCCCCGATCACGACACCGGCCTGGCCCGATGCCACCACTTCGGGTCGTCCCAGCATCGGCGCGGTGACCAAAATTTGCCCGCGCCCCTTATGCTGCGCCGTGAGTTTCTTGATGATCGTTACGCCATGCGTGCCCGAGCAAACGTGGATGCCGCCTTTGGACAGCGCCTCCAACAACCCGCCTTTTTGCCCCGCGACGGCAGCGAGCGCCGCGTCATCCGCGAGCATGGTGAATACCGCGCTGCCGTAGCGCGCAGCCTGCTCGATGGACGTGACCGGCTTTGCGCCGGCCGCGACCAGATCTTTGATTTTTTCTGGCGTGCGATTGTAGACGCCGACATCGTGCTTGGCGTCGAGCAGGCGGCGCGCCATAGCGTGGCCCATGCGGCCAAGCCCGATGAATCCGACCTTCATTGTGCGTTCCTTATGATGTGAGCTGCCCGCGCACCCATTCGATCTCGCGCGATACGTAATCCACGATATCGCCGGTCTTGAGATGATCCGGCAGCACGTCCCAGGTGTAGGTCTCGATTTCGAGCTGGCGGGACAATGGCTTCGCCTTGTGGAATTTCAGCGCGTCCTCGATGGCAAAGCGTGTCGTGCCGAATTCGCCCAGGTCGTCGAGAAACACCGGAACATGGAAATGCGTGCGCCATTCGCGCGGGCCGGGATTGGTCTCCCAGGCTTTGAATGCATCTTCCAGATTGAGGAAGCGGTTGAGTTTCCCGTCCTTCTTTTCCACCGTCTGCGTCAGATAAATCGTCTTGGCGTAGCGCTTGAGCGTGTCGACGATCTTCTGCGTGACATTCGGCACGCGCATCGCGGCGGCTTCCTGCAGCTTGAAGATAGGGATACCTGCATCGACAAGTTTCTGCAGCGAGACGGCGATATCCTCGTACACCACCGCTTGGTGACAGATGTCGAACACCATGCCGATGAACTTGCGCTGCGCGATGATCGCTTCTGAAATCGGCAGACCGGAAAGTTTCGCCAGCATCTCGGCAGATTTTCCGGTGTAGAGATGGTTGGTGAAATAATCGACCGTCTCGTCGGTGGTCTCAAGGAAGCAAAACGGCTCGGGCTCGAGCGCCAGCGTCACGGTGCGGCCGGTGCGCTGCTCCAGTTTGATGAGCTCGGCCGCTACCCGCATCACATGCGCCGTATAGCTGTCGATCACGGCCTTGCCGGTGACGTTCGGCTTAAAGCCCAATGGCGCGCTCTGGATCGACGGTGAAATACCCTCCGGCACCACGTCGGCCAGAATGGTCGCAACGTTGATGGTGTATTGCGTGCGCTCTTCGCTTCTCCAGTCGGGCTCGTAAACCTGTTCCTTGACGATCTGGTTCTTGAACGGCCCATAGGGGAACGCGTTCACCGTGTAGAGATACATGTTGTTGTCGGCGAGGAAGCTTTTGAGTTTGTCGCGCTCGGGCTTGTTCTTCACAAGGGTCGTGGCCGAAGCATTCGACAGCCGCAACGACACGCCGAACGGCGCATTGGGGCAGACGCGCTTCTGCACCTGCGGCACGTAAGTGGTCAGGCTCGTCCACATGTCCTCCCAGGTGTCGCCGGGATGCACGAGCGTCGAATAGGTCAGGTGGCCGAGGCCATTGCCGAGATCCATGTGCTGCTTTCCGTTTGAATTGCGTTACGTTACTTTTTCCACGTTTCCGCTGGCCGCCGAACGCACGATCGCTTCGGTGACGGCAGACCCGTGGACCATTTCTTCTAGTGTGATCGGATAGGCCGCCCCGCCTTGGGCAGCTTTCGCGAACGCTTCAAGGGCTGCGCGGCTCACATCCATGCTCGCGGCTTGCCAGACTTCCGCGTCGCCCTTTGCCGGTTGGAATTTGCAGGTGCCGAACAGACGCATGCGCCGCTCCTCCGACGAGGCGCCGGCAACGTGCGTCATGCCTTCAAGCCGCACCCAGCCTTTGGAGCCGAACACCTGAAAGCTGAACCCCGGCCCGGTCGCGGTCAGCGTTCCAAGATAGCCCGAGGATCCGTCTTTCATGCGGAGCAAAATAGACGTCGTGTCGTCCGCGTCGATTTCCACGACACGGCGGAAGCTTTGGCAGTACACGTGATCGACCGCGCCGCAAAGATCGATCATGCCGTCGACCGCATGCACCCCCATGGGCGTTAAGCCTCCCGCCGGCGTTTCATCCTTGTGCGCGCGCCATGCGCTTGGTTTGAGATAGAGCGCGTTGGGAAACGTCATTGTCGCTTCGACATGCATGACGGTGCCGAGCCCGCCGCTGCGGATGCGATCGCGCAGGCGCACCATTTCTGGATGGAACCGCCGATTGTAACCCAAGCCCAACGTGACGCTGGCCTTGCGCACGGCGCCCACCGCCGCTTCGGCATCTTTCTTGGTCAGCGTGAACGGCTTTTCGCAAAACACATGCTTGCCCGCGGCCGCCGCGACGATCACCTGCCGCGCGTGCATCGAGTGCGGCGTCGCGAGCACCACGGCATCGACGTTCGGATCGGCCAGGATCGCCTCGTAGCTCTCCGCGAGTTGCAAATTCTGCGCGTGCGCAAAAGCCGTGACCTCGGGCGAGAGCGTGCGCGTCGTTCCGGCGGTAAATCGGATCAGTTCGCTGCCCGCCGTTGCCTCGACCAGCGTCTTGCCCCACCAGCCCAATCCCACGATAGCCGCATTGATCATTGTCACACTCCCGTACTTCTCTCTGCGCGAGGTGCGGCGTGTCGATCAGCGATGCAACATCGCGACAACAACGCAGCACAGCATCCAGAACACGCAATACTCGATGCCGCCGATCACCCAGATCCACTTCTTGGTGACCTTGTAGGTTGCGGCTGCGGCGACAAAAAGATGCAACGCGGCAATCGTGGCGACATAGGGGGTGTAGATGCCGAACACCAGTCCGATCGTTAGCGCCGTCTCGATCGTGCCGGCGAAGTACATCCATTTCGCCGGCGGCTTGAAGCCTGCGGCGGTGAAAAAGCCGAGCGTCGCCGGTTCCGTGAACTTGCCGACGATGTGCGGAATGAAGAACAGGCCGCAGATGATGCGAAGAACGACGATCCCATCCAGCAGGTTGAATTTCTCAGCCCAAGACATGCTGCCCCCCCCCAAAGCCGCCGTTGCGCGCGCATTTCAATGGATCGCGGCCGAAGGTGCAAGGCTCTGACGAATGCAAACCGGGCCTCACCATCCGATTGACTTGTTGCCCTTAAGCCAGCCCGCGCCTAAGGCGTAGAGCTTGTCAGTCTCCGGCCCATCGACGCCCGGCATGTCCTCTTTCACCTTGTAGCCCACCTTGGTCTGCAAATAGGCCAGATGGCGATAGCCGATTGGAAAGCGTTCGAGCAGCTTGAGGTCGAGTTTCGGCGCCTGCCCGGGAATGACCGGGTCGATGCGATCCTTTTCGTATGTCAGTCGACGCCAAACCAAGCCCCATTTGCCCTTACGTTTCTCAAGAAAGTCGTAGAACCGCCCGATGCAGATCACGTCGCATACCACGCCTTCAACCTCGGCGCGTTGCGAGATAGACATTTTTGTCTGTGCGATAGCTCGCCGGCCCTTGATGTCGATCGAGGAGCCCCCGAGGAAGTGGAAGATGCGAACGCCGCGCTTGTAGCCTTGCATATTCGCCTGGATGAACTCCTCGTATGTGCCCTGGAACCAGGTCGCCCACATGCGTCCTTCGGGGTGCCAGACCGTGCGGAAACGATCCCACTGAAAACTGTCGCGCCACACCGCCCAATTTTCGATGAGCTCCCGAATCTCCAACTTGTCGTCGCTTTTCGCCATTTCCAACCCTACCCCGCGCACTGGCGCGCGGCGCCACACTGCACTAACGTTTTGCCGTGATACAGCACGGCGGAGGAAACATGTCGAGGCTTGCAGGGCGTACCGCGATCGTGACCGGTGGAGCGGTGGGCATCGGCCGGCACTATTCGGAGGCGCTCGCGGCGCAGGGCGCCGAGGTCATGGTGGCGGACATCGTGGACGGCGCGGCTGTGGCGGCTGAGATTGCCGCGAAATACGGCCGCAACTCCACCGCGAGCGCGATCTTCGACGTGAGCGACGAAAAGCAAGTCAAAGGCCTGATTGCAAAGACCATGGAGCGCTTCGGCAAGATCGACATCCTGATCAACAACGCCGCGCTCTATGCGCCGCTGCCGACGCTCAAAGTGGAGGAGATCGACGTCGAGTTGTGGGACCGCGTGATGGCGATCAACATCCGCGGGCCGTTCCTGATGGTCAAGCACGTCGTCCCGCACATGATCGCGCGCAAATACGGCAAGATCGTCAACATCGGTTCGGGAACGGTGGCGCGTGGGATTCCAAATTTCTCGCACTACGTGACCTCAAAGGGCGCGGTCACCGCGTTCACCCGCACCATCAGCCGCGAACTGGGTGAGCACGGCATCTGCGTCAACACGCTCGCGCCCGGATACACGCTGAGTGAAACCGGCTTAAAGAATGCCACCCATGTCGCACAGTCAAAGGCATCGTCGATCCAGCGCCGCGCGCTCAAGCGCGACGAATATCCCGAGGACCTGGTTGGAACGCTGATCTATCTTTGCTCCAGCGACAGCGACTTCGTTACGGGCCAAGTGCTGGCGGTCGACGGCGGCGCCAACAACACTTAGCGTTAGCCGTCCCTTGCGAAAAACGAATGACGGATGCGTCTTTCGGCCCCTGTCATTGGCCGCCGCCAGCAGCTATTTTAAGTCAACAATCGATCCCATCTTGAATGGAGCTAAATATGGACAGCCCCGCGCAGACGTTGGTGAAAGCAAAGCCGGGCAAGACCAAGCCCAAAAACGGAAACAAGAACGGCAAAATCTCGGCGCGCGAAGCCTATTACGAGCGCATGTCCAAGCACGATATGGCTCCTCTGTGGGTGGTGCTCAAGGACATCATTCCGGACGAGCCCAAAACGGTCTGCGCGCCTGCGATCTGGCATTTCAAGGATGTCAAACCGATCGTGATGGAAGCCGCCGAAATGATCTCCGCCAAGGAAGCCACGCGCCGCGTGCTCGTACTGGAAAATCCCGCGCTGCGCGGGCAGTCGCGCATCACCCAGTCGCTCTATGCCGGCTTGCAGCTCATCATGCCGGGCGAGATCGCGCCGGTACACCGGCATTCTCCATCTGCAATTCGTTTCATCCTCGATGGCGAGGGCGCCTACACGCAAGTCGAAGGCGAGAAGACGATCATGGCGCCGGGCGATTTTGTCCTCACGCCGAACTGGGCTGCCCACGATCACGGCAACACCTCAAAACAGCCGATGATCTGGCTCGATGTGCTCGATGTGCCGACGATCAATTTTTTCGAGACTTGTTTCTACAAGCACTACGACAACGAGAAGCAAAACACGCGCCTCGACCACGAGGATTCAATGGCGCGCTATGGTTCGGGCGTTCTGCCCGATGGCATGGACGTGACGACGAACCGCAGCCCGATCATCAACTATCCGTATGCGCGCATGCGTCCGATCCTCGATCGCCTCGCGCGCTCCGGCGATATCGATCCCCGTCACGGCGCGCGCTTCCGCTATGCCAATCCGCTCACGGGCGGCTGGTCGATGCCGACCATGGGAGCGCATCTCGCGCTCCTGCCGAAGAATTTCAAGGGCAAGGATTACCGTGCGACCGACAGCACCATCTTCGTTTGCGTCGAGGGCAAGGGTGCGACCAAGGTCGGCGGCAAGATGCTCGAATGGGGCCCGCGCGATGTGTTTGTGGTTCCGTCCTGGCAAAAATATTCCCACACCGCAGCGCAAGAGTCCGTGCTGTTCTCGATCTCCGATCGCCCGGCGCAGGAAGCGCTCGGCATCTGGCGCGAGCAGACTTAGGCGCTCGGCGGTTCGACCCCAAAACCATCGGCGCGATCCAACGCGATGCGTCCGGCCGCCGCCGCGGCGGCCCAGCGCGCGGTCTTTCCGACGCCGCCGAATGAAAAGAAATGCGCTGCAACATTACCCAGCCGACCGCCAGTTTCCGCCAGCGTCCGGATGATACCGTCGGGCGCGCTGGTGCCCACGAGATGCTTGAGCACGCCGCCTTGGCGCGTGAGCCCCTGCGCCGATGCGGCGACGCCGCAGCGCTTGGCATAGCGTAACAGCGACGCGAGATTGGTCGGGCCCGCCATGCCGATGCGGACCTGATATTCGACCCCGAGATCGCGCAGTCGGAAAATCCAGTTCGCGATCTGCTCCGCCGAAAATCCGAATTGCGTGACGATGTGAATATCGAGCCCGGTCTGCCGCGCGGCCTCGATCTTTGCCGCAAGCGCTCGGTCGAGCACATCGGCGGAGATGCGCGGATGGCCGTCCGGATAGCCGGCGATGCCGATCTCCATGATGCCGTGACGCTGCAAAAGCCCGCTCTCGATCACCTCGATGGCGCTTGAGAACGGCCCCTGCGGCCAATCGCTGTCGCCGGCAATGACCAGCAGGCGGCTTACGCCTGCGTCGTTTGCAAGCCGCGCGAGCAGAGCGTCGAGCGCATTGCTGCTTGCAACGTTGCGCACCGCCAAATGCGGGATGGGATCGAATCCGGCGTCGCGCACCGCGGCCGAAAATGCAATCAGATCGGACAGCGGTCGCATCGGCACTGCCGACAAATAAATTCGGCCGATCCCAGGAGCGGCCGATTTCAGTTCGTCGAGATCGTCCGCCGTGGGGCGCGTCGCTTCGATCGAGAAGTCGTGCAGGAACTCCGTGATCCGCTGCGCGATTTCGGCTGGAAGGGCGGGCGTAATCTTGGGCGCGACTGCCGGCATCATGGCTAGTCCCGCCTGCGCGAGATCACGAAGGACTCATCGTAGAACCACAAGCCGCCGTGCTGACGCAGCGCCTCGCGCGTAGCATCGAGATAGCTGCCGTCCGCCACCACGGACGCCAGTCTGTCGTCCTCGACCTGTGCCACGTAAATCGCCGCATTCCAGGCCGCAAACAGCGTCGATGTGCCGATCGATTCTGAAATTTCCGACGGCAGCGTGTGCATGTCGTAGCGAAACAGCGAACGATTATCGGCATAGGCGTTGAAGTTGAGGTCGCGGCCCGCCGGCCCAAGCTCGTTCTTGACGGCTTTGAGCAACTGATGGCGATCGGTGATGAATGGATTATCGTTCGGCCAGATCCGGCGGATGATATCCATGCCGGGATCGTGGCCGTGCGAATGGATGGCGATCAGCCGTCCTCCCGGCCCGAGCGCGCGTGCCAGCGGCGCGATCACGCGTTTGGCCTTGAACTCCAGCGGCGCGCGCGCGCGATAGGGCTGCGAGGCAATCACCAGATCGTAATTGGCGACAGTGCCGCCCGGCTTCGGGATGATCGGATCGAGCAGGAATTTGTGGTCCTCGCGGTAGATGACGAGCACGACGGGGCGGTCATAGACCGGGTTGCCGGTCTTGGGGCTGACTCGCGCCTTCCAGTTTTCCGCCAGGAAGGGTTCGAGGGCGGTGATTTGTTCCTGGAAGCGGTACGCTGTGTTGCCGGCCAGCGGCAGCTCGTGCCAGACCATGCTGCTCGCTGCCGTCATCGATTTGACCGCGAGCCATGGCGCATCCGCATAGGCGAGGTTTGTTAACACCAGCACGCTAGACGGATGTTCAAGGAACCGGTCGGCCATCTTCTGCAGCGCGAGGCGGATATCTTCGAGACTGATTTCCTTGCCGACGACGTAGAACGGCATGGTCGGCGTACGGTCGTGCATCGCGCGCATCACGCGAGCAAGCACGGTTCCGTCGCCGACCCCGGCGTCGAACACGCGCACGGCAGGCGGACGTGGATGGATGTTGGCAAGCTCTAAGCCAACGCGCTCGCCGATCACCCATTTCTCGCTGCAGGTGTTGACGAACAGCAGATATTTTTGCCGATTGTCGAAGAAACGGAAATTGCGCTGCGGATCGTCGGCTGTGGCGTTCAATGGGGCCGCCGGCACTGTCGCCGGGATATTCGCCGTACTCGGCCCCGGTGTTGTCTGCGCCACGTGGCTGCGCGCGATGACCGTTGCACGATCGGTCGGCGAACGGTTGCTCGCCATGAAACCGCGGATGCGATCGAGCGTCTCGGTGGTGATGCGGCCGCCATGGCGCAGCCGGTTTGCGAGCTTGCCGTCGTTGACCGCGCGCCGGCCGAACGTCGATTCCGCTAATCCGGTTTGGCGGCAATAGTCGGAGATTTCCTGCAGTAGCTCTTGGGCGTTCATCGGCGTTTCCTCAAGCGCTCCCGAGGCGCTTCGTTGTCCGGCCACGCGGCATTTGCCGTCTTTTATGATCCGGACCCGGCCCAAGCGAACCAACGTTGCGGATCGAGGTCAACCACAAAAATGCCCACTATCTGAGTGGGAAGTTACATGGGCAATAGCCCACAACGAATACAGGCCTAAAACACTACTATCTTATATCTTAGATTTTGCAGCCGTGGCTATCAATTGGATATGTGTGGGCTGGATTGAAAATAGTGGGCAATGGCTCATTAAAGATGCTGCTCTCGCGGCAAAACCGCTCTCATCGCAAGAAGTTACACTGCCGGCGAGACTTTATGCCCGCGCATCCAATGCGGTCAGGATCGCGCCTGCGATCGCGGGGGTGCCATCACGTCCGCCGAATTCGCAAGGCTTCAACCCCTTTGAATAGGCCGCATCGACCGCCCGCTCGATCCGCTGCGCGGCCTCAACCGCAGGCTTGTGGCCGTGTTTATCGCCGAGCCAGTCCAGCATCATCGCGGCCGAAAGCACCATGCCGGTGGGATTGGCCAGCGCCTTCCCCATGATGTCGGGCGCGGTGCCGTGGCAGGGCTGGAACACCGCGTGCGTGTCTCCGATGTCGGCTGACGGCGCCATGCCCATGCCGCCGATCAGTCCGGCGGTGAGGTCGGAGAGGATGTCGCCGAACATGTTCTCCATCACCATCACGTCGAACGCCCACGGATGGCGCACCAGCATGGCGGCGCCCGCATCGACGTAGAAGCGATCGGTGAGAACGCCCGGATGCCGCGCCGCGCATTCGTCGAACAGCTTGCGAAAAAAGGCATAGGCCTTGAACGCATTTGCCTTGTCGACGCACGCGAGCCGGCCCGGCCGTCCGCGCGCCTTGCGCCGCTCCGCCAGTCGGAAAGAGAATTCGAACAAGCGCTCGGACGTTTTTCGCGTGATCACCAGCGTCTCGCGTGCTTCGTTCTCGGTGACCACGCCCTTGCCCATCGAGGCGAACAGCCCCTCGGTCGACTCGCGGATCAGCACAAGATCGATGCCTTTTTCCGTTGCGCCCACGATCGGGCTCGGCACGCCGGGGATCAGCCGGCAGGGCCGCACGCCGGCATAGAGATCGAAGATGAAACGCAGCTCGACCTGCGGCATGATCTCGGTGTTGTCGGGATAGCGCACACTTGGCAGGCCGCACGCGCCGAGCAGGATGGCGTCGGCCTGCTCGCACAACTTTACAGTGCTCTCCGGCATCGATTTGCCATGTGCGCGATAATACTCGGCACCGGCCGGTGCGTCTTCGAAGCGGAATTTCAAGCCCGGCGTTGTGGCCTCAATCTTGCGCAGCACGTCGAGCGCGGGCGCCATGACCTCGGGTCCAATGCCGTCACCGGCAAGCACGGCTATGTGGAAAGCGTCGTTGGCGAGCATGCGGGGCGAGGTGGTGTTGGAGCGTGAAGGTGCGATAATGAATATGGAATGCTTCACTTATGCAAGCGAATGCGTTGATTCATAAACACGCGGCCAAATCCATGCGAGTTTTAACATCGGCAGCCCTTTATTTTGCCATCGTGTTCGGCGTTGGTTTTGTTCTCGGACCAATACGGATTATCTGGCTGGAGCCGTGGCTCGGGAAGACGATCGCCACTCTTTGCGAAACACCTCTTCTCTTAGCCATAATGGTCGCATCGGCGCGATGGGTTCCGAAGAAAGTAGGGCTGAGTAGAGACGTCAGCTCGCTTGCAGCAATGGGGATTGGGGCGCTAATTTTTCAACAGATCGCCGATTTCGCTGTGGGGATTGGCTTGCGTGGCATGATGCCAGTCGAGCAATTGGCTTATCTCGTCACCCCAGCAGGACTTATCTATGTAGCCTTGCTTGTAGCTTTCGCGTTTATGCCTGTATTCGTCAACAACCGTTCGTGAGTACACCTGAGGTCAAATGCCCCGCATCGCCGCCAATCTCGCTTACCTCTTCACCGAGCGCCCGCTGCTCGAGCGCTTCGGTGCTGCCGCCGCTGCCGGCTTCAAGACGGTGGAGTTGCAGTTTCCCTACGACCACGCGCCTTCCGCGGTGAAGGCGGAGATCGATCGCCACGGCCTCACGCAGCTCGGCCTCAATACCGCGCAAGGCCGCACCGGCGAATTTGGGCTTGCGGCGGTGCCCGGGCGCGAGCGCGAATGGGAGGCATTGTTCAAACAGGCGCTCGACTATGTGGTGGCGATCGGCGGCTGCCAGATCCATTGCCTCGCCGGCAAAGTGCCGCCCGAACAGCGACCCGCTGCCGAGCGCGTTTTCATTCAGAATCTCTCACAAGCCGCCGATCTCGCGCGCGAGAAGAACATCACGCTACTGATCGAACCGATCAATCCGCGCGACCGGCCGGATTATTTCCTCAACCGCATCGAGCACGCAGCCGACGTCATCGCAAAAGTTGGCAAGCCGAATGTGAAAATGCAATTCGATTTCTACCACGCACAAATCGTCGGCGGCGATCTCATCACCCGGCTTGAGAAATATTTTCCCGTCGTCGGCCATCTGCAACTTGCCTCGGTGCCCGCGCGCGCGGAGCCCGATGACGGCGAGATTAACTATCCCGCTGTGCTCGCCGCCGTGGACCGCCTTGGTTACAAGGGCTTCGTCGCCTGCGAATATCGGCCCCGCGGACGCACCGAAGACGGCTTGGGCTGGGCCCGCGCCTATGGCGTCGTACCGCAAGCCAAATAGGTCCATTCATCATTCCATTTAACCGGCGAAATTATCGCTAACGTTATTGCAAAGGCACATTAATCTTGCGTCCGCTAGCACGGCTGGTAACGTGATGCATTATGTGGGGACGTAATCGTAACGACGACGACTCCGAGTACACGCCTGTGCTTTCCAGCGCGTTGCGCGATGCCATGCGGCAGGCGCGGATCGATAGCGCCGAACGATCCGGCGTCGTTGTTGATCTGCACGACGCCGAACTTGCGCGGCTCGAACTGCTCAATGAAGCGCTCGATACGCTGTTCGAGGAAATCCCTGCCGAAGTCGAGCTGTTCGACCGCGGCATAAGTCAGGGTGACACGCCGCGACTTTGGATCGACTCAATTGCCCATGTCGTGATGGGGCGCGACAAGCGCCACTATCGGTTCGTGATGGACGGCCGCTACGGCCGCAAGATGCTCGCCGAGTCGACGGATATCCCTGAGATCGTCGACGCGATCACCCGCTACGTCGCGGGCCGCCTGATCGAACGCGAGCGCGCGCTCGCGG
This sequence comes from Hyphomicrobiales bacterium, assembly GCA_003169835.1. GTDB lineage: Bacteria > Pseudomonadota > Alphaproteobacteria > Rhizobiales > Xanthobacteraceae > PNAI01. The sequence continues at coordinate 95,406 of PNAI01000023.1, read as the reverse complement.
ATCATTCCATCCCGCTTTCCGGCAAGGCGCAGCGCGGCCTCAAGGATCTTCGCTCGCACAGGCGCTGGCGCCTGGTGCGCATGTTCATCTTCGGCCTGATCGTGGGATGCATGGCGCTGTTCGTAACGCTCTGGATCGTGGCCTGGCGCACGTCTTAGAGCGTTTGCCGCGACAGTTCGGTAATCGCTTCACCGGCTGAAAATCCACGCGCGATCGCCGTGCAGCGCCACGCGCCCGGTGTGCCATCGATCTCAAAGAGCGAATAGCCGGCGGGCTCGTCCGATCCGGCCGGCGAGGCCGAGGCGGAAGGCACGCCCAGCGCCGGAATACGGGCGCTGGGACCTTCAAGCCAGATCAGGCTGCGCGTGTGATCGTGGCCGTGGAGGAGCAATTCCGCGCCAGCTTTTCGCAACACCTCACGCAACTCAGCCGCGTCGGTCAATCGCTTGAAATAGCGCGAAGGCTTGCTCTGCAAGGGATGATGGATCAGCACGACGCGAAACAGGCCCTCGCGGCCGAGCGCCGCAAGCGCAGTCCCCAAACGCGCCAATTGCCCCGCTCCAAGCGCGCCGGTCGCCATGAACGGCGCCGTGGGCAACGCGCTCGACAGCCCGATGAGGGCAGTATTTCCACGCCGGCGCACGAACGGGAACGCCTCAAGCTCGTCGCCGCTCATATACGCACGCCATTCGCGCTGCGCCTGCTCTGCGGTTTCACGCACATAGAGGTCATGATTGCCGGGCACAAGCGTGACGTGATCGGACGCACCGAGTTGTTCGAGCCAGATGCGCGCGGATTTAAACTCCGCCGCAAGCGCAATGTTGACGAGGTCGCCTGTGACCGCGAGATGGTCATAACGTTGGGTCTTAAGATCGCGCACGATCGCATCCAGCACATCCGCGCGATGGAAAGCTTGGCGCTTGCGCCGCCAGTTGAGATACCCAAGCGCGCGTTTGCCGATGAGGTTGGCGGCACTCGGCGGAGGCAACGGTGCAAGGTGCGGATCGGACAGATGCGCCAGCACGAACATCACGAGCTGCCGATCAAAATTCCGGCCAAAAAGACCAGCGCGCCGCCGACCATGATTTGAAACCCGGCGGCCAGGAACGGCGTATCCATATAGCGATACCTGATCCATGAAATAGCGGCGAGTTCGATCATCACCACGACGACGGCAAGCACGGTGGCGGTCCAGAAATCCGGGATCAGATAGGGAAGCGTATGGCCAAGCCCGCCGACCGCCGTCATCAACCCGCACACCGTGCCGCGCAGCCACGGTGTTCCGCGTCCGGTGAGGGAACCGTCGTCGGACAAGGCTTCGGCAAATCCCATGGAGATTCCCGCGCCGACCGATGCCGCGAGCCCGACCAGGAACGTCTCCCAGGTGTGATGGGTGGCGAAGGCTGCGGCAAACAGCGGCGCCAGCGTCGAGACCGAGCCATCCATCAATCCGACGAGGCCCGGCTGTACATATTGCAGCACGAACATGCGCCGCTCGGTTTCGGCCTCATGCTCGCGCACGCCCGGCGTGAGAATTTTTTCTTCGAGCTTGTGGGCAAGATTCTCGTGCTGCGCCTCGATCTCCGCGAGTTCCGTTAGCAACTGGCGCACCGAAGTATCGCGCGTCGTCTCCGCCGCCTTGCGGTAAAATCGCCCGGCCTCGTATTCCATGGTCTCGGCAAAGTTCCGGACCTGGTCCAGCGGCAGCGGGCGCACCAGCCACAGCGGTTTCTTCATAATGAAGCCTTTGACATCCTGGCGGCGGATGAGCGGAAGGTATTCGCCGAATTTACTGCGATAGAGTTCGAACAGCATCGTGCGATGCCGCGCCTCCTCGTCGGCCATTTCATCGAACACCTTGGCGGAGGCCGGGAAGGGCTCACGCAAGCCCTCGGCGAAGCCGCGGTAGATCCGGCTGTCCTCATCTTCGTTCGAGATGGCGAGCGCGAGGATTTCCTGCTCTGAAAGGTCGGCGAATCGTTTCACATGGGCCCCATAGGCTGAAAGGTATAGCGCTTCTGTATATTGGAATAATTCTAATCTAGAAAGAGGGTGCGGATGACGAAAGGCAGGCTGCGCGTGACAACGGCAAAATACCGCAGGCCGGCCCCCGAAGGCCGCTGAGGGAGACGCGATGCCAAGCAAAAGTCCGCGCGCCATGTTGCTCGCCGCGCTTCCGCGTCTAATGCACGTCTATTGGCGTTTTACACGCGGGCTCACCATGGGCGTGCGTGCCGTGGTGATCGATGACAACGGCCGCGTTTTTCTGGTCAAGCACAGTTATGCGGACGGCTGGCACCTTCCTGGCGGCGGCGTGGAACCCGGCGAGACGCTGCTTGAAGCGCTCAAGCGCGAACTCATGGAAGAGGGCAACATCGAGCTGCTCGCGCCACCAACGCTACATGGCGTCTACTTCCATCCGAGATATTCAAAGCGCGATCACATCGCGATTTTTATCGTGCGCAGTCACCGTCAACTTTCCGCGCCCGTGCCGAACCACGAAATCATCGAACACGGATATTTCTCGCCGGACGCACTACCGCCCGACGCTACCGCCGGCACGCGCGCGCGCATCGCAGAAGTTTTTTCCGGCACGACCGCCGCGCAGCGATGGTGAAAGTCTCTAAGTGCAGAAAATCAGTTTGCAAAGCGCGCGCGATTGTGCGGCGAGGTAAAATCGAGCTCCGGACCCAGCGGCACGATGCCGGTCGGATTCACCTTTCGCTGGCTGCTGTAATAATGCCGTTTGATGTGATCCAAGCTCACAGTCTCGGTCACGCCCGGCACCTGATAGAGATCGCGCAGATAATTCGATAGGTTTGGATAGTCCGCGATCCGCCGAAGATTGCACTTAAAGTGGCCGACATAGACTGCGTCGAAACGGATCAGCGTGGTGAACAGCCGCCAGTCGGCTTCTGTCAGCCGGTTTCCGGCGAGGTAGCGTTGCCGCGAAAGGCTCTGCTCCAAATCATCGAGCGTCTTGAACAGAGCCCGGAATGACTCTTCATACGCGTCTTGCGTGACCGCAAAGCCTGTGCGGTACACGCCATTGTTGACGGTCGCGTAGACCACCTCATTGATGCGGTCGATCTCGCCGCGCAGCTCGGCCGGATAATAATCGGTGCGCTCGTTGGTGAAGGCATCGAAGGCCGAATTGAACATGCGGATAATTTCGGAAGATTCATTGTTCACGATGATGCGGCGTTTCTTGTCCCACAGCACCGGGACGCTGACGCGGCCGGTGTAGTGTGGATTGGCGAGCAGATAGATTTCGGACATCTTGCTCTTGCCGTTGATCTCATCGCCGCCCGATCCCAGACTGCGATCGAAGGTCCAGCCGAATTCACCCATGAGCCACGACACCGTGGACATCGAGACGACGCCCTCGAGTTCCTTCAACCGGCGAAAGATGATCGCGCGATGCGCCCATGGGCAGGCCGGCGACACATAGAGATGATAGCGGCCCGCTTCGGCCGCGAACCCGCCTTCGCCGGAAGGGCCGGGGCTGCCGTCGGGCGTGACGAAATTGCGGTAGCGCGCCTGCGGACGCACGAAACGGCCGCCCTGGATTCGGTTTTTATCCTGGCTATCGTCTTGCCACACGCCGTCGACCAGCAGTCCCATCGCATTCTCCATTGCTGGAATGCAATGTAATCATTCCACGCGACTTGCGACATCCTGGCCCCAAGAAATGTCCCAAGAAACGCCACAAGAAGCGCCCCAAGAAACGCCCCAAGAAAATTGCACCGGCGCGGCGGATGGATTTTGCCCGGTCCAAATGCTAATCGGCAGGCGGGGAATCTGATGACCGATATTTCACTGACCATTCTGCCGGAGACGCCGGACGACGCACTCGCGATTGAGCGTCTGCACGAACGCACGTTCGGCCCCGGCCGTTATGCGAAAACCGCCTACCGCATTCGCGAGGGTGTCGGGCACCTGTTCGATTTGTCGTTTACTGCACGCATCGGATCGCTGCTGGTTGGCTCGGTGCGGCTTTCGTCTGTGCTGGTTGGCAAGACGCCGGCGCTGCTGTTGGGCCCGCTCACGGTCGAGCCGCCGTTCCGCGAACGCGGCATCGGTCAGGCGCTGATCGAGCGGGCGGTCCAGGACGCCAAGGCGCAAGGCCATCGTCTGATCTTTCTGGTCGGCGATGAACCCTACTACGCCAAGGCTGGCTTCAAGCGTATCCCCAGAGGTAGCGCCACCATGCCGGGTCCGATCGATCCGGAGCGGCTCATGGCGGCTGAACTGGTTGCCGGCGCCTTTGAGGGCGTGGAAGGGCTCATCCGCCCCGATTACAGGCCGCGTTAGCGGCCCTCACGAGCCCAAGTCGCGGCGAGACTACCGACCAGCAGCAGCAGCCCGAGCAATCCGGCAAACACCGGCAGCACGCCGATGCCGCGCACGACGCTGGCTTCGCGCAGCTTCAATCCGATCCAGTCGTTGCCCCGGTATGTGTCGCTCGACCGCATGGCGACGACGCGCGGCATCGCAAGCTCGGTTCCTTCGGTCAGCCTTAGCGCCGCACCGCCGGTGGCGCTCGCAAGCGGGGAGAGCACCTCGGTCGTCGAAGTCACTTCGGTAAACTCGCGCGGGTTGGCCGGGCCGACATTGATCAGCGCCGAAAGCTTGCCGTCGGTTGCGCGCCAGAGCCCAAGTTCGTTTGCCCGCACCACGCCGCGCCACATTCCCGGCTCGCCCGACTGCAGCGTGATCGTGCGAGTGGCGCCCGACGGCGTGGTCAACGTCACCTCGCCGACATTGTCGGCCATGGTCTGGCGCTCGACCTGCAGGTCGCGGCCGCGCACCACAAGGCGCAACGCTTCTTCCTCGAGGTCTGGCTGCTTCATCAGCCAATGCGAAAGACGCCGCAACAAATCGAGATGCGGCCCGCCACCCTCGTAGCCGCGCGCCCACAGCCAGATGTGATCGGAGAGCAGTAGCGCCACGCGCCCTTCGCCTTCGCGCGAAATCACCAGCAGCGGTTTATGATCGGGCCCATCCAAAACCGTTGTGCCGGTCGCGTTCTTGGTATCGACCAGGCGGAACCAGCGGCTCCAATTTGGCGGATCGCTTGCCGAGCCTTCGAGGCCGCGCGTCACCGGGTGGCGTTTGCCCAGGTCCGTGAGCTGGGCGTAAAACGGCTGCTCGGTCGTGCGCCCGCTCGGTTCCGCCGGCAGGATCGCATCGAGCGGTGTGCGCCACAGGCTGGTCGGGCTCGCGTAATCGGGTCCCGCCGCGATCAGAACCGCCCCGCCTTCGCGCACGTAGCGCGCGATATTATCGAAATAGAGCATTGGCAGCACGCCTTGGCGCGCATAGCGGTCGAAGATGATGAGTTGGAATTCGCCGATTTTCTGTTGAAACAGCTCGCGCGTCGGAAATGCGATGAGCGAGAGTTCATTGATCGGCGTGCCGTCCTGTTTTTCCGGCGGCCGCAAGATGGTGAAGTGCACGAGATCGACGCTGGCGTCGGCCTTGAGCAGATTGCGCCAGGTGCGTTCGCCCGCATGCGGCTCGCCCGACACCAGCAGGACGCGCAATTTCTCGCGCACGCCGTCGATCGAGACGACGACGCGGTTGTTGAGCGTGGTGAGCTCGCCCTCAAGCGGTGAGGCTTCGACCTCGACGATATTCGGCCCGGCATGCGGGATCGGAATTTGCACGCTCACGGTATTGCCGACCACGACTGTGCGATTTTCCACCGTCTCGCCGTCTCGCCGCACTGAGATCCGCGCCGTGCCTCCGCGCGCGCCCTGATCCTCAACACGAAAGACGATGGTTTGCGATTGCCCGACGAGACCGAAGCGCGGCGCCGTCATCAGCGCGACGCGCCGGTCGCGCTCGTCGCGGCGGCCGGTGATCAGCGCATGGACCGGCGCATTGAAACCAAGTGTTGCGACTTCCGCCGGCACGTCATGCACGCGCCCGTCGGTGATGAATATCGCACCGGCGACGCGATCGGGCGGCACGTCGGCCAGCGCCGCCCCGAGCGCCGAGAAAAGCCGCGTACCATCTGTTTCTCCATCCGCCTCGCCCGCCTCGACGAAGCGCACTTCCAAGCCCGCGATGCGGCCGAGCCGTTCGGCGAGCGCCGCGCGTGCGGCTTCGGTCTGCGCAGCGCGTTCGCCGAGAGTCTGGCTCGGGCTCTTATCGACCACCACCACGACCACAGAGGTGAGCGGTTCGCGATCTTCCTTGGTGAATGACGGATTGGCCAGCGCCAGCACAGCGAGCGCAAGCGCCACCGCGCGCACGGCCGCGCCGCGGCTGCGCACAAAAAACAGCATCGTTGCGATAATCAGCGCGACCGCGCCTGCCGTCCACAGCACATAGGACGGCACCAGGGGCGCAAATGCGATGCCGAAACTCATCGCGTACTCCTATTGCCCAAATCGCTTCTATTGCCCAAGTCGCTTCTACTGTCCAAGTCTCTCGAGCAGCGCCGGCACGTGCACCTGATCGGCCTTGTAGTTACCGGTCAGCGTGTACATCACGATATTGACGCCGGCGCGGAAGGCGAACTCGCGCTGGCGCGGGTCGCCCGGCACCAGCGGCAGCAAGGCCTGACCGTCCGGACGCGTCGCCCATGCGCCGGCAAAATCGTTGGAAGTGATCAGCACCGAGGAGACGCCATCGCCGGCACGCGCTGGGCGCTTCTCCTCTTCGTTTCCATTTTCGGTCGGCGTCGCTTCGACCCAGAGCTGCCCGGTGCTGAAGCGGCCCGGAAAGTCGCGTAACAGGAAGAACGTCTTGGTCAGCACGTGGTCGCGCGGCACCGGTTCGAGTTCCGGAATGTCGAGCGAGGCCAGCACCGAGCGCAGCGCGATCATTCCCGGCGAGCGGTTCTCACCGCCGGGGCCGGGCGGCGCCATGATGGCATCGCGCGTGTCGAACAGCACCGTCCCGCCGTTCTTCATGTAGGCGTCGATGCGCGCCAGCGCCGCGGGCGAGGGCTTGGCCGCACCCGGCACGATCGGCCAGTAGATCAGCGGAAAGAACGTGAGCTCGTCGCGGGAAATGTCGACGCCCATGGGCTCGCCGGCCTCAAGCGCGGTGCGTGCCGCGAGGAATATCGTGAGCCCCTGCAGGCCAGACCTGCTGATGGCATCGACTTCCGAATCTCCGGTCAGCACAAAGGCGAGGCGCGTTTCCAGCGTTGCCTTCATGGCGAAGTCGGGATTCTGATCCGCCGCAGATTGCCGCAAACGCTGTTGGTTCGGGTCCATCTTGGGCACGATTTGCATTCGCACCGGCGGATTTTGCTGCTGTGCGATGGCTCGCGGTCCGTATGACAGCGCGGCGAATGCGCCGACCAGCAGCAACGTTGCGGCGGCCGGCCTGCGCCAGCGCATCAGCCGGCCAATTCCGCCGGAGAGCCAGAAAACCACCAGTGCGTCGAGCATGAGCAACACAAAGGCTGTGAGCAGGATCGGGCCGCGCAAATCCTGCGGCTCGCCGACTCGGAAGGCTTCCACACGCGCGTTGAGCGGTGAAAAGTCAAGCGGTGCAAGCCGGTCGGCGGGCGCGAGCGTATTGACCGCGAGCAAACCTTCAGGCGGGCCGTAGAATCCGGGTGGATGATCGCCGGTCGCGCGCCCGGTGTAATCGGCCGGTACCGGCCGTGCGGTGGCCGGCGGCGGCCCGAACGCACCGAAACCGTCAAGCAACCGGCTGGGCGCCACCGTTTCGCGCACCGTGCTTTTTGCGGCGCCCGCATCGGTGGTCGTGGTCGAGCCGGCCATGGCGACGATTCGCTTCAGCATTTCGACAAATGTGCCGGAAAGCGGCAGGTCGGACCAGCGCGTATCCGCGGTGACATGAAACAACACAATGATGCCCTTGCCGCGGCGCACCGCGGTCACCAGCGGTGTGCCGTCGCCGAGCGTCACCCAGGTGCGATCGTTAAGTCCGGCTTCCGGTTCGGCGAGCACCTGCCGCGTGACCTTGACGTCATCGGGCACCGGCATGCCGTTGAACGGGCTCTCGCGCGAGAATGCAGCAAGTTGCTGCGGCTGCTCCCAGCTCAGGCTGCCGCCAAGCGTCCGTCCGCCCCGGCGCAGCTTGACCGGCACAAGATCGTCGTCGGCCGCAGCCAAGCGAGGTCCCGCAAAGCGCACCAGCACGCCGCCGCCTTCGATCCAGCTTGCGAGCTTGTCGCGCGCTTCGCCGGTCACGGTGCCGACGTCGGCCAGGATCAGCATGGGCAGGTTCTGGTCGAGGAATTTTCGCACGGCTTCCGAAGGGGAAGCAGCCTCGGCCAGGCGCACGTCGGCAAACGGATTGAGCGCGCGCCCGAGATAGAAGGTGGACGCCAGCAGCGGCTGAGCAGTTTCGGCGGTGGCGCCGGAGATCACGCCAACCGTGCGCCTGCGCCAGCGCTTATCGAGCAGTTGCACCGCACCGGAAGAACGCTCGGAAATGATCTCTAGCCGCGCGATATCGTTGCGGATTTCGACCGGCAGATTGATTTCTGCATCGGTCTCTCGCGCATCCCCAGAGAATGAAAAGCGGGTCGTGCCCAGTGGCAGGCCCTTGAGATCGAGCGCGTTGATCAGGCCTTCCTCGGAATTTCCGACCTGCGCGCGCAAAACCTTGACGGTGAGCGCGCCCGCGGCGTTGTCGGCGGCCACCAGTGCATGCGCGTTTGGCAGCCCGCCTGCGATCACGGTGATCGTGCGGCCATCGATCGCGCGCGAAAGCGCCGTCATGAACTCCGCGCCGCGTCCGAGATCGACGCCGTCGGAGAGCCACATGAAATCGATCGCGGGCGTCGCCGCGACCAGCCGCCCGATGGCTGGCAGCATTTCGACCCGATCGATCGCATGCGGCTTCGGCTTGAGTTGTTTCAAGCGCACGCGCGCAGCCGCTGCCGTCGCGACCGAGAGATCGCGCGCCGGCTCTGAAAGCGGTACCAGCACGACGCCGCGATTGTCGGTCTCCGCCCGCGCGACAATATCGTCAGCCGTGCGCATGCGGGAATCCCAACTCGCCGCCGAAGCCCAGCCGTCGTCGATCAGGAGCGCAACGGCGGACGCGCCGCTCGCCGTCGTCACCGGCGGATTCCACAGCGGCCCCGCTGCGGCAAAAATAACCAGCGCCGCAAGCGTCAGCCGCAACGCCGTGAGCCACCACGGCGTGCGCGCAGGCTTCTCTTCCTTCGGCGTGATGTCGAACAACAGCCGCGTCGGCGGAAACTCAATCCGGCGCGGGCGTGGCGGGATCAGGCGCAGCAGCCACCACAAGACGGGCAGGCTCAACAGGCCAAGCAACACGAGCGGTTGCACGAAGCCGATTGGCAGACCCATCATGCCCGCCTCCCGAACTGTGCGCCTTGCGGGCCGCGGCTCATGACGGCCGCGAAATTGCCTTCGCCGATGCGCGAATGCAGCGCGAGCAGCAGGTCATTGGCCGCACGATCGGTGCGATGAATGGTGAAGCTCCAGCCGAGCCGGTCCACTTCGGCACGAATCTCGGCGCGATGCCGCGCCACACGTGCTTCGTAATCGGCGCGCCAGTTCTCCGCCCGTCCGGCGGTGATCTCGGCGTTCCCCTCCGGCTCCCAGAATTCGACGCGGCCGGTAAATGGAAACGTTTCCTCGACCGGATCGACGATCTGCACCAGATGTCCCTGCGCGCCGCTGGCCGACAATTGCGCCAGCGTCGCACGGATTTCCTCGATCGGGCTCCAAAGATCCGACAGCACGACGACCTCCGCGAGCGGGGCCGGCGCGAATCCCAGCGGCAGGCTGGTGCGTTCGCTCGGATCGTGCACGACCGCCTCCGCCATGCGGTCGATGACCGCGCGGCTGCCGGTCGGGCGCATGACGCCCGGAATACCGACGCGCTCGCCCGCTTCGACCAGCACTTGCGCCAGTGCGAACGTGACCACGATGGCGCGTTCGAGTTTGCTCTCGCGCACGAGTGCGGATGCAAACGCCATGGAGGGCGAACGGTCGGGCCAGAGCCAGACCGTGTGCGCAGCTTCCCATTCCCGCTCGCGCACATAGAGATGTTCGTCGCGCGCCGAACGCCGCCAATCGATGCGGCGTGCTTCCTCGCCCGAGACGAAGCGGCGGAACTGCCAGAAATTCTCGCCCGATCCGGCGCGCCTGCGTCCATGCAAGCCATGGATCACGGTGGCGGCGATGCGCCGCGCTTCCAGGATCAGCCGTGGCATATTGGCGGCCGCAGCGCGCGCCTTGCCGCCTGCGCGCTGGAACGCCTTGCCTTCGTCGCGGGTTCCTGGTCGCGCGGCGGCCATCAAATCATCCGATGCGCGTCTTGAGCTTGCCGATTACGCCTTCGATGGTCTCGCCGTCGGCGCGCGCGGCGAAGGTCAGCGCCATACGGTGCTTGAGCACCGGTTCGGCGAGCGCAAGCACGTCATCGATCGAAGGCGCGAGCCGTCCGTCAAGCAAAGCGCGCGCGCGCGAGAGCAGCATGAGCGATTGGCTGGCGCGCGGGCTCGGTCCCCAGGAAATCAGCTTGCCGACGTCACCGGAATCGGGGCCGGGGCGCGCCGAGCGCACCAGCGAGAGGATCGCATCGATCACGGATTCGCCGACCGGAAGACGCCGTACCAGGCGCTGCGCAGCGATCAACTCATCCGAACTCATGGCCTGCTTCGGCTTCACTTCTTCGACGCCGGTGGTTTCGAACACAATACGCCGCTCGGCATCGCGGTCGGGATAGAGCACGTCGATCTGCATCAGGAAGCGGTCGAGCTGCGCTTCCGGCAGCGGGTAGGTGCCTTCCTGTTCAATCGGGTTTTGCGTTGCGAGCACGTGGAACGGCTTTGGCACGTCGTGGCGCGCGCCGGCGACCGTGACATGTTGCTCTTGCATGGCCTGCAGCAGCGCCGATTGCGTGCGCGGGCTGGCGCGGTTGATTTCGTCTGCCATCAGCAGCTGGCCGAAAATCGGCCCGGGAATGAACCGGAAGCTGCGCTTGCCGCCCGCGCCTTCCTCCAGCACTTCGCTGCCCAGAATGTCGGACGGCATCAGGTCGGGCGTGAACTGGATGCGCCGCGCGTCGAGGCCGAGCACGATGCCCATGGTCTCGACCAGCTTGGTCTTGGCGAGGCCGGGTACGCCGACCAGCATGCCATGGCCGCCTGAAAGCACCGTGATGAGCGCTTCCTCGACCACCCGTTCCTGACCGAAAATGACGGCGCCAATGGCGGCCTTGGCAGCGGCGATATGCGTGGCCGTCGTTTCGGCCGCCCGCACGATCATGTCTTCGAGCTTTTCGACGCCTTCGCCTGTCACAGCAGCCATCCTGCACTCCTTTGCTGTAGATCGCATCTGTCGCCGCCGATTGAGCCGGCTGGATCGTGCCGCCAACTATAGTCGCGCCCAACATAATCGCGCCGACTACGCGTATTCCTGGCTGCGGCTCGTTTTCTCGTCATTTTTCCACAGCTTACGCTATTTATGGGGCGTGTGGCGATAGCATCCACGTGAACGTGCATGCGGTAGCCGCTGGGCTCACCCTGGGCCATAGGGTAGGTGCAACCATGGCAAACGAAAGGCAAAGCGGACTCGACGCAATTGCAGGAGTCGCGCGGCAGGAGGCCAAAAAGGGCCCCCCGCCGGTGCACCTGTGGAATCCACCGTTTTGCGGCGACCTCGATATGCGAATCGCGACCGACGGAACTTGGTATTATCTGAAGACCCCGATTGGCCGGCCGGCCTTGGTCAAGCTGTTTGCCTCGGTGCTCAAGCGCGAAGGCGATAAGTATTTCCTGGTCACCCCGGTCGAGAAATGCGGGATCACGGTCGATGACGCGCCGTTCCTTGCGGTCGAGCTCAAAGCGGAGGAGGGGGCGCGCGGCCGCATTCTGCATTTCCGCACGAACGTGGATGACTGGGTCGCATGCGGGCCCGATCACCTGCTGCGCTTCGAGCCGGAGGCCGCGACCGGCGGATTAAAGCCATATCTCCACGTGCGGCGAGATTTGTGGGCAAAGGTGACGCGAACGCTGTTTTACGATCTTGTGGCGCTCGGCGAGGAACGCGAGATCGCCGGCAATCGCATGTTCGGTGTCGCCTCGGATGGAGAGTTCTTCGTGATGGCGCCGGCGGACATATTGCGGGAGTTTGCGTGATGGACACCGGCATGCCGCCCGTGGGTGATTTTTTCGCGCGCGCGCGCACACGGCTCACCCTCGATGTGCCGGCTGCGCTCACCGACCTGACGGCCGAAGCCAAACGTGGCGACCTCGATCTCGATCCTGCGATGTGGGAGCGCGTGGGTGTCTCCGCGACCAAACCGGCAGTGGTGCTCATTCCCGTAGTCGAGCACAGCGAACCCACGGTGCTGCTCACCCAGCGTACGGCCGATCTGCCGAGCCATCCCGGCCAGATCGCATTCCCAGGCGGGAAGATCGACGGCGCGGATGTAAATCCGCTTGCGGCAGTCTTGCGCGAAACCAAGGAAGAGATCGGCCTCGACCCGCATCTCATTGATCCGATCGGCTATCTCGATCTTTATCTCACATTCTCCGGCTTTCGTATCCTGCCGGTGGTGGCGCGCGTGACTCCGAACTATTCGCTCACGCTCAATTCCGGCGAAGTGTCGGAGGCATTTGAAGTGCCGCTGGATTTTTTGATGACGACGGCGAACCATCAGTTCCTGACGCGCGATTGGAAAGGCATCCAACGGCAATATTACGCCATGCCCTATAAAGAGCGTTACATCTGGGGCGTCACGGCGGGTATCGTGCGCAACATGTTTGAACGGATTTACGGCGGATGATCCGGCCTGTCCTCACAGAGTTCGTGTTGTTCCTGGCGCCGTTTGTCGTCTATGCGATCTTTCTTGTGGCGACGCGCGCGCAGGTGTTTGACCGCATCTCCTGGCCGCCGAAGACACTCGCCTTGCTCACCATTGTCGCTCTCGTATTGATTCTCGGGAGTTTCCTCGTGCTCGCGCATTTCTCCGGAGCGCCGCCGGGCTCGACCTACGAGCCGGCGCACATGGAGAACGGCAAGTTCGTGCCGGGGCAAACGCGATGACGACGTTGCCCAATCTCGCCGATGCCGCCTGGTTGAGCGAAGGGCCGCTCACGCGGCTGCTCCACGTGCTCGATCGTAACGGCGAAGAAGCGCGCATCATCGGCGGCGCGGTACGCAATGCGCTGCTTGGCGAGCCGATCGGTGACATCGATGTCGCCACCACGGCTATTCCGGCCGAAGTCACCCGCCGCACGGCCGCTGCCGGCTTCAAGCCCATTCCCACCGGCATCGAGCATGGCACCATCACGGTCGTGATTTCCGGCCAGCCATTCGAAGTGACCACGCTGCGTGAGGACATCGAGACCTTCGGCCGCCACGCCAATGTCAGTTTCGGCCGCGACTGGAAAGCGGACGCCGAGCGGCGCGACTTCACAATGAACGCGCTCTCGCTCTCGGCCGATGGCCGCGTGCACGATTATGTCGACGGCATCAAGGATCTTGCCGCGCGCCGCGTGCGCTTCATCGGCGATCCCGCAAAGCGCATTGCGGAAGATTATCTGCGCATCCTGCGCTTCTTTCGCTTTCATGCGGCTTACGGCCATGGCGCGCTCGACGCGCAAGGCTTCCATGCCTGCATCGTCGCGCGCGCAGGTCTCGATCAATTGTCGCGTGAGCGCGTGCGCATGGAGCTGCTCAAGCTTTTGGTCGCGCCGCACGCGGTGGCGACCCTCGCCACCATGACCGAAGCCGGAATCCTGGTGAGCGTGCTCGGCGGTGTGCCGCATCTGGCAAGCTTCGCCAACCTCACCAAGATCGAGCCCGCGGCTGGCGTTCCGGCCGATCCAGTGAGGCGGCTTGGTGCGCTCGGCGTCGTCACGGTTGAGGATGCCGATCGGCTGATGCAGCGCCTGCGGCTGACCAACGCCGAACACGCGCGGCTCACCTCGATTGCCGATCGCTGGTGGCGCGTGTCGCCCACGGGTGACCATGAGGCGCGCGCGATGCTCTATCGGCTTGGGGCCGAGCGTTTCACCGACCGCGCACTTGTCGCCTGGAGCCGTTCCCCCGCCAATGCCGTCGACGACGCCTGGCGCGCGCTCGCCACATTGCCCGCGCGCTGGGTGGTGCCGGTTTTCCCGCTCAGAGCTGCCGACTTTATGAAGCGTGGCATTGCGAAGGGGCCCGGCCTCGGTGCGGCCTTGGACGCCGCCGAAACCGCCTGGATCGCCGCGGATTTCCCGCATGATGCCAGCTCCATTACGGCCATCGCGGATGCGGCTGTGAAATAGAGGGACTCGATGCAACGCTACTGGCGCTCGATTGCGATCTTTCTCTTCGGTGGAATCCTCGGCACCGGCTTTGGTGTCGCACTCGGATTTTTCTTTTTCCCGTTCGTGTTTCCGCCGCCACCGGCCGCAGACCAACTCACCGCGGCTGACCGCTCAGCCCTCATCGCGACCGGCACGTTCATCCATGCCAATCCGTCCGACCCAGTGCATTGGGGCCGTGGCAAGGTCAGCGTCTATGAGCGCACGGCCGAATTTCGAAGTAGGGCCGGGGCCCGCCTACCATGTCTACCTCGTCCCGGCGGCGAGCATCCGCAACGCCAGCGCGGTGAAGGATGCGATGTTTATCGATCTTGGCGGCCTGCGCGCGTTCACGGGCAGCCAGCGTTACGTCATCCCCGCCGGCGTCAACCTGAAGGATTATCCAAGCGTGGTGATCTGGTGTGAGTACTTTGGCGTGCTGATTTCACCGGCCGATCTTATGGCTGCAACGAAATAATCCTTCGCCGCTGATTCCATCGGCGTTGATAACGCACTAGGGTGCGCCGCCGTGCTCGACGCCCTTGCAGATATTTCGATCTATCAACTCGCGCTGGTCGCGGCCGTGGCGCTGTTTGCCTCCGTGCTCGGCGGAGTGGCGGGCTACGGCACCGGCGCACTCATGCCGCTCGTCCTGGTGCCGATCGTAGGCCCGGAGCCTGCAGTGCCGATCATCGCGCTCGCGGGCCTTTTCACCAACACGAGCCGCGCAACCGCTTTCATGCGTTCCATCGACTGGCGGCGCGCGCTTCTTGTGCTGGCCGGCGCCGTGCTGCCCTGCATGGTCAGTGCCTATGGCTACACATTGCTCACAGGCAAGGGCGCGATGCTCGTAATCGGCTCCATGCTGATGCTCACTGTGCCGCTGCGCTACATGCTCAAGCGCCATTCCGTCACCATTGGCGATCGCGGGCTGGTCGCAGGTTCCGCCGGTTATGGCGTGGCGGTGGGCGGCACCGTTGGGGCGGGCGTTATTCTTTTATCCTTGCTGATGGCGGCGGGCCTCGAAGGCTCTGCCGTGATCGCGACCGACGCCGTGATTTCCGTCGCAATCGGATTTGTGCGCATGGCGGTGTTCGGTGCGGCCGGTGTCATCACCGCCCAGATCATCGCACTCGCACTGTTGATTGGTTTTGTGGCTTTTCCCGGCGCGTTTCTCGCTAAGGCATTTGTCGCGCGTCTGCCGCTGCACGTGCATACCGCGATCCTCGATGCAGTGGTCGCGATCGGCGGGCTAGTGATGATTATCGGTGCGTTCCGGCGATGATCTTCGCTTAAGGCCACTTCACCGCCGGCGGCAGCGAAGACAGGATCGACTCCACATTGCCGCCCGTGCGCAAGCCAAAGATCGTGCCGCGGTCGTACAGCAGATTGAACTCCACATAGCGCCCGCGCCGCACCAGCTGTTCCTCGCGCTCGGCCTCGCTCCAAGGCGTTGCGAAATTCTTACGCACGATTTGCGGATAGATTTTTAGCAGCGCGCGCCCGACATCCTGCGTAAACGCAAAGTCAGCATTCCAGCCACCGGAATCCTGGTAGTCGTAGAAAATTCCGCCGATCCCGCGCGGCTCCGCCCGATGTTTGAGAAAAAAATACTCATCGCACCATTTTTTGTATTTCTCATACGAGGCGACTTTCGCGTGCGCCTCGCAGGCCGTTTTCATGGCGGCGTGAAAAGCCAGCGTGTCCGGATCGTTCTGGTTCCGTCGCCGCTCCAGCACGGGCGTCAAATCCGCACCGCCGCCGAACCATGCTTTGGTCGTGACGACGAAGCGCGTGTTCATGTGCACCGCCGGCACATGCGGATTGTGCGGATGCGCGATCAGCGAAATGCCGGAGGCCCAGAAGTGCGGATCGCTCTCCGCGCCGGGAATATCCTTGCGGAATTCCGGCGCGAACTCCCCGTGCACGGTCGAGCAATGCACGCCGACCTTTTCGAAAACGCGGCCCTGCATCATCGCCATCACACCGCCGCCCGGGTCGGCATTAGCCGACCCGGCACTTGAAATGCCGATCTCGGGTTTACCCGAGATCGGTCGCGCTCCCGAATGATCGGTACGCGTCCATGCCGTGCGTACAAAGCGGCCGGCCGCGCGGTCCGCGAGCGGCGCGTGCGAGGGCAGGGCATCCTCGATCGCTTCAAGCGCTGCGCAAATCTCGTCGCGCAGCACCTCGAACCAAGTGCGCGCGCGCGCCTTGCGGGCGTCCAGCGAGGCTGCATTTGAAGTTTCAAGCATGGCGCGGGTTGCCATCCTTAAGTTGCGACGGTGCCGTGACCGCCACCTGCCGGAATGTGGTATCACGCCCTCTCGGTGGTGAGTATCGGGGCGAGCATGTCAATTCGGCAGTCTTTTATCGACCGCATCTACGATGGGGTCGATCCATTCGCGTCTTACAAGACATCCAAAGCGGCAAGCGAGGCGCTGCCGGAAGGCTGGGGATCGACGCATCCTTACTTCAAGCAGTACATCGATCTGCTCAAGCCAGGGCTGATCGTGGAAATAGGCACTTGGCTTGGCGGCAGCGCGATCCACATGGCGCGGCTGTTGCGCGCCGCCGGGTTGAACGACAGCTGCATCATCTGCGTGGATACCTGGCTCGGCAGTTCCGAGCACTTCATGTATCCCCCGGGGCGCGCCAGCCTCAAGCTCGTCAATGGCCGCGCCACGTTCTACGACGACTTCATGCGCAACGTCGTTCAGCATGGCGTGCAAGACCTCATCCTGCCGTTCTCGACCACCAGCATCGCGGCCGCCGAAGTGTTGCGCGAATGCGCCTTCGCGCCGGATCTGATCTACCTCGACGGCGATCACACTGCGCGCGGATTTCGCGCCGACCTCGATCTCTATTGGGAAATCCTGCGCCCCGGCGGCTGTGTGATCGGCGACGACTTCGATTGGGAAGCGGTGCAGGCGAATGTCATCAACTTCGCCTACCTGCAGAAGGTCGAGTTCACGTCGTTCAGCAACAAATTCCTGATGCGCAAACCGAACTGACGGCATCGATTCTTGTCAGTCGGCGTCTACCTTCTCCGACAGCCACACCTTAATGAGTGATTGATAAGGCACGTCGCGCTTGTTGGCGGCAACCTTGATGCGATCGAGCAACCCTTGCGGTAGCCGCAGGGAAATAGCCGTCGTCGACAGCTTGAGATTGGGAAAGCGCATGCGCTGCGCCTTGCTCCAATCGACATAATCGGTTGAATCGTGCGTTTCCCAGAATTTGCGTTCCTCGGCTTCGTTCGCGAAGCGCGGGATCGGTTTAAGCTTATTCTTCATAGCGTGCTCGCTCCTTTCGATTCATGTCGCGCGCCGAAATTACACGGATAAGCGATTCATTGCGTCGCAAGGTAAATGTGATGTGCAGGCGGCGCCCATCGATTGTCTTTCCCAGCGCTTGGTAGCGAACCTCCGATTCACTGTGCTTGATGTCCTCGTCGATCACCAACTGCGTGTCGATAAAAACCTGTTCAGCTTCGCTCTGCGAGACTGAATGCTTGTCGATGCTCTTGCGAACGTTGCCATGATCCCAGTCGAACCCGACAATGCGCGCGAAGTTTATCATTTATGTATATTATGGTAATATACAAATAGTTTCAATCCCTGCCGGCGGTGGCGCCACCCAACTGCCGCATGGCTTCGCCCGCGGCCATCGCCACCGTCATCGCCACATTGAGCGCGCGCAAGCCTTGGCTCATCGGAATGAGCAGCCGCGCTTCGGCGGCGTCATGCACAGGCTCGGGCACGCCTGCGGATTCACGGCCGAAGACGAGTATCTCGTCGGGCCGAAAGCGATGATCGAGATAGGGTGTTGCTGCCTTGGTGGTGAACAGCACCAGCCGCAACTGCTCGGCGCGCCGCCATGCCTCGAATGCCGGCCATGCGGCATGCCGCACCAGCTTGACCTGGTCGAGATAATCCATGCCCGCACGCCGGAACGCGCGATCGGAGCTTACAAAGCCCGCAGGCTCGATAATGTGCGCCTCGATTCCGAAGCAAGCGCACAGGCGGAGAATCGTTCCCGTGTTTTGCGGAATATCGGGCTCGTAGAGGGCAATCCGCATAGCCGTTTTTGCGACCTTGAATTGATCCCTGTCAATCACCGAAATCCACGATAGGCAAAGGATTTATGCGACTTTCAGGGGGTAGCGCGATAGCGGGCTTGCACTCAATCGGCAAGGGTGCCAATAGAACCTCCGCTGGATCGTGCCGCTGCAAGGCCTTCCCCGGGTTGCGGGCGGCCGGTCCATCCGCCGCCGCGAGGCAAGAGTTAAGTAGTCTAGGTTTACGTGGGCCATAAGTTTACGTGGACCAAGTGTACGCGAACGCGCGTATCCGCGGTTCTCAGCGCGGGTGGACTGAAAAAAAGGAACTGCGATCGTGACCACAGTTTCGGCCGAGCCAACTCGCCGCGATTTTCTTTTCATTGCAACCGGCGCTGTAGGCGCTGTTGGCGCAGCGGCGACGCTGTTGCCGCTGGTGTCGCAAATGAATCCGGACGCCTCGACCATCGCCGCCGGCGCCCCGGTCGAGGTCGACCTTAGCCCCATTGCTGTCGGCCAGGTCGTCAAAGTGTTCTGGCGCGGCAAGCCGATTTTCATCAGCCATCGCACCAAGAAAGAAATCGACGAAGCGCGCGCGGTCGATGTGAAAAAACTGCCGGACCCGCAGGCCGACCAGGATCGCGTCAAGAAGGACCACGATGAGTGGCTGATATTGATCGGCATCTGCACCCATCTCGGCTGCATCCCGCTTGCGCATCAAGGCAACTACGACGGCTGGTTCTGTCCATGCCACGGCTCGCAATACGATTCCTCGGGCCGCATTCGGCAGGGTCCCGCGCCGGCAAATCTTCCACTTCCGCCCTATACGTTTCTGTCCGACAGCAAAATCCTGATCGGCGAAACCCAGCCCCCGAAAGCTTAAGGCCCCACGATGAGCGGACACGCCACTTATCAGCCGACAAGTCCATTCATGAAATGGTTTGAGCGCCGGTTGCCGATCGTCGGGTTGCTCTATTCGTCGTTCGTGGCCTATCCGACGCCGCGCAATCTCAATTACTGGTGGACGTTCGGCGGCATCCTCACCTTCTTCCTGATCGCGCAATTCATCACCGGCATCGTGCTGGCGATGCACTATACCCCGCATGTCGATTTTGCCTTCAACTCCGTCGAGCACATCATGCGCGACGTTAATTACGGTTGGCTGCTGCGCTACATGCACGCCAACGGCGCCGCGATGTTTTTCCTGGCCGCCTACATCCACATGTTTCGCGGTATGTACTACGGCTCCTACAAGGACCCGCGCGAAGTTTTGTGGATTCTCGGCGTCATCCTGCTGCTGCTGATGATCATGACTGGCTTCATGGGCTACGTGCTGCCGTGGGGCCAGATGAGCTTCTGGGCGGCGACCGTCATCACCAACCTGTTTTCCGCCATCCCCGGAATAGGCGAGGCCGTCGTGACCTGGCTGTGGGGCGGCTATTCGGTCGGCAACCCGACGCTCAACCGCTTCTATGCGCTCCACTACCTGCTGCCGTTTGTGATCGCCGGCGTGGTGGGGCTGCACATCTGGGCGCTGCACGTCGTTGGCCAGAACAACCCGACCGGCATCGATGTGAAATCGGAGCAGGACACGGTCGCGTTCACGCCCTATGCGACGATCAAGGATTCCTTCTTGATGGTCGTATTCTGCATCCTGTTCGCCTGGTTCGTATTTTATGTGCCGAACTTCCTTGGCCATGCCGACAATTACATCCCGGCCAATCCGGCGGTGACGCCGACCCACATCGTGCCCGAATGGTACTACCTGCCGTTCTACGCCATCCTGCGCGCGATCCCGAACAAGCTCATGGGCGTAGGCGCGCTGGGCGCTTCGATCGTCATTCTGGCGTTCCTGCCGTGGCTCGATACTTCCAAAGTGCGCTCGGCGAACTATCGCCCGCTCTACCGGCAATTCTTCTGGATCTTCGTGATCGTCTGCGTGGGGCTGGGCTGGCTCGGCTCCAAGCCCGCCGAAGGCGGCTACGTCATCGTCTCACGCATCTTCACGGCCTATTACTTCCTGCATTTCCTCGTCATCCTGCCGCTGCTCGGCCTGTTCGAGAAAACCAAGCCGCTGCCCAATTCCATTTCAGAGTCGATCTTGTCTCCGGCGCCGGCCGCCTCGGTGACGTAAGGCAGGCAGAGAGAAACTCATGTTGCGACACATCCTCGCCGCTATCCTTGCCGCCTCGCTTCTTGGGCTGATGGCGCCACATCCGGCTGCCGCGGAGGATCAAACCGAACAGAACCATCCCTATGAGCCGCCGCCGCCGCCGAAGTTGAAATGGTCGTTCGCCGGTCCCTTCGGCCACTACGATCAGGCGCAGCTTCAGCGCGGATTTAAGGTGTACCGGGAAGTTTGCGCGAATTGTCACGGACTGTCACTGCTTTCGTTCCGCAATCTCGGCGAGCCCGGCGCGCTCGGCTATTCGGAAGCGCAGATCAAGGCGCTCGCGAGCGAATACAAGGTTCAGGACGGCCCCAACGATCAGGGCGAGATGTTCGAGCGCAATGGCCGGCCGGCCGATCGCTTCCCCGCGCCGTTCCCCAACGACAATGCCGCGCGCGCGCGCTACAACGCCGTGCCGCCGGATTTCTCGGTGATCGCAAAGGCGCGCACTTACGAGCGCGGCTTCCCCTGGTTCATCGTTGATGCCTTCACGCAATACCAGGAGCACGGCGTCGATTACATCGCGGCATACCTCGGCGGTTTCGAAGACAAGCCGCCACCCAAAGTGAACATCCCGGCCGGGTTGCAATTCAACAAGTATTTCCCTGGCGGCGGCAACTCCATGCCAAAGCCGGTGCAGATCTACACTGGCTTGGTCACTTACGACGACGGCACGCCGCAAACCGTGGAGCAATATGCCAAGGACGTTTCGGCCTTCCTGATGTGGGCGGCGGAACCCCACCTTGAAGAGCGCAAGCGCATCGGCTTCCAGGTCATGGTGTTCCTGATCGTTTTCGCAGGTCTGCTCTATTTCACGAAAAAGAAGGTGTGGTCGGCGGTCAAAGGCCACACCTGACTCTAAATCCGCCTCCCCCGCGAACGGGCGAGGGAGAACCAGACAATGACCAAATCCGTGCTCGGTATCATTGGCGGCTCCGGCATCTACGATCTGCCCGGGCTCGTGAACGTGCGCGAGGAGCGCATCAAAAGCCCCTGGGGCGAACCGTCCGCGCCGCTGCGCATCGGCGATATTTCAGGCCTGCCGGTGGTGTTTCTGTCGCGCCACGACAAAGGCCACCGTCTCTCGCCCACCGACATCAACTATCGCGCCAATATTGATGTGCTCAAACGCGCCGGCGTGACCGATCTCATTTCGCTCTCCGCTTGCGGTTCGTTCAAGGAGGAACTCGCGCCCGGCACCTTCGTGTTGGTCGATCAGTTCGTCGATCGCACCTACGCGCGCACGAGTTCGTTCTTCGGCACCGGCCTCGTCGCGCATGTGTCGATGGCGCATCCGGTGTCGCCGCGGCTTCGCCTTGCCGCCGCCGCGGCCGCCGAAGCCGAAGGCATTCACGCAGTGCGCGGCGGCACCTACGTGTGCATCGAAGGTCCGCAGTTCTCCACGCTCGCCGAAAGCCTCACCTACAAGCAGCTCGGCTACGCAGTGATCGGCATGACCAACATGCCCGAGGCCAAGCTCGCGCGCGAGGCCGAGCTCTGCTACGCCACCGTTGCCATGGTCACGGATTTCGATTGCTGGCATCCCGATCATGATGCTGTGACGGTGCAGGACGTGATCCGGGTGCTCGTCGGCAATTCCGAAAAAGCCAAAAACCTGGTGGCGCGGCTGGCGCGCGATTTCCCGCGCGAGCACGAGGCATGTCCCATTGGTTCCGACCGCGCGCTCGACAACGCGCTGATCACCGCGCCCGAGGCGCGCGATCCAGAGCTGATCAAAAAGCTCGATGCGGTGGCGGGCAGGGTGTTGCGGCAATAGGACGTCTGCCACGCTTTTGTTCTGCGGGCTTAACGTTATGAACGAAAATCGGCATGATGTGTCTGCTCATCAATGGAGAAACCGATGTCAACGCTTGCTCGCAATCTGATCTGTGCGGCCGCGCTCGTTTTCGCCGTGACGCCTTCGCCATCGCGGGCCGAGACCGTGATCAACATGGCGGTGGTATCGCGCACGGTTTTCTATCTGCCGGCCTGGATGGCGGAGAAGCAGGGTTTCTTCAAAACCGAAGGCCTCGATGTGCGGATGAAAGTCTATGACTCATCCGACCCGATCTTTGTCGATCTGCGCAAAAACGAGCAGCAGATCGCGGTCGCCTCGATCGAGAGCGTGATCGCGGACGCCTACAAGGGCGGCAAGGTGCGCATCGTCGCGGGCAGCGCCAAGCGGCCGCCGCACTTCATCATCGTCCAACCTGAAATCAAGAAATTGGCCGATCTCAAGGGCAAGACCATCGGCGTCGTCTCACTGCATGAAGGCACCACGTTTTTCATCGCAGATATTGCGAAGGCTGGCGGCTTCAAACTTAGCGACGTGAAGGTCGAGGCGGTCGGCGGCTCGCCCACGCGCCAGCGGCTGCTTAAAGAGAAGAAGATTGATGCCGGTTTGCAGCCCTATCCGCTGAGCTATGAGGCGGAGGCGGCAGGTTTTTCAAATCTCGGTCCGATCGCAAAGCTCGTCCCCGACTATCAGTTCACTTCGGTGATGGTGGACGAGGACTGGGCCAAGGCAAACCGCCCGGCGCTGATTGGCTTTTTGCGCGCGTTGCGCAAGGGCACCGAGTACATGTTTGCTCACCCCGATGAGGCCGCCGAGGTCGGCGCCACGGAGTTGCGCACTACGGTGCCGTTCGCACGCCGCGCGATTGAGGACACCGCGCGCATGGACATCATGTCCCGCGATCTTACAGTTGCGCCCGCGAGTCTGCGCCGTGTGTTCGACATCATGCAGGCTGATGGCGCCATCGGCCGCGACGTGAAATTCGAGCCCGCGCGCTTCGTCGACGAGAGCTACCTCAAGCAAAGTAAAAGATAACGCGGAGCTGCCGGGTTGCATCTCGCGCCGCGTTTCGGCAGGATTTATCACGCGCCAAGTTCATCGGAAAGCTTTCCATGATATCCTCAGTTATCGAGAACGATCTCCGATCCTCGATCCGCACCATCCCGGACTATCCCAAGCCCGGAATCTTGTTTCGCGACATCACCACGCTATTGGGCAACGCGCGCGCGTTCCGCCGCTGTGTGGACGAGCTGGTGCAGCCCTGGGCCGGCTCCAAGATCGACAAGGTCGCCGGGATGGAGGCACGCGGCTTCATTCTGGGCGGTGCAGTGGCGCATCAGGTCTCCGCCGGCTTCGTGCCGATCCGCAAGAAGGGCAAGCTGCCGCACACCACCGTTCGCATCGCCTATTCGCTTGAATACGGCATCGACGAAATGGAAATGCACAAGGACGCAATCGAGCCGGGCGAGCGCGTGATCCTGGTGGACGATCTCATCGCCACCGGCGGCACAGCGGAAGGCGCGGTCAAGCTCCTGCGCCAGATGGGCGCCAATGTGCTCGCCGCCTGCTTCGTGATCGACCTGCCGGATTTGGGCGGCGCCGACAAGCTTCGCAAGATCGACGTGCCGGTGCGCACGTTGATTTCATTTGAGGGGCACTAAATTTCAGAAAGCGGCGTTGTTTCGAAAAGCGGCCTTTAAGCCCGCAATTGCAGTGCCGGCATTAGCTCTTCCAGCAGCAGGCGCAATTCCAGCTCGCGAAACTGCAGAAAAACGCGCCGGCTCCAGGCCTGGAGGTCGGCGATGCTGCCCGCCGGCCGACGGTCGTTGGCGGGGGTCGGCAATGCGGAGCGCTGCAGCGCGGTCTTGAGGGCGGGCGGCAGAAACGGAATCTGCAACGGAATGGTCGCGTATTTGGAACGAAAGCCGTCGCGTGAGCGCGCCACCGTGCCCGCGCCCGTATTGAGCACCGGCACCAGCGGAAGTTCGGGAAAACGTTCCGCAAGCGAACCGTAGGATTGCATCGAACGCTCGTCTTGCTCGGCGATGAACATCACCACCGGCGCGATCGACTTTCGGTGGGCTTCGGAATTGAAATCGATCTCCTGCAGGATAGTGAAAAACTGCTCGAAGCACTTGTAGCCGACATCGACGACTTTCGATGTCTCATCCGCGATGATGAGCTGATCGAACAGCGCCATCTGCCCTTTGGTATCGCCGATATGCGCGATCGTGGTGTGGTCCGGCAATTGTTGCGCCAACGCGAAGTCGTCGGGATTGATGTCGAAAGCCGCGAACGTTCGTCCGTCCGCCTGAAAATAGTCCGCGAGCAATCGCGCAAGCAGCGTCTTGCCGACATGCGGCAGCGGCGAACACACGATAAAAAGTGGAGTTCGGCGGTCAGTTCGGCGGTCCATGTGTGCTTCGTCGCCCTGCTGGAGTCCCGCGCGGCCGGTCCACCTTCATCCGCGGTGCAATTCTCAGCAGAGAATGCACGATTCGCCGCGGAAATTGTGACGAAACTACAGATTTCAGTGCTGATCGGGCTTTTGTGGGGCCGATAAACTGTTAGCGCGCGGCGACTTTGCGTTGCACTTCCGGCGTCACGATATCCATCACATGCGCGCGGTCGAAATCCGCCCACACCGTGCCGAGCCAATGCCGCACATATCCGCGCAACACGAACGAATAGGAAGCAGGCACGCCGCCGACGCCCTTGTTGGCCACGAATGACACGTACGACACCGAGGCCAGCTCCACCTGCTCGCAGGCCATCTCGTTGAGTTTTGGAACGGTGATTTCCTGCGCACCTTTGATCTTCTTGAAATAATTGTTGTAGGTCGCCGGATCCCACTCGAAGAACGTCGTGTTGTTGATGAAATTCTTCACCAGGAAATAATTGGCGTCGCTCATGAACGTCGAGGTTTCGGCGATCTCGTCCAGCGAAGCGATCGACGGACCCAGAATGTGGAACATCGCAAACGAGATTTGATTCTTCTTCGCGGTTTCAAGAAACCCGATGTCACGCAGCATGCGCAGCGTGGTCGCGAGCAAACCGGCGCGCACGTCGATGACTGTGACGTCGGTTGCGCCCAGCGTATCGAAGATTTTCATCTGGTCGGCGGTCGACGACACGTCGACGACGTCGGTGATATCGGGATGAAACCGACTGAGCGTGCCCTTCGGCGCTTCCGTGTCGAAGGCGCGGACGGGAACATTGTGGGCGATGAAGTAGTCGAGCAGGGCGCGCGTGACCGTCGTTTTGCCGACGCCGCCCTTGTCCGCGCCTACCAGAATCACGACCGGCTTGGCCATTTGATCGTCCTCGAAATGGGTTGCATCAGCGCGCGCTTATTCCACCCTCCAGCATGGCAGACCGGTCGCATTCTTGAACATAGGGCCCGCGCCGCGACCGCATGTTATCCCCACTCCTCAGAGGCTTTTGCCTCAATGTGGTCAATTTGGACGCGTCGGGCCCCAAGGACCGCCCTGATATCCGCCTGGAAGACCGCCCAACGGGCCGGGGATTTGCCCGGTATTCTGGCCAGGGTTTTGACCGGCATCCGGCTCGTTCGGCCGGTTTGGATCGGCCCCCCAAGGACCGCCCGCAGGCTTTTCGCCGCTTGGCGATCCATCGTCCGGAGGTGCTACGTCGTCCGGCGCGGGCAGCGCGAGCGGACCGGGGTCGTGGCCGCCGGCGAACTGCACCAGCGCCGCCACCCGCTTGTCCACCGACGGATGGGTGTCGAACAGATTGGAAAAGCCCTCGCGCGGGTTGTCGATGCACATCTCCATCACCGCGGAGTTGGCGCCGGGGAGTTCGCCGCGCCCCTCGATCTTGCGCAGCGCCGTTATCATGGCATCGGGATTTTTGGTCAACTCCACCGAACCTGAGTCGGCCAGGTACTCGCGCTGGCGCGAAAGCGCAAAGCGCACCACGATCGAGAGCACCCAGCACAGCGCCACCAGTGCAAGCGCGATCAGGATCGCCGCGCCAGCGCCGCCTTTCTTGTCGCTACCGCTACTGCTGCTGCGCGAACCGCCGCGCCAGCCGATGCCGGATTGAAAAAACAACCGGAAAACGAGTTCGCCGAAAAACGAGATCACGCCTGCGATCACGACGGCGACCACCAGCATGCGCACATCGCCGTTTCGAATGTGCGTGAGTTCGTGGCCCAACACCGCCTCGATCTCGGCGTCGTTGAGTGCGTTGATCAGCCCGCTTGTGACCGTGATCGAATATTGCCGTTCGTTGAGCCCTGTGGCGAAGGCGTTGAGCTCGCTGCCCTCGATAACTTTTAGCTTCGGCATCGTGATGCCGCGCGAGATGCAGAGATTTTCCAGAAGATTATAGAGCCGCGGCTCCTCGGCGCGCGTGACTTCGCGTCCCCCGGTCACCGCATCGATCAGCGACTGATGAAAAAAATACGCGATGGCGACCCACAGCGCGGAACCGGCGGTCGCCCACGGCAGGGCGACGATGAGATCGCGCCAGGCCGCGCGCACCAGAAAGTCGAGCGGCGCGTCGCGTGCCAACGCCTCGCCCGCAAGCGCGCCGGCGAAGACCAGCACATAAATCAGGAAGAACAGCCCGATCAGCAAGCCGATCGAGCGCCGCTTGTTGGACTGAATGTGGGTGTAGAGGCCGTAGGCGGCAGCCATGCGTGAGCCTCTCGAGTTCACCCTCCCCATTTAAGGGGAGGGTGAGTTGAGACGTCAGAATTTAACTTGCGGCGCCTGTGAGAGTTGCGCCCGCTCTTCGCCCACGTCAAAAAACGTACGCGGGTGGAAACCGAGCATCCCGGCGAACAGCACCGCCGGAAATCGCTGAATGCCGGCATTGTATTCCTGAACCGCGTTGTTGAAGAAGCGCCGCACCGCTGCGAGCTTGTTCTCGATGTCGCTCAAGTCCGTCTGCAATTGCCGGAAGTTTTCATTGGCTTTCAACTGCGGATAGGATTCCGAAAGCGCAAACAACTGCCGCAACGCGCCCGTGAGCATGTTATCGGCGGCGACTTTCTGATCCACGTTCGTTGCCGAGACCGCGGCATTTCTCGCTTGCACGACGGCTTCGAGCGTGCCGCGCTCGTGTGCGGCGTACCCCTTAACGGTCTCGACTAGATTGGGGATCAGATCCGAGCGCTGTTTGAGTTGCACATCGATGTCGGCAAAAGCCTGGTTGACCCGTTGCCCCAAGCTGACGAGGCTGTTGTAGGCGGTGATGGCTATGAGCACGAGGACGACGATCAGGCCGATGATGACCCAAGCGGTGGTGGACATGGCGTGGCGCTCCCAAGGATGAAGATGGCTCAGCCTAGCGCAGAATTGGGGTGCGGCGAGCGCTAATACCAGTCCCCGGAAGCCACTTTGAATAACTCGGGCGTGCGCCTACGGCCGCAACTTTGAAAGCGCGCCCTTAGCTCGCTTCCCGCAGCTTCACCGCGACATCGAGGTCGACCGAAACCAGTTGCGAAACGCCGCGCTCCGCCATGGTGACGCCGAACAGCCGATTCATCCGTGCCATGGTGATCGGATTGTGCGTGATGATGACGAAACGCGTGTCGGTCGATCGCGTCATCTCGTCGAGCAGGTTGCAGAAGCGCTCCACGTTGTGATCGTCGAGCGGCGCATCGACCTCATCGAGCACGCAGATCGGCGCCGGATTGGTCAGGAACACCGCAAAGATCAGCGCCAATGCCGTAAGCGCCTGCTCGCCGCCGGACAGTAGCGAAAGCGTCGCCGGCTTCTTGCCGGGCGGCTTCGCCAGGATTTCCAGCCCGGCCTCAAGCGGGTCGTCGTGCTCGATCAACTGCAGTTCCGCCGCGCCGCCGCCGAACAGTTCGGTGAACAGCCGCTGGAAGTGGCCGTTTACGACCGCAAAAGACGCCAGCAGCCGCTCGCGCGCTTCCTTGTTCAAATTCAGGATACCTTGGCGCAGCCGTTTGATCGCTTCCACCAAGTCGTCGCGCTCGGTGGTGAGCTTGCCGTGCCCTTCTTCGACCTCGCGCAGCTCTTCCTCGGCGCGCAGATTGACCGCGCCGAGCCGCTCGCGATCGCGCCGCAGCTTCTCCAGCTCGCCTTCGATATTGCCGACCTCGGGGAGCGCTTCGCCTTCGGCGATCTCGGCGAGCGCCGCCACCGCCTCGGGCTCGACCTCAAGCCGGTCTTTGATTTCGTGCGCAATGTCGGTGAGCCTGCGCTTGGCGCTCTCGAGCCGCTCTTCCGCGCGCGCCGCCTCTTCACGTGCGGCGCTGAGCGCCTCAAGGGCTGCCCGTATCGCACGGTCGGCCTCGGAGAGCACATTCTCGGTCTCGGCCAGCCGGTCGGCGGCGGCGCGCCGTTCAGCCTCCGCCTTCTCGATCTGGTCGATCAGCCCACGGCGCTTTTCGGCGAAGATCTTCGGCGTATCGGCGAGGGTAGCAAGCTCATCCTTGGCTTCGCGGCTGCGCGCTTCGATGGTCGTGAGTTGCGCCAGCGCGCTCTCGCGCCGCCCGGTCCACGCCTGGCGTTCCTCAGCGATCGCCGCCATCCGCCGCACGGCGAGTTCGGCTTCGCGCGCGAGCGCCTGCGCCTCGGCGCGAGCCTCGGCCAAGCGTGTGCGCTTGCTTTCGATGTCGCCGCGCACGGCGGTGAGCTGACTTTCGAGCTTGGCCGTGGGCGGCAGCGCCGCGAGCGCGCGCTCGGCCTCGCCCTTGGCCGCACTGGTTTCATCGCGGTTCGCGGCAAGCCGTGCCTGCGCTTCGTTGAGCGCGGACATGCGCGCCGCATAACGTCCGACCTCGCGTTCGGCGGCTGCATATAGATCGCGCGCGGCGTCGGCGTCGCGCTGGCGGTTGCGCCAACGCAAGCGCGCTTCGGCTTCGGCAGCGGCTGCAGCGACAGTCTCCGCACGTGCCGCCATGACGGCTTGGCGCTTGGCCTCGACCTCCACGCGCGCGGCATTCATCTCGCCGTCGATGTCCGCAAGCCGTCTGCGTTGGGAAAGACGGCGTGCGGCTCCGGTCGGCGCGTGCGCTGCGGCCGTATAACCGTCCCAGCGCCACAGATCGCCTTCGTGCGAGACCAGCCGCTGGCCCGACTGCAACTTGGCGACAAGTTTTGGGCCATCCGCGCGCGAGACGACCCCGATATGGGCAAGCCTGCGGGCAAGCTCAGGCGGCGCCTTGACGTGCTTGGCGAGCGGCTCAGCGCCCGCGGGCAGCTTCGGATCGGCACTAGCAGACGCAGCCCCCATCCAATGCATCGGCGCGGACGCATCGATCGGCGCGTCGAGGTCGTCGCCAAGCGCAGCGCCAAGTGCCGCCTCAAATCCCTTTTCCACGGTGATGTTGTCCATCACCGGCGGCCACATGTTCTTGCTCTCGAATGCGAGCAGCTTCATCAGCGTCTTGGATTCGGTCTCTAGCCGCTGCAGCGTTTGCTCCGCGTCGGTCAGCGGGGCGCGCACGCTCTCGTGGCGCTCGCGCGCCGCCGCATGCGCGGCCTCCGCTGAGACCGCCGTCTTTTCCGCCTCACCGACAGTCGTCTGCGCGCTCTCCAGCGCCGCAGACAGCGCCGCGATGTCGGGCCGCCCGCTGGCAGCGGCCGCAAGCCCCGCCGCGATATTGCCAAGTTCGCTCTCGATCCGCCCCAGGCGCTCTGTCTGTTCCCGCGTGTCGCTTTCGAGTTCGCGCCGGCGTGCGGCGAGGTCGGCAAGCGCGCCGGTCAATTCGCCAAAACTCTTTTCCGCTTCCGCGACCACCGCATCGACGGCGGCCACGCGTTCATCGACGCCGCCGCGCCGCTTGGTATTTGTCTCGCTCTCTTGCGTGAGCGCCTTTTCCTCCGACGCAAGACGTTCCAGCGCCGCCTCCGCGTCCGCCGCGAGCGCGCGCTCGCGCGCAATGTCCTCGCCCAATTGCGTCAGCCGACGATCGAGCTCGGCGATGCGCTCCTTGGCGCGCGCTTCCTCGGCGTCGAGCGTCTCGCGCGCGATGACCAGCCGTTGCAAGCCGGCGGCCGCCTTGGCCAGCGTCTCGCGCAAGGCCGGCAGTTTTTCGGCCACGCCCTCGCGGCCCTTGCCAGCCTCCGATTGCGCCAGCGTCGCCGCGGCAACCGCACGGATGCTCAAATCCTTGGCGCGCTCGGACTCATCGATCTCGGTCTTGGCGTTGCGCCAGCGCAGGTGGAACAGCATGGCCTCGGCCTTGCGCACTTCCGCCGAGACATTCCTATATCGAATGGCCTGCCGCGCCTGCCGTTTGAGGGCGTCTATCTGCGAGGCCAGTTGCTTGACCACATCCTCGACCCGCAGCAGGTTTGTCTCGGCCGCTTTCAGCCGCAACTCCGCCTCATGGCGCCGTGCATGCAGTCCGGAAATGCCGGCAGCTTCTTCCAGCACGCGCCGGCGCTGTTCGGGCTTGGCCTGGATGATCTCGCCGATGCGGCCCTGATGCACCAGTGCGGGCGAGCGTGAGCCGGTCGAGGCATCGGCGAACAACGTCATGACGTCGCGTGCGCGCACTTCACTTCCGTTGATGCGGTAGAGCGAACCCTTTTCGCGTTCGATCCGCCGTGAAATATCGATGGTTTCGTGCTCGTTGAACTGCGACGGCGCCTGATGCTTGCTGTTGTCGATCCTGATCGCGACTTCGGCGGAGTTGCGGCCCGGCCTGTTGTTGGTACCCGAAAAGATCACGTCGTCCATCTCGGCCGCGCGCATGGACTTGTGCGAGGTCTCGCCCATCACCCAGCGCAGCGCTTCGACCAGGTTCGACTTGCCGCAGCCGTTTGGCCCGACCACGCCGGTGAGCCCAGGCTCGATCAAAAAATCGGTCGGTTCGACGAACGACTTGAATCCCAGAAGACGTAAGCGCGTGAGCTTCATGCCGGCCTATTTCTTTGTCTCAAGGGGACGATGCAAGTGCTGTTCTAAGTGTGCAGCTTCCAAGCAGTGCAGTTTCTGGGTCGAGGAGGCACCGCATCGGTCGGCACAATGAATCGGCTGACTCCGCTCGGCAACTGGCTGCGGAAATATTTTTATGACCGTTGGGGACCGGCAACACCCAAAGCGCCGCGTGGATTTATTACGATCAAAAATATAATTGTAATATCAATCACATAATAGGAAACCGTGAGATCGAGCTCACCGTTGCAGGCAGCCACTCCAAGACACGAGTCCCGACCGAATTTGCTGCCATCGCAATCGCTCAGGCCCGGTCAAACCGGCGCGCCGGCGCGTTTGCTGATTCGCCAAGCCAAGCCGGCGCCGCTCGCCGCGCCTTCGCGGCCGAACTCCCGATCCCGCGCCGTCAGCTATTGAGGAAGGGCGCCACGGCCTTTTCGATCTGCTCGATCGTCAGCGCACCGGCGTAGAGTTTGCCATTGATGAAGAATGACGGGGTCGATTGGACGCCGAGGTCGTTGCCATTGTCGGCCGTCCACTTGATGCCATCGAGCACCGTTTGATTCTTGAGGCAGGCGTTGAAGGCCTCCTCCGTCATCCCGGTCTGTTTTGCGATACTCAGCAGTCCCGGCAGCGGTGAGGCCGGCGGCCCTACGGCCCAGGTGTTCTGTTGCTGGAACATCGCCTCGATCAGCGGGAAAAACTTATCCTTGTCGGCGCAACGCGCCACCATGAACGCGGTCGCGGCGACGGAATCGAGCGGGAATTCGCGGAAGATGAAGCGCACTTTTCCGGTGTCGATATAGCGCTTCTTCAATTCCGGATAGGTCGTCTCGTGGAAGTGAGCGCAATGCGGGCACGTCATCGATGCATATTCGATGATCGTAACCGGCGCACTCGCCTGGCCGATCGCCTGCTCGCCCAGCGGGCTCGGCGTCATAAGATCGCCGCCGCGTTTCGGCACTGTGACGGTCCGGTTTTGGTACATCCACACCCCGCCCGCCCCGGCCAGCACGACGACGGTAGCACCCGCGATGAGAAATTGTCGTTTGTCCAACTGAAAGCTCCGTGCCTTAAGGGCCAATGCGATGTCGCCGAACCAGCTTCAATCCATAGAATGTGGCATTGCCGCGACGCTTCGCCAAGACCATACCGAAATCATACGAGGAAGCGTGACCAATCACGGGCTTGTCATTGCGAACGGCCATGGCCGGGGCGTTTTGACTCGACTGGCGCGGGTTTTTTCGGCTCGACCTCAAAGATGCCGTAGCGGCCGAATTCCGCGGCGATGATGCCCGAGAGGTTTCGTGCCGCCGCGATGTCGGCACTCCCGCCGGCGCGATCGCCCTTCCGCAACTTTGATATCCCGCGCCCATAGAGCGCGCTCGCCAGCTTGGGATTGATCTGCAGCGCGGCATTGTATTCGACGATGGCGCGTTCGGCCTGCCCAAGCTTGAGCAGTGTGAAACCCTTGCCGTCGAGCGCAGTGGCGTCGTTCGGCTTGAGCCTCAGCGACGTGTCGCAATCCGCCAGCGCATTCTGGAAATGCCCCGACAACGCGCGCGCCCAGCAGCGGTTGTTGAAGGCGGCATTGTATTTGTCATCCAACTTGAGCGCCAGATCATAGTCCTGCATGGCGCGCTCGTAGTCGCCCTTGTTGCGAAAGGCGACGCCGCGATTGTTGAGCGCGATGGCGTTGTTCGGATTGAGTTTGAGCGAGTCGTTGAAGTCCTGGATGGCGAGGTCGTTCTGGTCCCGGTCGAGACGCGCCTTGCCGCGATTGTAGAATGCGATCGGATCCCTCGCATCAAGACGTATCGCCTGGTCGTAGTCTTGCATCGCGCGATCGACATTCCCTTTACGTGCATAAGAGGCACCGCGGTTGACCAGCGCATCCTCATACTTCGGATTGATGCGCAGCGCTTGGTCGTTGTCCGCGATGGAGCGGTCGAAATCGCCCGTGTTGAAGTAAGCGATGCCGCGTTTGTAGTAGCTGACGGCTAGATTCTGTCCGCTCTCGCCACCCGATTGAATCAAGGTCGTGCAGCTTTTGATCTGGGTATTCCAGCCGATGTCGGGATTACCCGTGCACGATTGCTTTGCTTCCTTGACGGACTCAGCAGTCGCCTGCCTCGCTCCGGGCAAGACCGCCAAGATGACCAAGACGATCGCGCTCATGGGCGCAATCATGGGCGCAATCCGCATTTGACTCCGCATGTGCATTCGCCTCGCCGCTCGCCCCTAGGGATACACGTATCAAAAATCGAACCGCGTGTCGCGGTTTGCGACCGCACTGAGAATAATTCCGCCGCGCAGCGGCCGCGTGCAAGCTGGTATACCAAAACGCCGATAACCGGTTAACGTTGGCTGTTGCTGCACGGCGGCAAAATGGCGCGGGGTGCCGACGATGGCGGTAACTTCCAGCTTCAGCCCTGTTTGATGGCGGCGCCGAGCCGTCCGAGCGCAAGCCGCAAATCCAAGTCCGCAATCTCGTTAAGCGTATTCGCGATTCGCGCGGCCTCCGCCGTGTCGGTTTGTCGCCGTGCCGGCCGCTCGCGCCGCGTCAGCGGCGCCTGGCGCAAAGCAATCTGCCCGACCGCTTGCCAGCCAAAGAAACGGTTGACCCGCTCGATGATCACATTCGAGAGGTGTTGAATCTCGATCGCCGCCGGCCCCTCGACGCGCAGCACCAGCGTTGCAGGCTCCGCCGGTTCGCCATCGGGCGTGCGATGCCAACGGATTTTGAGCGGTTCGCTATGCGCCGCGATCTCCGGTCCCGCAATTTCGCGCCAGCGCGTCACGATCTCGGTGGCCGTAAAACCCTGCTTGGCAAAGCTCTCGGCCAAAAAGCCTCTGGCCACATCGGCAAGCATACGGGCGGGGCGGGGCTTGTTCACGGCGGGCGTCTCTGTCACATCGTTTGGGATGAGGTTAGCAGGAGCCGTCGCGAGAAAATAGCGGCTCCTCCTGATGGAGATCGACAATGACAATCCAGCGTTTCGAAAACGGCCCGCGCATGAGCCGGGCCGTGGTGCATGGCGATACGGTCTATCTGGCGGGGCTCACCGCGGATGCCACGGTCGGCAAGAGCGTGGCTGAGCAAACCCGGGAAATTCTCGACAAGATCGACCACCTGCTCAAGCAGGGCGGCACCGACAAGACCAAGCTGGTGCAGGCCACGATCTGGCTGCAAGACATCCGCACGGTCGACGAATTCAATAAAGTGTGGGACGCCTGGGTCGTCGCGGGCCAAACTCCGGCGCGCGCCTGCATCGAGGCAAGGCTCCAATCGCCGGCCAAGATGATCGAGATTCAAGTCACGGCGGCGCGCTGAGCGCTTTTCCATGAGGCCTGCAGGATCAACCGCGCAAAAAAAGCCAATCGACGCTAACGAAGCGTCGGCGCCGGATCCTTTTGCGCTGCTCGCCTGGTACGACCGTCATCGGCGCGATCTGCCGTGGCGCGCAGTGGGCGGCGAGCGGCCGGAGCCTTATCGCGTATGGCTCTCCGAGATCATGTTGCAGCAGACCACGGTCAAGGCGGTGGCGCCTTACTACGCGCGATTTCTCGCGCGCTGGCCAAACGTAAGAAGCCTTGCGCACGCACCGCTCGACGACGTGCTCAAGATCTGGGCCGGGCTCGGCTACTACGCGCGCGCGCGCAATCTTCATGCCTGCGCCAAAGTCGTCGCCGAACGCCACGTCGGCCGCTTTCCCACAACCGAAGAAGAACTGCGCACGCTGCCCGGCATCGGGCCCTACACCGCGGCGGCGATCGCGGCGATCGCATTCGATCGGCGCGCGGTCGCGATCGACGGCAATGTCGAGCGCGTGCTCACGCGGCTGTTCGCGATCGAACAGCAATTGCCGGCCGCAAAGCCACGGATAAAACAACGCGCCGAAACTCTTTTGCCGCCGCACCGCTCCGGCGATTTCGCCCAAGCGCTGATGGATCTCGGCGCAACCATCTGCACGCCCAGGAATCCGTCGTGCGCGTCCTGTCCCTGGAGCGGCGATTGTACCGCGCGCGCGCGCGGAGATGCGGAAACATTCCCGCGTAAACTTCCCAAGGCCGAAGGACAACTGCGCCGCGGCGCAGCCTTTGTCGTCACTCGCGCGGACGGTGCGATGCTCCTGCGCACGCGCCCGCCCAAAGGCTTGCTTGGCGGCATGACCGAAGTCCCGACCAGCGCATGGACGAAAGATTTTGATGAGAAATCCGCGCTCAAATCCGCACCCAAGCTCTCGCCGAGCGCTAAAAGAACCAAAAGAATTGTCTGGCACCGGATTTCCGGTGTGGTGACCCACACCTTTACGCATTTTCCGCTCGAGCTCGTGACCTATGCGGCGCGCGTGGCCGAACGCACCCCCGCGCCCGACGGCATGCGCTGGGTTGCGCGCGCTGACGTCGCGGGCGAAGCGCTGCCGAGCGTCATGCGCAAAGTCTTGGCGCACGCCGCGACGAAGCGCGGTTGAGGCGAACTCTCACGGCCATCCTCAATTTTACCAATGTCGTTGAGCGCCTGTTTACCCAAACGGCAATGACGCGCCCGCGCTAACCGTTTTCCAAGCCGGTGCGGTGATGATCCGCCGTCCGAAGGAGAATTGCGCGCATGCTGCGTCGGTCCAACATAAGTTCGTCGAAAAACATTTCGCCTAAACCGGCCACCTTTGCCGCAAGCATTCTTCTGCTGCTCATGTTCTCGACCTTGGGCGGAGCACAGAGCCCGCCAACGCCGCCCGTACCGCCGCTGCCGCCGGCAACTCAATATCTTCAGCAGCGGCTTCATGCTGGGGTGACGCTCGATCGTTAT
Organism: Hyphomicrobiales bacterium; assembly: GCA_003169835.1. Taxonomy (GTDB): domain Bacteria; phylum Pseudomonadota; class Alphaproteobacteria; order Rhizobiales; family Xanthobacteraceae; genus PNAI01. The sequence continues at coordinate 59,416 of PNAI01000023.1, read as the reverse complement.
CTGCAACAATTTCAAAGCGAGTTTCGCCAGGCCGACGCCGACATGAACGGCGTGGTCGATGCGGCCGACGCGGATATCCATGCCGCCATGGGTGCCGCAAGCGTTCGCACCATGCTCACGTTGATGATCATGCGCGCCGATCTCGACGGCGACGGCGCGGTGACGGCGGACGAGTTGCGCCGCATGTTGCGCTATGAGCGGCGCATGAACGTGCCGACCAGCACGACTAATCCAACCGGAGAAGATCCGATCGAGGCCGAGGTCAGCAAGCTCATGGCCGCGGACACCGACAAGGATGGCCGCATCACCTACGCCGAGGTTATGAGCTTCGCCCAAACCCGTCCCGAATTTACGCGCGGCATGACTGGCATTTCCGGCAACGTCCAGCAGCTGCTCAAGCTCGCGCCCGAAGGCAAAACCGCGGTGACGCTCGCCGACATCGAGCCCGCCGCCGAGGCGCTCTTCCGCACCGTCGATACCGATGGCGACGGGAAAATTTCCGCCGAAGAGCTAAAGGCCTACCGCTCGCGCCCCGATCAGCCGGAGGAACAGTCGCGCCGCAAGGCCGAGCTTGCGCGCGCGGAACGCGAGCAGAAACGCCGCGAAGCGGAAGAGACCCGCGTGCAGAAAGAAACCGAGGCGCGCGAGGCTTGTGTCATGCCGAAGGCATCAGATGCCGCCAAGGTCGTGCTGTTCGGCGCCTATCAGGTCGAGGCTATTTCCAGCGCCACCATCGGTTTCCAGGATGTCACCGTCGGCGTCGGCAATGTCACGATCGAACCTGGCAACGAACCGCTCTATCTGGTGCTGGTCTCGTTCCGCCCGACCATCTGGCGCTTTTATGGTGCGACCGAACGCATCGAGCGGCTGGTATTGACCTCGGTCATGACCGGCTCGGGGAGAAGCTCTTCCAACGAGAAGCCTCTGGTCGGCGCGACCGGCGTCGCGGCGGAAAAGATCACGTTTCTCGGACAGTCGAAGTGCATCAATTATTTCACCGAGACGCCATCGAGCCAGGCTGCGATCGCGGCGGCCACAGTCAAACGCGAAGCCGGTAAGGAAGTCTCGGTCATCGCCGCGCGCTACGGGCTTGCCGATGTCGCGTTCCCATCCGGCCGCATCGAAACGACGCGAGACTCAAACCAGGGCCAGCTGATCATCCTGAAACAATCCGGCTCGCTCAAAATCCAAGGCGATACCAGCAACGTCATCGTACAGACCGGCCCGAGCAACCTTGCGAACGAGCTTAGGCGCTTCAGTCCCGGCGGCGTGGTCGAGATCGATCCGCGACGCGTGGTCGCGAGCTTGCCGGTCGAGCGCTACGAAGTGCTCCCCCAGCAGGCCGGTCTTTTGCAGCTCGTGCAGGCAGGCAAGCTTGAGGAGAAGGGCGGCGAATTTCTGATCAAACAGAAAATACGTTTCCCCGCCGAACTCCACGGCGCGCATTCGGTGAAATTCCTGCTGCTGCGCGGCGTGCCGGTGCCCGACGGCGATCCCGGCCATTCCGAAGTCATTTCCGAAGAGACCGGCGAGAAACTCAAGCTGAATGGGTCGGGACGCTGACCACGTTTGCACAGCTGCGGTATCTGCCGATCGCCGACTGAATGATCGTCACGCCGTCGCCATCTCCGCCCTGATCTCAGCGCGCAGCGTGTCGATCGAGATCAGGCCCTTCGCCGTTTCGAGATGCCAGAACGTCCAGCCGTTGCAGGCATCGAGGCCCTGCGCCAGCGCGCCGATGCGATGGATCGAACCGACAATCTCTCCAAGCGTGACCGCACCATCTGCGCGCACCAGCGCGCGATGGCGGCGCTTTGAGTCGACGAGCTTCGCGCCGGCCGACACCAGCCCGCGTTCCAGCAATGCGGAAAACGGCACGCGCGGGGCCTCGCGCGCGGTCATGAAGGGCGCCAGCGTCGGGGCCTCGAGTGGCGTGATCGCGGCGATGCGCTTTTCGGCCGCAGCGGCATAGGCCGGATCGCGTTCGATGCCGATGTAGCGGCGGCCGAGATGTTTCGCGACCGCGCCGGTGGTTCCAGTGCCGTTGAACGGGTCGAGCACAAGATCGTCGGGCCGCGAGCTTGCAAGGATCACGCGCGCGAGCAGCGCTTCCGGCTTTTGTGTCGGATGCAGCTTCTTTCCGTCGAGACCTTTGAGCCGTTCCTCGCCGGTGCACAGCGGAATGGTCCAGTCGGAGCGGACCTGAATGTCTTCGTTCCCCGCTTTCAGCGCTTCATAGTTGAACGTATATCCGCGTCCGCCTTCCTCACGCGCCGCCCAGATCAGGGTTTCATGCGCATTGGTGAATCGCCGGCCGCGGAAATTCGGCATCGGATTAGATTTGCGCCACACCACGTCGTTGAGAATCCAGAAGCCGAGATCCTGCAAGACCGTGCCGACGCGGAAAATGTTGTGATACGACCCGATCACCCACAGCGTACCGGAAGGCTTGAGCACGCGCCGGCAAGCGAGCAGCCACGCGCGGGTGAAATCGTCATAGGCGGCAAAGCTCGAAAACTTGTCCCAGTCGTCATCGACCGCATCGACGCGCGAATCGTCGGGACGCTTGAGGTCGCCTTTGAGCTGTAGATTATATGGTGGATCGGCGAAAACGAGATCGACCGAGCCTGCCGGCAGCTTTGCCATTTCGGCGACGCAATCGCCAACCAGGATGCGCGATGGCGACTCGTTGAAACTGACGCGGGGCGCCTGACTGGGCGCCCCGCGACGCGACACAACCATGACTCAGGACTCTGACTCAGGTGAAGCGGTCGGCGACGCGGGACCAACATCCGACTGGTCCGCATATTGCTGTCTCAAGGTAAAAAAAGTTTTATCGTGGCGCCGTGATCGGCGACAAAAATGCCCGGCGGCCATATTAATTTCGCCGCGATGTAACTATTTGTACTTAGATGCGCGCGAGCCGGTAGACGCGAGCGGTGTAAGTCGGCAAAAATTGCCGGGCCGAAGGCCGAATAAGGTCATAAACGAGTGCAAGACAACGGACGCGTGCAAGCCAATGGAGCGAAACGATGCGCTGGGATGATTTGCCTCGCAGCGACAATATTGAGGACCGCCGTGGCGAGGATGGCGGCGATTCCGGCAGGGGCGGCTTCAACCTGCCCATCGGCGGCGGCGGACTCGGTATCGGTACCGTCGTGGTGCTGGGCTTGATCGGTTGGGCGTTCGGCATCGACCCGAGCATCCTGATCGGCGGGGCAGAAATTCTCAGCGGCGGCAATCCCTCGCAATCGCAGTATGAGCAGCCGATGCGTCAGGCGCCCCGTCCGACCGGCCAGCCAGCCGATCAGACCGGGCAGTTTGTCTCAGCGATCCTCGGCAGCGCCGACGTGCAATGGAAAGAACTGCTGGCAAAGCAGAACGTCGTTTACAGACCGCCGCGGCTGGTCATGTTCAGGGGCGCCACATCTTCGGCCTGCGGCGCAGCCCAAAGCGCCATGGGTCCGTTCTATTGCCCGAACGACCGCGAGGTCTATCTCGACACCTCGTTCTTCGACGAGCTGAGCCGGCGCTTTCATGGCTGCGACGGCAAGGCCTGCGAATTCGCGCGCGCCTATGTCATCGCCCACGAAGTCGGTCATCACGTGCAAAATACCCTTGGCATTTTACCAAAAGCGCAGCAGGCACAGCACGCAGCGGGCTCAAAAGCGAACGCCAACCGAATCCAGGTTCGCGTTGAGCTGCAGGCCGATTGTTTCGCCGGCGTGTGGGCCAACCACGCCGATCAGAAATGGAAATTGCTCGAGCCCGGTGACGTCGATGCGGCGCTCCAGACCGCATCCGCCATCGGCGACGATCGGCTGCAGCGCATGGCTCAAGGAGACAGGCCCGGCGCTGCAATCATGCCCGACGCTTTCACCCACGGCACTTCGGAGCAACGCAAGCGCTGGTTCACCACCGGATTGAAGGCAGGCACCATTGAAGCCTGCGATACATTCAACTCTCCGCAGCTTTAGCGACCACCAACGTACAACATGCCCGGCATCGATGAAACCCGCCAATTCGTGCCGCTGAAAATCGCGGTGCTGACGGTTTCCGACACGCGCGCACTGGCCGACGATAAGTCAGGCGGCACGCTCGCCGAACGCATCGCCAAGGCCGGCCACGTGGTTGGCGCGCGCGCAATCGTCACCGACGACGTGGAGAAAATCCGCGTGCAGGTGAAAGCCTGGATTGCCGATCCGGCGATCGACGTCATCATCACGACCGGCGGCACCGGATTTACCGGCCGCGACGTCACGCCTGAAGCAATTGAACCATTGTTCGAGAAGCGCATGGACGGCTTTTCGACCATGTTCACGCTGGTGAGCCACGCTAAAATCGGCACCTCTGCGATCCAAACCCGCGCGACCGCGGGTATTGCCGGCGCGACTTATATTTTCTGCCTGCCGGGTTCGCCCGGTGCCTGCCGCGACGCCTGGGACGAAATCCTCGTCCACCAGCTGGATTATCGTCATCGGCCGTGCAACTTCGTCGAGATCATGCCGCGGCTCGACGAACACCTGCGCCGCCCCAAAGCCAAAGGCGCGACCGTATAAGCGCGCGACGGTCTAGCTTCGATCAAGCTACTGCGCAGGTCTGCGTGACGCCGAAAGGCCTCGGTTCTTCCAGTACGGAAGATAGCGCGCGTTTTGGACGCAGAAAGCGGAACCACCCCACAGCGTTCGCTCCTGCAGACACTGCTCGATAGTTCGAAAGTGGCAAATATCCACCACCGCCCCCCTGCCGATGGGGGCTTTCACGCACCATGGCCCCTCGTAAGCCATGCCCGGCTTGACGCCGGCCAATGCGATGAGTGCAAGCGCCGCCGGAAAAATAAATAGCCGCAACATTTTGCTCTCCTCCTGCGCGCTTGTTCTGATTCCTTGCTCGCCGCGCGCAACCGACCCACGCAACCAAAGCCAACATTGAGACCTAAATATAGAGCCGACAACCTGCCTCTGGGAGGCGGTGCAAATTGTTCTTGTTTTGTTCGCTCTCATCGACTATATAGATACCAATGACACGATCATCTACAGCCCTCCGGCAACCCCAGGCTCCCGTGCCTGTGCGGACTGGCGAATTCGCTGATGCCAACACCGATATGGGTCCCCATACGGGTGATGTAGGCAAGCTTGCGGCCCGGGTCGAAAGCGCCCGCCGTCGCGGCCGCGGCACGCTGTCCAATGCGTCGGGCCGTTATGAGCCGACCGCACGTATTGCGTTTGATGACGGCTGGCAGAGCCTGGAAGAATTGCCGCCGTTTTCCACCACCGTGAGTGTCGACTCGACCCGCAAGATCATCACCCGCAATCAGTCACCCGATATTCCGTTCGACCGCTCGATCAATCCCTATCGTGGCTGCGAGCACGGCTGCGTCTATTGCTTTGCGCGGCCGACCCACGCCTACCTCGGACTCTCGCCCGGCCTCGATTTCGAATCGAAGCTGTTCGTCAAACCCGACGCACCGGCATTGCTGGAAAAAGAATTGTCCGCGCGCGGATATTCCCCGCGCACCATTGCGATCGGCACCAACACCGATCCCTACCAGCCGATCGAACGCAAGTACCAAGTCATGCGCGGCATTCTCGAAGTGCTTGAGCGCGCAGGCCACCCCGTAGGCATCGTCACCAAATCGGCACTCGTGCTGCGCGACCTCGATATTCTGTCGCGCATGGCCGAGCGCAATCTGGTCAAGGTCGCGCTCTCGGTCACGACGCTCGATCCCAAGCTCGCACGTGTCATGGAGCCGCGCGCGGCGACGCCCGCTCGCCGGCTGGAAACATTGCGCCAATTGTCGGCTGCCGGCGTGCCGACCATGGTGATGGTGGCGCCCATCATTCCGGCGATCAACGACGCCGAGATCGAGCGCATCCTCGATGCCGCCGCGATCGCCGGCGTCAAAGGCGCGGGCCATGTGATTTTGCGGCTGCCACTTGAGTTGCGCGATCTGTTCCGCGAATGGCTGGAGGAAAATTTCCCCGATCGCGTCAATCACGTATTCAAGCTGATCCGCGACATGCGCGGCGGCAAGGACTATGACGCAAAGTTCGGCGCCCGCATGACCGGCACCGGCCCCTATGCCTGGATGATCGGGCGGCGATTTGAGACCGCCTGTGCCAAGCTCGGGCTCAACCAGAACAAGATTTCGCTCACCACCGCGCATTTCTCAGCCCCGCGCCCACGCGCCGAGCAGCTCAGTTTGTTTGGATGATGACAACAGACTCTCAACCACGCCTCACGGTGGTCACGCTTGGTGTGCGGGATTTTCAAGTGAGCCTGCATTTTTACGAGGCGCTTGGCTTTGTGCGAAAATTTCGCGCAACCGGCGACGAGGTCGCATTTCTTGATGCCGGTGGGGTCGTGCTCGCGCTGTTTCGCTGGGACGATCTCGCGGCCGATGCGGCACTGCCGTCCGAACCGCAACCGCAAGCGTTTCGCGGCACGACGCTCGCGTGGAATTGCGCAACACCTGCCGATGTTGATGCTGCATTTGCCCGCGCTCTCGCCGCAGGTGCCAAACCGATGAGAGAGCCAAGCAAGACTGACTACGGCGGTTATCGTGGATACTTTGCCGGTCCAGATGGCCATGCCTGGGAGGTGGTGAAGGCGCCGGTCTTCACGTTCACTGCCGACGGTAGGTTGGTCTTGCCGGACTGAGCGGTTTGCCCCGCCATTCACGGCTTCGGCCAACGACGGTTGACTTGGATTTGGCATCGCGCAGGATCGTGCGCGATGAGTCGAACCGCCGCACGATCCGCCCGCTTGCCGCTCGACGAGCAGACCCTCCGCCCGACATTCGCGCGCGAGCGCTACGCTCTTAGTCGAGGAATCTGGCCCGTGGCCGGTTGCGACGAGGTCGGCCGCGGGCCACTCGCGGGCCCCGTGGTCGCGGCGGCCGTCGTGCTCGACCCCAAATGCATCCCGCGCGGTCTCAATGACTCAAAGAAACTCACCCACGTAGAGCGCGAAAAGATTTATCTGAAAATCATTGCCAGCGCCGAAGTCGCCGTTGCCTTTGGTTCGACCGCACGCATCGATCGCGACAATATCCGGCAAGCTTCGCTCTGGGCGCTCGCACGCGCGGTAGCGGCGCTTCCGGTAAAACCCAAGCTCGTTTTCGTCGATGGCTGCGACCGCATCGACGTCGACTGCGAGTGCCGCGCTATCATCAGCGGCGACGCGCTCCTGTTCTCCATTGCCGCAGCCTCGATCGTCGCCAAGGTCACGCGCGACCGGCTGATGACACGCATCGGCGCGATGCACCCCGGCTACGGCTTCGAGCGCCACAAGGGCTATGGCGTGCCGGAGCATCTTGCGGCGCTCAGCCGGCTTGGGCCCACGGCGCATCATCGGCGCTCTTGGGCGCCGGTCGCAGAACTCTGCGGCGAAATGAGCATCAAACCGGCGACCGCAAGCATGTTGCCTCTCTAGCGCGCACGCGCTAGTCAAGCTTGTCGGTTTTGTGCGGGTGTAATGCTTCACGCTAGTCTTTTTGTCGAAAATCTGCGTTCGCGCCCGCATCTCACGGTCTGGGCGATGGCGCTCGTGCAGGGTCTGCTATGGACGCTGGTGCCCGCATTGTTCTATTCCGCGCCGCCCGGCCAGCTTCCCGAAACAATCGCCATCGGCCACGAGTTTCAGTTGGCCACTTATCTGGGGCCGCCGCTCGCCTATTGGCTCGCCGACGCTGCGTATCACCTCGGCCGCTTCGGGGTCTATCTGCTCGCGCAAGCCTGTGTGGTCATAACTTACTGGGCGGTGTTCACGCTCGGCACTGCCATCGTCGGCGCGCGCCATGCCGCTTTCGCCGTGGTGCTGATGGGCGGCGTCTACGCGTTCACGGTGCCGACGCCGGAATTCGGGCCGGGCGTACTTGCCATGGCGCTCTGGGCGTTAGCACTTTTGCATTTTTGGCGGGCGGCGGTGCAGAGGCGGCTCGTCTACTGGATCGCGCTGGGCATCGATCTCGGGCTGCTTCTGCTGACCAGCTACGCATCGTTTATTTTCCTCGGCCTATTGCTCGGCTACCTGCTCGCCACTGAGCGTGGCCGCGCGCAGTTCACCGACATCGGGCCGTGGATCGCAGGCGTCATCATCGTGATCCTCACTTTCCCGCAATTGATCTGGCTCGATCATCCGCGCGGCGCATCCTTGGCGCCGGCCGCGATGAACCTGCAGGCCAACCCGATCGCGGGCCTGCGTTTGCTCGGCTGGCTGGTGACCGCCCATGCTGGTCTTGTCCTGCTTGTATTGCTCGCGGTCGGATTGCCGGCAAAACAACGCAGCGAATTGCCAACGGTCGAACGCGCCCCGGTCGATCCTGAAGGCAGATTTTTTGTTTATTTCTTCGCGTTCGCGCCCACGGCTGCGATGTGCTTGTTCGCCGTGCTGGTCGGCGGCACCGCGCCGATTCCGGTGGCGCCGCTCGCGGTCCTCTCCGGGCTCGCCGTGATGGCCGCCGCGCCCGACAGCTTGCGGCTCGTGCATCAGCGGCTGGCAGGATTTGCTTGGGCCGCTTTCGTCGTGCTGCCGCCGCTACTCATGATCGCCGCCGTCACGGCGCTACCGTGGATTTACAACTTCGATCTCAGTATCGGAGAGCCGGCCGGCGAGATGGGGCGTTACTTCAGCGAAAGTTTTCAGCGCCGCACCGGCCGGCCGCTCGCGATCATCGCGGGCGATGAACACATTGCAGCCCTTGTCGCGCTCGCGGCACCGAGCCGGCCGAGCCTTTATCTCGACGCCACGCCCGAACGCACACCGTGGGTGAGCCGGCAGGACATCGAAACCAGAGGCGCAGTAGTAGTGTGGCTTACCACCGACAGCTCAGGCGCGCCGCCGCCCGAGATCAAGGCGCGTTTTCCCGATCTCGTCCCCGACGTACCGCGCGCGTTTTCCCGCAGCGTGCAAGGCCGCTTGCCGCTCACCCGCATTGGCTGGGGCGTGATCCGTCCGCGCAACTTGGCATCCGAGCCGCCGCCGCAAGTGGCGCCGCAAATAGTACCGCAGGTCGTACCGCAAGCACCGCAGCCGCAGCGACAGCCGCCACAGCAACAACGCCGCCCGCAACAGCAGCGATAAGCCTAGTGATAGCCTTCGCCCGCGCGCACCTTGCCGCGGAACAGCCAATAGACAAAGCCGGTATAGACGAGGATCAGCGGCAGCAGCACCAGCGTGCCGATCAGCATGAAGATCTGGCTCGCGGGCGCAGCGGCGGTATCCCAGATCGTGAGCGAAGGCGGCACCAGATAGGGATATGACGAGATCACGAGGCCGAGATAGCCCAGAAGAAACAGTCCTATCGCCGCGAAGAACGGCAACACCTCGCGGCCCGCTCTGAGCCAACGCCACGCCGAATACGCGACAAGCGCGGTCACGGCCGGCACCGGCCAAAGGAAATAAATATTCGGCACCGAAAACCAGCGCTCCGCGATGCGCGGAATTGAAATCGGCGTCCACAGGCTGACCACCGCCATGAACGCCAGCACGGCGTAGAGCATCGCTTCCGCATGCTTGCGCGCGCGCTTCGCCACCTCGCCTTCGGTTTTTAGCACGAGCCAGGTCGCGCCAAGCAGCGCATAACCGGCGATGACGCCAAGTCCGCACAACACTGCAAACGGCGTCGCCCAATCCAAAGCACCGCCTGCGAACGCGCCCTTCTCGATATGGATGCCCTGGATCAGCCCGCCAAGGATCACACCCTGGCAGAACCCTGCTACGATCGATCCGCCCGCGAACGCAAAGTTCCAGAGATATTTGCTCGTTTGTGCGACTCCGCGAAACTCGAACGCGACCCCGCGGAACACCAGCGCTAGCAGCATCATGATCACCGGCAGATAAAACGCCGGCATGATCACTGAATAGGCGCGGGGGAACGCGACCCACAAACCACCGCCGCCGAGGATGAGCCAAGTCTCGTTGCCATCCCAGAACGGCGCGATCGAGCCCATCATTTGGTCGCGCTCTTTTTCTTCCTTGGCGAACGGGAAGAGAATGCCGACACCGAGATCGAATCCGTCGAGGATCACGTACATCGCGACAGCAGTGCCGATCAACGCGGCCCATATTACCGGGAGGTACCATTCCATTTGGGCGCTCCCTCAGTGGCCGGATGAAATTGCTTCGTGCGCGGCTTCGCGTGCCGACGACAATGGACTCAAGGGTGAGCCACCGCGCGGCGCTTCGATGGCAAGGCCTTCCATTCCGCGCGCGATCAGCCGGTTGATGTAGTAGATGCCCATCGAGAACACGACGCTGTAGACCAGCACGAACAGCACGAGCGTTGTCGCGATACTCTCGACCGGCACCGGCGAGGCCGCGTCTGCCGTTCGCAATATTCCGCTCACCAGCCACGGCTGCCGTCCGGTCTCGGTGACCGTCCATCCCGCGATTACTGCGACGAAGCCGAGCCACCAGCCTTGCGAAACCGGCCAAAGGTACCAGCGGCTTTCGAACACACGCCCGCGCCACCACAAGAGAACGCCGAGCCATCCGGTCGCGATCATCAACAGCCCGATGCCGACCATGATGCGGAAGGCGAAGAACACTGACGGCACGGGCGGACGATCCCGCGGCGGCACACTTTTGAGGCCCGTGAACAAAGCATCGGAGTCGTGTTTGAGAATAAGCGAAGCGCCCTTTGGGATCGAAATCTCGAAGCGGTTGGTCTCAGCCTTCTCGTCGGGCCACGCAAACAACACCAGCGCGCCCGGCTTGCTGCCGTCCCAGTGCCCTTCCATCGCTGCAACTTTAAGCGGCTGGTGCTTGAGCGTATTGAGCCCATGCTGATCGCCGATGAACAATTGCAATGGCGCAAGCACGGCAATTAACCCGATCGCCATCCGCACCATGGTGTGGCCTTCTTCCACATGGCGTTTCGCAATGAGATAGCGCGCGCCGACCGCGAGCACGACGAACGCAGTCGTGAGGTAGGCGGCCGTCACCATATGCGCGAGCCGGTAGGGAAAGCTTGGATTGAAAATGACCGCAACCCAGTCGAGTGGATAGGCAATTCCGTCGCGCATTTCGAATCCCGCGGGCGTCTGCATCCACGAGTTCGCAGCCAAAATCCAAAACGCAGACGTCGTCGTGCCGACCGCAACAAAGATCGCAGCCATAGTTTGCAGCCACGGCGGCACCCGGCCCCAGCCGAACAGCAGCACGCCGAGGAAAGTCGCCTCGAGGAAAAACGCCGCGATCACCTCGTAGCCGATCAACGGGCCGATCACATTGCCGACAATGAGCGAAAACCGACTCCAATTGGTGCCGAACTCATAAGACAGCACGATACCCGACACCACGCCCATGGCGAACGAGACAGCGAAGATCTTGGTCCAGAATCGCGCGAGACGATGATAGCGTTCGGTGCCGGTCTTCACCCACAGCACCATGAGCGTGGCGATATAGGCCGCGAGCCCGATGGTGAAGCTTGGAAAGATGATGTGAAACGTGACCGTGAAGGCAAATTGTATGCGTGCGAGAAATACGGGATCGAGGTCCATGTTGGATCCTCCAAATGAATTCCGGTACCACGCGGCACGCTCGAATCTACAACGGACTCACGCTCTCCAATTTGGCTGACCGATATGTATGACGAACAAGAATTAAATATAAGCCTTCGAACCCGACTTATGCACCTGATGGGTTCGCAATCGCCTTCTTGATTGCCTGAAAATCTCGCCACGCCAGCCTCTTTGCGATCGGCGAGCGCAAGAGATAGGCCGGATGCAGCGTCGGCATGGCACGGATTTCGCGCGAACCATTCTTGAAAATGAACCACCGTCCGCGCATTTTCAATATTCCTTCTTTGACGCTGAGCAGCGTCTGCGCCGACGGTCCGCCCAGGCAGACCAGCACGTCGGGATCGCACAGCTCGATCTGACGCAACATGAACGGTAGGCAAACCGCCGCCTCCTGCGGCGTGGGCGTGCGGTTTCCAGGCGGCCGCCAGGGCACGATGTTGGCGATGTAGACGTTCGTGCGGTCGAGCCCGACCGCCTTGAGCATCAGATCGAGCAGCTTGCCGGAGCGGCCGACGAACGGCAGCCCGCTGCGGTCCTCTTCGTAACCTGGCGCTTCGCCCACGAACATCACGCGCGCCTTTGGATTTCCGTCCGCGAACACGAGTTTTGTGGCCGTGGCCTTGAGCGCGCAACCGTTGAAGCCTTCGAGAATGGCGCGCAGTTCATCGAGGGAAGCTGCGCCGCGGGCGGCCTCGCGCGCAGCCATGACTGCAGTATCGGGTGAGAGCGGTGCGGCTTGCGCCGGTGTTGCGATCAGCGCTGATGAGCTTGCTCCTCCCGAGACCCAATCCTTCAGCCCAGTTTTGCTGGCAGCAGGCGGGGAAGGGGGCTCAGCCACTACAGGCGGTTTGGCGGCAGCGGGCGACAGATAATCGTTCGGCGCCTCACCCATCGCCATATCGACACCCGCCTCCATGTAGAAGGTGAGCAACTCGTGGGCGGCGCGGGCGTGGTTAGGGTACATGGCGCAAGCGTACTCTATTATCACAGCACACTGCGCGCTGACGATTGTGGGCGCAATGCAAACGTGGAAAAAGAAGACAAGGAGAAGGCCATGGCCGAATCGCCCGCTCGCGAGATACCTGCTCGTGAGATACCTGCTCGTGAAACAATGGAATTCGACGTCGTCGTCGTCGGCGCCGGTCCCGCCGGCCTCGCTGCTGCGATCCGCTTGAAGCAGATTTCTCCCGACATCAGCGTGGTCGTGGTCGAGAAGGGCTCCGAGGTCGGCGCGCACATTCTCTCCGGCGCGGTGATCGATCCCGTGGCGCTCGACCGCCTGCTGCCGCAATGGCGCGACGAAGACACGCCCATCAAGACCGCCGTGACCGCCGATCGCTTCTATTGGCTCGGGCCATCCGGCGCATTGCGCCTGCCGAATATTCTGCTGCCGCCGCTGATGAGCAACCATGGCAATTTCGTCGTTTCGCTCGGCAACGTCTGCCGCTGGCTCGCCACCAAGGCCGAAGCGCTCGGCGTCGAGATTTATCCCGGCTTCGCTGCCACCGAAGTCATTTACCAAGGAGATGCGGTCGCTGGCATCGCCACCGGCGACATGGGGATCGGCAAGGACGGCAAACCCAAACCCGGCTTCACTCGCGGCATGGAATTGCATGCGAAATACACATTGTTTGCGGAAGGCGCACGCGGGAGCCTCTCGAAAACCTTGCTGGCGAAATTCAATCTCGATGACGCAAGCGAGCCGCAAAAATTCGGCATCGGCCTAAAGGAGCTTTGGCAGGTCGCGCCCAACAAGCATCGGCGCGGAATGGTGCAGCACACATTCGGCTGGCCGCTCGACAATTCCACTGGCGGCGGATCGTTCCTCTATCACCTCGACGAAAATCTGGTTTCCGTCGGCTTCGTCGTTCATCTCAACTACCGCAATCCATATCTCTCGCCGTTCGAGGAATTTCAGCGCTTTAAGACGCATCCGCTGGTGCGTGAAACATTCGAAGGCGGCAAGCGGCTTTCCTATGGCGCCCGCGCGTTGACCGAAGGCGGATACCAGTCGGTGCCCAAGCTTACTTTTCCCGGTGGTGCGCTGATCGGCTGCGCTGCGGGCTTCATGAACGTGCCGCGCATCAAGGGCAGTCATAACGCTATGCTATCCGGCATGCAGGCGGCCGAGCATGTGGCGGAAGCCCTCAAAGCCGGGCGCGCGCACGATGAGCTTTCTGCGTACGAGCTGGCCTGGCGTTCAACCGACATCGGCCGCGATCTGTGGAAAGTGCGCAACGCCAAGCCGCTGTGGTCGAAGCTCGGCACGCTCGTCGGGATCGCCGCGGGCGGCCTCGATATGTGGACCAGCACATTCGGCATGTCGTTCATTGGCACGCTTCGTCACGGCAAGCCCGATTCGGCAACCCTTCTGCCGGCGGCTCGATGCCGGCGGATCGCCTACGCCAAGCCCGACGGGAAGCTCACGTTCGACCGGCTTTCCTCGGTTTTTGTCTCCAACACCAATCACGAAGAAGACCAGCCGCCGCACCTCAAGGTCGCTGACTTGGATCTGCAAAAATCATCCGAGCACAATATTTTTTCGGGACCGTCGGAACGATATTGCCCTGCCGGCGTTTACGAGTGGTTAGAGATGTCCGGCACCCTGCGCTTTGTCATCAACGCGCAGAACTGCGTGCATTGTAAAACGTGCGACATCAAGGATCCCAACCAAAATATCACCTGGGTCGCGCCCGAAGGCGGCGGCGGGCCGAATTATCAGAATATGTAACGAATTTTTTCCCATCACCCGCGGTCGCGCGAATTTTTTCGTTCGCGTCATGAGGGAGATGCACGCGTCACGCAACTTTAATTGCGATTCCAAAAGCAAAAAATCTCGACGTGCATTTCCGCACGCGTGATCGTCGCATGTCGCTCTCCGATATCATCATGCGCAATACCGACACCAACGTCATGCAGGATGATGCCTTCGTCTTTTTTGATCGGCATGGTGGCACCCAATCGGGCATGGATGTTGAAAATCCAGACGCTCCGCAATTGGTCATCGGCTCGAAAGGGTTCGACACGCTGATTGGCGGGCCGCAAGGCGACATGCTGGTCGCGAATACCGGCGGCACGCAGACCATGACCGGCGGTGCTGGACCCGACCAGTTCATCGTCAACCACAACATGAACGCCAAGATCACCGACTTCAAACCGGGCACCGACAAGATCGTGTTCGAGGATGCCGGAAAGCTCGACTTCAAGGACGTTCACATCAAGTCCGACCACGGCAATGCCGTTGTCGAAGCCAACGGCAACCACGTCGTTCTCTTGGGCGTCAATCCTTACCAGCTCCAGGCTCACGACTTCATTTATCACGCCTGACGTGCTGCCCTACCGCGAGGCCTCCGGTCCGTAATGGACTGGAGGTCTCGTGGCCCTGACCTTCCGTTCCCAAAAATACGTGAAAATCCGCCATGGCGTTCGCTCGGACGGACCCGTGCCGATGTCCGTTGCGCGTTGCACCGAACCCTAGGCATTTGAGCAAAAATTATGCAGCGGCAGATTCCCGTAATACGGTCACCAAGCCGCCACACCATGGCTTTCATTGTAATTTCAATGCTGTTTGTGCAGGCATGCTCCGTCCTTGCGGATCGCGTGCAAAAAGGCCATTCTACAAGTGAATCGAAGGGGTAGCGTCGCGTCGTCTACCCAGAAAGACCAGCGAACCGTGACCGTTTCAATTTTTAGCCGGCGCGTTGCTGGCGTCGTCGTCGGCGCGGTGGTCGCGATGCTGCCCGGCGTGCTTGTTGCGCAATCACAACCGCAATCACAACCGCAAACGACCGCGCGCCCATTCACGCCCTCGATGCGGGAGCTCACCCGCGTCTCGCCGACTGGAAACTATCTCGCTGCCCGGCATGCCGGCGCGCAGCGCGACGCGACCGCGGCTGCGTTGTATTTACGTGCCGCGCTGCGTACCGATCCGCGCAATCCCGAACTGCTAGAGCGCGCCTTCCTTGCCACCCTTGCCGAGGGTGACATGGAGGACGCCATCAGGCTCGCTGAGCGCATTGTGCAAATCGACCGCTCCGATCGCATTGCGCGACTGGTGCTTGGCATTCGCGCGCTCAAGCTCAAGCAATACGCGCTCGCGCGCCAGCATTTTGCCCAGGCGACCAAAGGCCCGATCACCGATCTGACCACGACCATCCTCTCCGCCTGGGCGCTCGAGGGGACCAACGATGCCAAGGGGGCCGTCGAGGTCATCGATCGGCTGACGGGTCCCGATTGGTATCCATTGTTCAAGGATCTGCACGCGGGTTTGATCCTGGATCTGACAAACGGCTCCAAGAAAGAAGCCGGAAAGCGTTTGGAGCGCGCCTATCACCTTAACTCTGCGTCGCTGCGTTTGGTGGAAGCCTACGGCAGTTGGCTCTCGCGCAATGGCTCCAAGGACGAGGCGCTAAAAGTTTTCACCACCTTCGACGCCGCGCTGCCGCGCCACCCGCTGATCTTGCAGGCGATAAGTCGCATCAAAGGCGACAAAGGCGAATCGACACCCGACGCCATGCCCGCCGAAGCGATTTCGCTCCGGCCGGGTCAGAGCGGAGAAATGGTCAAGCGCCTGCAGACCGCGCTCGGAATGAAGGCCACCGGATCCTATGGCCCTGCCACCGTGCGTGCGCTCAAAGCGTTCCAGAAAAAGAACGGCCTGCGCCCCAACGGCATTGCCAGCGCGCCCACTTTGGCAAAGCTAAACCTTTCAAAAATCAGCGGAATTAAGGGTGCGGGATTGCCGCCGCTGGTGACGACGGCGCAAGAGGGCGGAGCCGAAGTCCTCTACGGCATCGGCTCGGCGCTCGGCCGCCGCGGCGAGGATGATCCCGGCCTCGTCTATCTCCAGCTCGCGCTCTATCTCGCGCCGAACCATTCGCTGACGCTGCTCTCGCTCGCCGAGGTCTATGAGCAGATCAAGAAACCGCAACTCGCGATCAAGATCTACGAGCAGGTGCCGCAGGATTCGCCGCTGCGCCGCAATGCCGATATCCAGATTGCGACCGATCTCGATTCGCTCGACCGCACCGAGGACGCCAAGAAGCGGCTTGAGAAGTTGATTGCCGAACGGCCGAACGATCTTGAAGCGATCATGGCGCTCGGCAATATCGTGCGCACGCGCAAGCAATACGGCGAGTGCACCAAGGCTTACGGCCGCGGCATCGCCACCATCACGACGCCTGAGCGTTCGCACTGGCCGATCTACTATTTCCGCGGCATCTGCTACGAGCGCGAGAAGCAGTGGGAGAAGGCAGAGGCCGATCTCCAAATGGCGCTCAAACTTTATCCCGATCAGCCGCACGTGCTCAATTATCTCGGCTATTCGTGGATCGATCAGGGCATCAATCTTGACGACGGCATGCGCATGATCAAGCGCGCCGTCGAGCAGCGGCCCGAAGACGGCTATATCGTCGACTCGCTCGGCTGGGTCTACTTCCGGCTCGGCAATTACGACGAGGCGATGAAGCAGCTTGAACGCGCGGTCGAGCTTAAGCCCGACGATCCGACCATCAACGACCATCTGGGCGACGTCTATTGGCGCTTGGGCCGGACGATCGAGGCGCAGTTTCAATGGTCGCACGCGCGCGATCTCAAGCCGGAGCCGGACGAACTCGCCAAGATTCAGGAGAAACTGAAGACTGGCCTCGCCGAGGAACCCTCGTCTGCGGCCGATGCCGGCAAGCAGAAGAAACCCGGCAACGGCGGGTGATCCGGCCCGCTCGTGTCTTCGCCGTCCCGCGCCACGCGCCAAAACAACGTGCTACATGAAACGGCCCCCGCCAAGGTCAATCTGACGCTTTGCGTTCTCGGCCGCCGCCGCGACGGCTATCACAATATCGAGAGTCTGGTCGCGTTTGCGCAAACGTGCGACCGGCTGTCATTCATTCCCGGCGGGGTGCTGAAGCTCGAAGTCCATGGCCCCAAGGGCCGCGCGACAGGCCCGCTTGCCGAAAATCTTGTGATGAAAACCGCGCGCCTGCTCGCGTCCGAGATCGAGGGCTTGACGCTTGGCCGCTTCACGCTCACGAAAAATCTGCCGGTTGCCGCAGGTCTTGGCGGCGGATCGGCGGATGCGGCCGCGGCACTTCGATTGCTCGCACGCGCCAACCGCCTGCGGTGCAATGACGCGCGAATTCTGAAAGTAGCGCGCCGGATTGGCTCCGATGTACCGGTGTGCCTCGATCCGCGCGCGCGCCTAATGCGCGGCACCGGCGAGATCCTGTCCGGCTCCGTGCGCATTTCCAAACTCGCCATAGTGCTGGTCAACTCAGGCGTCGCGCTTGCGACCAAAGACGTTTTCGCGCGCCACGACCGCCAAGTTTCGCGTGGACAAGCGAAGCGGGCCGCGCGCACGGCCGCCGTGCCTCGAAAATCGGCCGCACTTGTTGAATGGCTTGTAGCGCGCGGCAACGATCTCGAACCGGCGGCAATCTCGCTTGCGCCCTCCATCGCGACAATGCTTGCCACCTTGCGCAATACATTCGGTTGCCGCCTTGCGCGCATGTCGGGCTCGGGCGCGACCTGTTTTGGGCTGTTTGCATCTTCGCGCGCAGCCGCAGCCGCGGCCCGCAAGATCAAGGCCGCCAATCCGCGCTGGTGGGTGCGCGCGAGCGTGTTGAGTTAGCGTACGAAACGAGGCGCCCGAATTTGGTGCGGCGATTCAACCCGTCAGAAGCCTCTCCGCCGTACCTTTTTTGCAGCTTTGCGTGCTTTGTATCGAGCATCCCGGGCAGCTTTTTGCTCGACCTCCAGCGCTGCTTCGCGCTCGCTCTTTTCGGCCACGAGGCGAGCCTCGGCTTCCTCTGTTTCGCGTTGAGCTTGCGCAGCGAGTTTGGCGGCGCGCGCAGCTTGTTCAGCCTGTTCCGTCTGACGCAGTTTCTTAGCGCTTTCGCGCTCAGTAGTGCGAACCGAACGCGCCTCGTTTACGGCCACTCTCGTCGCAGCATGCCGCTGCGCGACAACGTGGTCTCCGGACGCGGAACGAAACTTTTCCAGCGCCGCTTTCTTCGCTGCTGCGGCACTCTCCTGACGCTGTTGAAGATCAGGGACTTTGAACCTGCTCATTTAATCTCCGATGTCTTGCAAATTGGACTATGAACGGGAAGTTGCCGAATCTCAGGTCCAATTCACGCTGAACTCTAGATAAGCCATTGGCGCAGCATTTGCACCACGCGAGTGGCGATCAATTTCGCCTTATGAGTAAACGATCTAGTACGTGCGCGCGGTGCAGAACTCGACCGCTTCCTCCAGCGCCTGCTTCATCGGCGAATCCGGGAACAGCGCAAGTGCATCATTGGCGATGGCGCCGTAATGCCGCGCGCGCGTGATCGTGTCTTCGATCGCGCGATGCTTGGTGATCAGGCCGACGGCGGTCTCCAGGTCGTTTTCGGCAACATCACCCTTCTCGATCGTGCGAATCCAGAACGCGCGCTCGCCTTCCGATCCGCGCCGGAACGAGAGCACCACCGGCAATGTAACCTTGCCCTCACGGAAATCGTCGCCGACGTTCTTGCCGAGCTTGGCGGCCTTGCCGCCATAGTCGAGTGCGTCATCCACGAGCTGGAAGGCGATGCCGAGATTCATGCCGAACGACCGGCAGGCCGCCTGCTCCGCTTTTGGCCGCGCGGAAAGCGCCGGACCAACCTCGCAGGCTGCGGCGAACAGTTCGGCGGTTTTCGCGCGAATCACGGCGAGATATTCATCTTCTGTCGTCGCCGTATTCTTGGCCGCGGCAAGTTGCATGACTTCGCCCTCCGCGATCACCGCAGCGGCCGACGAGAGGATCCCCAAAGCGTGCAACGAGCCGACCTCGACCATCATCTTGAAGGCCTGGCCGAGCAGGAAATCTCCCACCAGAACGCTGGCTTCGTTGCCCCACAACATGCGCGCGGCGAGCTGGCCGCGCCGCATTTCGCTGCCATCCACGACGTCGTCATGCAGCAGCGTTGCGGTATGCATGAACTCGACCGCGGCCGCGAGCTTGACGTGCCCGTCGCCCGCATAGCCGGTGAGCGCGGCCATCGCGACCGTCAGCATTGGCCGCAGCCGTTTTCCCCCGGACGAAATCAGGTGATTGGCGACCTCCGGGATCATTGTCACCTCCGAGCCGGTACGCGACAGGATGGCCCCGTTCACGCGCTCCATGTCGGGCGCCACAAGCCCGACCAGGCGCTCGATGGTGGCGGGGTTTTGGCTGAAGGGAATGACAACGGCCAAGAGACAGTCTCCCAGAGGTTCGTAAAAAAGGACGCACGAGAATAGAAACGCTATGGTAAGCGGGCAAGTGCGCCGACGGCCAGTCCGCCGGCGATGGGCGTGACAACCGATCCCAAAAAATAGATGGGATGTGGATCGCCCGCGGGGTAGGCCTATGCTGCGGACAATGCCGACAGTCAAGAACGAGGCCGGTGTTCCTGGCCGGTACACCGTCGCCGTTTTGGTGCCTTGCTACAATGAGGACGCAGCCGTCGGCAAGGTCGTCGCCGATTTCAGGGCGGTATTACCCGATGCCGACATCTATGTTTACGACAACAATTCAAGCGATCGCACGGTCGAAGCGGCAGCCGACGCCGGCGCCCTGGTTCGGCGCGAGCCGCGGCAGGGCAAGGGGCACGTAGTGCGGCGCATGTTCGCCGACGTGGAGGCCGATCTCTACGTGCTGGTGGACGGCGATGCCACCTACGATGCCCCCAGCGCCCGCACCATGATCGCTCGCCTGATCGACGATCGGCTCGACATGGTGGTGGCCACGCGCGCCGACCTCGAGCAGGCGGCCTATCGCTCGGGCCACCGGGTCGGCAACCGGCTACTCACCGGCTTTGTCGCCCATGTCTTCGGCCACGGGCTCACCGATATGCTCTCCGGCTATCGCGTATTCTCGCGCCGCTTTGTGAAATCCTTTCCGGTGCTCTCAGGCGGCTTCGAGATCGAGACCGAGCTGACCATCCACGCGCTCGAACTCGGGCTGCCGGTCGCGGAGATCAAGACACCCTATTACGCGCGGCCCGTTGGGTCGGCCTCCAAGCTCAACACCTGGCGCGACGGGTTCCGCATCCTGTCCACGATTTTCAAGCTCTACCGTTCGGAGCGTCCATTGCCGTTCTTTAGCGGCATCGGGGCTGCGCTCGCCATCGTGTCCATCGGCCTCGCGGTCCCGCTCGCCATCACCTATCTGGAAAGCGGCACGGTGCCGCGGCTGCCGACCGCGGTGCTCGCGACCGGGCTGATGCTGCTGGCCTTCCTTTCGGTTGCCTCCGGTCTGGTGCTCGACACGGTGACGCGCGGCCGCCGCGAGCTCAAGCTGCTCGCATATCTTGCGCAGCCGGCGCCGCCCGAGGAACCGCGGCAAAACTGAAAGCCGCTGTACATGCGCGAACTCGTCCGCACCAACAATGCCGTCCTCGTTACCGCGATCGATGCCTTGCTCAAGAGCGCCGGCATACCGCATCAGGTGCTCGATCAGCACATGAGTGTGCTCGAAGGCTCGCTCGGCATCCTGCCGCGCCGTATTTTGGTCGACGACGAACGTCACGACGAGGCGCGCCGATTGTTGGAGGACGCGGGCCTCGCCCATGAGTTGCCGGCGTTGCCGCCCGGACAAGTCGCGGACACGACCGACGACGCCGTGCTGGGCGGACGGTTGCACCTCGTCCAGCAGCGCCACGGCCACCGCATCGGGCATGACGCCATCCTGCTTGCCGCAGCGACGGGCGCGCGCACCGGCGATCATATCGTCGATCTCGGCGCAGGCGTTGGCGCGGCGGGACTTGCGCTTGCAACGCGCATACCTGAAGCGACCTTAACCCTTGTCGAGATCGATCCCGTGCTTGCGGCTCTGGCGGCCAAAAACATCGAGCGAAATGGCCTCGATGCGCGTGCGCGCGTGGTGGTGCTCGATGTCACCGCTCCCAGCGAAGCTTTTGTGGCAGCCGGGTTGGAACCGGGTTCGGCTGATCGCGTGATGATGAATCCGCCGTTCAACGATCCGGCGCGGCAAAACTCCTCACCCGATCCTCAGCGGCGTGCCGCGCATATTGCGGAGCCGGATCTGCTCTCCGATTGGATCATGGCAGCGTCGCGACTTTTGCATTCCGCTGGCACGTTGACCTTGATTTGGCGCGCGGCCGGCCTAGATAAAATCTTAACAACATTGCCACCGCGCTTTGGCGCAATCGCAATCCTTCCTGTGTATGGCCGAGTCGGGGAGCCGGCGATCCGCGTGATCGTGCGTGCGAGTAAAGCAAGCCGCGCTCCTCTCGCTCTGCTTCCTGGTCTGGCACTCAATGACGCCGTTGGACGCCCAACCGTGGAAGCCGAACGCGTGTTGCGTCACGCCGAGACCCTTTCGTTGGCCGAGATTTAATTCCGTTCGGATGGATTGGTGCATCGCAGCATCGCCCTTAACCAACGAATCTCGGTGCGCGACCGAAGCGACGCGGAACATGCTATTGATTTGCAAGTTCGCAACTCGCAAGCACGAAGCGAAGAGAAGGGCGGATGTGAAAGCCTTGGCTAACGGCGCTGTAGAGAGCGCTCCTTAACTTCGGCATCGAAACAAAACGCCGCCATCGCTACTAAATGTCACGGCTCGCATTGGTTGCATTTTCGAACAGCCGTGAATGACTTCCATCTATAGGGTTTTATCCTATTGGGCTTTATGATGAGTGCCGGTCTGGGTGAAATGAGTTACTCAGTGAATATGAGCAAGCTGGTAAATCGCTTTGCTGTTGGCTTTGCTTTGATGGCGCTGGCACTGCCGGCGTATGCGCAATCCGAACAAGCAGTACCAACCGAACAAGCTGCGCCGACCGAGTCGTCCGCCAATACGGAACAATCGCCAAAAATCGAAACGGCGGCGAAAGCGAAACCGTCAAAAGAACCATCAGTAGAGCCAAAAACTGAACCGTCATTAGGGCCGAAAGCAGAACCAACTGCGCAAAACGCGCCCGCGGTCGACGCGTTTGTCGCCAAGCTCGACAGCGCAACCCGCGCCATTCATGAGAATTCCAAGAATGACCACGCCCTCATTCGCGAGGGCTGCCGCCAACTCTTGAATGACATGCTTGATCTCGACGCCATGGCGCGCGCCACCAACGATGAAATGTGGGAAAAGATGACGGCACCGCAGCGCGAAACCTTCCGCGCCGCTTTCGAACACCGGATGGTCGGCAGCTGCGTACGGCAACTCGGCACCTACACAGGTGAGACTTTGCAACTGGCCGGCGTTCGTACGACGGATGAAGGTTATTTGCTCGCAACCATCCGGGTCGGATCGCAGGATGACGCCAAGCTCGTGACATGGCGGCTGCGCAATTCCGGTTCACAAAACTGGCGCGCTGTCGATGTCATCGCCGAGGGACGCAGCGCGGTTTTGGATGCGCACAATGAGTTTGCTGCGGTGTTGCAAAGCGTCAACGGAGACATCGAAGCCTTGATCTCCTTCATGCAGAAATGA
Source organism: Hyphomicrobiales bacterium (assembly GCA_003169835.1). Classification (GTDB taxonomy): domain Bacteria; phylum Pseudomonadota; class Alphaproteobacteria; order Rhizobiales; family Xanthobacteraceae; genus PNAI01. The sequence goes on along the minus strand of PNAI01000023.1, from coordinate 36,436 downwards.
TGAGCGCCGGCTTGATGACCGCAACGGACCCAAAGCTGTAAATGACCAGAGCGCACCCCCTGATCCGGCTGGAAGGTGTCGAGCGCCACTACGACGACGGCGCCATCGTCGCTTTGAAGAAAGTCGATCTTGTGATCGCCAGCGGTGAATGCCTCGCCATTCTAGGCCCCAGCGGCAGCGGCAAGAGCAGCCTGCTCAACATGCTCAGCGGCATCGACATGCCGACAAAGGGCCAAGTCTATTGGAACGACCTGCCGGTCCGCTCGCGCAAGGAATGGGCGGTGCTCAGAGGCAGCGAAATCGGTATCGTTTTCCAGGAATTCAATTTGCTGCCGACGCTGACGGCGCTTGAGAACGTTGAAATCGCTCTTATCGGCCATGGAATTTCCGCGAGTTCGCGGCGGTCCCGCGCCGTCAAGGCGCTCGAGCGGGTCGGACTCATGGCGCGGCTTGATCATCTTCCCAACGCGATGTCGGGCGGTGAACGCCAGCGCGTGGGGGCCGCCCGCAGCATGGTCAATAATCCAGTCCTACTGCTCGCGGACGAACCGACCGGCAATCTCGACAGCGTCAATGCCCGGCTCATCATCGATCTGCTCCTCGGGTTACAGGAAGACACCGGAACGACGCTGGTGCTCATCACCCACGATGAAAATATCGCGGCACGCTGCAACCGCTGCGTCAGAATGAAGGACGGTGGGGTCGTCGAGGATCGCCTTCAGGTGCCTCAACGTCAATCGTCCAAGCTGGATACCGGCAAATGAACCTCGTTGGCTTTGCCGTCCGCAATCTTCAGAGGCGCTTGATCCGCACCTCGCTTTCGATTGTCAGCATCGGGCTTGCGGTCGGCGGCGCGCTCGCCTTGATCTCGATTTCCCGCAGCATCGAAGACTCAACGCGCGAGGGCATGGACGAAATCGGCGACGACGTCATCGTGACGCAACGGGGCGCCTCCGATCTTTTCGGCGGGTTTCTCCCGCAGCAGTTCGTGGATCTGATTGACGCCGTTCCGGGCGTAAGACGCGCGACGGGAGAACTCCTTCTATTCGCCCCCAGCGAACGCGGTCGCAACGTGCTCGCGATTGGATGGCCGGAAACCAGTCACCTCTGGAGAGCCGTGCCAATACGCGACGGCCGCCTGCCGTCGCCTGGTGAGCGCCGCGTCGCGCTGCTCGGCGACAGTCTTGCGGCTGCGCTCGGAAAATCCATCGGCGACACGGTCGAACTGCTCGGTGAAAAATTCCGTGTCGTCGGGATCACAAAATATACCACCGTCATCAACCGCGGCACCGCGCTCGTTCCCCTGCCAGATTTGCAGGAAGCCACTTACCGCCAGCGCCAGCTCTCGTTGATTCACGTCAATTTCAATCGCAATTTGAAACCGGCGGAAACCGCGCGCATCAAGGATGCCATTGAAGCTCTGGGCCGGTTGACCGTATCGACCGCCAGCGAGGTGCTGCAGAACGATCGCAACTTCGCCATCCTCAAAGCCGTATCGCTTGCCGTGTCTATCATCGCGCTGGCGATGGGTTCGCTCAATGTCCTCAACTCGCTCCTGATGGCGACGCAAGAGCGCACCCGCGAGATCGGCATCGTTGCAGCCATCGGCTGGACCGACGCGCGCATCATGACATCGATCGTAATCGAGGGCTTGTTGATGTGTGCCGCCGGTTGCGTGATGGGGATATTTTTGAGTTATCTCGCGTCGCTGCTGTTTCCCGCAATCCCGACGATCGGCAATTATATCTCGTTTCGGCCCAGCTTCGGGTTGATCCTGCCGACGATAGTGTCCGCATTCGTGCTGTGCATGATCGGTTCGCTCTATCCGGCATGGCGGGCGATACGCGTGCCGCCGGCCGTGGCGCTCCGCCACATATGATTGGCCGTAATGCCGATGACTCGGCGGTCTTGATGACTTGCGGCGCGGCACCGAGCCGGATTATGTCGTTGTGATGAAAGAGACCTCCATGCTCGGGCGCGTCCAGGCCGGTTTCCGCAAACTGCTGCCGCAGCGCTTCCGCGCCGATATCCCGATCGTGCCGGTGGTGCGCCTGTCCGGCGTCATCGGCATTTCGAGTCCGCTGAAGCCGGGCTTGACGCTTGCATCTGCGGCCCGCGTTCTTGAGCGCGCGTTTACCACGCGCAACGCACGGGCCGTCGCGCTTGCAATTAATTCGCCCGGCGGTTCCGCCGTGCAATCGCACCTGATTTTCCAGCGCGTCCGGGCGCTTGCCGAGGAAAACGAAGTTCCGGTGATCGCCTTCGTCGAGGATGTCGCGGCATCTGGCGGCTACATGATCGCCTGCGCCGCCGATGAGATCATCTGCGACGCCTCCTCGATTGTCGGCTCGATCGGCGTGATTGGCGCTTCGTTCGGATTCGACAAACTGATTAAAAAGCTTGGTGTCGAACGGCGAATTTACACCTCAGGCGAACGCAAGGCGATGCTCGACCCATTTTTGCCGGAAAAGCCTGAGGATGTGGAACGCCTCAAAGGCATTCAGAACGAAATTCACCAAGGCTTCATCGCGCTGGTCGAGGCTCGCCGTGGCGCCAAGCTCGACGGCCGCGAAAAGGCCTTGTTCTCCGGCGAATTTTGGAGCGGCAGTCGGGCGCGCGAACTCGGCCTGGTTGACGCCTTAGGCGATCTGCGCAGTGTCTTGCGCACGCGCTATGGCGACAAGGTGAAGACCCCGTTGATTGCCGAGCGGGGTCTGTTTGGCCGCCGCACGCAGGGAATCAGCGTGGTCGGGCAGTTGCTCAATCGCCCCGGCCTCGTCGAGGAGACTGTCTCCGCGCTCGAGGCGCGCGCGCTGTGGGCGCGTTACGGTCTATAGGACGAGTCGGAGAGATAAGATGGTGCCAGTTCCACCGCTGCTGGCTTTGATGTTAGGCGCGCTCGGCGCAGCTTTTGTCGTCAAGCATTTCGCCAAGGAATGGCAGAAGGCCAAAGCCGATGTCGATCGGGATGAGTCAGCGCCGGTCGAAGCGGCAAAGAGCAAGGCCGTACCGAAATTACGGCGCGATCCTCAGACCGGCATCTACCGGCCTTGAGTCTTAATCGATAGTCTTAATCGCGTGGCAAGGCGATTTACCGGTTGGCAACCTTATTGTTGCCGCCAACCAGGGCCGCCAGGAACAATACGGTGAAGATAGCACCTGCAATTTCGAACGCGAGCATCTGAATATCCCTTTTGCCGACTCTTTCGTCGCGAGCCGGCCCGCGGCTACATGCGCGGTGTAACAATTACCCGCCTCCACCTAACGGATTTATGAAGGAGTAAGTCGACAGTGCGGCAGTCCTGCGGCACGGTGAACGCCGCGCTATCGCACAGGGTTAGCGTTGCGTGAACGCGTACGGTTAGCGCATCATTACCCGGAACGCTTCGCGAGGAATAAACACGCAAATTCCGCTGCCGGTTCCATGCTGTTTGTTGGCTTTGACAACCGCGAACGGCTTCTTGACCCCCCGTAGGCGCACCGGTACGTCTCCCTCTCTAGGTGCGGACCCATGACCAGCGAACTTCCCGCCCATATGCGCCCGGAACGCTCGTTCCAGGGCCTGATCCTGACGCTCCAGCTTTTTTGGGCGGATCAGGGCTGCGTCATATTGCAGCCCTACGACATGGAAGTCGGCGCCGGCACCTTCCATCCCGCGACTACGTTGCGCGCGCTCGGGCCGAAACCCTGGAAGGCGGCCTTCGTGCAGCCCTCGCGCCGGCCCAAGGACGGCCGTTACGGCGAGAACCCGAACCGGCTGCAGCACTACTACCAATTTCAAGTGATCCTCAAACCGTCGCCGCCCGACCTCCAGGAGCTTTATCTGAAGTCGCTCGCGGCCATCGGCATCGACGCCAAAATTCACGACATCCGTTTTGTCGAGGACGACTGGGAAAGCCCCACGCTCGGCGCCTGGGGTCTCGGCTGGGAATGCTGGTGCGATGGCATGGAGGTGAGCCAGTTCACCTACTTCCAGCAAGTCGCCGGCGTCGAATGCGCGCCGGTCTCGGGCGAGCTGACGTACGGATTGGAACGCCTCGCCATGTATGTGCAGGGCGTCGACAACGTGTTCGCGCTCAACTTCAACGGCCGCGAGGGCGCTGAAAAAATCAGCTATGGTGACGTGTTCCTGCAGGCCGAGCAGGAATATTCCCGGCATAACTTTGAATTTGCCGACACCTACATGCTGTTCAAACAATTCGCCATGGCCGAAGAGGCCTGCAAGAAATATCTCGCGGCGGGTTGGGCCGATGAAAAAAAAACGCGCCATCTCATGGCGCTGCCAGCCTACGACCAGTGCATCAAAGCGAGCCACGTGTTCAATCTGCTCGACGCGCGCGGCGTGATCTCAGTGACCGAACGACAGAGCTATATCCTGCGCGTGCGCGAACTCGCGAAAGCTTGCGGGGCGGCGTGGCTCGCGACCGCCGGAGGAGGCACAGCATGAATGAGATGCCGGAAATCGCTGGCCGCAAATCGATCAAGGTCATGGTCGAAGCGGGAGAGACATATTGGTGGTGCGCCTGCGGCCGCTCCAAGTCGCAGCCGTTCTGCGACGGCTCGCACAAGGTCACGCCGTTTTCTCCGGTCGAGTTCAAAGCGGAGAAATCCGAAGACGTCTGGTTTTGCTCCTGCAAGCGGACGAACAAAAAGCCGTTCTGCGACGGCAGCCATAAGAAATATGCGATGGGATGATCGCGGCACGAAATGTGTGATCTTCTCCCCTCCACCCGCGAGAGAAGCGAGCGGTGGGGAGGGGTCGGGGGTGGGGGGATGGAAGCTAGGCAAACCGAGCGAAAAAGAGATGTCCGCGTTCCACGCGCCCGACGCTTACGCCGCGATGTGACTGTGGCGGAGCGAAAACTGTGGTTGCAACAGAGGGAGTTGCCTACTGGCTCCTCGCATTTTCGGCGTCAGGCGACTATCGGGCCTTACTTCGCTGACTTTGCATGCCATACAAAGAGAATCGTCATCGAATTGGACGGCGGACATCACGGCGATGGCATTTAGGCGAAGCGCGACAAAAATCGCGATGAATTCTTGAGGAACAACGGCTATCGCGTGCTGAGATTTATGGAACAACGATGTGCTGGAAAATGTCGAGGGCGTGTTGAGCGTCATCTATGAAGCGCTTGGCATCGCGCTAACACCCCCCCCCCCCCCCCCCTCCCCACCACTCGCTTCGCTCGTGGGGGGAGGGGAACGTCGGCGAGCGGAAAGAAAATAACGAACAATGCCCGATCTTCTGCTTGAATTCTTCTCCGAGGAAATCCCCGCCCGCATGCAGGCGCGGGCGGCGGAGGATTTGCGCAAGCTCGTGACCGACAAGCTGGTCGCTGCCGGGCTGACTTACGATGGCGCGAAAGCCTTCGCCACGCCGCGCCGTCTGGCGCTCGCGGTGCAAGGCATTCCGGTGCGCCAGCCCGACGTGAAAGAGGAGCGCAAAGGCCCGCGCGTCGGCGCGCCGGAGAACGCCATCGCGGGATTTCTCAAAGCCGCGGGACTGAAGTCGATCGGCGAAGCGAAAGTGCAGCCCGACAAGAAGGGCGACTTCTATGTGGCGCTGATCGAGAAGCCGGGCAGGGCGGCGATCGAGGTGATCGCGGAAATTGTGCCCGAGGTGATCAAAACATTTCCTTGGCCGAAGTCGATGCGGTGGGGCGCTCGAAAGATGAAGAACGTGCCAACTATAAATGCGCAAGGCCAATCCATACCCGTCGTAAATGAGAAAGGGAAAACAATTCCAGTCGTTTCCGATGATTGGCTCAGCTGGGTCCGGCCGCTTCATTCCATCATCGCGATCTTCGGACCGGAAACTGAAGAGCCGGACATCGTCAAATTCGAGATTGAAGGCATAAAATCCAGCGACACCACCTTCGGACATCGTTTCATGGCGCCTGCGCAAATCAAGGTGCGCCGCTTCGAGGACTACGTCAGCAAGCTCGAGAAGGCCAAGGTCGTGCTCGATGCCGCGCGGCGCGCCGAGATGATCCATGCCGACGCAAAGAACCTCGCGTTTGCGCAAGGCTTCGAACTGGTCACCGACGACGGCCTGCTGGCGGAAGTCGCAGGGCTGGTTGAATGGCCGGTCGTGCTGATGGGCGAGTTCGACAAAGCCTTTCTCGAAATCCCGGGCGAGGTGATCCGCGCCACCATCCGCACCAACCAAAAATGCTTCGTGCTGCGCGATCCACAGACGGCCAAGCTCGTCAACAAATTCATCATGGTCGCCAACATCGAAGCTTCCGACGGCGGCAAGGCCATCGTCGCCGGTTGCGAGCGCGTCATCCGCGCGCGGCTTTCCGACGCGAAGTTCTTCTACGAGACCGATCTCAAGACCAAGCTGGAAGACCGCCTGCCGAAATTCGAGCACATCGTATTCCACGAAAAGCTCGGCACACAAAAGGAGCGCATCGAACGCATCGTGCGTCTCGCCAAGGAACTCGCGCCCATCGTCAAGGCCGATCCCAAAAAGGCCGAGCGCGCAGCACTTCTATGCAAGACCGATCTGCTTACCGAAGTCGTCGGCGAATTCCCCGAGCTGCAAGGCCTGATGGGAAAATACTACGCCGAGGCGCAAGGCGAGGACGAAGCCGTCGCCCACGCTTGCGAAGATCACTACAAGCCCAAAGGGCCTGATGACTTAGTTCCTGCCGATCCGATTTCTGTCGCGGTCGCGCTCGCGGACAAGATCGACATTCTGGTTGGCTTCTGGGCGATCGACGAAAAGCCGACGGGCTCGAAAGACCCCTATGCGTTGCGACGTGCAGCGCTGGGTGTAATTAGGCTGATTATCGCAAACGAGCTGCGCCTTTCTTTGGCGATGGCCATCTCGGTGCCGTTCACGGCCATACGATATGAAGATGAACGCGAGCGTCGCATTAGTAACTCAATGCTCATGATGGCGATGAGACAACGTGGTGCTGACGTTGAAACTGTTAGAAGATTTTATAGAGAGTCTGGTGAATTCGTTCATCCCAGCGATTTTGAAGAGCACGTTTGGGCCGAGTTTGTTTCAATCGCTAATGATCTCCTTTCCTTCTTCGCCGACCGATTGAAAGTCCAGCTCCGCGAGCAAGGCGCGCGGCACGATCTCGTCGATGCCGTCTTTGCTCTCGAAGGCCAGGACGATCTTCTGATGATCGTCCGCCGCGTCGAAGCGCTTGGAAAATTCCTCGACACCGACGACGGAAAAAATCTGCTCGCAGGATATAAGCGCGCCACCAACATCATCCGCATCGAAGAGAAGAAGGACAAAAAGGAATACACCGGCGCGCCTGATCCAAAGCTCTACAACCAGGCCGAGGAAAAAGAGCTCGCCCGCACCATCGACACCGCGAAAGCGGAAGCCTCGAAATCTGTGGCAGCGGAAGATTTTGCCGCAGCCATGAGTGCCATGGCGAAGCTGCGCCCGCACGTGGACGCGTTCTTCGAAAAAGTCACCGTGAACGTGGACGATAAGGCGTTGCGCGAAAACCGCTTAAAACTGCTCAACGAAATCCGCTCCGCCACCCGCGCCGTGGCCGACTTCTCCAAGATCGAAGGCTAGTTCCGGCCGCGACTAAAAAATTTCGTTTCAACGCACTGAGAGGGCGAAGTTCGCTACCGTGGCCACAACCTGACCGTCGATGCCCTGAAATCCGTGATAAGAGCGCGCCTCGCATACGGGCTCGCCGCCGGGCGCGCCCTCCAGCCATACAACCGTCACCTTCGATCCGCCCCATTGCTTAAATGACTCGACCGCGTAAGGCGGCGTACCGCGGCACTGATCGTTGCGGTGGTGCACCACGAGCGTCCGCGACAGCCGCTCGGGCGATCCGATGGTGTACTGAACGGTTTGCAGAAGTCCCGAGGTCAGAACCGCTGCATCCGGCCGCGCGCCTTTGGCGATGGCACTTGCGATTCGCCGTGTGCCATTGCTGGTGCCGACGAGGACGACCGGGACTGCGATCTTGCGCATATAGGCGATTGCCGCGGCGATATCGGCATCGCGGTCGATGGTGAGGGTCGCAATATCGCGAGCGACATACGCTTGTCTGGTGCGGACAGGCTGGTTGCCACGCAGCCGGGAAAATGACCCATCCGGAGTGATCCCCATCACGCCGTCGCCGCCCGGGACGAGAATGACGCTTGCACGCGGCGCGCTGGGTTTGTCGAGCAGTGCACGCCCATATAGGCCGTCACTGATGCTGACGGCTTCTTCTGAAAGCGCGGCCGCCGGAAAGGCGATCAAATGGAATAATAGCCAAGAAATAGCCTGATTTTTTTTAGCCATGGGAGCCATAGACGCCTTGTTTCGTTGCATGGGGAAGGGATGATAATTGCATCGTTTCTGTGACATTAGCAGTTCGTCCCGATTGCGCTGGTTGTTACACTCTCCACAGTTGCCAGCGCGATTATTCATTGGGCTTGCTTCAAAGGGCCCCGCCATGATGTTTAGGGGCCTGGGGCCACTGCAAATTTCTAATCATGGCAAAAAACACCAAGTCCACACGGCCAATCCGTAAGGATTCCCGCTCTCCGCGGTCGTCCGCCAAGCTGCGCGACTCGGCAAGATCCGGCAAATGGGTCTACACCTATGGCGACGGCCGCGCCGAGGGCAAGGCGCAGATGCGCAATCTGCTTGGCGGCAAAGGCGCGGGCCTTGCCGAGATGGCGAACCTCGGTCTGCCGGTGCCGCCGGGCATCACCATCACGACGGACGTGTGCACCTACTACTACGCCAACAACAAGCGCTACCCGAAGGAACTCGAGAAGCAGGTGACGGCGGGCTTAGCCCACATCGCGCGCATCACCGGAAAAACATTCGGCGATCGCACCAATCCGCTGCTGGTGTCGGTGCGCTCGGGCGCGCGCGCATCCATGCCCGGCATGATGGACACCGTGCTCAATCTCGGCCTCAACGACATCACCGTCGAGGCGCTGGCGAAAAAATCCGGCGACCGCCGCTTCGCCTATGATTCCTACCGCCGCTTCATCACCATGTATTCCGACGTCGTGCTCGGCATGGAGCATCACAACTTCGAGGACATTCTCGAAGATCACAAATCGCGCTCTAGCTATTCTCTCGACACCGATCTCACCGCCGAGGATTGGGTGGAAATGGTCGCGCGCTACAAGGCGCGCGTCGAGGAGGAACTGAGCCTCGCCTTTCCGCAAGACCCGCACGCGCAATTGTGGGGCGCCATCGGTGCGGTGTTCGGCTCATGGATGAACCAGCGCGCCATCACCTATCGCCGCCTGCACGAAATCCCAGAGAATTGGGGCACCGCGGTCAATGTCCAGGCCATGGTGTTCGGCAACATGGGCGAGACATCTGCGACGGGCGTCGCGTTCACGCGCAATCCCTCGACCGGCGAGAAAAAACTTTACGGTGAATTCCTCATCAATGCGCAGGGCGAAGACGTGGTCGCCGGTATCCGCACGCCGCAGGAAATCACCGAAGCCGCGCGCAAGGAGGCCAATTCCGACAAGCCGTCCATGGAACGCGCGATGCCAGCCGCATTTGCCGAGCTCACCCGCATTTATAACGCGCTCGAGCGCCACTACCGCGATATGCAGGACCTCGAATTCACCGTCGAGCAGGGCAAGTTGTGGATGCTGCAGACCCGAGGCGGCAAGCGCACCGCCAAGGCCGCACTTCGTATCGCGGTGGAGCTTGCCAACGAGGGGCTCATCAAGCGCGATGAGGCGGTCGCGCGCATCGATCCGGCCTCGCTCGATCAGCTCCTGCATCCCACCATCGATCCGATGGCGCATCGCAAGATTGTCGCGACCGGTCTGCCGGCGTCCCCTGGTGCCGCGTCCGGCGAGATCGTGTTTTCGTCCGATGAAGCCGCGAAGCTCAAGGCCGACGGCCACAAGCTCATCCTGGTGCGGGTCGAGACTTCGCCCGAAGACATCCACGGCATGCACGCCTCCGAAGGCATTCTCACCACCCGCGGCGGCATGACCTCGCATGCAGCGGTGGTTGCCCGCGGCATGGGTAAACCCTGCGTCTCCGGCGCCGGCGCCATCCGCGTCGATTACGCGGCGCAAACCTTGACGGCCGGCGGCACCACGCTCAAGCGCGGCGATGTCATCACCATTGACGGCTCCACCGGCCAGGTCCTCGCCGGCCGCGTGCGCATGATGGAGCCAGCACTCTCGGACGAATTCGGCACCATCATGAGCTGGGCCGACAAGGCGCGCAAACTCGGCGTGCGCGCCAATGCCGACACGCCGGCGGACGCGCGACTTGCGATCAAATTCGGCGCTGAAGGAATTGGATTGTGTCGCACCGAGCATATGTTCTTCGATGAGGACCGCATTCGCGCCGTGCGAGAGATGATCCTCGCCGACTCCGAAGAGCAACGCCGTGCCGCGATCGCAAAACTGCTTCCCATGCAGCGCGCGGATTTTGTCGAGATCTTCGACGTCATGCGCGGGCTGCCGGTGACGATCCGCCTGCTCGATCCGCCGCTGCACGAATTCCTCCCCCACGGCGAGGCCGAGATCGCGGAAGTCGCAGCCTCCATGGGTGCCGACCCGAAAAAGCTCGCCAACCGCGCACGCGAATTGGCCGAGTTCAATCCCATGCTCGGCTTCCGCGGCTGCCGCATCGCCATCGCCTATCCGGAAATCGCCGAAATGCAGGCGCGCGCCATCTTCGAGGCCGCAGTTGAGGCGGGCAAACGCACCGGCAAGCCGGTTGTCCCGGAAGTGATGGTGCCACTGATCGCCACCAAAGCCGAACTCGACATCGTCAAGGCACGCATCGACGCCATGGCCGATGCCGTGCGCAAGGAAACCGGCGCCAAGCTCACCTATCAGGTCGGCACCATGATCGAACTTCCGCGCGCCGCCTTGCTGGCCGACGAGATCGCGCAAAGCGCGGAATTCTTTTCGTTCGGCACCAATGATCTCACTCAAACAGCCTTTGGCATCAGCCGCGACGACGCGGCAAGTTTCCTCGGCATCTACACCGCACGCGGCATCCTTCCCGGCGATCCGTTCGTCTCCATCGACCAGGCGGGGGTCGGCGCGCTTATGAAAATTGGCGTCGAGCGCGGGCGCAAAGTGCGTCCGCGCCTCAAGATCGGCATCTGCGGCGAGCACGGCGGCGATCCGGCGTCGGTGGCCTTCTGCCACGAGATCGCGCTCGACTACGTATCGTGTTCGCCGTTCCGCGTGCCGATCGCGCGCCTCGCCGCAGCGCAGGCGGCGCTCGGCAGCAAGGTCGCGAGCCAGGCATAAGGACCACCCTACCGTCCTTCATCGGGTATGCCGCCCATTTTCGCCATGCTAGTTTGCCGCAGGCGACGACAGAGAATCTAACCGCCGTAAGCGCGGGCAGTGGGGGATGATGGCCGAGGAAACCAAGCCAGCCGCGGTGGCGGACGATTCGGTTATTTCGGAGGAGGCGCTTCGCAAGGCCGAGGAATACGTCCAGCAGGAAGAGGGCGCGGGAAATCGGCTCTCCGGCTGGATCGGCATCACCGTCACCAGCATCGCCGTGGCGATGACGTTGTTCCACCTCTACGCGGCCTACGACATCGTGCCCACCCAGCCCCTGCGCTACACCCACGTTGCCTTCGTGCTGGTGCTGAGCTTTCTGTTGTTCCCAATCGCGGACCGATTTCGCAACCGAATTCAGCTTTGGGATGTGGTCCCGTGTTTCCTCGCGGTCGGGATTATGGCCTATGCGCTGCTCGCCGGCGATGACTTCACCGATCGCGCGGCAACCCCGACCCGTTGGGATGTCATTCTCGGTGTCATCTTCATCGTGCTCGTGCTGGAGGCGGCGCGCCGCACCACCGGCTGGATCATGCCGTTCGTTGCTCTGCTGTTTGTCGCCTATGCCTATTACGGACCGTATCTGCCGCCGCCATGGACGCACCGCGGCTACGACATCGCGCGCCTCGTCGGGCATCTGTTCATCACCCTCGAAGGCATTTTCGGCGTGCCCGTCGACGTGTCGGCGACGCTGATCATCATGTTCACGATTTACGGCGCCATCCTGCAGCATTCCGGCGCGGGAAAATTCTTCATCGATTTTTCGCTCGCCGTCATGGGCGGCAAGCCCAACAGCGCCGGCCGCGCGGTCGTGGCTTCGTCCTTTCTGCTTGGTGGGCCGTCGGGCTCGGGCGTCGCCACCACCGTAATGATCGGCACCGTCGCCTATCCGATGCTGAAGAAAGCCGGCTTTGCGCCTGACGCCGCGGGCGGATTGCTCGCCGCCGGTGGGCTCGGCGCGATCATCTCGCCACCGGTGCTCGGCGCCGCCGCCTTCCTGATCGCCGAATTCCTTAAAATCTCTTATCTCGAAGTCATCTGGATGGCGACCATCCCGACGCTTCTCTATTACCTGTCGCTGTTGTTCATGGTTGAGCTCGACGCCCACCGCTTCGGCGCGCGCGACGTGACGTTCAAGCAAGACATGACGTTGTGGGAGATGACCAGCAAATACGGTTTTCACTTCGTCTCGCTGGTCGCCGTCGTCATCTTCATGGTGATCGGCTACTCGCCCATGCTGTCGGTGTTCTACGCGACGATACTTTCCTTCGCGATGAGCGCGCTGACCCGGGAGACGACGCTGATACCGCGGCAATTGGTCATTCCGTTGGTGTTGGTGGCGATTCCAATTTTATGGTTGACGGAACATCCGGTTCTGATCCTGTTCGCGGCGGCTGCAATCGGCATCGTCGGCTTCAGCCTAATGAACAAGGAGGCCGCCCAGACAAGCAAGAAGCTCGTGCGCGCGTTGTCCGACGGCTCCATCGGCGTGCTCAGCGCCGCCACCACCTGCGCATCGGCTGGCGTAATCGTCGGCGTCGTCACGCTCACTGGACTTGGGCTGAAATTCTCTTCGATCGTGCTGGATTTTGCTGGCGGCAGCCTGTTGCTCACCACGATCTATACGGCTTTGGTCGTGTGGATTATCGGCCTCGCGGTGCCGGTGACCGCGTCCTACATCATCTGCGCGGTGATCGCGGCGCCGGCACTGATCAAGCTCGGCGTGCCCGACTTTGCCGCACACATGTTCATCTTCTATTACGCGGTGCTCTCGGAGGTTTCCCCGCCGACCGCACTCTCGCCGTTCGCCGCCGCTGCCATCACCGGCGCCGATCCATATCGTACGACCATGCAGGCCTGGAAATACACGCTGCCGGCATTCCTCGTACCCTTCGTGTTTATCCTCGACCCGCTGGGCGTCGGCCTGCTGATGAAAGTTCCACCGGGCGGTTCGTACTGGAGCATCTTGCTCATCACGTTGATCACCGCCGCGGGCCTCGCGTCGCTGGCCGCCGCCGCGCAGCGCTGGGCACTGCGGCGAAATACCATTGCCGAAAGCCTGCTGTTCTTGCTGTCCGGTCTGTTGCTGGTATTTCCAAGCCTGATCGAGGCTCTCATGGAGACCATAACCGGCCTCTACATCCCGTATCCAGCGCCATTCGGTCTAGCGATTGGCCTGTGTTTGCTGCTAAAACAAAAGCTCATGCCGGCGCCGGCAGCACCTGCCACCGGTTGAGAGCCGACTAATCAAGCCAACGAATAAAGCCAACGATAAAGGGAGCACGAGCGATGTCGAAACGTCTAACGAGGCTTGCAGGCCTTTCAGTCGTGGCGTTTGCCGCATGGTTTGCCGGCAGCGCGCTGGCGCAGAACAAGGCGATCTCGATCGCGACCGGCGGAACCGGCGGCGTCTACTATCCGATTGGCGGCGGACTCGCCAATCTGTTGTCGAAGACCATTCCGGGCATCCAGGCAACCGCCGAAGTGACCGGCGGCTCGGTCGATAATTTGAAGCTCATCAATTCCGGCGGAGCCGAGCTCGCCTTCTCGATGGCCGACGCAGCCCTCGACGCCGCCAACGGCGAAGACAAGTTCAAGGGCACCAAGGTACCCGTGCGTACGCTGATGGTGCTCTATCCGAACCAGATGCACGTCGTCACCATTGAAGGCACCGGCATCGAGAAGATGACGGACCTCAAAGGCAAGCGCGTCTCCACCGGCTCGGGCGGCAGCGCAACCGAAGTGATGGCGTTCCGCGTGATCGAGGCCGCCGGCCTCGACAAGGACAAGGACATGAAGCGCGAACGGCTCGGTGTCGCCGAGTCCGTCAACGCGCTCAAGGATCGCAAGATCGACGCGTTCTTCTGGGTCGGCGGTCTTCCGACCGCTGCGGTCACCGATCTCGGCGCAACGCCGGGCGTGAAAATCAAGTTGATCGACCATGCCGACCTGGCCGATGCCATGAATAAGAAATATGGCAACCTCTATGCCGCAAGCACGATCAAGTCCGGCGTCTATCCGGGGCAGGACAAGGACAACAAGAACACCGTGGTCTGGAACATCCTCGTTTCCAACGCCAGCTTGAGCGATGAGATGGCTTACAAGATCGTGCAGATCATCGTCGATCACAAAGCCGATTTGGTCGCCGTCCATCAGGAATCGAAAAGCTTCTCGGTCGAAAACCAGATTAAGACCAACTCGCCGATCCCATGGCACCCCGGCGCGGTGAAATACTTCACCGAAAAAGGCGTGAAGATGTGAGCTGCTCCATTCGTCCCCGCGAAAGCGGGGACCCAGGGGCAACGATCACCGGATTCCCGCTGGAGTTTACCCCCGACTTGATCGGGGGTGGGAATGAGCGGAAGTTTTCCAAGGCGCTCGGCTGAAGATGATATCTTGGTGGTACGGCTTGATGGCCGCGGGCGGCTTCGCTTTTGGCATCTTCGCCAACAAGCGGCCGCTCGGTGCGGGCATCCTCGTTCACCCGTTGGTGCTGTTCTTTGTCGTCGTCGCAGCGGCGCTCTTGGCGCTTCGAGTGATTTACGCGCGCCCGGTGCCCGAGGTCATTCCCGATCGCGCGCTGGTTTACGGCTGCAGTGCCGGGCTCGCGGCTTTTCTCGTCGGCAATTATATCAGCGTCTTTGTGTTGGCTGCCCGCTGAAGGGCGACGTCGAACTGAAGGGCAATGTCGATATGTCGATCGACCGCATTTTTCTGGCCTTCATGGTGGTCTGCGGGATCGCCGCCGGCGCCATTCTCATCGCCGCTCCCGAAAGCCGCGACCTGCGGGTCACGCCATATTTCTGGATGATCATCGCCATGGCGCTGTTTGAGTTTGCGAACTACGCACGCACGCGCGGCGCACCCGGCACGGTGATTTCGATCGAAGCGCGGCTGCTTGGATTGGTGATTGGCGTCGTGCTGATGGTGGTGTTGCCGATCGCCGCCGGCTCGCCGGGCAGGCTGTTCTAGCCTCACATCGCGATGTCGAGCGCGACGTCGAGATTGGGTGCCGAATGAGTGAGCGCGCCTGACGAAGCATAGTCCACGCCTGTGGCCGCGATCGCCGCAATATTGTCGAGCGTGATCCCGCCCGAGGCCTCGATCACCAGGCGGCCGGCCACCAGCTTGACCGCCTTCTTCATCGTCGCGATACTGAAATTGTCCAGCATCACCACGTCGGCCAGCCCGCTCGCGAGGACCTCTTCAAGCTGCTTGAGTGAGTCGACTTCGATCTCGATCTTGACCAGATGACCGGCTTTCGCCTTGGCGCGTTGCAGCACGGCGCGGATGGAGCCCGCGACCGCAATGTGGTTGTCCTTGATCAGCATCGCGTCGTCGAGGCCGAAGCGGTGATTTAAACCGCCACCGCAGCGCACGGCGTACTTCTCCAGCGCCCGCAGGCCCGGCGTGGTCTTGCGTGTGCAGCAGATGCGCGTCTTAGCTTTACCGATTTTGCGCACATAGGCAGACGTCGCGGTGGCGATCCCCGACAGATGTCCGAGGAAATTGAGCGCCGTGCGCTCGGCTGCCAGGATCGCGCGCGCATCGCCGGAAAGCGTCATCAGCGCGGTCCCTGCCTTGACCGTGTCGCCGTCGCGCGCCTGCGCCTTGATCTTGATCGCCGGCGAAAGTTTCTCGAAACACGCCGCCACCAGCGGCAGTCCGGCGATGGTGCCCGCCTTGCGCGCAACCACCACGACGCGCGCTTTGGTGTCCTCTGGGATCGTGGCGATGGAGCTTACATCGCCCGCGCGGCCGAGATCCTCGGCGAGCGCGCGACGCACCGCCTCGTCGATTTCGAGCGGAGAGAGGTACCCGTCGGGGCAGAGAAGCGACATCAGGCGGCCGGTCAGCTCTTCAAGTAAACCATGCGCTCGACCGCGCGGCGTGCCTTCGCGGCTATCGCGGGATCGATCGTCACTTCTTCCTTCATGTTGAGCAGGCTGTCGAGGATTTTCGGCAGCGTGATCCGTTTCATGTGCGGGCACAGATTGCACGGCCGCACGAATTCGACGTCGGGAAGTTCGGCGTGCACGTTGTCGGCCATCGAGCATTCGGTGACCATCACCACGCGCTTGGGCATGCGCTTGCGCACCCAGTCGATCATGCCCGAGGTCGAGCCGGTGTAGTCGGCCACCGCAATCACATCCGGCGGGCACTCCGGATGCGCGATGATCTGCACCGACGGATCGGCCTCGCGCACGCGCCTGAGCTCATCGCCAGTGAAGCGCTCATGCACCTCGCAATGGCCCTTCCAAGCGATGATCTTCACTTTGGTTTGGGAAGCGATGTATTTCGCGAGATACTCGTCGGGCAAGAAAATCACGCGCTCGGCGCCAAGGCTCTCCACGACCTGCAGCGCATTCGAGGACGTGCAGCAGATGTCGCTCTCGGCCTTCACCTCAGCCGAAGTGTTCACATAGGTGACCACCGGCACGCCGGGGAAACGCTGGCGCAGCAGCCGTACATCGTCGCCCGTGATGGATGAGGCGAGCGAGCAGCCGGCCTTGAGATCAGGGATCAGCACGGTCTTGTCGGGGTTCAAAATCTTCGCGGTCTCCGCCATGAAATGCACCCCGCATTGCACGATGATGTCGGCATCGACCTTGGTGGCCTCGCGCGCGAGCTGCAGCGAGTCGCCGGTGAAATCGGCGACGCAATTGTAGATTTCCGGCGTCTGGTAATTGTGCGCCAGGATCACCGCATTGCGCTCTTTCTTCAGCGCATTGATCGCACGCACATAGGGCGCAAAAAACGGCCATTCGATCGTCGGCACGACAGACTTAACGCGCTCGTACAGATGCGCGGTCTCGCGTTCCACCTGCGCGTTCCATTCCAGCGAAGGCGTGGGCAGTGGGCCAAATCTGCGCAGCGCCTCGTGAGCGCCTGCGGGGGGTGCAGGAGGGAATGCGCGCGCGTGCACCGGGTCTAGCGTTTCCATGATCGGCATAGCGGCCTCCACATCTTTTATGCTCTAGTAGAGCATAATGGGGTACGAAAACATCCGGCCAAAGCCGGCACCCTTTATCTCGCCCGAAGCTATTATCCTCATTTCGAGCAAATCACATATAGCACTTCTGCCAGCATCGCGCCACCCCCTCCAAATTCACAATGCAGGTCCACCAATTCATCAAGCCGTGCAGTCAAAGGCGCGAATTCGCGAATTCATGCAGTAGACCGATCGCAGCTATCAGCAACATTGGCTTGGGCCGTTAAGGACGAGCCCCTATGTTCCGGCCGCCGCGCACGGATGCGGCGGAGAATCGAAATGACCGCCGTCGCTCCCTTGCAAATTGCCCCATGGCGCACCCCTGCCATCATTATCGGCGGTGCCTGCATGATCGCGCTTCTGAGCTTCGGGCCGCGCTCGGCCATGGGCCAGTTTCTCACACCGCTGTCGTTCGATCACGGCTGGGGACGCGACGTGTTCTCGTTCTCGCTCGCCATCCAGAATTTGCTCTGGGGCGTGGGGCAGCCGCTCGCCGGCGGGGTTGCCGACCGTTTCGGCGCGGTACGGGTGATTTGCGCCGGTGCGATCCTCTACGCGCTTGGCCTCGCACTGATGGCCTTCGCGCCGACCACATCGACATTGCATTTGTCGGCCGGCGTTCTGATCGGCTTTGGCCTTTCCGGCTGCTCGTTTCCGATGATCGTCGGCGCGCTCGGCAAGCTCGTGCCGGAAAACTGGCGCAGCTTCGCATTTGGCGCCGGCACTGCGTCAGGCTCGTTCGGACAATTCCTGTTCTCGCCGCTCGCGCGCGGACTGATCGATACGTTCGACTGGCACACCGCGCTGCTCGTTTTCGCCGGGCTTATGTTGCTCGTGTTGCCGCTCTCGTTGATTCTCTCTGCGCCGGATGTCAGCACTTCATCCGGTAAAGCCCAGCCGCAGTCATACAAACAGGCACTCTCGGAAGCATTCGGCCACCGCAGCTACGTACTGCTCGTCATCGGCTTCTTCACCTGCGGCTTTCAGCTCGCTTTCGTTACAGTGCATCTGCCGGCCTATCTGATCGACCGCGGATTGAGCGCCGAAATTGGCGCCTGGACCATCGGCGTTATCGGGCTATTCAACATCGTGGGTTCGCTCTCCTCGGGCTGGCTCGCAAGCCGGATGCCCAAGCGCTTCCTCCTCTCCATCATCTATTTTGCCCGCGCGATGTCGATCGTCATCTTCATTGTGCTGCCGGCGAGTATCCCGACAACTCTCATCTTCGGCGCGGTCACCGGTTTGCTGTGGCTCTCAACCGTGCCGCCGACATCGGGCTTGGTGGCGCTCATGTTCGGCACGCGCTGGCTCACCATGTTGTTCGGCTTTGCCTTCTTCAGCCATCAGGTCGGGGGATTTCTGGGCGTGTGGCTCGGCGGATTGATGTTCGAGCGCACCGGCTCGTATGACTTGGTATGGTGGCTTTCGGCGTTCTTCGGCGTGGCCTCCGCGATCATCAACTTACCCATCGTCGAGAAGCCCGTCGTGCGCCCGGCCGCCGCTGCCGCAGCCTGAACAGCTCTCCATCGCCCCTTGAGTGCGAATTGTCCCGGCGCTACGCCATTATTCAATTCGGCTTAGGAGAGGGCACGTGGCGGCATTCAAAGCGATCCTGATCGAGAAATCCGAGTCCGGGCAGAAGGTCGGCATGGTCGATTTCGACGAGAGCAATCTGATGGACGGCGATGTCACCGTCCGCATCGAATGGTCGACCATCAACTACAAGGACGGCCTTGCGATCACCGGCAAAGCGCCAGTGGTGCGCCGCTTCCCCATGATCCCCGGAGTCGATTTCGCGGGCACCGTGGAGACCTCCTCGCATCCAAGCTGGAAGGCCGGCGACAAGGTCATTCTTAACGGCTGGGGCTTGGGCGAGACGCACCTGGGCGCCTATGCGGAGAAGGCGCGCGTCAAAGGCGACTGGCTGGTGCGCTTACCCGCGAAACTGAGCACGCGCGAGGCCATGGCGATTGGCACAGCGGGCTACACGGCGATGCTCGCGGTCATGGCGCTCGAACGCCACGGCCTCGCGCCCGATCGCGGCCCGATGCTGGTGACCGGAGCCGCGGGCGGCGTTGGCTCGGTCGCGGTCGCGCTGCTCTCCAAGCTCGGCTACCGGGTGATTGCGTCCACCGGACGCCCGCAGGAGGCCGCATATCTCAAAGACCTCGGCGCCGCCGAAGTCATCGACCGGGCGGAGCTCTCCGGGCCGGTCAAACCTCTGGCCAAGGAGCGTTGGGCCGGCGGCATCGATTCAGTCGGCTCGGCGACCTTGGCCAATGCCCTCGCCATGACCCGCTATGGCGGGGCGGTGGCGGCCTGCGGGCTCGCTGGCGGCATGGATCTGCCGACCAGCGTTGCCCCGTTCATCCTGCGTGGCGTTTCGCTCTTAGGCATTGATTCTGTTCAGTGTCCGTTAACCATGCGCACCCAGGCCTGGACCCGCTTGGAATCCGACCTGGAACGCGCCAAAATGGCCAAAATGGCCGTGGATATTGGCCTCGCCGAGGTGATCGACACGGCCCCGCGCATCCTGGCGGGGCAGGTGCGGGGGCGGATCGTGGTCAAGATCGGGTAAACATGTTCAGGATTTGGCTACGAAGTTGAGGCATGATCCGGCCGCCACATGGTAAGTAGACAGTAAAAATCTGGTCGTGACGTCGGTTCGTGTGGTCGCGTCGTAAAGTGGAGTGTGGGGATGTCGGGGAAATTGGCGCGTATAGCCATCGTGGTTGCGAGCGTTGCTTATGCTCTGCCCGCTGTTGCTGCCGAGATGACTGCGGATGAGGCCAAGCGCTTCGTCAGCGGCAGGCTCTTTGCTTACAATTGTTTTGAAGGCACGACCGGCGCAGGTCGCATCTATCCCGACGGCTCCGTCGTGGGCTCGATCCAGCTTCGCGGCGATGGCCCGGTCCGTTACGTCGCGCTCCCGGCCGGCACGCTCAAGATCAAAGGCGAGTCGTATTGCGCTACCGTACGCGGCTTGCCGTTTGAGCCCTGCTTCAACATCAATAAGACCAGCCATCAAAGCTTTCGCGGCTCGGTCTGGGGCGTCGGCTTCGCCTTTTGCGATTTCACCCGGCGCAGTGCGCGGGTTGATCTTGCGGGCACACCGCTCCGCTTAAGCCCGATCCAACCCACAAGCCCGGCCAGAGCGCAACGGCCGCTCGAGACGGCTGACCGCAACAATTGACGGCCTCTCACTCGCTTTGAATTTCAAGTTGCCGGCGGCGCGCCTATGGGTGCGCCGGCTGCCGCTGCGCGTTGCGGGAACAGCAGGCGCTGGTAGAGCAGGCCGATGCCCACCACCACCAATCCGAGCCCGATGAAGGACAGTGCCCGGAAGATACCGGTGATGCTCCACACGTCGATCAAAAACACCTTTGCGACGGTGAGCGCGACGATCGCGGCGGAAGCAAGCCGCGCCGGCGTCGAGCGCAGGAATATTCCGGCGATCAGCAGCACCACCCCGAACATCAGCCACACCACCGAATAGGTGTACTGCTCGGCGTTGGTCGTAGGTCCGCGCGTCAGCACCGGGCCGTGATAGAACGTCGTCACCTCGAGCGAGAGATAGCTCAGGGCGAGGATGACCGCGATGGCCGCAGCGCAAATACGGTAGCCGTTTGGCCGCCGGCCGCGCGTCCTGAGCGCCAGCACGATGGCCAGCACGGCAGGCAGGCCGTAGCCGAGCAGGATGTTATTGAACACCAGCCCTCCGACCGGATCGCCCGTCACCAGCGGATTGGCCGCAATTCCTAAGCCAAACACGATCGCGAACAGGGTTGCCACGGCAACCAGCTGTGCGCCGACGTTATGCACGACGCTTCCGGTGCGCTCGCTCACGTGTTCGAGACCAATGGCCATCGCCAGACCGACGCACACTTGCACCGCGAGCTCCGCCAGACCGCCGCTCGAGCGATAGACGTCGCCGTCGTTCATAAAGTGGCGGATTTCGAGCACGGCCAGCAGCACAGTGAATAGGATCGCAGCTGAGTCCACCATGCGCGAGGGGAGGTCATCCGCGCGCTTGCGCAGTACGTAGCCGCCGAACCAGAAGGCCGCCGCCGGAATACCGTAACCCCACAGCAGCCAGTTGAAGATGGGCGTCGTACCCACGTCGTCGCCGACAATGCGCGGCTCGTAGAAGATGCGCGCCATCACGAGGACGACCAGCGCGCCTGCGAGCCAGCGCAACATCGGCACCGGCCGCTTTTCGGAAATCCAGGCAATTCCCGGCACCATCAGCGCAAGCGCGATGGTGAGCCAGCCTTTCTCCAGCGCGAACGTCAGCGCCAGCGCCAGCGCCGCGACCGCGCCAGTGGCATAGAACGCGCCGGAGGTCGCAAGGCCCGGCCGTGGATCGCGTTTCCACAATTGCTCGGTCGCATACGAAAACAGCGCGGCGAGCAGCAGCGCGATGAACGCAAAAGGGATTGAGCGCTCGACACCTGCGACGCGGTAGTAAAGCGCAATCAGAATTACGATCGGTGCGAGCACGCCCGACGCGCTCCACAGGATCGGCACCCGCGATGCGATCGAGCAGCCTTGCGCGAAGAAACCTACGGCTGCGAACAGCGCGCCGTATGCGCCGCCCAAGGTGAGATAAACGCCAACGCCGGCGCGTAGCGGCTGCGGCGAACCCACACCGGCCAGGCCCGCGGGTGCGATCATGCGGCTTAAGTCCGCATCGAACACCCATCTGATAATCACCAGCATCGCAGCCGCTGCCGCGACCGGCACGGCTGCCGCCGCCGCCTCCGTACGCCACGCGACGGCGAGCGTTGCAACCACGAGCACCGTGAACACGGTGAGCGCTTCCGGATCGTGCCGGCTTGCGATTGCGACGAGCGTCATGGCCAGGAGATAGATGCCAATGGACAACGAGGATATTTTATCGATCTTTCCGGGCTCTGCCGGCGGCCCATAGAACAGGCCGCACACGATGAGGGCTGCAACCAGCGCAAATCCGGCAACCGCGTGGAATTCATGCGCCGACAACGTGACGCCGAAGCGCACATTTTCCAGTCCTGGAAAGATCCAGAAGAAACCGAACGCCACGGCAGTGATGGCAAGCCAGCGCCACAATCGCATGCGCGCAAGCGCAAAGGCCGCGGCGCTGACCACGGCGAGATAAAGGTAGAGCGCCCAGTAATTCGGCGTGGCGGTGGAAACCAGAAGCGGCGTCACATAGGCACCGACCAGCCCGAGCGCGGCGAGCGCGGGTCCATGCAGCAGCGCGGCCGCGAGCGTCGCCAGCGCTACGACGCCGAGCAGAATGAAGGCAACCGCGGGCGAAAGAAAACCGTACAGCTCGTAAGATGCATAGACCGTAGCATAGGCCACGGTTGTGCCGGCCGCGGTCAGGATGCTGGGAATATGCGCTGAGGGCAGGCCGGCGACGCCGGAAATATTCTCCTGCCGGCGCAGCCATTCGCCTGCGGCGACGATACCCGCCGCGAGCAGCGCGCCGAGCAGCACCCGAACGCCCGGCCCGATCAAACCCTGTTCGATCGAATAGCGCACGAGGAAGATGCCGCCCAGCGCAAGCGCCAGGCCGCCGACCCAAACCACCCAGCGGGTGCCGAAGCGCTCCTCGAGGCTCGGTGCGGGCGCTTTAGGGGCAACGCTTGATGGAAACGGCGGCGCCATATCCGGCGCACCTTCCGCCGCCATCGCAGGTTCTGGCGTTTTCGCCTCATCGCGAAATCTTGGCGGAGAGTCCTCGACCGGTTGCGGTGCTTCCACTGGTGGCGGTGCGGCCGCGCCGTGGAGTGGAGCTGCTGCCGCCGCAATCGGAGCCCCAGCGATCCGCCGCTCGAGCGCCAAGAAGCGCTCCTCTATCTGGCGCATCCTGTGACTCACATTCGAGGCTTTGACCAACGCCATGATAGCAATGATTGGAAATGCCAACAGCAGCAATACGAGAATTGGAAGGAATTCCATGGCGGCCCCCTGGTGGAGGCGATGCTAGGCCAGCGCGTGGATGTAAGGAAGTGCGGTTACGATGTGCGGCCGCCGAGCCGCAGCCCCGGCGCCGGGCGCTCCTGCATCACCTCGTGACGGAACCGGAACAAAGCCGCCGGCCGTCCGCCGGTCGCGGCCGTTGTCTCGCCCGTCGGCTCGACCAGCGCGCCAGTCTCGACCAGCCGGCGGAAATTCTGCTTGTGCAGATGCCGGCCTGAAATTGCCTCCACCGTGCGCTGCAACTCGGTCAAGCTGAATTCAGGCGCCATCAGCTCGAACACCACGGGGCGATATTTGAGCTTGGCGCGCAGCCGCGCTATTGCCGTGGCAAGAATGCGGCGATGATCGTAACGCATTGGCACGCCAAGCACCGGCATCTTGCTGCGCGCGAGCGCTGCCTCGCGGCCATCGCGGTGCGCCTCCTCGACCAATCCTGCGTCGTAGAGCAGCTCGTATCGGTCGAGCACTTTCTCCTCGTCCCAGGGCGAGCCACCGCCGCCGAAGCAAAGCCGCAGCCGCGCACGCCTTCCGCCCGCGCGTGCCGGATCGTCGCGACCCGCGGCGCGCGCCCATTGTTCGAGCGGCGGCAAAATTGCATCGTTGAGAATCGCAGGACGGCCGTCGCGCCAGTCTTCCCACGGAAAGAATCGGTACCACGGCTCGAAGCCGGCGCCGGCCGCGCGCAAGGCCGCGACGTTTTTGGGCACGCGCGTGAGCGCGAGATAACCCACCGAAACCATATGCGGGCCGGCGTCATCGGGCCGCGCATGCCGGCCGCGGTCGCCAAAGGTATAGAGCTGTTCGACGTAGCCGACCGTGAGCGCGGTCTGCGCCTTCACCCAGCCGCGCAAGCCAATATCCAGCGTGCGATGCGCGATCGGATCGAACGGACCGAACGGCAATCCCGGGATTGTTGCGCCGGTGCCGCTCCCACCTGTGACCAGGATAATGGGCTCATCCGCCTCCACCGCGACAATCGCAGCAGTCAGCCCGATTTCGATCGGCGTGAGCGCGCTGTCCGCCATCGTTCACTCGAGATCGAGCCGGAACGGGTCGGCCTCGAGCGCGGCGCTTCCCGCACCGATCGTATCGATCGCCTCGACCATGCGGCCGCCACGCTTGAATATCCGATCGGCATGCGTCACCAGCATGATGTTCGGCATCGCGCTCGGCGAAGCAGAACGCAGCGCCTGCGCGATCACGGCCTCGCTGCGCTGCGGATTGAGCGCGCACGCGGCAATGAAGGCACCAGCGGTCGAACGGCTGATACCGGCCATGCAATGCATGACCAGCGGCGTCTTGCGGTCCCAATGCTTGATGAATTCGACCAGCTGCGTGACATGCTCCTCGCTCGGCGCCATGTAGCCGTCGATCGGCGTCGTGATGTCGTCCATGCAAAGCACGAGATGATTCTTCGCCGAGATGTGCCGCGGCCGCTGCAGCCGGTCGGGATCGCGCAGCATGGTGACGATGTGCCGCGCGCCGGTGTTTTTGACCGTTTCGTGCAACCGGGCGAGCGAGCTGACATAGATCATTGCGTTCATTCCAAATTCCGGACCGGCATCATAGTGATCGGCATCATAGGGATCGGACGGTGTGCCAGGAAGCGTCACGCGCGCGCGAGATTAACGAATCGATCGAGATAGCGCCTCTCTGCCACCTCGGCCGGCCAAGGTGTCAGATAGTCACGCTCGGCCGCAGCCGCGAGCACCGGCCGCGCCCCGAAGAAACGCCGCGCCTCGGCCACCTCAAAGCCCGCAAGGCGCGTGGCTTCGAGGAAGGCCGCGCCGCGATCGGCGGTCTTGATCAGACGGCGCAATTCCTCTGGCAGCTTGACCGGTAAGCCGAACCGCAGATGGATCGCGGTCAGTAGGCGCTGCTCGACACCCTTATAGGCGTCGCCGATGATCGCCTTGAACGGCGAGATCATGTCGCCGATGACATACTCCGGCGCATCGTGCAGCAGCAGTGCGAGCCGCGCCCGCCGGTCGAGACCGGGCATGCGCTTGGCCGCGATCGCTTCCACCAGCAGCGTGTGCTGCGCCACCGAAAAAATATGCGCGCCGATGGTCTGTCCGTTCCAGCGCGCGACGCGCGCCAGCCCATGCGCGATGTCTTCAATCTCGACGTCAAGCGCGGAGGGGTCGAGCAGATCGAGCCGCCGCCCCGACAGCATGCGCTGCCATGCGCGTTGCGCAGTTTTTTGCGCGCCTTTGCGCGCAAGAGGCGGGGAGGGAGGTGATCGTTTCATCGATGCTTGTCGAGCTTGACCAACACGTCGTGCCGATGGCATTTCACCAGATGATCGTTGACCATGCCGACCGCCTGCATGAAGGCATAGACGATGGTCGGTCCGCAAAATTTAAAACCGCGCGCGGCAAGCTCCTTCGACATCGCGCGCGAGATCGCGGTCTCAGCCGGCACCTGCGAGCGCGAACGGAAGCGGTTGATCTTCGGCTTGCCGTCGAGAAATCCCCACAGCAATGCGGAAAAGCCTTCGCCTTTTTCCATCGCCTCGAGCCACGCGCGCGCCGACAGCACCGCGCCCTCGATCTTCATGCGATTGCGCACGATGCCGGCGTCGTTCATTAGCGCTTCGACCGTGCGCTTGTTGTAGCGCGCGACTTTTTCCGGCTTGAAATCGTCGAACGCGCGGCGAAAATTCTCCCGCTTGCGCAAAATGGTGATCCACGACAGTCCGGCCTGAAATCCGTCGAGCACGAGCTTTTCATAGAGCGCGCGGTCGTCGTATTCCGGCACGCCCCATTCCTCGTCGTGATAGGCCACATAAAGCGGATCGTCCTTCGGCCACGCGCATCGGGTCAGGCCGTCGGCGTGGGCGAGGAGCGCGCTCATGCGGTGCCTTTCTCGCCCGGCCATTCGAAGCGCGCCCACGCGGGCTTACACGGACGGATGACCGCGCTGCCAGCCATGATTGGCGTACCGCTCGCCTGCGCGTCTGAAAGGTAATCGAGCCGCAACATCGCGAGCCCCTGCGGACCTGCGGCCGAACCCATGATGCCGATCTGCTTGCTGCCGGCCATCACCGGCACCCCGGCGTCAGGCGCAAACGTATCGGTCGTGAACTGCACGATGCGCTTGCGCACGCTGCCGCGATGCTCGATGCGCGAAACCACTTCCTGTCCGACATAGCAGCCCTTGGCGAAATCGACGCCGTTGAGCTGGTCCATGTCGGTCTCATGCGGGAAGGCGTCGCCGTACATGAAGTCGAGCCCGCCGCGCGGCACGCCGAGCGCAATGCGGTGCGCTTCGTAAGCGCTGGCCTCGACCACTTCGGCGCCAAGATTCGTACCAAGATCGGCCGCGGCCTCCTTCACAAGATGCGGCGGCAGGATGACGCGCTGGCCGAGCGCCGGCAGGCGCGGGTCGGGATAGCACAGCCCGTATTCGGTCGTGCCGGTGCCGTCCCAGAGCGCGAGCACGCCGAGCGTCGCGGAAAGATCCTCGGCCATCACCTTGGCGCGCAGCTTGTAGAAATTGAGTTTCCCCACCAGATCGCCGGCCAGCGCGCGCGGACAATCGAGAAAGAAGCCGCCGCCGTCCTCGGCCGGTGCCTCCGCCACAATACAATCGACGATGATCTTGCCCTGCGGGGTGAGCAGCGCAGTAAAGCGCGGCGTATGGGGCGTCATCTTGCCGATATCGGCGGTGAACAGCCCATTGAGGAAATTGCGCGCGTCATCGCCGGCAACCTTGACCACGCCGCGATCGGGGAGAAGCGCTGCTTTCATGCAATTCCTGTTGCCGGAACGATTGCCAAGACTATTGCCAAGGTTCGTGTTGGAACGTAAGGCGCTGTCGGCGCCCCCTCAAGGGCGCCGATTGGAATACGTGCAGTTTCGATGGCCCAGACTTACGATCTGATCCTCAAAGGCGCCACTGTCGTCAATCACGACGGTGAGGGCGTGCGCGACTTAGGGCTTGCCGGCGACCGGATTGCGGCGATCGGCGCGCTTGCCAGTGCTCAAGCCGCCGAAACCATCGACTGCCATGGCCTTCACATATTGCCCGGCGTGATCGACAGCCATGTCCATTTCCGCGAGCCCGGCCTGACCCACAAGGAAGACCTCGAGAGCGGCTCGCGCGGCGCGGTGCTGGGCGGCGTCACGGCGGTATTCGAGATGCCCAATACCGACCCGCTCACCGTCACGGCGAATGCGCTCGCCGACAAGGTCAAGCGCGGGCATCATCGCATGCATTGCGATTTTGCGTTCTATGTCGGCGCCACGCGCGAGAACACGTACGAGTTGGCTGAACTGGAACGCCTTCCCGGCGTGTGCGGTGTCAAAGTATTCATGGGCTCGTCGACTGGCTCGCTGCTGGTCGAGGACGACGAGGGCGTGCGCAATATTCTCAAAATTATTCACCGCCGCGCGGCCTTTCATTCCGAGGACGAATACCGCCTGCGTGAGCGCATGCATCTGCGCGTCGAGGGCGATCCGCGCTCGCATCCGGTATGGCGCGACGCGACGGCAGCCTTGATGTGTACGCAGCGTTTGATTGCACTCGCCCGCGAGACCGGCAAACGCGTCCATGTGCTGCATGTCACGACCAAGGAGGAGATCGCATTCCTTGCGGACCACAAGGACGTCGCCACGGCGGAGGCGACCCCAAGCCACCTCACGCTTGCAGCGCCCGAGTGCTACGAGCGGCTCGGTACGCTCGCCCAGCTCAATCCGCCGGTGCGCGATGCGACCCATCGCGACGGCATCTGGCGCGGCGTGGCGCAAGGCATCATCGACAACGTCGGCTCGGATCACTCGCCGCATACCCGCGAAGAGAAGGCTAATCCCTATCCGAAATCCCACTCCGGCATGACCGGCGTGCAGACGCTCGTGCCGATCATGCTCGATCACGTCAACGCCGGGCGCCTTTCGTTGTTAAGATTTGTCGATCTCACCAGTGCCGGTCCGGCGAGGATTTATGGCATCGCGCGCAAGGGCCGCATCGCGGTCGGCTACGACGCCGATCTGACCATCGTCGATCTCAAACGGCATGAGACCATCACAAATAAATGGATTGCCTCGCGCTCAGGCTGGACGCCCTATGACGGCGTGGGCGTGACCGGCTGGCCGGTCGGCACCTTCGTGCGCGGGCGCAAGGTGATGTGGCAGGGCGAGGTCGTCACGCCTTCGCAAGGCGAAGCCGTGCGCTTTGCCGATGCGCTATCGCAAGACTAAAATTGTTCAGCCGGAATTACTGGCGCGACAGATCGATCGTGAATTCGCCGTTGTTGATACGAGAGGCGAGTTTTTCGGCATAAGCGGCCGCCGCGTTCTCGCCATAAGTCGAAACCAGTTCCGCGAAAGCGGCGAACAAGCAGGCCTGCGCCATGCAATCGTCATCGACACCATCAAGCCGGGCTTCCGCCCACGCTTCATGCAGATAGCTTAATGCGACTTTTTTCTGCTCTTGTTCGGCAACCGGTTCGCGCGATGAATGAGTTTGCTTTGAACTTGACATAAACAACCAAAAAACGGCACCCGAGGTGCCGTCGTCCCCTACTGCGAAAGAGAAATGCTAGCACGGGCTTTCCCCGTCCGGGAAAGCACCTTTAGGAAAGGTTAATGCGCAAGGTCAGTTGGCGTAGCGCGCCGTGATTTCGCGGGAAATTTTTGAACCTTCCAGGAGATACCGGCGAATCGCGACGTTGGCGGCCGGTGTGCAGGTCCGGTAGGTCTGCTTGAATACGCGGTAACCGTTGTTAAAGCTCACCAACAGCCGGTTGCGCCGCTCCCCGCTCGGCGCTTCGGCGTCGATTAACGCCTGCATTTCAATCCGCCATTTCTGCCCTTCCTTCGCCCCGCAGATGCCGCGGAGATAGTGCAAGGCACCCAGCAGTTCGGACAGCCGTTGCAGATCGCCGTCGTACGGCGCGGTGCCGGTTTCGATCGCGCGCACGGGCCCGCTTAACGCCGCAAGCACGAGGAAGGTCAACGTTAATATGCGTTTGAGCATCAGCAAGGATATGAGCCGGCTGCATTAGGAGCGCAAGCGACTTTCGCTTCAAAATACGGCGGCCGTTTGACTGCAAGACTAAGCAAGATTGCCGGGCCAAGCCAACGCCTGGACCATACCTTGCACCAAGCACGCGATGTCCGCTTTCAGTCCATTACTCCGATCCCACACTGGCGGCGGTGTAGGAAATGATGCGGAGCAGACATTTCGACTGACAGCAAGTAGCTCGTTAGGGACCTTGAGAGATTAAATAGTTGCGAGCTGTTTATGAAAAAACGGCCGGCCCTGAGGCCGACCGTTTATCGATGCGATTAGAGTAGATCTGTTAGCGAACGGTCGTCGAACCTTTGCGAGATGCAGCGCGCTTTGTAGGCCCGCTTTGGTAAGCAACCTGTTGTTCGAGAAGCGGATATCTGTCGCTAATTTTATTCTCAGGCGCCTCGTAGGCATATTGACCGGAATTGGAAACTAACCGGGGGGCTGCACTTCTCACGGCGAATGTATTCGCGGCTGCCCGCGTGTAGTTCTGTTCGAGGAAAGGATATCTGTCCCCGATCCTATTCTCCGGGGCCTCGTAAGCGTATTGAACGTAGCCGGAGCTCTGGCTGACCCTCAGATTCGAGCTGCGGATGGTGCGCGCGGCGACCGGCGTGTACCTCTGTTCGAGGAACGGATACCTGTCGCCAATCTTATTTTCCGGGTCTTCATAAGCAAACGCGGTCGAAGCAGTACTGAGAACGATTGCAGCAGAAAATGCGATCATGGTCTTATTCAACATGCCTAACTCCCCTGTTACCAAAAATAAGATGAGCCATCCTGCTCACCGCGGTGCAGTTAATAGGATTTTGAAACGGTTTGTGCAATGCAAAAGGCTTTTTTTTTTAAATCACATTTTCGTGTTGGATTATTTTCGATGCAAACCGTGATTGTTTTCTAGTCTTGGGGGTATGGGCTGTTGCCACCCGACCTTTCCCTCGAGAGAGCAGAGTGAAACAAACACGCCCGGCTAGTTGAAATTTAACCAACAATATCAGAGCCGTCTGACGCGCTCGATGAAGTTGAACGATTAATAACGGCTATCAGCGAAGGTGCCATTCTGTTAGACTTACAGGTGTAAATTGCAACTGACTATCGAGGGTTCAATGAATACCCTCAAACGTTTTTGTGTGATCGTCGCGGCGGCGCTGACGCTGAGCTTCGCGTCAGTTATGTCATCAGTCGCGCAACGGAATGAAGCCGAAGCGCTGCACAAACAAGTCATAGAGCTATACCGAGCAGAAAAGTATACGGACGCCATACCGCTGGCAGAACGAGTGCTGGCGATCCGCGAAAAAGCCCTCGGTCTTGACCATCCCGACGTCGCTCTGTCGCTGAACAACCTAGCTCTGCTCTACAAGGCCCAGGGTCGCTACGCCGACGCCGAGCCGGTCTATAAGCGGGCGCTGGCAATCTACGAAAAAGCTCTCGGTCCCACGCATCCCTACGTCGCAGCATCGCTAAACAATTTAGCCGGGCTCTACGATAGCCAGGGTGGCCACGCTGACGCCGAGCCGCTCTACAAGCGGTCGTTGGCGATCTATGAGAAAGCCCTCGGTCTCGAGCATCGCGACGTCGCAACAGCGCTAAACAACTTGGCTTTGCACTACTACGCCCAGGACCGATACGCCGACGCCGAGCCTCTCGTGCGCCGTACTCTCGAAATGCGATCTGCCGAAAAAGTTATTGCTTTCCCTGTGCTGTTTCAGTCTGGGCAGCAGAATTTGATTAGCGCCGCTGATGCATTTAACAACAGCTTTGACACAGTGCAGCGCGTTGCATCGTCAGCGGCGGCCAATGCGGTGTCCAAACTTGCCGCCCGCTTTGCAACCGGGCCCGACAAAGAACTCTCTGACCTGGTTCGCAGAGATCAAGACCTAACCGCAGATGCAGAGCGGTTGGACAAGATCATCCGTTCAGAAGTGTCCAAGCCTTCTGCCGAACGCAATAAGGCAGCCGAGGATCAGGTTCGAAAACGGATAAATGCAATCAAGTTAGACCGCGACAAGCTGCAACAGATTTTTGATCTGCGTTTTCCGGATTACGTTGCATTGTCCAATCCCCAGCCACTGCCATTGAATGAAACTCAAGCGCTCCTTGCCGACGATGAAGCCCTGGTCGTCTTTGATTTTGATGCCAAGAGCTATGCCTGGATCGTTACCCGCACGAGTTTTGATTGGGTAGAACTATACGTTTCTGCGAAAGCTCTAGATGCCCAGGTGAAGGAACTTCGCACATCGATTAAGGCCGAGGGACTTTCGTTTGATACATTTCTTGCCCGCTGGATCTATCGAGAGACCTTCGGGGTCTTCGCCGACAAGATCGCTTCAAAGACACGCCTATCTGTCGTCACGAACGGTGCGTTGACGAGCTTGCCTCTGCATCTGTTGGTGACCAAAGACCCTAGCGACAAGCAGTACAAAGATATTGACTGGCTCGCTCGTTCACACGCCATCACCATCTGGCCGTCTGTGGCGAACATGAAAGTCTTGCGCGGCAAGTCTGTGGTGGCGCCGGCTCCGAAGCCCCTGATCGCCTTCGCTGACCCTGTATTCTCTAAACAGGAACGCCAACAACCGGATAATAAAGTCTCGATGAGAGGCGTCACCGACTTCGATCGCGGTGCGCAGATGGATTATGACGAACTCATCGCGGCACTTCGACAACTGCCGGGAACACGTAAGGAAGTCGAGGCGGTGGCGAAAACACTCAATGCTGATCCGGCCGACATCAAGTTGGGCTTGGCTGCGACGGAGACGGCGGTCAAGCAAGCCAGGCTCGATCAATACCGTATCGTCTATTTTGCAACGCATGGCCTTGCTGCTGGCCTTATGGAAAAGTTCTCCAGTACCAAGAGGGAACCAGCATTGGCACTAACAACTCCAGACAAACGCAACGGGTTTGATGATGGAGTTCTTTATGCGAGTGAAGTCGCGCAACTCAAATTGAATGCAGACTGGGTTGTGCTTTCAGCGTGCGACACGGCGGCGGGAGATGAGCCAGGTGCAGAGGCACTGTCAGGACTCGCGCGTGCGTTCTTCTATGCCGGTGGGCGATCACTTGTCGTGTCGCACTGGGAAGTCAACGACGAGCAAACAGCACGTTTAATGACGAGTACATTCCAAGCGAGCGCACGTGATGAAAAGCTTACTCACGCTCAGGCTCTACAGCAATCAATGCTGGCAATGCTCAAAAGTGCCAACTCCGATGACGACGCGCACCCAAGACTCTGGGCACCGTTCGTCGTCGTTGGCGAGCCAGCAGCAGATGAATCTGACACATGTTATAAAATGTCGGGAGATGTTGCGATTGCTGCTTGCAGCCGTGTGATCACATCTGGACGATACCAGGGCCGCAAGCTGGCCGGGCTTTATGACAACCGCGGTGTGGAGTATCGAAAAATAGGCCAATACGACCGCGCCATCGCCGACTATAGCGAGGCGATCCGGTTAGATCCCAATTACGCCAAAGCCTTTAACAACCGTGGTGATGCTTACCGCGATAAAGGCGAGTACGACCGTGCGACCGCCGACTACAACCAAGCGATAGGGCTCAATCCAAAGGACCCAATGCCGACTACGACGCGGCGCTGAAGCACGATCCCAAGAAGACCGCCTCGCTCTTGGGAGTCAATTAAGGCGCGGAGCGCTACGATCTCAGCGATGGCTCCGACAGCGTGTCCTGCCCTCTGCCGAGGTCTCCTACTGACACATCGCGTCGCTGCGCAATCCGTCCGCTTCCGGCGGCATAGCGGCCGTTGTCGATTGCTTCATGTGCTGGCGTGGCGAGGCAACCCAGCTGCGCGGTGGAGGCTTCAGCGTTGGGCTTCCATCTTCTCGAACGCTGCCGCGATGATATCGCCCAATCCCTCGGTCGTCCTTAAGCCCGCAATCTCGTCCGGCCGCACCCATTTTGCGTCGGCCAGTTCGTGATTCAGCTTGGGCTCGCCCGCCCGCCAGCGCGCCGCGAACGCCAAAATGATGAAATGACGTTCGATCCGTCCCTCGGCGTCACGTACGATCACTTCGCGGTGGCCGGCAAGCGCGATCGGCTCGATCGCCATGCTGACTTCTTCGTCGATTTCGCGCACCAGCGCCTGATGCAGCGTCTCGCCGGTCTCGACCACGCCGCCCGGCAGCGTGAACACGCCGCGCATCGGAGGCTGCGCGCGTTGCACGATCAGCACGCGGCCGTCGCGGATGATGGCAGCGCTGACTGCCAGATACGGCCGGTCGGGATATTTGCGAGGGTCGTTGCTCAACGTTGCAGCAGTGCATCGACCGCGGCTTGCACGGCGCCAGCCTCGATCTTGCTTGAATTGTCGGAGCGGCCGTTGATCACCATGCTGGCGCGCGCTACCAGCGGCTTGAGCCCGGCCACCGCGCTATTGGCGAGCGGCAGCGCGGCCGCTGCGTTATTCCCGACCCCCATCACGGCGCGCGTTGCGGTGAGCATGGCGTGCATGGAGTCAACGAGCGCGTCGAGCGATTGGCGGGTTGCCGGATCGGCGGCATGATAGGCTGCGATCACGGCGTCGCGGTTCTTGAAGTTGGAGGCGGCGAAGTGCTGGGTATAGCTGCGCGGTTGCCAAGCCAGAAAGTCGTCCAGACTTTCCGGTACGGCGGAAAGCATCTCCAGCGCCATGATCGCTTCGCTGAAGTGGTTGAGGTAGTCGGTGCACAGCCCGGTATCCGGATTGATATTGAGCCCGCCACCGGGACTGGAATTAGAATTGCGCGGCGGAACAGCGGCGCTGTGGGTATCGATTGCAGTGTCGGCGGCGCGTTTCGTCGTCGGATTCATGGTCGCAATGCCCAGGATACCACCCCATCTTTATCTGTGTTGGTTAAGGTGTTGCTAAGGAAGTCGGGAGGCGAACCTAGAATATGTGCGGACGCTACGTGATCACGAGCGCGCCGGAGGCGATCCGGCGGCTGTTTGGCTATCTCGACCAGCCGAATTTTCCGCCGCGCTACAATGTCGCGCCGACTCAAGGCGTGCCCATTGTGCGGCTCACCGAGGGCAAGCGGCAATTCGCGCTGGTGCGGTGGGGCCTGATCCCATCCTGGGTCAAGGACCCGCGTGCATTTTCGTTGCTGATAAACGCGCGCGGTGAAACGGTCAACGAAAAACCGGCTTTTCGCAACGCCATGAAACGGCGCCGTTGCCTGTTTCCGGCCGACGGCTTCTACGAGTGGCAGGCGCTTCCGGGAAAGCAGCAGAAGCAACCGTGGTTCGTCCGTCGCCGTGACCGCGAGCCCCTCGCCTTCGCCGGACTCTGGGCGATCTGGCACGACCGCGCGCTCGGGGACGAAGCGCCCCGCGTACGAACGTGCACGATCATCACGACCGAACCGAACGACCTCATGCGACCGATCCACGATCGCATGCCGGTGATCCTCCCCGAGTCGGTCTGGGACACCTGGCTCGATCCCGACAACCGCGACGTGCGATCGCTCGGGGAATTGCTGGTGCCCGCGCCGTCGGAGGAGTTCGAGCGGTGGCCGGTCACGACGCTCGTCAACAAGCCCGTCAACAATGGCCCGGAGCTGCTCGAACCGGCGCCGGTAGATTCCGGCTGATGGAACATTCCGCGTTCGTAGACGCCATTCGACGTGAAGGCGCCGCGCTCGCCGATGCCGCGCGCACGGCCGGCTTCGAACATCCGGTGCCGACGTGCGGTGAGTGGACGATCGGCGACCTCTGCTCGCACGTCGGCCGGCTCCACCGCTGGGCGACCGACATCATCGAGCGCCGTCCCGCCGATCCCGTCGGCTACTGGAAGCAGCTCGAGGTACCGGAGGGTCCCGCGCTCGTCGACTTCGTCGCGCAGGGCTACGGCCCTCTGGCCGACGTGCTCGCGTCGGCGGGCGCCGACGAACCCTGCTGGTCGTGGACGGATCAACGCACGGTGGGCTTCTGGTCGCGGCGCCAGGCGAACGAGCTCGCGGTGCACCGTTGGGACGCGGAGTCTGCTGCGGGCGCGCCCCAACCGATCGACCGCGACCTGGCGGTCGACGGCATCCAGGAGTTGTTCGACATCCTTCCGTTCCGGCCCGGCGGACCGCCGACCGGAAACGGCGAGACCATCCACCTGCACTGCACCGACGGCGAAGGCGAATGGCTGGTCCGACTCGGCCCGGAGGGGGTCACGGTCGTCAACGAGCACGGCAAAGGCGACGTCGCCGCGCGCGGCGGTGCCAGTGATCTGCTGTTGATGATGTGGGGGCGCGTACCCGTCCGTCAGCTCGAGATCTTCGGCGACGCCTCGCTGCTCGAGCGGTGGAGCGACGGGAAGCTCTGAACGGCTACAGCGCCACCGCGGTGCGCATCACGTCGATGACGTGCTCGCGCCGCTTCGCCAAGGCCGCCGGAGAGAGCGGGTCGAGGTCGAGCAGGCCCGACATCAACTGTCCGTCCGAGAGGTACGACAGCACCGCGCCGTAGCCGGTGAGGAGCAGCTGCCGCGCGTCGTAGCGCCGGAGCCGGCCCGCGTCCATCTCGCGCTCGAGGAAGTCGGCGCCACGATCGAACAACGGTCGCAACAAGAGGCTGAGCTCGTCGCGCAGGATCGGGCCGCCTTCGAGCGCTTCCCAGCGCACGAGCCGTACGAACTCGGGGTGATCCTCGAAGAACGTGAATGCGGCGCGCAGCATGCGCTCGACCTGCGGCCAACCTTGACGTGTTCCCGCCGTCGCCTGTTCGACGAGGAGGGTCCAGTCGGCGAACGAGGCGAAGAGCACGGCGCGGTAGAGCGCTTCCTTCGAGGGGAAGTGGTGCAACAGGCTCGGACGCCGAATGCCGACCTCGTCGGCGATGTCGTTCAGGCTCGTTCCGGCGTAGCCGTGGTCGCCGAAGCGCTTGAGCGCCACCTCGAGGATGAGATCCTTGGTCGACGAGGGGCCGGAAGCGACAGGTAGGGCCACTTCGTCATTCTACCGACACGCATCTACCGACTGGTCGGTAGTACCATTTTCAAGTGACGTTGACCAATCTGAT
Organism: Hyphomicrobiales bacterium; assembly: GCA_003169835.1. GTDB lineage: Bacteria > Pseudomonadota > Alphaproteobacteria > Rhizobiales > Xanthobacteraceae > PNAI01. Next base: position 189 of record PNAI01000023.1, on the reverse strand, counting down.
TGCCGCCGTGATCGCCGCTTTCGCGGTGACGCAGCTGGCGATTTTCACGACCACCGTGTACCTGCACCGGGCGCTCTCCCACCGGGCGCTCACGGTCGGCGATCCCGCCGCGATCCCCTTCCGGGCAGTCATCTGGATGACCACGGGCATGCGACCGCGGGAGTGGGTGGCGGTGCACCGCAAGCACCA
>PNAI01000049.1 GCA_003169835.1 Hyphomicrobiales bacterium | reverse complement strand
CCACGCCGGGCGAGCAGAAGGACGAGAGCAAGCCGTCCGAGCCGGCCGTCGGCGCCACGCCGGGCGAGCAGAAGGACGACGAGCAAGCCGTCCGAGCCGGCCGTCGTCGCCACACCGGGCGAGCCACCGGAAGGCAGCAAAATCGCCGAGCAACAGACCGGCACCGTTCCAGATGCAAAGCAAAATGCCGCGCCGAGCAGCCCGAAGTCCAGGACCCCGAGAACGCGCACAGCGCAGAACACCGCGTCGCAGAACGCGGCACCTTCGAACGTGGCGCCTCCGACTGTGGTCGCACCGGCGCAGAGCGCACCGGCCCATAAAATGATGGTGGAGATCGTGCTGGTAAATGGCCGCGTGCTTCGCGTTGACGCAGATATTGATCCGGCGGTTCTGACGCGGCTCATTGCGGCGGTCGACGGGAACTAGCCCAGCGCTGCATTGCGGCTTTGCCGCGGCCACTGAAGTGCTAGCGCCTGCCACAATCACAATCTAGTATCCGCGCCGATGGCACCCACGAAACGCAAACGCACATTCTCATTGCGCCGTATTCTCCTTGGCGCGGTCGTCGTCGCCGTATTCTTCAGCGGCACGCTGTGGGCGTTGAATGCTTATTTTCCGGTCAACAATCCGTCGGACAAAGGGCGCCCCGCGCTGGTGCAAATGCCGCCGCTGCAACCGATCATCCGCACATCGCTGGTGATCGCGCCGATCGCGATTTCGCATGTGGCCATCCGCGACGCGCTTGAAGTCGCAGCCCCGCGCAATCTTTCCGGCAAGCGCGACAATCCGCTCAGCCAGGCGCTTGGCAAGCTCGATATCGGCTGGAACCTGTCGCGCAGCCCGCTCGTGATCGCCGGCCGGTCCGAGGCGTTGTCGTTGTCGACCAACCTGACCGGCATCCTACGCGTCACCGGCCAGGCCGCGGCGGGGGCCGGCGGTTTGGTGGGATCGATTACGGGCGTCATCAATTCCGAACTCGGACGCAACGTGGGAAATCTCGCTACGGGCCTGCTGGACCAGCGCGCGGAAATAAAGAGCAACGTGCTGGTGACGGCGCGGCCGCAGCTTTTGCCGTCCTGGCGGATCGAACCGAACCTCACCGGCCAAGTGGCCGTCGCCGATGGCGGGCTTTCCGTTATCGGGATCAAGATCAATGTGTCGAACGAGGTGAAGCCGTTCATCGACCGTGCCGTCAACGATCAGATCGGCACGCTGCAAGCGCAACTGCGTAACGATCCGACTATCGAGCAAGTCGCGCGGCGCGAGTGGGCGAAAATGTGCCGCTCGATTTCGTTCGCCGCGGCCGGCGCCAGCGCACCCAATCTGTGGCTTGAAATGAAACCGGTCCGCGCCTTTGCGGCGAACCCGCGGATCGATGCGAACGCCGTCACGCTTACGATCGGCGTGCAGGCGGAAACGCGCGTCGTGCCGACCGAGACCAAGCCGAATTGTCCGTTTCCAGCGCAATTGCAAATCGTCCCGCCGCTCGATCAGGGGCGCGTGTCGATTGCGGCACCGATCGATATTCCGTTCATCGAAGTCAACCGGCTAATGGAGGCGCAGCTCAAGGGAAAGAAATTTCCCGACGATCCGAACGCAGCGGCCGAAGTCACCGTGCTGCGCGCCAGCGTCGCGGCCTCCGGCGATCGGCTGCTGATATCGCTGCGGGTCAAGGCGCGCGAGAAAAAAAGCTGGTTCGGCTTCGGCGCGGAGGCGAATATCCACGTCTGGGGCAAGCCGCAGCTCGATCCGGCGAAGCAGATGCTGCGGCTCACCGACATTGTCCTCGATGTCGATTCGGAAGCTGCGTTCGGGCTGCTCGGCGCGGCGGCGCGTGCGGCAATTCCCTACATGAAGGATGCGCTGGAGGAGAGTGCGATGATCGATCTGAAACCCTTCGCTGCCAGCGCACGCACCAGCATCGCGGCGGCGATCGCCGACTTCCAGAAACAGGAAGAGGGCGTGCGCGCCGACGCCAACGTGACCGGCTTACGCTTGGTCGAGATCGCGTACGATTCCAAGACACTGCGCGTGGTCGCCGAGGCGGAAGGTGTGGTCAAGGTGACGGTGAGCAAGCTGCCGGGGCAATGAGACCCGTTTTCCGGCCCACGTTGACACCCCCTGCGATGAGCCTACATTAGCGATGTTCCTAGGGGAGCTCGGAAAACGAGCTGAGAGACCGCGCACGCGGTGACCCTTTGAACCTGATCCGGGTCATGCCGGCGAAGGGACAGGAATTCGATGCAAACCTCGGTATTTCTAGCCAAGCTGATTGGGCCGCTCGCGCTTGCGCTCGGCATTGCGCTAGCCGGCAACGGCGCGGCCTTTCGCGCGATGGCCGGAGAATTCCTCAACAGCCCCGCGCTGATTTTCCTCGCCGGAATCATCACGCTGCCAGCCGGACTGGCGATCGTGCTGACCCACAACGTCTGGACCCCGAACTGGCGCGTCGTCATCACGATCGTCGGCTGGCTTTCGATCATCGCCGGGACGTTCCGAACGGTTGCGCCGCAATACGCGGCCGCCATGGGGCGCTCGAAGGTTTCCAATCCTGTGTTCACGAATATCGGCGCCGCGATATGGCTCGCGGTCGGTGCGTTGCTATGTTTCTTCGGATACTTTCACTGAACATCGACACCCGGAAATGGGAGCAAGACCATGAACAAGCATCTGTCGGAAACCGATCTCGCTACGCCGAAGGTGACCACCGGCCCGATCGCGGGCTCGCGCAAGATTTACTCGACGCCGGACGCCGCGCCCGATCTGCGCGTGCCGATCCGCGAGATTCCGCTCGAAGCCAGCGCGAACGAGCCGCCGGTGCGGGTGTACGACCCTTCGGGTCCCTACACGGATGATAATGTCGCGATCGAGGTGGAAAAGGGGTTGCCGCGCACACGCACCGCATGGGTGAAGGAGCGCGGCGGGGTCGAGGAATATGAGGGTCGCCCCATCAAGCCCGTCGACAACGGCAATGTGTCGGGAAAACATCTCGCGCGCGCGTTTGCGAATACGCCGAGGCCGCTGCGCGGACTTGAAGGCAAGCCGATCACGCAGTTTGAGTGGGCTAAGCGCGGCGTCATCACCAAGGAAATGATCTACGTGGCCGAGCGCGAGAACGTCGGCCGCAAGACGCAGCTCGCGCGGGCGGAAGCAGCGCTCGCCGACGGCGAAAGTTTTGGCGCGTCGGTGCCTGCCTTCATCACGCCGGAATTCGTGCGCTCGGAAGTCGCACGCGGACGCGCGATCATCCCGGCCAACATCAACCACAGCGAACTCGAGCCGATGATTATCGGCCGCAATTTTCTGACCAAGATCAACGCCAACATCGGCAACTCCGCTGTCACCTCGTCGGTCGAGGAGGAAGTCGAGAAAATGGTGTGGTCGCTGCGCTGGGGCGCCGACACGGTGATGGACCTCTCGACCGGGCGCAACATCCACAACACGCGCGAGTGGATCATCCGCAATGCGCCCTGCCCTATCGGCACCGTGCCGATCTATCAGGCGCTGGAGAAGGTCGACGGCGATCCGGTGAAGCTCGACTGGGAATGCTACAAGGACACGCTGCTCGAGCAATGCGAACAGGGCGTGGACTATTTCACCATCCACGCCGGCGTGCGGCTCGCCTATGTGCCGCTGACTGCGAACCGAGTGACCGGCATCGTGTCGCGCGGCGGCTCGATCATGGCGAAGTGGTGCCTGTCGCGGCACAAGGAAAGCTTCCTGTACGAGCGTTTCGACGAAATCTGCGACATCATGCGCAAGTACGATGTGAGCTTCTCATTGGGCGATGGCCTGCGGCCGGGCTCGATCGC
>PNAI01000054.1 GCA_003169835.1 Hyphomicrobiales bacterium | reverse complement strand
TCACGCAACCAAGACCCGAAGCGGACATTGCCAAACGATAAGCGGCTGCCCAAAATTGCAGCTCTATAGGGGGAACTCATGCAGTTTGACGTCGACAAGATGGCGGCGGTGGACCGCTATGAATTGCTGCTAGGTACTGTTGTTCCACGGCCGATGGCGTTGATTACGACGATTTCAAATGACGGCGCGATTAACGCGGCACCATATAGTCTGTTCAATGTTATGGGGCACGATCCTGCAGTCGCTGTGTTTTCGGTGCTGGCGCAGCCCGATCAACGATTGAAGGACACCGCAACTAATATCTTGGCGACGAAGGAATTCGTCATCAATCTCGTGTCGGAATCCATTGCCGAGTCTATGAATATCACCTGCATAGATGCACCGCCCGGCACGAATGAGCTTGAACTTGCGAACTTGAATACGACAGCATCAGTTAAAGTGAAGCCGCCGCGCGTGACCGCCAGCCCTGTCGCTTTCGATTGTCGATTCCTGACGTTACTATCGTTTGGAACAAATCAGGCAATAATTGCTGGTCAGATTGTTCATGCTTATGTCGATGACCGGTTTGTGCGCGACCGCGCACGAGGATTAGTTGATACACCAGAATTAAAGCTGATTGGCGGAATGCATGGCGCGAAATGGTACACGAAGCTTTCCGACCGTTTCGAAATGGAGCGGCCAACTTGGGCTGAATGGGTTCGCCAAGGTAAAGCTCGATAAGCGCCGCCGTCTAAGTGTAAGGCTGCGAATGTCCGCTTGTGGCACTTTTCTGCCATCCCGGAATGTCCGCTGTTCGGTCGCTGTTGGGGGTAAAGCGGAAGTCGCGCGGACATCAGCAAACAGAAGAAAATGACTCGAAGCTGACATTGCCAGGCCAGAATTTTCACAGTGTGGATCGATCCTAGACGTTCACAATTGCCACTCTGAATTTTCTGGTTTTTGAATTAGTATGTTTCGGCAGAGGGAATGACACGACGTTCATCAAATAATTGTTGGCTAAGCAATCAAGGTAGAGTGACCCATGCGGAAGATCATTGTCGGCGCCCAGGTTTCCATGGATGGAGTCATGCAAGCGCCTGGTGGACCGTGGGAGGACCCCACCAAGGGCTTCAAGTTCGGCGGCTGGGTGATGCCCTATTTCGATCAGGTGTTCGGCGAAGAGATCGACCGCGTCTTCAAGGAGAAGTGCGATCTCCTGCTCGGGCGCAAGACCTATGAGATTTTCGCAGGATACTGGCCCTACTACGACGAAACCGCCCCCGCCGGCGGCATCGCCAAGCTGTTCAAGGACATCAAGAAGTACGTGGTTTCGCGCTCGGGCGACGTCGATACTAGTTGGCAGCACTCGGTGCTGCTGCGAGATATCGCCGATGTGAAGCGTTTGCGGGAAGAAAACGGCCCGAACCTAGTCACCCAGGGCAGCACCGAACTTGTGCACGCCCTGCTCGCCAACGACCTCGTTGACGCGATGAGCATCTTCACAGTGCCTGTCGTGCTCGGCGGTGGCAAAAAGCTCTTCGGGGACGGCTCCGCGCCGCACAGTTACAAGCTGACCACCTCGCGCGTCTCGAGCCCGGGCCTCATGATCGCGCACTACGAGCGAGCCGGCGGGATCAAGATTGGCGACACCGCGTTCGATTCACCGAGCGACGCTGAACGCGCGCGCCGCGAGCGGATGAAGCGCGAAGGCTAAAGATTCGCGACCTCGCTCGCTTGTTTTGGGCGGGGAAGCGGTTTGCTGCGCAAACCGTCCGGATCGGACGCCTTCAAAAAAGACTCTTGCTTCTGAAGCCACGATTAGTGAGTCGCGCCGCTCGCCAAGACGTAAATGTTCCCTCCACTTCTACAATTGTCGGAAACGCCATCGCCAGATCGTCCTTTAACCATGTCCGTTCCTGGCCAAAACAGACATGGAAATCGAAATAACGGAACCTTAGGTCACTCCAATCATTGATGAGAGTTCCGGCGCTATTGAAATTTGGAGAACAACCGATGAAAACTCTGACTTGCAAGGACCTTGGTGGCAAATGCGATTACAAGATATCAGTCGAAACGTGGGGTGACGCGGTCAAGACGATGACTGCTCATGTCATCGAAAAACATCCCGACGTGGCAGAAGAGATGAAGAGAATGCACGAGAAGGACCCCGAAAAATGGGGCCGTGAAATGAAGCCTAAGTGGGATGCTGCGCCAGAAATCTAGTGCTTGTGTCGGCGCGGCGCAGTGTCAGTAACGCCCGGCGGTCGCACAACACTAATCCGTCGCTAATGACCCCTTTTCGGACATGACCAACTTGTCTAATAGATGCACGTTTCGCCTTCATGCAGCGTAATGAATTCACTCTCCGTCCGCTTGAGAGCACGTTTCTGAGGCCCACCTGCGTCTGATCGATCGCCTCAGTGGTGAGCTGGAACGTCTCGAAATGCATCCCGATGCTCGAAAGGACATGTAATGGCAAAGAACACGATTTGCGTCTGGTACGAGAAGGATGCCGAGGCTGCCGCGCGATTTTATGCCGAGACTTTTCCCGACAGCGCCGTGGGTGACATCTGGCGTGCGCCCAGCGACTACCCGTCCGGCAAGAAGGGAGATGTCCTGGTTGTCGAGTTCAAGGTTGCCGGCGTCGCCTGTATCGGCCTGAACGGCGGCCCCCAGTTCAAACACAGCGAAGCCTTTTCATTTCAGATCGCCACGGACGATCAAGCCGAGACGGATCGCTATTGGAACGCCATCGTCGGCAACGGCGGCCAGGAAAGCGCGTGCGGCTGGTGCAAGGACAAGTGGGGCGTGTCGTGGCAGATCACGCCGCGTGTCTTGACAGAAGCGATGGCAGCCGGCGGCGATGAAGCCAAGCGCGTGTTTGAGTCGATGATGACCATGAAGAAGATCGACGTCGCCGCAATCAAGGCGGCGCGGCGCGGCTGAGTTTCGCGGCGGGGAGGTCTATGATGACCGCTATTGGCACTTTTCGACCGATTGTGCGGTGCGCTCGAATGTCTGTAGTTGGGGGAAGAGCGGACATCGCAAATCAAGGAACCTTCTACCGCTCGCAAACGCCCGCAACCTTTGCAAAATGGGCGCGCGAGGTGCCGCCCGGATTCGTATTCGCACTCAAAGGCCCGCGCTTCGCAACCAATCGCCGGGTGTTGAAAGAGGCAGGCGATTCCATCAAACGCTTTCTGGACTCCGGCGTCACCGAACTCGGAGACCACCTCGGCCCGTTGCTCTGGCAATTTGCTCCCACAAAGAAATTCGACAAAGCGGATTTCGGCGGATTTCTCGAGCTATTGCCCGACAAATTTGACGGCCAACGCATCCGACATGTCATTGAGGTTCGCAACGATTCATTCAAGACGCCCGCTTTCATCATGCTGCTGCGAAAATTCTCCATGCCCGTCGTTTTCACCGACCACCACACTTACCCCGGCATACCCGACATCACCGGTGACTTCGTCTACGCGCGGCTGCAACAGGGCAAGGACACGATCCCGGCCGCCTATCCGCCGAAGGCTCTGGCTGAATGGACCGCACGCTTGCAGCAGTGGTCGAAGGGTGGCGAGCCCCAAGATTTGCCTCACATTGGACTGCCGCCGAAAGCCAAGGGAAAACCGCGCGACGTCTTCGCCTATGTCATCCACGAGGGCAAGGTGCGCGCGCCCGCAGCCGCGATGGCGCTGATCGAACGGTTGAAGGAATAGGCTCGTGCCCAATCTATTCACCATCGGCTACGAAAAGGCCAAGCCGGACGCGGTGCTCGATGAACTTGCGCACGCCAAGGTCAAGATTTTGGTCGACACCCGCGCGGTCGCGGCCTCGCGCCGGCCCGGTTTTTCCAAGCGCCAGCTCGCGGCTTCGCTCGACGAGCGCGGCATCGCTTACCTTCACCTGCAAAAGCTCGGAACGCCTGCGGGAGGACGTGAGGCTGCGCGCGCGGGCGACCTAAAAACGCTCTGGCGCATTTATGCGAAGCACTTGAAGACGCCGCAGGCGATACAAGCGATGGACGAACTCGTGGCGCTGGTCGAATCCAAGAATCCGATCTGTCTGTTGTGCTACGAACGCGACCCGGGCCACTGCCACCGCAGCCGCATCGCCGAGATCATGCATGAACGCACCGGCGCGCGCGTCACCGATCTCATTCCGAAGATATTTGACGAGAAATAGCGCCGCTATTCGGCTGGCTGCACAACGCGCCGTTCGCGCTCGACGCTGTTGACCAGAACCGCGATCAGCGCCGTACCGATCACGAAACCAAGCGCCACAACCGCCGTCACCATGAGCACCAGATCGAATCCTCCGCGTCCATACAGCAGCGCGATCATCGAGACGGCGACACCCGAAATCAAATAAGTGACGAAGTAGCGCACCGCATAAACGCGCGCGCGCCACGCGTCGGCGGTGTAGCGCGCGATCACCATATCGTTCACCGTGACCTGCGCATAGATCGCCGCCATCGCAATGGCGAGCGCAACCAGCAGCACCAGACCGCTTGCAAAGGCAACCCACACCACGCCGACGAACTGCAACGCCGCCACCGCCGCAAACAAAAGATGCAGCGGGTATTTGTCCAACAACCGGCCGACCGTGAACTGCGCGACCGCCCCGCACAGAAATACCGCGGTCGAAATGCCGCCCACCATCACCAGTGAAACATCGATGCCCAGCCGTTCGTCAACGATCTTCGGCAGCGCGATCGTCACGGTGTTGAAGACCAAGCCCGCGGTCATGGCAATCAAGATGAAAAGCGCGAACACTGTCGCCGCGACCCATGCCGCCAGCCGCACGTCGGGAGACGCGTTGCGGCTTGCCTTGCGATGGCTGTCATCGGGGATGAGCACGACATAGGCAATCCCCGCCGCGATGCACACTGCGGACGGCAGCAGGAACGCACCACGCCACCCGACATACGCAGCCAGCAACGCGGTCATGCCCGCCGCCGTCGCCACGCCAAGATTACCGCACACGCCATTAAGCGCGAGCGTACGCCCTCGGTTCGTCGCGGCCTCGACCACCATGGCGGTGCCGACCGGATGATAGATCGCAGCAAAAACACCCAACACGAATAACGCAACTTGCAGCACGACAAGATTGGGGGAGAACCCCGCCACGGCGAGCGAAACGCCGCATCCGAAAAAGAACACCGCCATCATGTTGCGGCGGCTCCAATGGTCGGCGAGCCAACCCGCCGGCAGCGAGAAAATACCAAACGCGAAAAACGAGGCAGCTCCTAGCGCAAGCAGTTCGTCATAAGAGCGGCCGTAAACGACTTGCAACCCGATCACCGCCGTCGCGAAGATCAGCATCACATAGTGATCGAGCCCATGGGCAAAGTTGAGAAAGCCGATAGCAAGTCGCCGCCCGGATTCGTCGCTCTGGATCAAGGCAGCATCTACGGCCATCGGGGGTCTTTCCGGCTTCCGGGCGTTTGCGCGTTGAGAATCCAGCATATAGACCGTTTTTGGTCCTATCGCACCCGCCAATTATGCAATTTAGAGCGACATTCGGCATACCTAGCATACTCTTACGAGTGCGGATTTGACGGTTGCGTAGCATACCGTCCCTGTTGGTGGTGTTGATGCGTGGGGTTGCGCGCGTCGCCGTGGTTCTGGTCATGGCCGCGACCTTTCGTGTGGACGTCAGTGCCGCGCCGGCCAAAAGCGGCGGCGACGGTCGCGAAGAACTGCATATTGCAAAAGGCGACTCTCCCTCGCTCTTCGGCGATTTGCGCCGGCATCTGCCATTCTCTCTCTCTCTGGACGACATACGATGGCCGCGCTGGCCTCCGGCGTGGCTGAAGCCCGCCAATGTCGAGACGGGCGGCCGCGAGGAGCGGCATATCGAAGAGCACCAACTTCTCTACTTCTCCGGCAGCGATGTTTGGCCACACTGGGCCTTCGTCCACACCGGCGTGCTGTGGTAGCCGTCAGGGCTCTCCAATGAGGGCTTCACCGGTATTAGGTAGCAAACTCAGAGTTTGCTACCTAATACCGGGCTTCACAGTCAAACTGCTGCTCAATAGCGGGGCCTACGGCTATCGCGCAGGCGCGCTCAACGACACCAACATCCTCGGACGTCAGTCCTCCATCACGGCGATGCCGGGCTGGCGATTCAAACGTGCGAATTACGAGGTCACCGTGTTCGCCGGTTAGCAGCGACACAAAGGCTTAGAAAAGGCAGCACCGTTTGAATCACAGGATGCGCTAAGAAATTTGTTTGGTTATTCGTCGGCGTTGACATTCCCATATCTCCGGCTGGGGGGACGTTCGGACTTGGTTACGGGGGGTGCCATGAACATCAAATGGAAAATCGCTTTAGTGATTCTTCCCAGCACGCTGTTTGCCTTTTATGGCGCGAGCATTGTCTACGGCTGGCTTACGGTCACATTCGGTGAATTCGTCGGCTACGTGTTCTTCCTTCCAGCGCTTTGGTGCATCCTTGCGACAGCCGTAATGGCTGAGCGCGATCTTAGTAGGAGAGGCGAGATCGGCCCGATGTGACGAAGATCACCACAGGCCAAAATATCGACCCCCCGCGTAGCCAAGCGAGTGAGCTTTTAAAAGCCAACGTAATCCTTCGGCAGCATCTAAGAACGGATGCTTAGGACCACGTTCGTAACCCATCGATTATCTTGATCACGGGTTCGTGAACAGATGGTGGACCTTTAGCCAACGTTGTTAGGACAAATGGCGTCCTACACTAGCGGCTGCGGGTCAACTGTGGACAATTATAAGGTCCGAAACACCGTCTCATGTAAGTCACATCAGATTTTGTGGTTAAAATCGGGCAGATGGCACCTGAATTAAGGCAACTTGCCATAATCTGGAATTCGGCAGACTATGCCCATACAGCACGAGACAGAGGACCAATAGAGGGAGAGCACCATGGCTTTCTTCCAAACGGCCTTTAGATTTTATCACGAAGATACCAACCCTGAATTTAAGCACCGGCCAGATTTTGTATTGGCCGCGAATGAGGAACAGGCACAGACAGTGCTCAATAAGCACTCCACTACTGGCGCTGACAGTTCACCCACGTCCATTTTGTTGAACGTCTTTAAAAGCTAGTGCCGTTTGCTCCATAATACCGCGTCGGCGTACATATCACCGCGCTCAAGATCGAGGAGCGCGAATGGATGGGCGCGGTCGGCTTGGCGAGCGACAACGATAACCGCTCCGGCATTTACATCCGCATTGGCGTACTGACGCGGCACTAGAGCATGATCCCGAAAAGTGGGAACCGGTTTTCGGATCAGATCATGCTCAAACAAAAAACCTAATCCAGCGTGCGGCGGAACCGCGTCACGGCAATGAACATTGCGACCATCATCAATCCGGCCAGCGCCAGCGTATCGTAATGCAGGTCTCCGAGCGTCGAGCCCTTGAGCATGATAGCGCGCACGATACGAATGTAGTGCGTGAGCGGGAGCCACTCACTGAACCATTGCGCCCACTTCGGCATGCCGAGGAATGGAAACGCAAAGCCCGACATCAGCATGTTGGGCAAGAAGAACATCATCGCCATTTGGATGGCTTGCAACTGGTTCTGCGCAAGCGTCGAAAACGTGTATCCGATGGCGAGATTGGTGGCGATGAAAAGCGTGCTTAACGCAGCGAGCAGCCCCAGATTGCCGACAATCGGCACGCCGAACAGCACGACACCCGCGCCCAAGATAAACGACGCCTGGAAAAATCCGATCAGCACGTAGGGCACGATCTTGCCGAGCATGATCTCGAACGGAGTGATCGGCATGGCGAGCAGGCTTTCCATGGTGCCGCGCTCGACCTCGCGCGTCACCGACAACGCCGTAAAGATCAGCATGGTCATCGTCAGAATCGTGCCCATCAGCCCCGGCACGATGTTGAGCTGGCTCGCCCCGGCCGGGTTGTATCGCGCGTGCGTGCGGATCTCGAACGGCAGTTGCCCGGAATCCGGGATCGCCCGATCGTTGCGCAGCGCGGTCTGCAGAATATTGCCCAGCGTGCCCAGCGCGACGCTGCTGGCGACCGGATCGGTCGCGTCGGCCGCCACCAGGATCGCCGGGTGGTCGCCGCGGCGCAGCGCGCGCTCAAAGCCGCGCGGTATTTCGATTGCGAACAGCACTTCGCCCGAGGCCAGCACGCGATCGAACTCTGCCTCGTCGTGCACTTGGCGCGTGATCTTGAAATATTTGGTGTTCTCGATCGCCTTGAGGATGGTGCGGCCGACGTCGCTCGACTCTTGCAGCAGCACCGCGGTCGGCAAGTTGCGCGGCGTGGTGTTGATGGCATAGCCGAACAGCACGAGCTGCATCATCGGAACGGAGATGATGGTCGCAAACGTAACGCGATCGCGCTTGAGCTGCACGAACTCCTTGCGCACCATGGCGCCCACGCGCCGCCAAAAACCCGGCGCCAATTTTCCAAACAGCGCGCTCATTGGAAATTGTCCTTGGCCTTGCCCATCAGCCCGATAAACACGTCTTCGAGCGACGGGCTGATGACCGACCAGCTAAGCTTGGGGTCGTCGCGATAGGGCGCGATCGCGGCGTCGAGTGCCGCACGGTCGTGACCCGACACATGCAGGTTCGTGCCGAACGGCGCGACCGTATCGACGCCCTTGGATTTTTCCAATGTCGCCGAAAGCGCCATCACTCCCTCGCCGCTCACGCTGTAGGTCGTCAGATGAGACTCGTGGATCACTTCATCGACCGTGCCATGCGTCAGCAATTCGCCATAGGCAATGTAAGCAATCTCATGGCAGCGCTCGGCTTCATCCATGTAGTGGGTGGAGACGAGCGCCGTGAGCCCCTTCGCCGCGAGCGCATGAATCTCGTTCCAGAATTCGCGCCGCGCTTTCGGATCGACGCCGGCAGTCGGCTCGTCGAGCAGCAGCAACTGCGGCCCCGGCAGCGTGCAGGCACCGAGCGCAAGCCGCTGCTTCCAGCCGCCCGAAAGCGTGCCCGCAATCTGCTCCTCGCGCCCGTTGAGACCAAGACGCACGATCATGTCACGCACCGCACCCGTCGGATCATTGATGCCATAGATGCGCGCAACAAATTCGAGATTCTCCCGCACCGAAAGATCCTGATAGAGGCTGAAGCGCTGCGTCATGTAGCCGACCTGGCGCTTGATCTTGTCTGCCTCGGTGCGGATGTCGTAACCGAGGCACGTACCGTTGCCTTCGTCCGGCGTGAGCAGCCCGCACAACATGCGGATGGTCGTGGTCTTGCCCGAACCGTTGGGACCGAGAAAGCCGTAAATCGTGCCTCGCTTGACCTGCATGGACAGATCGCGCACCACCGCCCGGCCGTCGAATTTTTTGGTCAGGCCATGGACATCAATGACGATTTCGGAAGCCGCGCTCACCGCTTGGTCTCCAGCGTGACGGAGATCGGCTGACCGACGCGCAGATTTTCCGTACTCTCCGTGCGCGCCTCGATCAGGAACACGAGCTTGTTGCGCTCCTCCAGGCTATAAATCACCGGCGGCGTAAACTCGGACGAACGCGAGATGAAACTCACCCGCGCGACCAGATCGACGCGGCAACCGTCGCAGCTCACCCGCACGTTTTCACCCAACACAACCTTCGGCAACTCCGCCTCGGACACGAAGAAGCGTAGCTTGATATTGCCCGGCGGCAGAAGTGCGAGCACCGGCCGTCCTGCCGGCACGGTTTCGCCCGGCCGGTAGTAGATCTGCTGAATGGTTCCCGCTGACGGGCTGAACACCTGCCGCCGCGTGAGGCGGGCTTGCGAAGAGGCAAGCCGCGCCTCGGCCGAACGCAACGCAGCTTCCGCATCGTCGAGCGCCTTTTGCGTGCCGGTCGCGCTCTCGCGCAGCGCCTTGGCACGCTCGTATTCGTGCCGCGTATTGGTGACTGAGGCCTGTTGGACCGCGACGTCGGCCTGCTGTATGTCGGCGTCGACCGTGAAAAGCGGCGCGCCGGCGGCCACCGTGTCGCCCTCGCGCACTGCGAGCGTCTCGACCCGGCCCATCTCGTAGGGGCTCACAAATATGAGATCCGCCTCGACCCAGCCCTGGAAAGTCTGATCGTTCGATTTGGCGCAAGCCGCAAGCAAAAGCCCAGCGGCAAGCGCCAGCCCCGCGGTGAGCGCAAATTTGATACGACGCGCGATCATGCCGCCCTCCCCGCGCCGAACATAAAATCGAAATGCGCGCGCAACATCGCACGCACGTCAAGCGGTTCGAAGCGATCGAACAGCGCGTTCCACACAATCGCCACCAGCGCCGGCGCAATGAGCAACTGCGGAAAGCGCGCGATCGCATCATTGGCGAGTTCGCCGCGCTCGACCGCGCGACGCAGTACCGCACGCACCGCCCCGAGCGCACGCGAGATCACCTCGCGATAGTAGAACTCGGCCAGCTTTGGAAAGCGCGGCCCCTCGCTGATGATGAGCCGGATGATATCCTTGCGCCGCGTCTCGATGATTTCGCGCACGAACAGCTCGACGAACTGCTCCGCGATCATACGGATCGGCGCTTCGACATGCGAGACATGCTCAAGCGTTCCGACGATGGGCGAAATCTCCGAGCGTACCAGCTCCTGAAACAGCGTTTCCTTGTCGCTGAAGTAAAGATAGATCGTGCCCTTGGCGATGCCGGCCCGCCGCGCCACGTCATCGAGCCGCGCCGCCTCGAACCCGCGCGCGGAAAATTCCTCCAGCGCTGCCTTTAAGATCGCCTCCCGCCGCGCAACGCCGCGCTTGGCGCGCGCCCCGCCCGTCGCATTTTGCGCCTTTGCAGAAGAACCGCGAGCACCCCTGCCGGAAACCGCAGCAGCCATCGACCTCGGCCGCGTTGGGTTAGGTGCCCGTTTGGTACGGATATTTGTCATGGCAAATTCTATTTCCAAATAATGACTGACTAGTCAGTCATTATTTACGCCGAAAAAAGCCCCCCTGGCAAGGGGCCCTGGCCTGGGTGGATAACACCCAGCTAACCCTTTCAACTGCCTTCGAGTTCCGCCCTCACTGCAATCAAGGCTTCGGGCGTGTCGACATCGATCAGCGCCGCATTGTCGGTGACCGGCACCTCGGCGACAGCTTCGGGGTAGCGCGCAATCAAATGACGCGCGCCGACATCGCCTTCGAGCGCCATGAGTTCGGGGAAGAACCGCCGCGACCACACCACCGGATTTCCGCGCTTACCCTCGATGCTCGGCACCACCACCAGCGCCCCGCGTTCCGGATCGAACGCCGCCGTGAGCTGGTTGATCAGGGACGCGCGCACCTGCGGCATGTCGCCAAGGCAAACGATTGCGCCGTCAACCTCAGGCGGCAGCGCCGCAAGCCCCACTTTAAGCGAGGTCGAAAGTCCTGCGGCAAAATCCGGATTGTGCTCGCGCTGCACGTTCAAACCTTTCAGCGCCGCTTCGACCCGCTCGCGCTCGTGCCCAGTCACCACCACCACCGGCCGCGCGCGCGAGGCAAGCGCTTCCTCAGCTGCGATTCGCACTAGCGGCCGCCCGGCGATCTCCGCGGTGAGCTTGTTGAGGCCGCCCATCCGCGTCGAGCGGCCGGCAGCGAGAATAACGGCCGCAATCCGCCTTCCGTCTGCCATCGGCTCCACCCGTGGCTGCGGGCGCGTGACGATTTCCATCAACAGCCCGCCGACGCCCATGCCCGTGATGTCGGCGCGCGAAACAGGGAGGCCCGCGAGCAATCGCATCAGCACCCAATCGAATCCATTTTCCTTCGGTGAACGCGCGCAGCCTGGCGCGCCGAGCACCGGCAATCCGCGCGCGCTGCCGATCAGCATGAGATTTCCGGGATCGACCGGCATACCGAAATGCTCAACCGTCCCGCCGATCGCCTCAAGCGCAGCCGGGATCACATCGCGCCGGTCGGCGATGGCGGAAGCGCCGAACACCACGGCAAGTTCGGCGCCCGCCTTGAGCACCTCATCAAGCGCCTTCGCGAGTGCAGCCTGTTCGTGCGGCACGCGGCGTTCCGCAATGATGCTCGCCCCCGCGGGCGCAAGCCGCTCCATGGTGACTTTGAGTGTCTTCTCCACCACCTTGGCCGCAAGCCCCGGCAGCAGTGTCGAGACCACACCGATTTTCTTGATCTTGTAAGGCGCGACGCGCACCACAGGCTTGCTAGCAATCGCGAGCGCTTGACGCTCCGCGTCCTTGCTGACCGCAAACGGAATGATCTTCACCGTCGCAATCATCTCGCCTGCGACGACTGGCTTATAAGCCGGCAGCGTCGCGAATGTTATGGCTTCATCGATGCGGTTGAGCTTGTCGATTGCATCGCGCTCGACCACTAGCACGCCCGCGCTTTCCGCAAACAGATTTGCCCGGCCGGTGAACGCGCGATCCGCGCGCACGCCCTCCCCCGCCACAGCTTTCGCGATCTCGGCCGCGGCCTGGTCCTCCGACACATCGCCAGCCTCGACCCGAGCCACCGTGATTTGCGAAATCCCCGCCGCCTGCAGCGCGGCAACCTCTGACGGCCCAATCACCGTGCCTTTTTTCAGCACCAGCGCGCCCTGGCGAATGGTGTGCACGGCTGTTCCGCCGAGCGCTTCGGCCGGCGCGACGGGGCCGAACTTCATGCCGCCTCCGCTTGGCGCAATCGCGCGGTGATCTCGCCGATGATCGATACAGCGATCTCGGCCGGCGACACCGCGCCGATATCCAAACCGATGGGCGCATGGATGCGCGCGATGTCGGCGTCCTTGATGCCTTGACCTTTGAGCCGCTCGACGCGGCGCGCATGCGTCTTCTTTGAGCCGAGCGCGCCGATGTAAAAGCAATCGCGCGCAAGTGCGTGCGTGAGCGCCGGATCGTCGATCTTCGGATCGTGCGTAAGCGCGACGAAGGCCGTGTAGCGATCGATGCCGAGCGGCGGCAGCGCCTTGTCAGGCCATTCCGCGATCACGTTGACGTCCGGAAATCGCTCAATGCTGGCGAAGGCCGTTCGCGGATCGACGATGGTGACATCGTAGCCCACGAGCCGCGCGATCGGCGCTAGCGCCTGGCTGATGTGCACAGCGCCGGTGATGACCAACCGCGAGGCCGGCACGTGCACGGTGAGAAAAACCTTGCCTTGCGCGGTCTCCTCCATTCCGCTCTTGCCCGAGCGCAGATGTTTTTCGAGCACCTCTTTGAGCGGATCGCGCGCCGCATCCGCGGCCTTCACCAGCCGCTGCGCACCGCCCGTGGGATCCGTGACAACGATCACCGCGCGCCGCGCCGCGCGCTCTTCATTAAGCGATTTCAGGATTTCGAGCCGCAAGACTTTGTTACTCCACCTTCTCGACCAGCACACGGATGGTGCCGCCGCAGGAAAGTCCAACCTTCCACGCGGTCTCGTCGGCTACGCCGAACTCCAGGGTCTTAGGCTTGCCGGTCTCGATCACATCGAGCGCCTCGGTGACCACGGCCCCCTCGACGCACCCGCCGGACACCGACCCGAGAAAATTGCCTTTGTCGTCGATCACCAGGTTCGATCCGACCGGCCGCGGCGCCGAACCCCAGGTTTCAACCACAGTCGCGAGCGCGACACCACGCCCCGCTTTGCGCCAGTCCTCGGCCGCTTTGAGAATGTCTTCATCGCGCGCCAGCATATTGCACCTCTTTTAAGTTCCGTCACGCCACCCTACTCAACCACAGCTTTGGATCAATCGCCTTCGCGCCATTTGCAGACAGCGCGCGGGTGAGCGAGCGCATGGACTCTAAATTGTGTATCGGCCGGAATTCGTCAACATGCCGCAGCATGACTTTAATTCCGCGCGCCTTGGCCTCGAACCCCTCGAAACGCAGCAAGGGATTGAGCCAGATCAGCCGCTTACAGGAGCGATGCAGCCGGTCGATCTCAAACCCGAGCCGGTCGTCGGGATCGCGTTCCAGCCCATCGGTGAACAAAAGCACGACCGCACCCTGCGTGAGCACACGGCGCGCCCACAGCTTGTTGAACGTCTGCAATGACGTGGCGATACGCGTGCCGCCCGACCAGTCGAGCACGCCTGCTGAACAAGCGGCAAGCGCTTCGTCGGGGTCGCGCTCGGTCAGCGCGCGCGTCACATTGGTGAGGCGTGTGCCGAATAGGAACGTGGACACATGCTTGCGCGAGGCTGTCAGCGCATGCAGAAAATGCAGGAACATCCGCGTGTACTGGCTCATTGAGCCGGAAATATCGAGCAACGCGACGATCGGCGGCGGCTGCGTGCGCCGGCCGAGATATTTCAGATCGATCATCGCACCGCCCGCCTTCATGCTCGCGCGTAGCGTGCGGCGCAGGTCAATACGACGGCCATGCGGATGCGGCATAAGCCGGCGTGTTACACGCTCGTCGAACGGCAGCACCAATAGCTTGATCGCGTCCTTCGCGGCAGCGTCCTCGGCCGCCGTCATCTGCGCGAAATCCTTCTTCTCCAGCACCTCACGGTCGGAAACGGTGAAGCGCGCATCGATCTCCATCTCGGATTTCTCGCGCACAGTTTTATCCGCGCCCGCGAACAGCGCATCGAGCACGCGCTGCGATGCTTCCGGCTTGTCTGACGGCGCTTGCCCTGGCGCCTGCGGCGACATCAGCGCGAGCAGCCGATCAAGATAACCACGCTTGCGAAAGAAAATGCGAAACGCCTGATCGAACAGCACCGAGTGCTCGCGCCGTTTGACGAACATCGCATGCAGCGTCCAGTAGAAATCCTCGCGCGTCCCCACGCCCGCCGCGGTCACCGCCGCGAGCGCATCGAGCACCGCTCCGGGCCCCAATGGAATTCCTGCGGCACGCAGTGCGCGCGCGAAGTAGAGGATGTTTTCGGCGAGCCGCCCTTCGATTGGTCTTTCACCTCCCCCGCTTGCGGGGG
>PNAI01000025.1 GCA_003169835.1 Hyphomicrobiales bacterium | reverse complement strand
GGAAGCCGTGGACGGCAATGCGCCGGGCGGCACGGTCTATGAATTGGGCGGCCCGGAGGTGCGGACGTTCGAGCAGTTGATGCGATACGTGCTCGCAACGATCGAGCGCAAACGGCTGCTGGTGCCGGTTCCGTTTTTCGCCGCCAAGATTAAAGCGGCGTTGCTGCAATACATGCCGAAGCCGCCGCTCACGCCCGATCAGGTCGAGCTGCTGCGGGCCGACAATGTGGTGTCGGAGGCCGCCAAGGCGGAAGGCCGCACGCTGCAAGGGCTCGGCATCAAACCGGAGCCGATCGAGGCGATCGTGCCGTCTTATCTCTGGCGCTTCCGCAAGTCCGGGCAGTTCCGCAGCAGGGTCGCCTAAACGGGCGAACACGCTCACATAAAATAAATCGCGTAGACGCCGGCGGTGCCGATCACGATGCGCCACCAGGCGAACAGCGCGAACGTGTGGCGCTGCACGTAGCCCAAGAACGTCTTCACCACGATCCAACCGAAGATGAACGAGCAAACAAAGCCGACGGCGATCAGCGTGAGGTTGGCGTTGGCGAGTTCGGCGCGATCCTTGAAGGCCTCGTAGGCGAAAGCGCCGACCATGGTCGGCATCGCCAGCCAGAACGAGAACTCCGCCGCCGAGCGGCGATCGGCGCCGAACAACATGGCTCCGACAATCGTTGCGCCTGAGCGGGAGACGCCGGGAATCATGGCGACACATTGAATGAAGCCTATGCCCAAATACATCGGCAGCGAAAACTTCGTTGCGTCGGTGTAACGCGGCTTCAAGTTCAGGCGATCGATCCAGAGCAGGACAAACCCGCCGACGATGAACATCGTGCAGACGATCCAGACATTGAACAAAACGCTTTTGATGAATCCGAGCGCGACCGCACCGATCACCGCGGCGGGAAGAAAGGCCAGCAGCACGCCGATCACGAAGCGCTGGTCGTCCTGGTTCTTGAACATGCCCAGAAACAGCGCCCACAACCGGTGAAAATAGATCGATAGCAGCGCAAGGATGGCGCCGAGTTGAATGAGGATCGCGAAGGATTTTCCAAACGTGTCGTCGCCGAAGCCGAAAAAATGCTGGGCGAGCAACAGATGTCCGGTCGAAGACACCGGCAGAAACTCGGTCAAACCCTCGATCACGCCGAGGATAAGAGCCTTGAGGATGTCGAAGGCCATTTGCGAGCTCCGTGCGGTCTTAACTCTTAAGGCACCGCGCGTGCTAAAGCCTGCGGTGCAGCCGTTTTGAGATTCGTAACCGCCAGCGTTTTGGCGCATTCACCCGGCGCGAGCAACGAGAAAACGCTCCGAATGCGTCACCGTTTGGTTTTCGATTCCGCGCGCTGCTAATTGTTGCACCATTTATTGCTCCATTTATTGCTCTTGGCCCCCGGCATTCTGTAGGGTTGCGGCTCGCTGATTCTTAATCATGACGGCCCGCGCGGGCCCGTTGGTCCTCGGCACCTCCATGTTGACGCTGTTCCATCATCCATTCTGTCCGCATTCGCGCTTCGTCCGGCTGGCGCTGGGGGAAACCGGACTCGCCGCCGGCCTCATCGAGGAGCGGACGTGGGAGCGGCGGCAGGAGTTTCTGCTGCTCAATCCCGCCTGCACGACACCGGTGCTGGTCGATGAAGGCCGCCCCGCCGTGCCCGGTGTAGCCATCATTGCCGAATATCTCGACGAGACCTACGGCGCGGAACTTGGCGACCGGCGGCTGCTGCCGGTCGATCTCGCCGCGCGCATCGAGGTACGGCGGCTTGCAAGCTGGTTCAACGACAAGTTCTTCGCCGAGGTCAGCGAGCCGTTGGTGACGGAGCGGCTCTACAAGCGTTTCATGCGGGCCGAGCAGGGTGGCGGGTCGCCCGACACCGACACCATCCGTGCGGCGCGGGCCAATATCCGCTATCATGTTTCCTACATCGGATGGCTGGTGCGCACGCGCAACTGGCTGACCGGCGACCTGCTGACGTATGCCGACTTGGCCGCGGCAGCGCATCTTTCCACGGCGGATTATTTTGGTGACGTGCCATGGGACGCGGACGAGAGCGCCAAGGTCTGGTACGCGCGGGTGAAGTCGCGTCCGTCGTTCCGCGCGCTGCTGGCAGAAGCGGTGCCGGGGCTGCCGGCGTCGAAGACCTACGCGGATCTCGACTTCTGAGTGATCCGGCTCAACTTAAATCCTCACTCTTGAAGACTGCGCGCGAGAACGGCTTCGACGCGGTTGGATGCACACGGCCCGATGCGGTGCCGGAAGCCAAGGCGCGGCTTGAGCGCTTCCTCGCCGACGGCGCCCACGGCGACATGTTGTGGCTTGAAGCCAGCGCCCAGCGCCGCGGCGATCCGCGCATGCTGTGGCCGGAGGTGCGCTCGATCATCATGCTCGGTATGAACTACGGGCCGGACAGCGATCCACTTTCGATCCTTAAAGAAAGAACGCGCGGTGCGATCTCGGTCTATGCGCGCTCGCACAGCGATTATCACGACGTCGTCAAACAGCGGCTGAAGACGCTTGCGCGCTGGCTGGTCGCGCAAGCCGGCGGCGATGTCAAAGTGTTCGTGGATACCGCCGCGGTGATGGAAAAGCCGCTCGCGGCCAGTGCGGGTCTCGGCTGGCAGGGCAAGCACACGAATCTGGTTTCGCGCGAATTGGGCTCGTGGCTGTTCCTGGGCGCGATCTTCACGACTCTCGAACTTCCTCCCGACGAATCCGAAACCGATCATTGCGGCACGTGCCAGGCATGTCTCGACATCTGTCCGACCGCCGCGTTCCCCGCGCCCTACCGGCTCGATGCGCGGCGTTGCATCTCGTATCTGACCATCGAGCACAAGGGGCCGATCCCGCGCGAGTTTCGCCTGCTCATGGGCAATCGCATCTATGGCTGTGATGATTGTCTTGCCGTGTGCCCTTGGAACAAGTTCGCGCAGGCAGGACATGAGGCGAAGCTTGCCGCGCGCGATACATTGCGAGCGCCGGCGCTTGCCGAATTGGTCGCGCTCGACGATGCGCAATTCCGTTCGCGGTTTGCCAAGACCGCGATCAAGCGCACTGGGCGAGATCGTTTTGTCCGCAATGTTCTGATCGCAATCGGAAACTCGGACGATGTGGCGCTTGCACCGCAGGCCGAGCGATTGCTCGGCGATGCATCGGCGCTGGTGCGCGGTGCTGCCGTGTGGGCGCTTTCTCGGCTGTTACCGCGGGAACAATTTGCCACATTGGCGCAGCAACGCGGCGAGATCGACACGTCAGTGCAAGACGAATGGGTGGCCGCGCTCGCGGAGGCCGCGGCCTAGAACTCTCCCACCGCCGCTATCAGCCGCTCGATGTCCTCGGGCCGCGAGAGGCGATGATCGCCGTCCTTGACCAGCGTGAGCACAACATCATCGTGCGCAAGCCGCGACGTGAGTTCGACCGCGTGCTGCCATGGCACGTCTTCGTCCTTCACGCCCTGCAGGATGCGGACCGGACAGCCGGTCTCGATCAGGCCGCCGAGCAGAAGGTGGTTGCGGCCTTCCTCGATCAGCATCCTGGTGATCGGATAGGACGCTTCCGAATATGCGGAAGGCCGCTGCCAGGCGCCGGTCTGCTCGATCTGCCGCTTTACCTCGGGCGAGAACTTCTTCCACATCAGTTCCTCGGTGAAATCGACCGCCGGCGCAATCAGCACGAGGCCAGCGACCGGCGTCTTAAGTTTGGCGTTGCGCTTGAGCGCGCGCGTGAGCAAAAGCGCCAGCCAACCGCCCATCGAGGAGCCGATCACAACTTGGGGGCCTGTGGCGCAGGTCGAATACACCGCGAGACTCTCTTCCAGCCAGCGGCCAATGGTGCCGTCGGAGAATTCGCCGCCGGACTCGCCGTGGCCTGAATAGTCAAAGCGGATGCAGGCGCGCCCCTGCGCCGCGGCCCAGTCGTCGAGCGCCACGGCTTTCGTTCCGCCCATGTCGGATTTGAAGCCGCCGAGCCAAAACAGGCCGGGTGCGGCCCCATCGCGCTGGCGCACAGCGATGCGGCAGGCGGGGTGGCCGGTTCCCACATCCAAAGTTTTTAGGCAAGACTCGCTCATGACGTCACATTCCGAATCGCACCGTTTGTTTCAAGCCGGACCTAATTGCGCCGTGTTTCGCAGCAAGTCGTAATCGCACGCAAGAGAGATATCGCGGGCCGCTCGCGAAGCTTAGCGGAGTTCGATGATGGTGATGAGCGACGATTTCGTCGAGGCCCCTGCGCAGGCGCACACGCTCGCGGGCTCCACCGTGCTGCAGATCGTGCCCGCGCTGCATCCATCATCCGCTTCACGCGTTGCGATCAATGTCGCGCACGCGCTGGTACGGGCGGGCGGGCGCGCCATCGTCGCGGGCGAAGACGGCGCGCTGGTCGATGAGCTCAAGGGCTTTGGCGGCGAATGGTTTTCCTATGCCGATACGACCTTCAATCCGTTGAAGCTTCGGCAAAACGTCGAACTGCTCGCAAGCCTGCTGGCCAAGGAGCAGATCGACATCGTGCATGCCAGGAGCGCGGGCGCGGCCTGGAGCGTGCTGCCGGCGGCGGAGCGATCGGATGCGAAGCTCGTCACCGAGCTGTTCGACATTCCCTATGCGCATATGTTGTTCGGTGCGCATTACCTGCGCGCGCTGAGCAGCGGCGATCGCATCATCACGCATTCTGCGTTCGATGCCCGGCCGATGATCGAGCGCTATCGCATTCCGCCACAGCGCGTGCGCGTGATTCCCCGAAGCATAAACCTGAGTATCTTCGATCCGACCACGGTGGATGCCAAACGCGTTGCAGCACTACGGCAGTCTTGGGGCGTACCCACGGGCGGGCGGCTGGTGCTGATTCCGGGGCGCGTCGCGCCGGGAAACGGCCAGATGACGATGATCGAAGCGGCACGTATTCTTACGGGCGAAGGAATGCGCGGCGTCACGTTCGTGTTTGCAGGCGATGACCGGCGTCACCCGCGTCATGTGCGCGCGATCATGCAGCGTGCGCAGGACGAAGGTGTGCAGGCGCTGTTTCGCCTCGCAGGCCATTGCGCGGACATGCCGGCGGCATTTGCCGCCGCCGATATCGTCGTCGTGCCGTACATCAAGCCGCCGGTCACGGGCCGCGTGGTGGCCGAGGCACAAGCCATGGCGCGACCGGTGATCGCGTCTTCGGCCGGTGCGTTGCCCGAATGTCTGCTGGCGCCCCCGCGCATCGCGGATGAATTGCGCACCGGCTGGGTGGTGCCGCCGGATGAGGCGGGGGAACTTGCGCGCGCGCTCGGGGAAGTTCTCACGCTCGACGAGATGGCTACAAATGCGCTCAGGGAGCGTGCGCGGCAGTTCGCCGCGTATATGTTTTCGCCGGAAAGCATCGTTACCGCAACGCTGGAGGTCTACAATTCGCTATTGCAGGCCGGGAGTTAGTCGGCCGCGCCAAAATCCCTGCGGCGAGCGGGTCACAGCCCCTGCAATCCGCACGCAATCTATGTTCAACAGCGTTGACTTATTAACGGTTTGTCCCGATCCTTGGGGTGCCTCCTCGCGAAAGCCGGTTTCCGGCGGCGCGAAAGGTCCGTTGCAACAGCAGAGGAGATAGCCACCATTCGACGCCCGATGAAAGCCGCGCAGCCGGTCCAAAAGGACGGTCCGCGCATCAATGAGGAGATACGCGCTCGCGAAATCCATTTGATCGACAAAGACGGTTCCAACCGCGGGAATGTCACCGTCCAGGAAGCCCTGGTATTTGCGCAGGAAGCCGGATTGGATTTGGTCGAGATTTCCCCCAACGCTACGCCGCCGGTCTGCAAGCTGCTCGATTTCGGTAAATACAAATACCAGGAGCAGAAGAAGGCGGCCGAAGCCCGCAAGAAACAGAAAGTGGTCGAGGTCAAGGAAATCAAATTCCGGCCGATGATCGACGACCACGATTACGACGTGAAGATGCGCTCGATGAAGCGGTTCTTCGAGGAGGGCGACAAGGTCAAGGTCACCTTGCGCTTCCGCGGCCGCGAAATGGCGCACCAGGAACTCGGCGTGAAGTTGCTCGACCGCGTGAAGGACGACACCATCAAGATCGCCAAGATCGAGATGGACGCCAGGTTCGAGGGCCGGCAAATGGTGATGGTGCTGGCGCCGAGATAAGCCTCGCCGCTGTCATTCCGGGGCGCGGGCAAGGCCCGCGAACCCGGAATCCAACAGCAATTTCTGCATTTGTATCTGGATTCCGGGTCCGGCGCTTCGCGCCGTCCCGGAATGACGGTGGAGAGTACATGCGGGCCTCGCGCGCGGGCGATGACCGATCAGGTTGTCTTTTCAGGCCGCCTCTGCCATAACCCCGCCCGATCGCCGACCGGCTTATCAAGGGCTGCCGTGGCGGCGTGACCGCTCATTACACGCTCAATTCGAGCACATCCGGCGGACCCGGCTTCATCGTCGTGGTCTTAAGCCATTTTCAGGAGAGCAAAATGCCCAAGATCAAGACCAAGTCGGGCGCTAAAAAGCGCTTCAAGATCACCGGCGGCGGGAAGGTGCTTGCGGCCCACGCCGGCAAACGCCACGGCATGATCAAGCGCAGCACGAAGCAAATCCGCGATCACCGCGGCACTCGGGTTCTGTTCAAGACCGACGGCGACAACATCAAGAAGTATTTTCTGCCCAACGGTTGATCGCCAACACCTTCCGCAAGCTCATCGTAGAACAGGACCGACAGGAGACCAGTCATGGCACGCGTAAAACGCGGCGTCACTTCACACGCCAAACACAAGAAAGTTTTCAAGGCCGCGAAGGGCTATTACGGCCGCCGCAAGAATACCATCCGCATCGCCAAGCAGGCGGTGGAGAAGGCAAACCAATATGCCTATCGCGACCGCAAGCGGCGCAAGCGCACGTTCCGCGCCTTATGGATCCAGCGGATCAACGCCGCGGTGCGCCCGTTCGGCCTGAACTACAGCAAGTTCATCGCGGGCGCGGCCAGGGCGGGCTTGCTCGTCGACCGCAAGGTGCTGTCCGACCTCGCCATTCACGAGCCGGCCGCTTTTCAGGCCATCGTGGAAAAGGCCAAGGCTTCGATTCCGGCACCGCATTGAACGGTTTCACGCAGACTATTTGTCCGCGGGCCCTTTAGGGCTCGCGGCAAATCTCTTCGAATAGCCGACGGCAAGCTTGGAAATGCACATGGCCTCGAAGGAGCGGTACATCGTGCCCTCCTGCTTGGCGTATTTGCGTGAGCAGGCGTCCTTCTGCCGGTCGTAGGTCTTGCGCTGCGAAGCATTCAGCTTGGCCAGAAAGTCATTTTCGCATTTTCCGGTGACGATGCTGCCGAACATGGAATCGATGCTCGCGACATAGGCGCAGGCCTCGAACAGTTTTTGGGCGGCGTCGCAGGACGGCGCTTTTTCCAGAGTGTCTGAAATCGCGTCTCCGCTGCGGGCCACTGGGCAATCGGCGGCCGCAAGCGGCGCCGCCAAGAAGAGCATGGCCGAGAGCACAAGAAGCGGGCAGGTAATCATAGAATGGTCCTCGATGCGGATATCGCTATTCCCTAGTTTCTCACATTGGGCTTTGCTCGGAAATGCGGGCTTGACCTGATGGAGGCCGGACGGCCAAAACCACCGCATTGCCGAGGATACGATGACTGATATCGCCGCACTCGAAACCGAGATCATCAAAGCCGTCGGTGCCGCCGCCGATGAGGCGGCGATCGAGGCCGTGCGCGTGGCAGCGCTCGGCAAGAACGGCTCGGTCACGGCCCTGCTCAAGACGCTCGGCGGCATGACGCCGGAGGAGCGAAAGGAAAGAGGCCCGGCGATCAACGGGCTCAAGGATCACGTGACCGCCGCGATCACGGCGCGCAAGGATGCGCTGCGGGGCGCGGCGCTCGACGCGCGGCTTGCCACCGAGACCGTGGACGTGACCCTGCCCGCGCGCGAGACGCCGGCGGAGACCGGGCGTATCCATCCCATAAGCCAGGTCATTGATGAACTGACCGCGATCTTCGTCGACATGGGCTTTGCGGTGGCGGAAGGACCCGACATCGAGACCGACGATCTCAATTTCACCAAGCTCAACATTCCCGAAAGCCATCCGGCGCGGGACATGCACGATACGTTTTTCTTCAATCCCAAGCCCGACGGCACGCGGCTGCTGCTGCGCACTCATACGTCGCCGGTGCAGATCCGCACCATGATGAGTCAGAAGCCGCCGATCCGCGTGATCATTCCCGGCCGCACGTATCGCGTCGATTCCGATCAGACGCACACGCCAATGTTCCACCAGGTCGAGGGGCTGGTCATCGACAAGGGCTCGCATCTCGGCCACCTGAAATGGATCCTGGAAGAATTCCTCAAAGCGTTCTTCGAGGTCAATCAAGTGAAGATGCGATTTCGTCCGTCGTTCTTTCCGTTCACCGAGCCGTCGCTCGAAGTCGACATCCAGTGCCGGCGCGAGAAGGGCGAAGTGCGTTTCGGCGAGGGCGAGGATTGGCTGGAAATTCTCGGCTGCGGCATGGTGCATCCGAAAGTGCTGCGCAATTGCGGGATCAGCCCCGATGAGTACCAGGGCTTCGCCTGGGGCATGGGGATCGACCGCATCGCGATGCTCAAATACGGCATGCCGGATCTGCGCGCTTTCTTCGAAGCCGATGTGCGGTGGCTGTCGCATTACGGATTCCGGCCGCTCGATTTCCCGACGCTGGCGGGGGGATTGAGCACGTGAAATTCACCCTCGCCTGGCTGAAGGAACATCTCGACACCGAGGCGCAGCTCGCCGCAATCACGGACAAGCTCACCATGGTCGGGCTTGAGGTCGAGCGCGTCGAAGACAAGGGCAAGATGCTGGCGCCTTATGTCATCGGAAACGTGGTGTCGGCCGAGCAGCATCCGAATGCGGATCGACTACGGGTCTGCATGGTGGACACCGGAGACGGAAAGCCAGTTCAGGTCGTGTGCGGCGCGCCAAATGCGCGTGCGGGCATGAAGGGCGTGTTCGTGCCGCCCGGCGCGTTCATCCCAGGCAAGAACATGACGCTCAGCGTTGGCACCATTCGCGGCGTCGAAAGCCACGGTATGCTGGTGTCTGAGTTCGAACTGCAATTGTCGGACAATCACGACGGCATCATCGAGCTGCCGGCCGACGCGCCGGTGGGACAAAGCTACGCGCAATGGGCGGAGCTGGACGATCCGGTGATCGAGATCAATCTCACGCCCAACCGGCCGGACTGCACCGGCGTCAACGGCATCGCGCGCGATTTGGCCGCAGTTGACGTCGGCACCTTCAAGGAGCGCGTGCCGAAACCCGTGAAGGGCGCATTTCCCTGCCCGGTTTCGGTCAAGCTCGACTTCGGCGCGATGGCTTCGTTGTGCCCCGCGTTTGCACTTCGGCTTGTGCGCGGCGTGAAGAATGGTCCGTCACCCGAATGGCTGCAGCGGCGATTGCTCGCAATCGGTCTGCGCCCGATCAATACGCTGGTGGATATCACGAACTTCATCACTCACGATCGCGCTCGGCCGCTGCATGTGTTCGACGCCAAGAAGGTGCGCGGCGATCTTGTGGTGCGCTGGGCCAAGAACGGCGAGCAGCTGCGCGCGCTTGACGGCAAGACCTATGCGCTCGATGCCGCGATGTGTGTGATCGCGGACGAGAATGGCGTGGAATCGCTTTCCGGCATCATGGGCGGCGAAGCGAGCGGCTGTTCGGAGGCTACGACCGACGTGCTGATTGAGTCGGCGCTGTGGGAGCCCGGCAATATCGCGCGGACCGGCCGCCAGCTCGGGATCAATTCCGATGCGCGCTATCGCTTCGAGCGCGGGGTCGATCCCAACTTCATGCTGCCGGGATTGGAGCTCGCAACACAATTGGTGCTTGAGCTGTGCGGCGGCCAGCCCTCGGAGATTGTGGTCGCAGGTCAGGCGGACGTCCCCGAGCGCGCGATTGATTTTCCGCTCACCGAACTCAAGCGGCTTGCGGGTTTGAGCATCGCGCTGCCCGAGATCAAGCGCGTGCTCGCCCGGCTCGGCTTTTTCGTCGCGGGCGCAGGCCCCATGCTGAAGGTCGCGGCGCCGTCGTGGCGTCCGGACATCGAAGGCAAGGCCGATATCGTCGAGGAACTGGTGCGCATCATCGGTGTGGACAGCATACCGGCGACGCCGTTTCCACGCGGAGAGCTGGCGCGCAAGCCGGTGCTGACGACCCTGCAGCTCAGAAGTCGCAAAGCCAAACGCGCGGCCGCCACGCGCGGGCTGGTCGAGGCCATCACCTGGTCATTTATATCGAAGCCGCATGCGGCGCTGTTCGGCGGCGGCAAACCGGAATTGGCGCTGGCAAATCCGATCGCGTCGGAATTGTCCGATATGCGGCCGAGCTTGATTCCGGGGCTGGTAAGCGCGGGGCAACGCAATGCCGATCGCGGATTTCCGGATGTGGCGCTGTTCGAAGTCGGGCAGATTTTCAAGGGTGACAAGCCGGAGGATCAATGCACCGCGGCGGCTGCGATACGACGCGCGATGGCAAAGCCCTACGGCGGCGGCCGCCATTGGTCGACGCTGGAAGAGCGTGTCGATGTGTTTGACGTGAAAGCCGATGCGCTCGCGACGCTCGCAGCCGCAGGCGCGCCTGCGCAGGCGATGCAAGTCGTTCCCGGCGGGCCGGCGTGGTTCCACCCGGGGCGTGCCGGCACAATTCAAATTGGACCGCAAAACGTGCTTGGCTATTTCGGCGAGTTGCATCCGCGCGTGCTCGAGGCGCTTGGCGCCGAGGGCCCGGTGGTAGCCTTTGAAGTGATCCTGGAACGCATCCCGGAACCGCGCGCCAAGCCTACGCGCGCCAAGGCCGTGCTGGACCTTTCGCCGCTCCAGCCGGTGGAGCGCGATTTTGCTTTTGTTGTGGATCGTAGCGTGAAGGCTGGCGACATCGTGCGGGCGGCGCAGGGCGTGGAGCGCAAGCTGATCACCGGCGTCACCGTGTTCGATATCTACGAAGGCGAAGGAATCGCGGCGGGCAAGAAATCGATCGCGATTGCGGTCACCATCCAGCCGCGCGAGAAGACTATGACCGATCAGGAGATCGAGGCGCTGGGAACCAAGATCGTCGCCGAAGTCGGCAAGCGCACCGGCGGGGTGTTGCGGGCATGAGTCGCGTGCGCAAGGGCCCGAAACCAAAGCTGATGATTATGCTGCTGGTGCTCGGTTTCTTTTTGATTTTTATCGGCGAATATTATTTTTCCAGCGGCCGCCTCGCCGATGGAATGAGCAGGTCAGAATTTCCGACGCTGATCGGTGTTCTGATTTTCGTGATCGACGCCGTCCTCTTTGTAATCTGGCGCGTGCGCCGGGATCGGCCTCATGCGCTCGAAGATTCGTTTCGCCGCGACGATTCGGACGTCTAGCCTTTACGCCGGGGCTGCGGTTTGGACGGCTCTTTTGCGCGCGGTTTGTCTTTCGGATCTTCGATTTCCTTGAGCACGCCCATCTTGCGCAAGATCGCTTCGGCCGCGCGCGTGCCGGATTCCCATGCGCCGCCGACGGTGCCCCAGAGCGTCTCGTGCATCGCTTCACCGGCAAAATAAATACGATCGCGCAGCGGCTCCATCAGTGTCTTGCGCGCCCCCTGCCCGCCCGGGCTCGCCGCGGAGAACGCGCCACGCGCAAATGGCTCGGCGTTCCAGCGCGTGGCATGGGTGCGTTTGACCGCCTTTTTGACATCCGCGCCGTAGAGGTCGGTGAGCCATTCGAGCGCGAAGGCGACCATGGCCGGCTCGCCCTGGGCCGACAGATCGCGACCGAATTTCCCCGCCACTTCGACCGTTGCGAGCGAGGTGCCCGAAATGTTGGCGAGCAATGCGGCGGTGCGCGTGGTTTCCGACTTCTCGAAAACCAGCTCATCGCGCTGTAGGCCAAGCGGATTGCCGATCAACTCCAGCGCAATGTGATCGTAGCTGCCAAGCTTGAGTTGGTTGAGCGCGTCGAGCTGGCGTTTGGGCAGCTCAGGTGTGAATTTGATGTCGCCGGATAGAAGCACATTGGTCGATGCGGTGATGATCACAGCGCGCGCGACGAGGCGGCCCTTGTCCGTCTCAACGATAAGACGATCGTTCGTATCGATGCGTGTCACCGGCGTTGCGAGCGTCACCGGGACGGCCGCGCCAAGTTTGCCTAGCAGCGCGCCGTAACCCTGGCGGCAGAATGCATCGACGTCGCGCTCGGCTGATTTCGCAAAATCATAGGCCGAGATTTCGCGCAAGTCCTTCGCGCAACCGTAGGGACCGAGCACAAACTCCACCGTCGGCCGCCAATCGCGCAAGTCCTTGGGCAGCGCATCGGCGCAATTGACGTCCGACTTGCCGCGTGCTGCGTCCGCGATCGCGCGATTCGAGCGCACCAGCACACCGAGATATTCTTCGAGCTCGCCTTCGCGCGCGTTGCGCCGGCCGACACGCAGCCGCTGGGCGGCAGACGCCGCATACACGTCGAATCCGGGTTTCGGCGTGAGCTTCGCCACTGGATTGAGGTCAGGCATGTGAATCCAGTGCGCTCCGCGATCGTAGGGCACGCCGAAAATACTCGTGTCGGTGATGCAGCGCCCACCGATCTGGCTGGAGGCCTCGATCAAGCGAAAGCTTCGGCCGGCGGCGTATATGCGGCGCGCGGCGGCGATGCCGGCAGAACCTGCTCCAACAATGATGACGTCGAAATCGATCGAGGACGACGGCGCGCCAAGCACGGGCGAGGCCGTCACGGCGGCGGACGCGGCGAGAAACGTGCGGCGGCTCAAGCGTTTCATGGTTGGCAAACCGTTACCCTGGCAGCGGTTGCGTTGAACAGTGCCTGAACATCGCGCACGCCGCAAATGTTGTGGCTAACATTAAGTTTCCTTAACGCGCGAGGTTGTGAACCGAATTGCAACAAGTCTCGTCTAAATACTTAGACAAGGATTCTCAATAAGGCTGTGCCGGCCTAAAGGGCGCACGCCACCGAAGGGACGCGGCGTTATGAGTTTCTTCCTCGACGGCATCGGGCGCAGGATCGCGCAATATCTCGATCGGCCGATCGAAGGATATCACCCCTTTACACCGAGCAATCCGGAATCTTTGCGCGCGACGCTGCAGCCGGGCGATGTGCTGCTGGTCGAGGGCACCAATCACATCTCGGGCGTCATCAAGTATCTCACGCAGTCGACATGGTCGCATGCGGCGCTTTACGTCGGGCCGATCGGAGAGCGTACGACTGATGATGGCGAGCAGCTTGTGCTGGTCGAGGCCAATATCGGCGAAGGTGTCGTCGGCGCGCCGCTGTCGAAGTATTTTCGCCATCACACACGCATCTGCCGGCCGATCGGACTCACGCCAGACGACTGTTACCGGGTCTGCGCCTATGCCACAGAGCGCATCGGCTTCGATTACGATGTGAAGAATATCATCGATCTGCTGCGCTATCTGTTTCCATTGCCGGTGCCGCAACGCTGGCGGCGGAGGCTGATGGCGCTCGGGTCAGGCCACCCGAGCCGCATCATCTGCTCCGCCTTGATCGCGCAGGCGTTCGAGAACGTGCGCTATCCCATTCTGCCGAAAGTGACGAAGCAGGACGACGAGGACGTGCGGCGCGAAATCCTCGAAATTCGTCATTCTTCGCTCTATGCGCCGCGCGACTTCGATATCTCGCCCTATTTCAGCCTGGTCAAGCCCACCATCGAGCAGGGTTTTGACTATCGCAAGGTGCGCTGGGCCGACCGGCTGCACGTTCAGCAGGAAGTGCCGCTCGCTCCCGATAAGCCGGACGTCAATGGCAGCCGGCTCGTGCAGGCAGCGACCCTCGTGCCAGGCCCTGACGCGTCGGCGCCCGCCCGCTGATCCATTTGCCTTACGTGCACGGCGAATATACTTGTGCTCCTAATTGCGGAGGCAATGATGTTCGAGGCTGCCGGCAAGGCGTTCGTGCAAATGTTCTCACCGCCGTTTCGGCGGGTGCTTTTGAAGACGATCGGTCTTGCGCTTCTTTTGATGGTCGTGATCGGCATCGGCTTGCACCGCGCTTTTGCGATACTTGCGGCGGAAGGCGTGAATTGGGCCACGGGCCACGACTGGGGCGCACAGTGGGTATGGCACATTTTTATCTGGATCGTGTCGTTTGCGGCGGGTCTGGGCATTTTCGCCGGAGCGATTCTCCTGCTGCCAGCGATCGCCGCGTTCGTCGGCAGCTTTTTCGTCGACGAGATCGCAGAAGAGGTTGAACGCCGATATTACCCGAACGATCCGCCCGGTCATGAGCTGGCGCTCTGGCGCGCGCTGATCGAGGGGATCAGGGCCGCGCTGCTGGCGATCGTCGTCTATGTATGCGCTGCGCCTCTGCTGCTGTTCGCGGGGCTCGGTTTCATCATCATGTTCCTGGCCAACGCCTATTTGCTCGGCCGGGAATATTTCCTGCTTGCCGCCATGCACTTTCGTACGCCGGCCGAAGCCAAGGCGCTCTACCGCGCGCATCGCGCGGGCGTGTTCCTCTGCGGCATGCTGATCGCGTTCGTGGTGTCGATCCCGGTGCTCAATTTCATCACGCCGCTGTTTGCCATGGCGTTCATGGTGCACATCCACAAGCGGATTGCAGGGCGAAGTGTTGGGATGATCGCGCAGCGCTAGGTTTTTGCTTGAGCATAATCTTTTCCGACCTTCCTTCGTCCGCCGAAGCGGGCTTCGCGAAGGCGGTAAACCGGTTCCCACTTTTCGGGATCATGCTCTATGCAGCCACCGTCTTTTCCGACCACTTGCACAGATCGTTGATCAGGCATTTCTCGCACAGCGGCTTGCGTGCGACGCAAACATAGCGGCCGTGCAGGATCAGCCAATGGTGAGCGTGGCGCTTGAATTCGTCCGGTATGGCTGCTTCGAGTTTTTGCTCCACCTCGAACGGCGTCTTGCCGGGCGCGAGCCCCGTGCGGTTGCCGATGCGAAAAATGTGGGTGTCCACCGCGATGGTGGGCTCACCGAATGCCATGTTGAGCACGACATTTGCGGTTTTGCGGCCGACACCGGGAAGCGCTTCGAGCGCCTCGCGCGTGCGCGGCACTTGGCTGCCGTGTTCGGCGACAAGCCGTTCCGACAGCGCAACCACGTTCTTGGCCTTGTTGCGGAAGAGGCCAATGGTCTTGATCAGGTCGCGCACGCGCGGCTCACCCAGCTTGACCATCTTCTGCGGTGTGTCTGCGAGCGCAAACAGCGCGGGCGTCGCCTTGTTCACGCCTGCATCGGTAGCTTGGGCTGAGAGCACCACCGCCACCAACAGCGTGTAGGGATTGACGTGGGCGAGTTCTCCACGCGGCTCAGGGTTCGCGGCGCGGAAACGGCGGAAGGCTTCCGTAACCTCGGCCAGGGTCCATGGCCGTGAAGGCTTTGTTGATTTCGCGGGCGCGAGGAGTTTTCTAGCGCTCTTTGGTTTGCTGCGCTTTAGCGCCGCCTCAGGTTCAAGTCGTTTTGCCGATTTGCTCGCCATGTTTCCCATGCCCATGTTTCACGTATAATGACCGCCATGAGTCCCGACAACGACTCGAATCCTGAGCCCACGCTTTTTTCGGCGACGATCACGCCGCATCGTTCGCTCGGCCGCGCGGGATTTATGCTTGTGATGCTGCTGGTCGGAGGTTTCAGTTTTCTCGGCGGCATCGTGTTCTACCTCATCGGCGCCTGGCCGGTGGTGGGATTCCTCGGGCTCGATGTGGCGCTGGTCTATTGGGCATTTCGCGCCAACTACCGCGCCGCCGCGGCCTATGAGCAGGTGACCGTCACGGCTTCGGAATTGCGCGTGCGCAAGGTGAGCCATCGCGGCAAAGCAAACGAATGGATGCTCAACCCGCTGTGGACCCGGATCGAGCGCGAGGCGCACGAGGAGTTCGGCCTGCAGCGATTGTCCCTGGTGTCGTGCGGCTGGCGGCTGGTGGTCGCGAGCTTTCTCGGCCCGAGAGAGAAAGAAAACTTCGCCAGGCGGCTTTCGGCCGCACTCGCGGAGGCCAAAAGAGGGCCGGCAAGAACCGTGGTTTGATCCCTCCCCGCTTGCGGGGAGGGTGGACACGAGCGAAGCGAGTGGCCGGGTGGGGTCTGCTTTGCAAAGTCACCCCACCCCGGCGCTACGCGCCGACCCTCCCCGGGGACGGGGAGGGAGAAGTAAGAGAGCAGAAATCGGGTGGGCAGATAGCCCACGGAAGCCTAGATGGAGAGCAAATGATGGAGACCGCCATGCTCTCGCCCGACCGTATGCCTGATTTGAAGTCCCTGACCGATGCCGCGGCCGATTACGACATCGTGCGCCGCGCCATCGCGCATATCCGCGGACACTGGCGCACACAGCCCGAGATCGAGCAGATTGCGGAGGCCGCAGGCGTCACCACCACCGATCTGCATCACTTGTTCCGGCGCTGGGCCGGAATCACGCCGAAAGCTTTCCTGCAGGCACTTACGCTCGACAGTGCGCGGACGCTCTTGCGCGACTCGGCGAGCGTGCTCGATGCGGCGTACGAAGTAGGTCTCTCAGGACCCGGGCGATTGCACGATCTGTTTGTGACGCACGAAGCGATGTCGCCGGGCGAATGGAAAACCGGCGGCGAAGGGCTGACGATTTCCTATGGCCTGCACCCCTGCCCGTTCGGCACGGCGCTGGTGATGGCGAGCGAGCGCGGATTGTGCGGGCTCGCGTTTGCCGACGCCGGCAAGGAGAAGGCGGCACTCACCGACATGCGCCGGCGCTGGCTCAAGGCGAAATATTCCGAGGACGCCGCGCGCACGGCGCCGATCGCGCAACGCATCTTCGATCAGAAACTTTGGCGGCCGGACCGGCCGCTGCGCGTGATGCTGATCGGCACGGATTTCGAAGTGCGCGTGTGGGACACACTGCTTCGCATTCCGCTCGGTTGTGCCTCGACCTATTCCGATATTGCCAGCAAGGTCGGTTCGCCTAAGGCCGCACGCGCGGTCGGCACCGCGGTCGGGAAAAATCCCATAGCATTCGTGGTGCCTTGCCATCGCGTGATCGGCAAATCCGGCGAGCTCACCGGCTATCACTGGGGCATCACGCGCAAACGCGCGATGCTGGGCTGGGAAGCCGGCACCGTGGCAGCGTGACTGACATTACCGTTGCGCGCAGGCAACGCTTCTAAGGGGAAACTTCGCCCGGCGTCAGCGCCGGCCGTAAAATCGCGTTACCGATCTTGCGAAGGTCGCCTACCTTCCGCTAGAAGAGGCGCAAGAACCTCAAGGGTTAACGCGCTATTCATTGATCTGCGCGACCTTAGAGTTACCTGCTGACGAAGGTTTTTGGCATGTCGCCG
The DNA here is from genome assembly GCA_003169835.1 of Hyphomicrobiales bacterium. Classification (GTDB taxonomy): domain Bacteria; phylum Pseudomonadota; class Alphaproteobacteria; order Rhizobiales; family Xanthobacteraceae; genus PNAI01. The sequence continues at coordinate 67,536 of PNAI01000025.1, read as the reverse complement.
CGCTTTGAAATTTGCGCGATCACCCGGGGGGCCGACATTGCCCGGCCCGTGGCTGCCCTCATTCTCGGCGGGCTCCTGCTCCTTATCGGCCCCTGAGAGCCGGCTGGGCGCTTGCGCCTTGGCCCTCAGGGAGTTTCCGAAAGAGCCAGGAACCCAGAGCGCCGATGTGAAGGCGCAGAGCGAGAAGGAAAAATCCCATGACCACCTCGACCAAGTCCGAGAAGGACCGCGTCGTCATCTTCGACACCACCTTGCGCGACGGCGAGCAATGCCCGGGCGCGACCATGACCCATGAAGAGAAGATCCAGGTCGCTGAGCTGCTCGACGAGATGGGCGTGGACATCATCGAGGCCGGCTTTCCGATCGCATCGGAAGGCGATTTTGCCGCCGTGCAGGAAATCGCCAAGCGCGCCAAGAACGCCGTCATCTGCGGTCTCTCGCGCGCGGCGCCAAAGGACATCGACCGCTGCGCCGAGGCGATCAAACCTGCCAAGCGCAGACGCATCCATACGTTTCTCTCGACCTCGCCGGTGCACATGAAATGGAAGCTGCAGAAACAGCCGCACGAGGTCTACGAGATGGTGATCGCGCAGGTCACACGCGCACGCAGCCATACCGACGACGTCGAATGGTCGGCCGAGGACGGCACGCGCACGGAGCACGATTTCCTTTGCCGCTGCGTGGAGGCCGCGATCAATGCCGGCGCCACGACCATCAACATCCCCGATACCGTGGGCTACACCGTGCCGGAGGAATATTTCGCGCTGTTCAAGATGGTGCGCGAGCGCGTGCCGAATTCCGACAAGGCAGTGTTTTCGGTGCATTGCCACGACGACCTCGGCATGGCGGTCGCCAATTCGCTGGCCGGCGTGCGCGCGGGGGCGCGTCAGATCGAATGCACCGTCAACGGCATCGGCGAGCGGGCGGGTAACGCCTCGCTCGAAGAGGTCGTGATGGCGATGCAAGTGCGCAACGACGTGATGCCGTTCTGGACCGGCGTCAACTCGACCATGCTCATGCGCGCCTCGAAGCTGGTGTCGGCGGTGACGTCGTTCCCGGTGCAGTACAACAAGGCGATCGTCGGGCGGAACGCATTCGCACACGAGAGCGGCATCCACCAGGACGGAATGCTCAAGCACACGCAGACCTACGAGATCATGACGCCGGAGAGCGTCGGCGTGAAACAGACTTCGCTGGTGATGGGCAAGCATTCCGGCCGTCATGCGTTCGTGCACAAACTCGAGGAGCTCGGCTATCATTTGGCCGACAATCAATTGGAAGACGCGTTTGTGCGCTTCAAGGCGCTCGCCGACAAGAAAAAGCAGGTCTACGACGAGGACATCGAGGCGCTGGTGGACGAGGAAATCGCCACCGCGCACGATCGGATCAAAGTACTCTCGCTCACGGTGATCGCCGGCACGATGGGGCCGCAGTCGGCGACGCTCACGCTCGATATCGAGGGCAAGCACATCACCACGCAATCGACCGGCAACGGCCCGGTGGACGCCATCTTCAAGGCGATCCGCGAGCTGGTGCCGCATGACGCGAAGCTCGAGCTCTACCAGGTGCATGCGGTGACGGAAGGAACCGACGCTCAGGCCGAGGTGTCGGTGCGCCTTTCCGAGAACGGCCGCTCGTTTACCGCCAAGGGCGCCGACCCCGATACGCTGGTGGCGTCGGCGAAAGCCTATCTCGGCGCGCTCAACAAGCTCACCAGCAAACGGAACAGGGCGCCTGGGATCGAAAACCGCATTCATTCCACCGATGTCGGCTAAGCAGACGATCGTGCCCTGATTATTTTTGTCGGCGCATAAAACCACGCAGGCATGATCCGATCTAAACAATCGGATCATGCTTTTTTTAATCTTATTTTTCGTCACCCTCCCGATTCATCCCGTGTTCAGGGATACTTCGCAATTCCGTCACGGTTAATTGCACGCGCACAATGCCGGTAACCGATTTCAAGATTTGTTATCGATGACGATCGGAACTCCGCTAATAAAATGCGGCCTTTTGGCGCTCCGCGAATTTGCTTATTCGTGAGGCGGTGATCCAGCGGAAAAAACACGGCCCTTCAAATAACGAACAGGGATGGCAGTCATGAGAAAGCGAGCATTCGTCAGCATTTGCGTTGGCATTTTTCTCGGCGCGACCGTAGTCTCAATCATGTTCTGCTCGCAGGCATCGGCGCAGACTACGGGAAGGACGACGGAGGGGCGGCAACGCGCCGATGTTCCATCGGATGTCGTCGTCAAGGAGATGCACATTACGCTGCTGAAATTTGTGCTCAATCTGCGGCCGGCGCAGGAATCGTTCTGGGCCCCGGTCGAGGCCGCGCTGCATGATATGGCGCAATGGCAGGCGAAGGGATCGCCAGAGCTTAACTCAAGCGACCGTGCGGGCAGCGCCGTCGCACATCGATTGAGGCGGATTGCCGCGATGGCGGTGCCATTGATCAAGGCGCTCGATGAAAACCAGAGGCGCAGCATGATGATGCTCGCGCGCTCGGCCGGACTTGAACAATTGTTGGCGTCCAAATAGTTCAGACTTCCGATCACAATCTTCGACGACGTGATCGCGAGATTATTTTCTCGCGCTGCGGCAAATTATCTTGCCGCCACACGAAATGATCACACGTAGCGCACCTGCGTGCGCGAAATCCGACGATTGGCATCGCTCTGCGGTTATTTGCGCGCGCTCGCTGAACAAACCTTCATTTTTTGCAGCGCAACCGGCGGCATTGTTGCGAAACTTTAACTTGATGACGGGCGGCATTTAATTTCAACTTGGCGCATCAACAGTGCCATTGGAGGCAACCCATGTGGAAAGTAATGCTTGCCGGGACGACCGCACTCACAATCGTCGGCGCGTCCTTGGTTTATGCTCAGCAAACTTCGCCGAACCAGCCCGGTAGCAATACCGCTCAACAGCGTCCGCGGCTGACACCTGAAGACCGGGCCGCATTCACCGACGCACGTATCGCCGGATTGAAAGCGGGACTGCGACTCACACCCGCCCAGGAAAAGAGCTGGCCGGCCGTGGAAATCGCGTTGCGCGAGCGCGCCAAACAGCGCGATGAGCGTTTCGAGAAGTTTCGCAAAATGCGGGAGCAGGCCGATCCGGCGCAGCGCCGCGACAACATGATTGAACGTCTGCGTGAGCGCGCCGACACGATGTCCACGCAAGGGACGACGCTGAAGAAACTCGCCGACGCGGTCGATCCGCTCTACAAGAGCCTCGACGACAGTCAGAAGCAGCGGTTCGCAATGCTGTTCCGCGAGGGCGGACGGCATCACTTCGGACGCGGCGGCTGGCGGAACATGGGTGGACCCGAGCAGCAAATGACGCCTACCACGCCGACGCCCGATCGCCGGCCTGGCCCGCGGCAGCGCCGCACGGAGAACGAACTCTAATCGTCGCAATCGTCGGCGCAGCAATTGGCGCTAACCTCCCTGACGATTGCTGCGCCACACCAAGCCGCCGGGCTCGTCCCGGCGGCTTTTTATTTGCGCATTCAAGACGTGCAGGCCGTCCAGCCCCGGCGCCACTTTTGTGCACTCCTTTGGCGCACGCATGCGCCGATGCGGCCAATGGCCGAGCTTGCTGGACAGTATGACGACCCTTTGGTAAACGACGCGAGCTTGCGGGTGTACCCGCAGTGGTGGCGCGGGGCGCATAGCTCAGTTGGTAGAGCAGCTGACTCTTAATCAGCGGGTCCCAGGTTCGAGCCCTGGTGCGCCCACCAAACCAATAGATTTCTGAAGCTGCGACAGCCTCCCGCCGCGCGGGCGCCGGTCATAGAGTGCCGTCCATGAACCGCGCCGTTTTTCTCGACCGCGACGGGGTGATCAACCGCAATGAGGTGCTCGACGGCCGGCCAGTCGGACCGGAATCGCTCGCGCAGTTCGTCATCCTCCCGGGCGTGCGCGAGGCGATCGAGGCGTTTGCTGCCGCGGGTTTTCTGGTGATCGTCGCCACCAACCAGCCGAATATTTCGCGCGATGTGGCCGACGCCATGCACGCGCTGCTGCGGAAGACTCTGAAGGTCGACGATATCAAGGTCTGCTTCCATGCGGAGGCCGACAATTGCGCATGCCGCAAACCCAAGCCCGGTTTGCTGCTGGAGGCGGCAAAGGAGCGCAAGCTTTCACTTTTGCAAAGCTGGATGATCGGGGATCGATGGCGCGACGTCGAGGCCGGAAAGGCGGCCGGATGCCGCACTGTATTCATCGATCATGGCTACACGAACGAGCCACGCCCGCGCGACCCCGATGTCATCGTGCGTTCCTTGATCGAGGCCGTCCCGTTCGTGATCAAGTGAAAGCTTTGCTCAGCGCTTGATGCGCGAAATCTTCGAGCCTTCCAAAGTCAGATTATACATCAGCCCTTTTTCGTCGAGGATGAATCCGATCACGGGTTTGGTGATCTGATTGGTGTCGATCGAGCCGCCAGCGCCAAGCGTAATCAGCGCGACCGATCCATCGACGCCGACTTTCCAGCCATCCTTGCGCCGAAAGCTTCCAAGGGCATCCTCGGTCATGAACAAGATGATGACGGAGCGCGCCTGCACGCCAAGCTGAAAACTGACCGAGGCGGAAATTGAATTGTAATAGCCGGCGGTCTTGCCTTTGATCCGCAGCGCGCCCTCGCCGTACTCGCCGCCGATGCCAATGCCGGCTTTGACGATGGAGGGGAACACCAGAACTCCGGCGGCGCGGCCGGCCAAATCTTGCGAGCCTACGACATGCCGGTAGAATCGAGCGAGCGTTGCGTTGACGTCGGCCTCGATCTCTCCCGCGGAAGATGCGGCGCGCGGTCGCCACCAGCGCGAGCATGGAAATGACGAGCAGGCAAAGCGCGCGGCGCGCGGCGCGCGAATGTCATTGGCTTGGTTTGCGGCATGGATCTCCCCTGAAACCTCGATCGAACTTTCCACCGCCATTCAAGCACGGCGGACCGGGCGGCGATACGACATTATGTTAGTGCAAATGCTGCAGGGCGTGGGCGGCGAAAATTGAGTTCATCCTCACGCCGCGAGATCGAGCTTGCTCGCAACAGTCGCGTCCGCGTTGAGCCGGTAGATCATCGGCACGCCGGTGCCGAGTTCGCGCTTGACGATCTCGTCGGGCCCGAGCCGGTCGAGCACCATGACTAGCGCGCGCAAGGAATTTCCGTGCGCGGAGAGAAGTACGCGTTCGCCGCGCAGCACGCGCGGGAGGATTTCCTGCAGATAATAGGGCAGCACGCGCGCGGCGGTGTCTTTGAGGCTTTCGCCGCCCGGTGGCGCGATATCGTAGGAGCGGCGCCAGATGTGGACTTTCTCCGGCCCCCATTTGGCGCGCGCATCGTCCTTGTTGAGTCCTGAAAGTTCGCCGTAGTCGCGCTCGTTGAGCGCCTGGTTTTTAATGAGGGGAATGGCTGTTTGCCCCAGTTCCTCGAGCATGAGATCGAGCGTGCGCTGGGCGCGCTTCAAGGCAGAGGTGTAGCCGATATCGAATGTGAGCCCTTGCGCTTTGAGCTTGCGGCCGGCGGCGCGCGCCTCCGCGATGCCGACTTCGGTAAGATCGACATCGCGCCAGCCGGTGAACAGGTTTTTTTTGTTCCACTCGCTTTCGCCGTGGCGCACGAGCACAAGGAGGCGATCGGTCATTGAACCCTCATCATTTTTCTTCGTCATTGCCGGACTTGATCCGGCAATCCAGCTTTCTTGAGAAAAAGATGGACCCCCGGGTCAAGCCCGGGGGTGACACTTGCTAAAAATCACTCAGTCCCAGCACATCGGCCATCGAATAAAGCCCGGGGGTTTTCCCGCGCGCCCACAGTGCCGCATGCAGCGCGCCGCGCGCGAAGATCATGCGGTCTTCGGCCTTGTGCACGAGCTCGATGCGCTCGGCCAACCCCGCAAAGATCACGCTGTGCTCGCCGGTCACCGTGCCGCCGCGCAGTGTCGCGAATCCGATGTCGCCAGATTTGCGCGCGCCAGTGTGACCGTCGCGGCTTTTGACGCCGTGCTTGTCGAGATCAATACCGCGGCCTTCCGCCGCCGCGCGGCCGAGCATGAGCGCCGTGCCGGAGGGCGCATCGACCTTCTTGTTGTGATGCATCTCCAGAATTTCGATGTCGAAGTCATCGCCCAGCGTCTTCGCCACACGCTTGGTGAGAGCGGCGAGCAAATTAACGCCGAGACTCATGTTGCCGGATTTGACGATGATTGAATTTTTGGCCGCGGCCACGATCTTGGTTTCGTCATCGGCGGAAAGACCTGTGGTGCCGAGCACATGTACCTTGCCGGCAGCGAGCGCGGCCAAAGCGATGCTCGCCTTGGGTGCGGTGAAGTCGATGATGCCGTCGGCCTTGAGCAGAAGCGGTTTGGCGTCGGCGACAAGCGCGATGCCATTGGCGGGCAGCCCCGCCAGCACGCCGGAATCCTGCCCGATGAGTGGCGAGCGTGCGTCCTCAAGCGCGCCCGCGAGCGCGAGCCCCTTGGTCTCGGCAATCGCCTTGACCAGCGTGCGCCCCATGCGCCCGCCGGCGCCGGCTATGATCAGCCGCATGTCGGACATTCGTCAGTCTCCGAAATCGCTGCGGGTATAGCGCGGCCTTTGCAAAAAGGCGACTAGGGTTGAGGCCCGTCGTAGCCCTCGACCAGCACGAAATCGGCGGAGGACGCAGGTTTACGGATCGCGACCGCTTTCTGATAGGCGGGCGAGTTGTAGCAGGCGACCGCCGCCTCGTAGCTCGGGAATTCCACGATCACGTTGCGCGAGCGCTTGGCGCCTTCCACGCAATCGCATTTACCGCCGCGCGCGAGGAAGCGCGCGCCGTGTTCTTTAAGCGGTGCGGCGTTGGCGGCCTGATAGGCCTTGAAGCCCTCCGGGTCGCTCACATCAAGACGGCCGATCCAATAGCCTTTTGGCATGTTGTTCTCCGATTATTGTTTCGCAGTGGCGGCGATTTCGGCGACGATTTTTTCCGCCGCGGCTTTCGGGTCGGGCGCTTCCAGAATAGGCCTGCCGACCACAAGATAGTCCGCGCCGGCGGCGATCGCCGCGGACGGCGTCATGATGCGTTTTTGGTCATCACGCTCGGCGCCCGCAGGCCGGATGCCCGGTGTCACCAGAACCATGCGAGAGCCTACGACAGAGCGCAGGTTGGCCGCTTCCGCGGCCGAGCACACCAGGCCATCGACGCCGATGTCGCGCGCTTGCGCTGCGCGCTCGGCGACGAGTTCGGAGACGGTGAAGTCGTAACCGGCTGCCGCCAAATCGGCGTCGTCGTAGGAGGTGAGCACCGTGACCGCGAGGATGCGCAGGTTGGTGCCCGCGCGCGCGTCGACCGCCGCGTGCATGGTCTGCGGGTAGGCGTGCACGGTGAGGAAGCTCGCGCCCAGACGCGCGATGCTCTCGACACCTTTTGCAACGGTGCTGCCGATGTCGTGCAGCTTCATATCGACGAACACCTGCTTGCCGGTATCCGCGAGTTTGCGCGCCAGCGCGAGCCCGCCGGCGAAGCCGAGCTGATAGCCGATCTTGTAGAACGATACAGCGTCGCCAAGTTTGCGGATCATCGCCTCCGCCTCGGCGACGGAGGGAAGATCGAGCGCCAGGATCAGCCGGTCGCGCGGGTCAATCGTCATGCGCGCTCCTGGATCATATGAGTTCCTGGGTCATGCCCGCTCCTGCGCCGTTTCGATCAGCCGATACACGACTTGCTGGAGCAACGCCTTGGTGCGTTCGTCCTTGAGGTCGTCCGCTTCGTCGAAGGCGTCGCGCGCGTGCGGGATGGCAATTTGTTCCGGGATCACCATCGCGCCGCAGCCGATCTCAAGCACCTGGCGCAGCGCGAGCAATGCGTAGACCCCGCCGGTGCTGCGATCAGACGCTGCACCGAGCGCAAATGCGCGATTGTGGAAGGCTGCAAGCGGCTGCTCATTGCGTTCGTGCACGCGCGAGACCCAATCGAGCGTGTTCTTGAGCAGCGGCGGGACGGAGGCGTTGTGCTCCGGCGTGACGATAAATACGCCCTGATGCGCCATCATGAGCCGTTTGAGTTTAAGCGCGTTGTCCGGTGGCCCGGACTTGGCGTCGAGGTCGCCGTCGTAGAGCGGCATGGGGTAGTCGACCAATGAAATCCAAGTGACCTCGCAGCCAGCTTGGAGCAATTCCTTGACCGCGCGCGCGGCAAGCCGCGCGTTGTGCGAACCGGTGCGGATCGAGCCAGCGAAGACAAGAATCTTGGGAACCATGGGCGGCCCTGGAAACGTCCGCCATTCATATCACAAATTTTCGGTCGTGATGGATCAACCGCGGCGATAGACCCACACGCGTGCCGGCGGCAAGTTCATCCAGATGCGCTCGGAGGCTTTCGCGACGATACCTACCGGGTTTTTCGGGATCGGCGAGCCGACCATCGCATAAGTGAACTGGATGAAGGGCGCGGTGGGCGCCATCAGTTTGAAGGCGTCCGCAATCAGCCGGTTGCGCAGTTTGATCGGCTTGGTCATCAGCGGCAGGCCCGACACCATCGCTGCCGCGGGTTCAAAATTCTCGAGCAGACGTTGCACGCCATAGGCGTCGCCCTGCATCACCGTCGCTTGCGGATAGCGCGAGCGCAGCAGGCGGCAAAAAACTGGATTGAATTCGACCAGCACGAGGCGGGAGGGTTCAATGCCCTGCTCCACCAGCGCTTCGGTCACCGCGCCTGTGCCGGGGCCAAGCTCGATCACAGGTCCCGGAACGAGCGGGTCCACATAGCGGGCCATGGTGCGCGCGAGCGCCTTGCCCGAGGGCATAACAGCGCCGGTCGCCAGAGGCTTTTCCAGCCACGAACGAATGAAGTGCACCTCATCGAGGCGCAGAACCTTCTTCTCAACGCTGAGGGAATTTTGAAACCGCATTTAAACGAACAAGGCCCCACCGAGAACTGCCGCCCAGTCCTCAAGAGTCATGGGTAAAGCGGCCGAGCGCAAGGGTCAAGTTGCAGTTAGGCAGACCCTGTGCCTGTCCCGAAAAATTCCTTGACTTTGGCAAAAAATCCAACGGATTCAGGCTGTGTATCATGCGAGGACAGCTTTTCGAACTCGGCGAGGAGCTCACGCTGGCGCTTGGTGAGATTCTGCGGCGTTTCGACCATAACGTGCACATACATGTCGCCGAGCTGCTTTGTGCGCAGTACCGGCATTCCCTTTCCCGCCAAACGGAAACGATGACCGGCTTGTGTGCCGCTGGGCACCTTCACGCGGGCCTTGCCACCGCCGATCGAGGGCACGTCGAACTCGCCGCCGACCGCTGCCGTCACCATCGAGATCGGAACACGGCAATGCAGGTCCGCGCCGTCGCGCTGGAAAAATTCGTGCGTGCCGATCGAGAGGAAAATGTAGAGATCGCCGGTGGGGCCGCCGCGCATGCCCGCCTCGCCTTCGCCGGCAAGTCGAATGCGCGTGCCATCCTCGACCCCAGCCGGAATGTTGACCGACAGCGTGCGCTCGCGCGTCACGCGTCCCGAACCGGAACATGACGCGCATGGATTGTCGATCACCTGGCCGCGGCCATGGCACGTGGGACACGTGCGCTCCAGCGTGAAGAAGCCTTGCGTCTGGCGAACCTTGCCGTGGCCGGCGCAAGTAACGCAGGTCTTTGGTTTTGTGCCGGCCTTGGCGCCGGTGCCGGAACAGACCTCGCAGGTCACCGAAGTGGGTAGCCGCACTTGCGCGGTCTTGCCGGCGAAGGCTTCGTTCAGAGTGATTTCCATGTTGAAGCGTAGATCCGCACCGCGCTCGCGGCCAGTGCCGCGGCCCGCGCCGCCGCGGCGGCCACCCATGCCGCCGAACAGATCGTCGAAGATGTTGGAGAAGGCGGAGGCGAAATCGTCGCCGAAACCGTGGCCGGCATTGCCACCCGTGCCGTGCTCGAACGCGGCGTGCCCGAAGCGATCGTAGGCTGCGCGCTTGTCGGCATCCTTTAGAACGTCATAGGCCTCGTTGATTTCCTTGAAGCGATGTTCGCATTCGTTGTCGCCGGGATTGCGGTCGGGGTGATGCACCATGGCGAGCTTGCGGAATGCCGCCTTGAGATCGGCGTCGTTGGCGGTGCGGATTACGCCGAGCACCTCGTAGTAGTCGCGCTTGCCCATCAGCGCCGCTCCGAAAATATCTGCTTTATCATGGGGTTACATCGGCATGCCGGGTCTCGATGCGGGCCGTCAAAATAACGGCCCCATCCTTCGAGATGCGCTGTGCGCTTCCCAGGATGAGGGCCATCTTTGGCTCCGCATTGCTTTATGCCGATTTCTTGTTCTTCTTGTCGTCATCGACTTCGGTAAATTCCGCGTCGACAACGTCGTCCTTCTTGCCCGGCTCGCCGGTCGCGCCGCCGGCGTCGCCGCCGTCACCAGGCCCCGTGCCATCTTGGCCTTCTTGAGCCTGCTTGTACAACGCCTCGCCGAGCTTCATGGACGCTTGCGAGAGCGTGTTGGTCTTTGCCGTGATCGCGTCGGCATCGTCGGTCTTGATCGCCTCTTTGAGGTCCGCCATGGCGGTCTCGATGGCGCGCCGCTCGGTCTCGCCGACTTTGGAACCATGTTCGGTAAGCGCCTTGTCGGTGGCATGGATGAGCGCATCGGCGTGGTTCTTGGCTTCGGCCAGCGCCTTACGTTTCTTGTCGTCCTCGGCGTGTGCCTCCGCATCCTTGACCATCTTCTGGATGTCGGCTTCGGACAAACCGCCGGAGGCCTGGATGCGGATCTGCTGCTCCTTGCCGGTGGCTTTGTCTTTCGCCGAGACGTTGACGATACCGTTGGCGTCGATGTCGAAGGTAACCTCGACCTGCGGCATACCGCGCGGCGCCGGGGGGAGGCCGACGAGATCGAACTGGCCGAGGATCTTGTTGTCGCCGGCCATTTCGCGCTCGCCCTGGAACACGCGGATGGTCACCGCGGTCTGATTGTTTTCAGCCGTGGAGAACACCTGAGATTTCTTGGTTGGGATCGTAGTGTTGCGATCGATGATGCGCGTGAATACGCCGCCCAAAGTCTCGATGCCGAGCGAGAGCGGAGTTACGTCGAGCAGCAGTACGTCCTTGACGTCGCCTTGCAGCACGCCGGCTTGAATCGCTGCGCCGACAGCCACCACTTCATCCGGGTTGACGCCTTTATGCGGTTCGCGGCCGAAGAACTGCTTCACAACCTCTTGGATTTTTGGCATGCGCGTCATGCCGCCGACCAGCACCACTTCGTCAATGTTGCCGGCGGAGAGGCCGGCGTCTTTCAGCGCAAGTCGGCAGGGCTCGATGGTCTTTTGCACGAAATCGTCGACCAGCGCCTCGAACTTGGCGCGGGTGAGCTTCATGGTCAGATGCTTCGGGCCGGACGCGTCAGCGGTGATAAAGGGCAGGTTGATCTCGGTCTGTGTCGTGGACGAGAGTTCGATCTTGGCCTTCTCGGCGGCCTCTTTAAGCCGCTGCAGTGCGAGCTTGTCGCGGCGCAAGTCGATACCCTGTTCTTTTTGGAACTCGTCGGCGAGATAGCTCACGAGCCGCATATCGAAGTCTTCGCCACCGAGGAACGTATCGCCGTTGGTGGATTTGACCTCGAATACGCCGTCGCCGATCTCGAGAATTGAAATGTCGAACGTGCCGCCACCCAGATCGTAAACCGCGATCGTGCCCGTGGTGCGCTTCTCAAGCCCATAGGCGAGAGCTGCCGCGGTCGGCTCGTTGATGATGCGCAGCACTTCGAGGCCGGCGATCTTGCCGGCGTCCTTGGTGGCCTGGCGCTGGGCGTCGTTGAAGTAGGCCGGAACGGTGATGACCGCCTGATCGACCTTCTGCCCGAGATGGGCTTCGGCGGTCTCTTTCATCTTTTGCAGGATGAAGGCGGAAATCTGCGAAGGTGAATAGGTCTTGCTGTCCACCTCGACCCAGGCGTCGCCATTGGAGGCGCGCGCGATCTTGTAGGGGACGAGTTTCTTGTCCTTCTCCACCATCGGGTCGTCATAACGGCGCCCGATCAGGCGCTTGACGGCGAAAATGGTGCGCTCGGGATTGGTAACCGCCTGGCGCTTGGCCGGCTGGCCGACGAGGCGCTCGCCGTCATCGGTAAACGCGACGATCGATGGCGTAGTGCGCATGCCTTCCGCGTTCTCGATGACGCGGGGCGTCTTTCCGTCCATCACGGCGACGCAGGAATTGGTTGTACCGAGGTCAATACCGATGACCTTGCCCATGGTCGTTCCTCTCTTTCACAGCAGGTCGGCCGGGCCCTTACGGCGCCCGGATGGTGTACTCCGCAGCCAAACTGCCGAGCCCCGCATCCGACCCCTTAAAACACATTGAACGCCGCCCCTCGCGGCATTCCTCGGTCATATAGGAGGGTATGATGGGGCCGCAAGGACTCGATGGATGGGGTACGAATTGAATGGCCGCGTGGCCGCTGAGGTTAATCGAATTCGCAGCGGCGAGGGTCATTACGAGACGGCCTGACCCGAATTGCCGTTGGCGGGCGGCTCGGCCTTTGAGGCGCCCTTGGCGATGGCGACCAGCGCCGGACGCAAAACCCGGTCGCCAATCATATAGCCGGCTTGAATCACCTGGACCACATGGCCGGCGGGCGCCGCGGAATCCGGCACTTCGTACATGGCCTGATGCATGTTGGGATCGAATTTCTGGCCGACCGGTTCGAGCTTCTTCACGCCATGTTTATCTAGCGCGTTGAGCAGTTCCCGTTCGGTCAGCTCGACCCCGTCGAGCAGCGCCTTGACGCCAGCATCGGTGCGCTCGCGCAGCCCCACATCCAAGGCATTGAGGGCGCGGTGCATGTTATCCGCAACATTTAGGATATCGCGCGCGAACGTGCTGATGCCGTAGAGCCGCGCATCGGCCACCTCACGCTCGGTACGCTTGCGCAGATTCTCCATATCGGCAAGCGCGCGCAGGAGCTTGTCCTTGTAATCGGCCGCCTCGCGCACGAGCAGCGCGATCGGGTCCATCTCCGGCGCAGCCGCAGCAGCCTGCGGTGCCGCCTGCTCCTCGGTCCGTGAGTCATCCATCTCAGGGCGGGCCCCTTTATCCGGTTTCATCTATTTCCCGTTGGCGATTAGTCGTTTGAGGTGCCCCGGATATCAGGGTCTAGCGGTCAAAAATCAAGGTGGAAGGCTTACCCCGCCAGCAGCTTGCCTATCACCTTGGCGGTGTAATCGACCATGGGAATGACGCGGGCGTAATTGAGCCGGGTCGGTCCGATCACCCCGATCACGCCGACGATGGAGCCTGCCCGGTCATGGTAGGGCGCGATGATGGTGGAGGAGCCGGAGAGCGAGAACAGCTTGTTCTCCGAGCCGATGAAGATGCGCACGCCCTCGGCCTGCTCGGCGCGGCCGAGCAGATCGATGACCTCGCGCCGGGTCTCAAGATCGTCGAACAACAGCCGCACGCGTTCCAAGTCCTCGAGCGCGTGGAGGTCGTCGAGCAGATGAGCCTGGCCGCGCACGATCAAACGGCGCTCGTCGCTTGCGCCGCCCGACCAGCTCGCAAGACCAGCCTCGACGATCTTTTGCGTGAGCGCATCGAGCTCGACGCGGCTTGCGTCCAACGCGCGTTCCAATTCGACTTTGGCCTCGCCCAACGTGTTGCCGCGGATGCGCGCGTTGAGGAAGTTCGTGGCCTCGGTGAGCGCGGAGGTCGGCAACCCGATCGGCAACTGCAAGATGCGATTTTCCACCTGGCCGTCCTCGGCGACCAGCACGACCAGCGCGCGTTCGGGTTCAAGGCGAACGAATTCGATATGCTTGAGCCGGACAGTGATCTTGTCGGCGAGCACAACGCCGGCGGCGCGGGTGAGGCCCGAAAGCAGGCCTGAAGCTTCGGTCAGGACCTTTTCCATGGATTTGCCGGCGCCCGCGACCTGCGCCTCGATCGCACGGCGGTCACCTTCGTTGAGGTCGCCGATCTGCATCAGCGCATCGACGAAGAAGCGCAGACCGAGCTCCGTCGGCATGCGTCCGGCCGACGTGTGCGGCGCATAGATCAAGCCGAGCTGCTCGAGGTCCGCCATCACATTGCGTACGGAAGCCGGCGAGAGCTGCGTCGTGATCAGCCGCGAGAGATTGCGCGAGCCGACCGGCTCGCCGGTCGCAAGATAGCTCTCGACGATTTGCCGGAAGATCTCGCGCGAGCGCTCGTTGAGCTGGGCGAGGCTGACCTGGCCTGAACCGATCGGGACGTCTTGGGACACGCGTTGGGACACTCGGAAGCCGCTCCATTTGAAGAGAGCAAAAGCATTGCCCAAGAGCATTGCCAATGCGTCAGATGAGTGCAAGCCCGGCAGATGTCGCGATGCGGCGAATTCTCCTTCTCCCCAAGGACTCCTCATCCGTACTCCCGCGTACGCCTTGTCGTGCCCCTTGTCGGTCCCCTCCCCGCCACCTAAAAGCTAGTTTTTGCGTCCATGACGCAAAAACTAGCTTTGGAGATCGCCATGCGGCCGAGCCGCCGACAGCCCGACGAACTGCGCGCGGTATCGCTTGAGCGCGGCGTGGTGAAATACGCCGAAGGCTCCTGTTTCGTGAAGTTCGGCGATACGCACGTGCTGGTGACGGCGACGCTCGAGGACAAACTGCCGCCCTGGCTCAAGGGCCAGGCGCGTGGCTGGGTCACCGCCGAATACGGCATGCTGCCGCGCGCAACGCTGGAGCGTACCCGGCGCGAGGCTTCCGCCGGCAAGCAGAACGGCCGCACCGTAGAAATTCAGCGCCTGATTGGGCGAAGTCTGCGCTCGGTGGTCGATCTGCCGGCGCTGGGCGAGCGGCAGCTCACGGTGGATTGCGACGTGATCCAGGCCGACGGCGGCACGCGCACGGCTTCAATCACGGGAGCTTGGGTCGCGCTGCACGATTGCATCGCCTGGATGCGCGCGCGCGAAATGATCAAGAGCAATCCGCTGCGCGATCATGTGGCTGCGATCTCCTGCGGGATTTTCGACAATGTCGGGGTGCTCGATCTCGACTATGCGGAGGATTCGGAAGCCGAGACCGATGCTAATTTCGTCATGACCGGCAAAGGCAATATCGTCGAAATCCAAGGCACAGCGGAGAAGACTCCGTTTACCGAAGAACAATTTCTCGGTCTTCTTGCGCTTGCGCGCCGTGGTATCGGCAAGCTGGTGGAACTGCAGAAAATGGCGGTGATGTGAGCGCGCAACCTGCAACACATTCGCGCGGGGCGCAAGCTCGATCTATTACTGGGCGGCTTGTGATCGCCACGCACAATCCGGGAAAGCTTGCCGAGATGCGCGAGTTGCTCGCAGGCTACGGTATTGCCGCCGTGTCGGCGGATGAACTCGGACTGCCGGAGCCGGAAGAAACCGGCGCGACATTTGCGGCGAACGCGCGTATCAAGGCGCAAGCCGCAGCGCGCGCCAGCGGTCAGACGGCTTTTGCGGATGATTCTGGCCTTGCGGTCGAGGCGCTGGGTGGCGAGCCGGGGATCTACTCGGCACGTTGGGCGGGGCCAAAGAAAGATTTCGCGGCGGCGATGGAAACAATCGAAACAAAGCTGCGCGAGCGGGGCGCCACGGCGCCTTCGGAGCGGCGCGCGCATTTTGTTAGCGCGCTGTGCGTCGCTTGGCCCGACGGACACGTCGAGGAATTTGAAGCACGGGTACACGGCACGCTGGTGTGGCCGACGCGCGGCACAAAGGGTTTCGGATACGATCCGATGTTCCTGCCGGATGGCCACACGCGTACATTTGGCGAAATGGAGAGCGAAGAGAAACACGGCCTGCCGCCGCGCGGTAAGGGATTGTCGCATCGCGCGCGCGCGTTTCTCAAATTGGCGGAGGCGTGCCTTGCCAAGCGATGACGTGCAAGATCTTGGCGGTCAGGCATTCGGCGTCTATGTGCATTGGCCGTTCTGCCTGTCGAAGTGCCCGTATTGCGACTTCAACAGTCACGTGCGCCACGTCGCGGTCGATGAGCCGCGCTTCCTGCGCGCGTTCGTGACCGAGATCGAGACCACGGCCAAGCGCACGCCCGGCCGCACGGTGTCGTCGATTTTCCTCGGCGGTGGCACGCCCTCTCTCATGCAGCCGCAAACTGTCGGCACAATTCTCGACACCATCGGCAAGCACTGGAAGGTCGCGCCCGACGTCGAGGTGACGCTTGAAGCCAATCCGTCGAGCGTCGAGGCCATGCGCTTTCGCGGCTATCGCGCGGCCGGCGTCAACCGAGTTTCGATCGGCGTGCAGTCGCTCGAGGACGGCGCGCTCAAAGCGCTCGGCCGGCTGCATAACGCGCGCGAGGCGCTCGATGCGGTGGCGATCGCGCGCACGACGTTTCCGCGCTATTCGTTCGATCTGATCTATGCGCGGCCAGGGCAAACGCCTGCGAGCTGGAAGCCGGAACTCGAACGCGCGCTCAGCGAAGCGGGCGAGCATCTGTCGCTTTATCAGCTGACCATCGAGCCCGACACACCGTTTCATACGCTGCATGCGGGCGGCAAGCTGGTCGTCCCCGATGAGGACACGGCGCGCGATCTCTTCGATGTGACACAGGAAATTTGCACGCGCGCCGGACTGCCGGCTTATGAGATTTCAAACCACGCGCGGCCGGGCGCGGAGTGCAGACATAACTTGGTCTATTGGCGCACGCACGAATATGCCGGGATCGGACCGGGTGCGCATGGCAGGCTCGATATCGAAGGGCAGCGCCATGCCACGGCGACCGAGCGGCGGCCGGAAGCCTGGGTCATGCGGGTGGAGTCCGATGGTCACGGTATCGTCACCGATGAAGAGCTGCTGCGCGAGGAGCGGGCGGATGAATTCCTGCTGATGGGATTGCGGCTCGCGGAAGGTGTGGACTTGAACCGCTATTCAGCGATTGCCGGCAAGCCGCTCGATCCGCTGCAAATCAAAATGCTTTCCGAGCTTGGCTTTATCGAAACCGACGCCAGCGGCCGCTTGCGCGTCACGCAGGCCGGATTTCCGGTGCTCGACGCGGTGGTCGCCGATCTGGCGGCGTGAAAGTTTCCGGATCAGCAAGATCGGCACGAGGAAGCTTCGAACGTGCTGGTCCGTCCGCTTTCAGGCGATATTGTTGAAAAACTCAAAAATGAGCTGACGACAAAATCTCGCGGGGCACTCGTCGAAGTCGATATGTGGCAATCCAACACCTTGTAAAGAGCTAGCGAAGGCTGCCCGATTGGAAATCGGATTGATGATGCGGTCCCCCACATAATTTTCAGATGAGCGCACCAGCGCCTCTGTAAAATTTTGATCGCTCGTGGAATCGAACTTTTTCAACAATATCGGGGCATAGCGGACGTGGTCGGGGATTTGGCGGCGTAGAAGGAATTTAGCGCCCCGTCGAAAATGCGCGCGTGGCCGGACTGATGATCTCGCCGCCGGTTGGTCCCACGCGCATGACCGCAAGGCCGCGTTCGTTGGCGCCGTCGGAGCGGAAACGGAAAATGCCGTCGATGCCGGCAAAGCCAGCCGGATTGGTCAGAACTTCGGGAGAGAACCGCTTTTCGCCTTGCGTCTTGGCGAGCGCGATGACGAGCGTGACCGCGTCATAGGAAAGTGTCGCTGCGCGCGCCGGGTCCTGGTTAAAACGGGTGCGGTAGCGGCCGGCGAAATTTCGAAAGCCAGTGGAGTCGGGGGCGGCATACCAGCCGCCGTGCAGCGCCGGTTCGGCGAAGATGCGCGCGTCGTCCCACAGGCCGGTGCCGAGAAGCTGAAGCCGCTTGAGATTGACGCCGCTTGCGGCCAGCGCCTGTGTCACCGCTGGCACCGCGTCGCTGCCGTCGGGAAGGAAGATCGCATCGACCCGGCCCGCGGCCTGGGCGACCGCGCGAACAGCGCCCTGCATCTTGCCCGGATCGAGCGGATAGCGCTCAAGCGCTACGATGCGGCCACCTCTGCGCGGGACGATCTGTTTGAATGATGCCTCGACCACGGTGCCATAGGCGTTGTCGGGCATTAGCGCCGCAAACGAGCGTTTGCCGTTGGTGACGGCATAAGAGACGATGCGATCGACGTCGGATTCCGGCAGGAAGCTCAGCAGATAGACTCCGCTCGCGGCGACATCGGCGTTGGTGGAAAATGCAATGACCGGCACGCCTTTGGCGCGCGCGATGGCGGCTACGCCGCCAACCGAATGTCCGAACAGCGGTCCAAGAATGAGTTCGGCACCTTCATCGACAACCTGCTGGGCGGCGGCTTGCGAACCTTCAGCCGTGCCGCCGTCGTCCTTCACCAGCAATTTGATATTCTGCCCGTCACGCTCGGAGATCGCCATCTCGGCGGCATTCTTGAGCGATTGCGCGGCAACGCCGGCATTGCCGGTCGCCGACAACGGCAAGATCAATCCGATCTTGATCTGGCCGGTCCCGATTTCGGTCGAATTGGGTGACGGGCGTGGGCCTTCGCCGGGCGGCGTGTCGCCAAATAAACCACCTTTGCCGGAGCACGCCGCCAGCGCCGCTGCCGCGCCGATCGACAGCACGCCAAGCAGGGCGCGGCGCGAACTCAAGAAACGCAACTTTGCTTCCAACCCCCGGGCCATGGCCGGTCTCCTCGACGACGACATACACGTCGGCGGCAGTCCATGCAGACATACAGGCATATTGTCGGCGAATAGTTAACTAAATGAAAAGGATAACGAATTTGCCATTGCCCGATGACGAAGGGCAAGCCCGACGCTACAGTGCCAAGATGCGGGGTAACGAACAAGCCAGCGGCCGACGGGCGTCAAAGAGCGAAAGTGCGAGAAGCTACGTCGTCGCCGGACATGCACTCGAAGCTCCGGCGCTGGCGGGCGGGCTGCATCTGGTCGCTACACCGATCGGAAATTTACGGGATATCACCTTGCGCGCGCTCGAGGTGCTTGCGAGCGCCGATGTGATCGCGTGCGAAGACACGCGGGTCACGCGCAAGCTGCTCGAGCACTATTGTGTTGCGACGCCGCTCACGCCGTATCACGAGCACAATGCGGCGAGCGCGCGCCCAAAACTGCTGGCGCGGATGGCGGCCGGAGATTCCATTGCGCTGGTCTCGGATGCCGGCACGCCGCTGATTTCCGATCCCGGCTTCAAACTCGTGCGCGCGGCGCAAGCTGCCGATCATGCGGTGACGGCGCTGCCGGGCGCATCGGCGGCGCTGGCAGCGCTGATCGTCGCGGGACTGCCGACCGACCGGTTTTTTTTCGAAGGTTTTCTCCCTGCCAAAGAAGGGCAGCGACGCGCGCGCATCGCGGAGATTGCGCGCATTCCAGCTTCCTTGATCTTGTTTGAGACCGGGCCGCGGCTCGAGCGCGCATTGTCCGATCTCGCCGCCGGATTGGGGGCGCGCGAGGCGGCGGTCTGCCGCGAGCTCACCAAAATGTACGAAGAGGTGCGGCGCGGCGATCTTGTTACATTGGCCCGCGACTATGCGAGCGAGCCGCCGCCGCGCGGCGAGATCGTCGTCGTGATCGCACCGCCGACAGCCGATGCCGGCGCGCTGGATGCGGACGCGATTGACGACATGCTGCGGCGCGCGCTCACGCGCGCTTCGGTCAAGGATGCGGTGGCCGAAGTCGCAGCCGCGACCGGCCTGGCGCGGCGTGAGGTCTATCAGCGCGCGCTTGCACTCAAGCAATAAGCACGGAAATGGCGCGACGCATCGGCGGCCAAAACCGGGAAGACAAAGACCGGGAACGCAAGGACCCTAGCGCGGAACGCCAGATTGCGTTTCGCTGGGGCCTATCGGCGGAAAGCCGCGCGGCCGCCTATTTGATCGCGAAAGGCTACCGCATTGTGGCGCGGCGCTGGCGCAGCCCGGTCGGGGAAGTCGACATCGTCGCACGGCGCCGGCAGGTGCTTGTCTTCGTCGAGGTCAAGGCGCGGGCGCAACTCGACAGCGCGGCGGAAAGCGTCATCGAGCGTCAGCAGCGCCGGATCGCTGCGGCCGCGGCGGTGTGGCTTGCCGGGCATCCCGAAGATGCCGCTTGCGATATCAGTTTCAACGCCGTGCTGATCGCACCCGGCCGTCTGCCGCGTCACATCCTTGCGGCCTTCGAGTCGCTCGATTGACTCGCAGCGATCGCCGGCGAGACCGCGCGCAGACGCTCAAAGAACGTATTGACCTGGCCGCGGATGCGGGACGCCACGGCGCCGAGGTCGTCGGCAACTGACTTGACCGCGGTTGCGCTGGTGCGCGTCTCGGTCGTGGCGTCGCCAACTTGGCCGACCTCTTCCGCGGTCTCGGTCGTGTGGCGCGAGGCGATTTCGACGCTGCGCGCGATCTCCTGCGTTGCGGCGCCCTGCTCGGTGACCGCGGCGGCAATGGCGCTGCTGATAGCGCCGAGATCGCGGATGGTGCGCGCGATCGCACCGATGGCCTCGATCGAACGCGTGGTGGCCTGCTGCATGCCTGCGATCTGCGCTGCGATATCTTCCGTTGCCTTGGCGGTTTGCCCGGCTAGCGCCTTGACCTCGCCCGCCACCACCGCGAAGCCGCGGCCGGCGTTGCCGGCGCGCGCAGCCTCGATCGTGGCATTGAGCGCAAGAAGGTTGGTCTGCTCGGCGATGTCCGTGATCAAGCTCACCACATCGCCAATTCGCTTGGCGGCTTCGTCGAGTTCCTGGACCGCGACATTGGTGCGCTCCGCTTCGCTCACGGCTTTCTCGGCGATCATGTTCGACTGGGTGACTTGGCGATCGATCTCCATGACGGAGGAGGTGAGCTCGTCGGCGGCAGACGCAATGTCGCGCACGTTGTTGGAGGCCTGGGTGGATGAGGCGGTCGCTCCGGCAGTTCGCGTCGCAGCGTGATCGGCGGCGCCAGAGAGCTTCGAGGAAGCATCGAGCATCTGACCGCAAATGGTGCCAAGCTCCGTGATGCTAGCCTCGACCTCGGTGGAAAAGCGGGTGATTTCGTTCGAGATCTGCACTTGGCGGCTTGTGCGTACCTCGGCGTCATCGACCACTTTGCGGTTGAGTTCCTTGTTGCGAAGCATGGCGCTCTGGAAGACGGTGATCGAGCGCGCGAGCGCGCCGATCTCATCGCTGCGCGTACCATAAGGAATGGCGACGGCATTTCCATCCGCGACCGTCTCAGTCACCCGCGTGATGTCCGCAAGCGGACGGGCGACGGCGCGGCGGATGAGGAATATTCCGATCGCCGCCAACATGAGAGCGCACGACGCCAACGCAGGCATCAGCCAGGCCATTAATTGGCTGCTGCTATGGATATCGTCGTAGATGCGCTCCGCCCGCTGCGAATAAATTCTCGCGAGCACGCCTATATCATTGTGGAATGTGGCGCCCATCGTCCGTGTGGTGCTGTTGAACCCGAATTCGCGCGCATCGGCCGGTCCGATCTCCAACGTGCGGCGAACCAACTCGCGCCGGAATTCATGGGACTTTTGCATCCTCGTGGCGAAGTCGCGATACCGGTCGATGTCCTCCGGCCCCACGGATTGCTGCCATTTCTTCACCGCCTCACTGAGGCGCTGGTCATACTTGAGGACGCTCTCCGCGAATGGTTTGGCTTCGGAAATGTCGGTCGATAAATAGATACCGCGCGCTTCCATTTCGATCGCGAATATGAGGCCGTTGATCTCTTCGAAATTGTGGGCGCCACGAAATGCTGCGCCGAATTCGTCGGTCAGCGCTGCATGGTTGCGGGCATTGCGCAGCCGCAGCCAGCACCAGGGTTACCGTGGCAAGCAGCGCAAAGATCACGTAAAGCTTGGCCGCGATTGAAAGTTTCGGCAGTCTAAGCATTCATACTTCCCCGGTAGGGGCTTTCCGGCGTACGAATTCCCGCATACATGTTTCCCAATATACCGGCAGATTGGCGATAAGATGTTAACCACTCGTTTTCTTTGCCTATTTTTTCCCAGAGATCGCGCATGAAAACGCCGATGGCCCTGAACGTCGCGGTGCAGATGGACCCGATCGAGCGGATCAAAATCCGTGGCGATTCGACCTTCGCCTTGCTGCTGGAAGCACAGGCGCGCAAGCACACGCTTGGCTATTACACCCCAGACCGGCTGGCGCTCAACGGCAAGCGTCTTTACGCGACTGTGCAGCCGCTGCAAGTGCGCGACAAGGAGGGCGATCACTTCACGCTCGGAGAGGCAAAACGGGTCGAGCTTTCGAGCTACGACGTCATACTGATGCGCCAGGACCCTCCGTTCGATCTGGCTTACATCACCGCGACGCATCTGCTCGAGCGCATCCATCCTAAGACGCTGGTGGTCAACGATCCAGCGCAGGTGCGCAACTCACCCGAGAAGGTTTTCGTCACCGAATTTTCCGATCTGATGCCGCCGACGCTGATCACGCGCGACCTCGCCGAAATCAAGGTTTTTCGCAAGACCCACGGCGATATCGTCATGAAGCCGCTCTACGGCAACGGCGGCGCAGCAGTGTTCCGTTTGACTGCTGACGATCTGAATTTCGGCTCGCTCTATGATTTATTCGCGACGACGTTTCGCGAGCCTTGGGTGACACAAAAATTCCTGCCGGAGATAAAAAAGGGCGACAAGCGCATCATTCTGGTCGATGGCGAATTCGCAGGCGCGGTGAACCGCGTGCCGGCGGCAGATGACTTGCGCTCCAACATGGTGCGCGGCGGCACGCCAAAGGAAACCGAGCTCACAGCGCGGGAGCGTGAAATCTGCAAGACCATCGGGCCTTCGCTGCGCGAGCGTGGCCTGATTTTCGTCGGCATCGATGTGATCGATGGGTATCTGACCGAAATCAACGTCACGTCGCCGACCGGAATTCGCGCGATCAAGAGCCTGGGCGGGCCGGATGTGGCGGCGATGATCTGGGACAAGATCGAGGCCAAGCGGAAGCGCTAGTCGGTCACTGGCCTATGCCGGGTGCTTGCTAAGCCAATGGCTTGACGGGCGCCTGTCGAAGCGCGATCAGCCTGTGATATGCTCAAATCTTCATGCGGCTTCGTGTCGTCGTGCGAGGCGGCGTTCCAAGCAGTTGAGGTTACGCCATGGATTTGAGCGTGAGTATTCCAAAGGCACGCGAGTCCGATCAGCCGCCGCATAAATCCGCCAGTGCGCAGGCACGCCCGGCCGCCGCCAATGCGAGCGACCTCGAAATCTGGCTGCAAAAGGTCGAGGCCATGGGCGAGCTCAAGCGCATAACGGCCGAGGTCGATCCCGATCTCGAAGCCGCCACCATTACATACTTGGTCGGAGCTGAAAAAAGTCCGGCATTGCTGTTCGAGAACATCAAGGGCCATCCGGGCCATCGCGCGCTCTACAACATGATCGGCTGCAACCTCTCGCGCTTCTGCCTGATGATCGGCGAGGAGCCGGTGGATCACCCGCTCAAGGCGGTGCAGATCCTGCAGCAGAAGCTGGGCCGGAAGATGCCGCCGAAGGAAGTGCCGGCCGAGTCGGCGATTTGCAACCAGAACATCGTCAACGGCGACGCGGTCGACATCCGCATATTTCCGGCGCAGCGGATGTGGCCGCTCGACGGCGGAATGTATCTCGGCACTGGCGACGCCGTGATCACAAAGGATCCGGAGTCCGGCCGCGTCAACGTCGGCACTTATCGCATGATGATAAAAGGCCCGCGCGAAATCGGCGTCTACACATCGCCGGGCAAGGACGCGGGGCTCGATCGCGAGAAGTGGTGGAAGATGGGCAAGCCGATGCCGATCGCGGCGGCGTTCGGGATCGATCCGCTGTTGTTTCTCGTCGCCGCCACGAGCCTGCCGAAGACCGAAAGCGAATACGAATATTATTCCGGCATCAACGGCGCCCCGATCGAACTCTTCACCAGCGATCTGACCGGCCTGCCACTGCCTGCGCGCGCGGAAATCATTCTGGAAGGCTTCGTCTATCCGAATGAGACATTTGCCGAAGGACCATTCGGCGAATTCACCGGCTATTACGGGCGGCCGAGCGGCGCCACGCCGTATATGCGGGTCGAGCGCGTGCGCTACCGCGACAACCCGACGCTGACCTGCGCGCTGATGGCGGAGAATGCCGCGAATGAAGCCGGCCTGTTCTGGGCGTGTCTGCGCGCGGCCGGCATCTGGGCCGACCTGCAGAAACTGGGCGTGCCGGGCGTGCAAGGCGTGTGGTCAATTCCGGAAGCCGCGGGCTGGGGCATCACCGTCGTTTCGATCAAGCAGATGTATGCCGGCCACGCCTCGCAGGTGATGGCGCTGGCGGCGCAGTGCACGGCGGGCGCGTATTTCGGCAAGTACGTGATCGTGGTCGACGACGATATCGATCCGACCAACGTGCATCAGGTGCTGTGGGCGATGGCGACGCGCTCGCGGCCGTCGCAGTCCATCGACATTCTGCGCGAAACCTGGAGCACGTTTCTCGATCCGAGCTTGAATCCGCCGGAGATCAGACCTTGGGGATCGAAGTGCCTAATCAACGCTTGTATGGATTTTCGATTCATCAAGACATTTTCGCCGCGCGCCAAGCTTTCGAAAGAGATCTACGAGAAGGTGGTCGCGCGCTGGCAGGAGCTGGGATTGAGCGGGCAGGCGCCCGTCATTTCCGTGTTCGAAGATGAGAGCGCGCCGCGCAAAATCGATTGAACGGCGCTCGACACCTGTTTTCCGCTTATTTGCAGTTTTGGTCGGTGTAGCTCCAGACGATATTTTCGAGCACGACGCCCTGCTGACAATAGCTGGTCTTCTTGCTTGTCATTCCGCTCAAGCGAATGGCGCGCTGGCTCGGTTGCGGCCGCTGTCGCGCTCCGCTGATGTTGTAGGTGTTGTTATCCGCCCCACGGATCACAAGGCAATTGAGCTCGACGCCCGCGGTTGGGCACCCGATCACGGTGACCCTTTGTTGCGCATTGGCCTGCTGCACATTCGCCGCAAGTCCGCTCGCGAACAGCAGCGCCGCAACTGTCATTTTTGTTTTGCATTTCATTTCCACATCTCCCATTTCACGGCTGGCTCAATTCTATGACAAAAAGAAAGCTTTAACCATGCGTGCTGGTCATTCATGAGTGAGCCGGTCGATCACGCTTTGCATTGACCGCGAGTTGCAACCGACCGCCGATTTCTCAAATTCGATCATTTTCATTAGCACCGCGTCAACCTTGCATTCGATGCAGCGGCGAAAAAAGGAGAATGGCAAGACTCTCCGATCATTATTCGATTGAAATTTGTAGGAAAACAGAAGCCGCCGCCAAGATTGCGGCGCTGCAAACTGCGGTACTCGGGGATACGCGCGCATGCGGGGACGTCGAGACAGCACGGACAGTCTGCGCAGACATTTTTATCGCGGCAGCCGTTTGGTCGGGCACACGGTACGCTGGGCATTTCTTACGCTCGGCGCGCTGACGGCTTCCAGCGTTCTGTTCGTCTATCTCTATTCGGTCAACGAGGAGGTGTACGACCCGTCGTTGTTCGCAATCGGTGTCGGCGGCCTGTTCGCTGCTTCGTGCGGTGCTATATTGCTGCTGGTGAATTCCAACCGGAAGTTTCGTGCTGAACTCCGGCGCAGCCTGACGCGCTGCGAGCTATTGGCCGACCGCAATTGGGAATTGCAGGAGGCGGAAGAGCGGGCGAAAAGCCTGCTCGAGACGCAAGGCGATTTGATCGTACGGCGCGATGCCGAGGGTCGCATCACCTACGCCAACGATGCGTTCTGCGCGCTCGCCGGGCAATCGCAACAATCGCTGCTGGGCAGCACCACCACGCTCGATGTGCTCGAGCACGACAATTTCACGCCGCTCCCGGATGGAACGCGGCTGCATGACCAGAAGATCATGTCCATGGCCGGTGCGCGGTGGGTTGCGTGGCGCGAGGTGATCGTGCGCGTAGACGGCAACGACCGCACTGAGGTGCAGAGCGTCGGCCGCGACATCACCGACCGCGTCAACGCCGAGCGCGCGCTCGGCGAAGCGCGCGATGCGGCGGAAGCCGCCAACCGCGCCAAGTCGCGCTTCCTGGCCGTGGTCAGCCATGAAATTCGCACACCGCTCAATGGCATTCTCGGTATGTCGGAGCTGCTGCTCGATACACCGCTCACGCCCGAGCAGACAACCTATGTGCGCGCGGCGAAAACATCCGGCGATGCCTTGCTTTCGCTGATCGAGGAGATTCTCGATTTTTCCAAGATCGAGGCCGGAAAACTCGAGATGGCGGCGCGGCCATTCAGTCTCTTCACGCTGATCGAAGAGGTGGTCGAACTGCTCGGACCGCGCGCGCAAGCCAAGGGGATCGAGATCGCTTCCGATGTGGATGAGCGGCTGCCGGCGTGCATGATGGGCGACGACGCGCGGCTGCGCCAGGTGCTGCTGAACCTCGCCGGCAACGCGATCAAATTCACTGAAGTGGGCGGTGTGAGCGTCATCGTTGAACGCGGGGCGCAGCCTGACGAGGTGGTCTTCCTGGTGCGCGACACCGGTATCGGGATCATGCCGGAGCAGCGGGTGCGCATTTTCCTCGATTTCGAGCAAGCGGATTCCGGATCGACGCGCAAGTTCGGCGGCACAGGGCTTGGACTCGCCATCTCCAAGCGCATCGTCGAGCACATGGGCGGCAGTATCGACGTCGAGAGCATCCCCGGTCAGGGCGCGACATTCCGCGTCGCCATGACACTTAAGCGCGCCGATACGGATGAGCCGATTTTTGTCGCGCCGGAGCTCGCTGCTTCGAATGTGCTCATTGTCGCGCCAACATCGGTCGCGGCTTCGCTCTTGGCGCGCCGGCTGTCACGCTGGGGGGCGCGCATTCTGATCGCACCGGAAACAACCGCCGCTGAGTCGCTGCAGGAGCAGGCTTGGGATGCGGTGATTGTCGACCACGCGCTTGGCTCAGCGGTCACGGCGTCGTTTGCGGCAAAGATCGGAAACAAGCCTGCGCGACGGATCGTGCTGGTGACGCCGAGCGAACGGCAGGGATTGGCCGCGCTCAAGGATGCGGGCTTCACGGGCTATCTGGTGAAACCGGTGCGCGCTGCCTCGCTGAAAACGCAACTCGTTGCGAGCAACACGTTCGAAGGCGCCGTCCTTACAAGCGCATCCGCAATCGATGAGCAACCCGACGCGAAGACGGCGGACGCGCGCAAGGGTTTCAAAATCCTGATCGCCGAAGACAACAAAATCAATGCGCTGCTCGCCCGTTCGCTGATCGCGAAACTCGGCCATTGGCCGACCGGCGCCGCGAATGGCACGATGGCGCTCGATGCTTGGCGAACGGCACGCTCGGCCGGGGCGCCGTATGACCTTGTGCTCATGGATCTGCACATGCCCGGAATCGACGGGCTTGAGGCCACGCGGCGAATCCGTGCCGCGGAAACAGAAACCGGCCGGCGCACGCCCATTATCGCGCTCACTGCGAATGCGTTCAGCGAAGACCGAGAGGCGTGTTTGGCGGCCGGCATGGATAGTTTCCTGGTCAAGCCGCTCGATCGCGAGCAACTTCTGGCGGTCTTGAATTTGCTGTCAAAAGCGGCCCAAATGGCCGCGTGATTGGCGGTCTCCACCCCATTGTCATAATTCTGCGCCAGGGTCATGCTCTATGGATTGCCATCGGGGTATGGCCGAATCATTCCAATTTCGCTGATTGAAAGCGACGGCGCGACAAGGGGACCAATCGAACATGCTTAGCCGCGCTCACACGACGTTGCCTCGGCGTCTGCTCGATAGTTTTTGGGCAACTCCGGCGGCCGTTGCCGGGCTGTTGCCGACGTTGCGGGCCTATAGCGGCCGGGTGATCCACGAGCGGCGGAACGAGCATCCGCAGACGCTGGGATGGATGGGCTCGCTTGAAGTGCGGCTCGCGCAGAAGGCCGCCGAAGTGCGGCAGGCGCAAAAGTTGCGCTATCGGATTTTCTACAAGGAAGGCGGCGCGATTGCGGATGCG
This sequence comes from Hyphomicrobiales bacterium, assembly GCA_003169835.1. GTDB lineage: Bacteria > Pseudomonadota > Alphaproteobacteria > Rhizobiales > Xanthobacteraceae > PNAI01. The sequence goes on along the minus strand of PNAI01000025.1, from coordinate 39,690 downwards.
GCGACGAAACTCGCGCGGCGCGACGTCGATGCGTTCGATCCGCTGTGCGATCATCTGCTGGTCATCGATCATGCCCCACAGATGAAAAGCCGGCTGCGACGCGCGCCGGCCGTGGTCGGCACCTACCGGCTGTTGCGGCAGGAAGTGGCGGAACCGCACGGCGGTTTCTACAGCGCGAGCGAGTTCGATATCCGCGGATTGTGCGCGCGCCATGAGAAAATGAAATTTCTCGAGCTAGGCCGCTCATGCGTATTGGAACCCTATCGCAACAAGCGCACGCTGGAGCTTTTGTGGCACGGCATCGGCGCGTATGTGTCGCGGACGCGGCCGGATGTGATGATCGGCTGCGCCAGTCTCGATGGTACCGATCCGGATCGTCTGAAAATGCTGCTGTCGTTCCTGCATCATTTCGCGCGCGCGCCGGAAGAGTGGCGCACCACCGCGCTGCCGCATCGCTATGTCGAAATGAACCGGATGCCGAAGAACGCGATCGACCAGAAAGCGGCCTTGCGCGCACTGCCGCCGCTGATCAAAGGCTATCTGCGGCTAGGGGCGTATATCGGCGATGGCGCCGTACTCGATTATCAATTCGGAACGACGGACGTGCTGATCGTGCTTCCGGTCGCGTCCATCAGCCGGCGCTACCACGCGCATTTCATTCCGACCGTATAAGGCGAAGCGGCGTTCTTACAACCGGCGCAGGGCGACATCTTCCACCAGATGGCTTGCGCCTTTCTTGAGGATGAGATCGGCGCGCTGACGGGTGGGCAGGATATTTTCGTGCAGATTGACGAGATTGATGCGCGACCAGATCGAGGTTGCGGTCGCGCTTGCCTCGGCGTCAGACAGGCGCGAATAGCGATGGAAGTATGATTTCGGATTGGCGAACGCCGTGCCGCGCAAGGCAAGGAAACGATTGACGTACCAGTTCTTGAGCACTTCCTCGTCGGCATCGAGATAGACCGAAAAATCGAAGAAATCCGAGACGAAGGGAATGGCTTTGCCCTCTTTCGGGAGCCGGCCGGTCTGCAGCACGTTCAAGCCTTCGACGATTAAAATCTCGGGGCGGTCGATCTCGATGGTTTCGTTCGGCATCACGTCATAGATCAAGTGCGAATAGATCGGCGCGCGCACCGGCCGCCGCCCGGCTTTGATGTCGGAGAGAAAGCGCAACAGCGCAGGCAGGTCGTAGCTCTCGGGGAATCCCTTCTTCTCCATGAGCTGTTCGCGCTCGAGCACGGCGTTGGGAAACAAAAATCCGTCGGTGGTGATGAGATCGACCTTGGGTACGTTGGGCCAACGCGCGAGCAGCGCCTGGAGCACGCGCGCCGTGGTGGATTTGCCGACCGCGACGGAGCCTGCAACGCCGATGATGTAGGGTACTTTCGCGTCCTCGGTGCCGAGGAAGCGTTGTTGTGCGCGGTGCAGCCGCTGGGTCGCCGCGACGTAGAGCGAGAGTAAGCGGGAGAGCGGCAGATAAATTTCTTCGACTTCGGCCATGTCGAGCCGATCGTGCACCGAACGCATCTGCGCGACTTCGACCGACGTGAGCGTCATCGGCGTGTCGTCGCGCAACGCCGCCCATTGCGCACGCGTATAGATGCGGTAGGGCGAAAGTCCGTCGTCGGTGCGCTGCTCCATGCGATGTTCCGTCGTCGACGATTAGGGTGGCGCTTATTTGGGCGGACGCGAGGCCTTCTCCGCAAGCCCGGATTTTGTGCTGCGCGCGCCAAGCGTCGCCTCGACTTCGGCAAGCGTGACGCCGCGCGCATGCAGCACGACGAGCAGATGATAAAGCACGTCCGCGCTCTCAGCGATCACCCGCTCGCGGTCCTCGGCAACGGCGGCGAGCACGGCTTCTACCGCCTCTTCGCCGAATTTCTTGGCGCATTGGGCAACACCGCGGTCGAGCAATTTGCGGGTATAGGATTCCTCGGCGCTGGCGGCAGCGCGCTCCTTGATCCGGTTTTCCAAATCGACAAGCGTGAACTTGCTCATGGCTTGTTATTCATGGCTAGTTTCTTGGCCCTCTCTTCATGGCCGCGTTCCCCATAACACCTCTTTCCCGCCGCCGGGGAGGAAAATTATGGATCGAGCCGCATGGGCAGGCCGGCGCGGGCCATGAAAAGCTTTGCCTCCCGCACGCTGTGCTCGCCGAAATGAAAGATCGAGGCCGCCAGCACCGCCGTGGCATGGCCCTCGCGGATGCCTTCGACCATGTGCTCAAGCGTGCCGACGCCGCCTGAGGCGATCACCGGCACCGACACCGCATCCGCCACCGCGCGCGTCAACCCAAGGTCGAAGCCCTGCTTGGTGCCGTCGCGGTCCATGGAGGTGAGCAGGATTTCGCCGGCACCCAGCGCCACGACTTCCTTGGCGTAGGCGACCGCTTCAAGCCCGGTAGGATTGCGGCCGCCATGGGTGAAGATTTCCCACCGATCGGCCGCGCCCGGCTTGGATACTTTCTTGGCGTCGATCGCGACCACGATGCATTGATCGCCGAATTTCTCCGCCGCTTCCTGCACGAAGGCGCGTTTGGCAACGGCCGCCGTGTTGATCGAGACCTTGTCGGCGCCGGAAGAGAGTAATTTTCGGATATCGTCCACCGTGCGCACGCCGCCGCCGACGGTGAGCGGCATGAAACAAGCTTCCGCCGTGCGGCGCACAACGTCAAGAATAATGTCACGGTTTTCGTGGCTCGCGGTGATGTCGAGGAATGTCAGCTCGTCGGCGCCAGCGGCGTCATACGCGATAGCAGCCTCGACCGGATCGCCGGCGTCGCGCAGATTGACGAAGTTGACGCCCTTAACGACGCGGCCGTCCTTCACATCGAGACAAGGGATGACGCGGACCTTGAACATCGCAGCTCACTTCTTCGCGCGTGCGTCGCGAATCATTTTCAGCGCTTCGGCCGGATCGAGACGTCCATCGTAGAGCGCGCGGCCGGCGATGGCGCCTTCGAGTTTTTTCGCGCGCGGTTCGATCAGGCGCTTCACGTCCTCAATCGAGGCAAGTCCGCCGGACGCGATCACCGGAATCGAGATGGCTTCGGCGAGCGCGATGGTAGCGTCGAGGTTGAGACCCTTGAGCATGCCGTCGCGCGCAACGTCAGTGTAGATGATCGCAGCAACGCCGGCGTCCTCGAAGCGGCGCGCGATGTCGAGCGCGGTGAGCTCTGAAGTCTCGGCCCAGCCTTCAACCGCGACCTTGCCGTCGCGCGCATCGAGGCCGACGGCAACGCGCTTGGGGAATTTTCGCGCGGCTTCCGTCACCAGAGCAGGATCGCGCACGGCCGCTGTGCCGATGATGACGCGATTGACGCCCTTCTCCAGCCAGCCTTCGATGGTCGCCATGCTGCGGATGCCGCCGCCGAGCTGCACGCACAGACCGACCGTCTCCAAAATGCGCTCGACCGCAGTCACATTCATCGGCTTGCCGGCAAATGCACCATCGAGGTCGACGATGTGGAGATGGCGAAATCCTTCTCGCTCAAAGGCGTGCGCCTGTGCCGCCGGGTCGCGGCTGAACACGGTTGCGCGCGCCATGTCGCCCTGCTGGAGGCGGACGCACAGGCCGTCCTTGAGATCGATGGCGGGAAAGAGAATCACGCGGGTCTCGCTCACGTTACGTCGGCCACTGGCCTAGCAACCATTCTATCGGTCAATGGGCCACGATTGCGTGCCCAAACTTACGGCTTCCATTTGAGAAAATTTGCGATCAACGCAAGGCCCAGGTGCTGGCTTTTCTCCGGGTGAAACTGCGTCCCTACCGCCGTGCCGTGCGCAACGATCGCGGTCACCGGGCCGCCGTATTCGGTCTGCGCCATGAGGTCGGAGCGATCGGCGGCTTTAAGGTGATAGGAGTGCACAAAATAGGCATGCAGACCATCAGGTCCAAGCGGGATGCCCTCGAGTAACGGGTGGGCGTTGAGCACATGCAGCGTGTTCCAGCCCATGTGCGGGATTTTCAGCTTATGACTGTCGGGCGTGATCTTGTCGACTTCGCCACGTATCCAGCCCAAGCCCTCCGTCACCTGGTACTCGCGGCCGCGCTCGGCCATGAGCTGCATGCCCACGCAGATGCCGAGGAAAGGCCGGCCGTTGTCGCGTACGGTTTCTTTCAAGGCCGCAACCATGCCCGGAACATTGTCGAGGCCGCGGCGGCATTCGGCGAAAGCACCGACGCCGGGCAGCACCACGCGGTCGGCTCTGCGGACAACATCGGGATCGCGCGTGACCACGATCGGCTGATCGTGTCCGCTCTCGCGGGCGGCGCGCTCGAAGGCCTTGGCTGCCGAGTGCAGATTGCCCGAACCGTAATCGACGATTGCAACACTCATTGACGCGATTGGGGCTCGGGGAACAGGCCGATGATGTCGGAGGTGTCCTGTGGCACGCGCATGTTCGGCGACATGTTCGGGGAATTTGTCGGCGGGGCGACCGGCGCTTGGGCGCCCGGCATATGCGCTACCCAGGTGTCGAAGAAGCGCCGCTCGGCGGCTTCATAGTTGTCGCCAGCCACGACGCCGAGCTGACGCCAGCCTTTGCGTTGAAGTTTCCAGCGGCGCAAGGTCGCCGCTTCGAACCCGACCAGAAGCGAGATCAGCAATACGACGGCGCCGCGCGTCGTGGGGGTCGCTCTGATGAACCACAGCGCACCCTCGAGCACCGCAACGATAGCAACGTAGAACAACAGCACGAGCCAAAGCCTACGCCACAGCATCCAAAGCGGCGCGAACACGAAGGCCCAGAAGCCGAAGCCGTCGCGGATGAATTCGAAGCGCTCCGGATCGAGCGCAATGTCGTCCGCCTTGGGCGGCGGCGCGTGCACAGTGTAGATCGTCATGTCCGTTCTCTGGCCTTTGTCGGCCGACTTTTATTTGACTACCCGCCCAGCGTGCCCTTGGTCGAAGGCACTTCGCCGGCGGCGCGCGGATCGATACTCAAGGCCGCGCGCAATGCGCGCGCAAGAGCCTTGAAACAAGATTCGGCAATATGATGGTCGTTGGTGCCGTAAAGCGTTTCGACATGCAGCGTCATACCTGAGTTCATGGCGAAAGCCTGAAACCATTCCTGCACCAGTTCGGTGTCGAAGGCGCCGACCTTGTCGCGGATGAACGTCGCCTTGAACACTAGAAACGGCCGGCCGGATATGTCGATCGCCGCACGGGTGAGCGCCTCGTCCATCGGTACATGCACGTCCGCGTAACGCGTAATTCCCTTCATATCGCCGAGCGCCTGCTTGACCGCCTGGCCGAGCGCGATGCCGACGTCCTCGGTGGTGTGGTGGTGGTCGATGTGCAGATCACCCTTGGCCGCGACCGTGATGTCGATCCGCGAATGGCGCGCGAGCAGATCGAGCATATGGTCGAGGAATCCGATGCCGGTCGAAATCGACGAGCGGCCCTTGCCATCGAGGTCAACTGCGACTTCGATGGCGGTTTCCTTGGTGATGCGCTTGACTGACGCCACTCGCGACAAGGATTTGCGCGCCAAAACCTTGCGCGATTTCGCAGGCGTTCGATTGGAACCTTTCGCGATGCGTTTGCGGCCGCGGGCCATTTAGAACCTTCTCTCGGTTTGAACGAGGGCACTTTTAACAGGGGTTGGCGGGCTTCGCCACTCTCGAAGTTTGCAATTAGGCTGAGCGATCCCTAAATTTTGCCGATCGCGAAGGACCAAAACGCATGCAAAGCGCTCAAGGCGAACTTTGGCACGGCACGACGATCCTGACCGTCCGCAAAGGCGGGCTGGTGGTGATCGGCGGCGACGGGCAGGTGACCATCGGTCAGACGGTCGTCAAATCAAATGCCAAGAAGGTGCGCCGGCTGGGCAAGGGCGACGTGATCGGCGGCTTCGCCGGCGCCACAGCCGACGCCTTCACCCTGTTCGAGCGACTGGAGGCCAAGATCGAGCAATATCCCGGGCAACTCACGCGCGCTGCGGTCGAGCTTGCCAAGGACTGGCGCACCGATCGCTATCTGCGCCGGCTCGAAGCCATGATGATCGTCGCCGACAAGGAGGTCTCGCTTGTGCTGACGGGCACCGGCGACGTGCTCGAGCCCGAAGCGGGCGTCATGGGCATCGGCTCGGGCGGCAACTATGCGCTCGCCGCTGCGCGCGCGCTTGCCGACGGACCACTGGACGCGGAAGCCATCGTCCGCAAGTCGCTCGATATCGCGGCGGATATTTGCGTCTACACCAACCGCAACATCACCATCGAGTCGCTCAAGACGTGAGCGCGCTCGTCCGCGTGCCCTTGCGGAATTATTTGCTGGCCGGGCTGGCGCTGATCGTTGCGCAAGCGCTCGTGCTGTTGGCCATGGGCCGCGTACCTATGTGTATCTGCGGGACGATCAAGCTGTGGCACGGCGTCGTGAACAGCTCGGAGAATTCCCAGCACATTTTGGATTGGTACAGTTTCTCCCATGTGCTGCATGGTTTCATATTCTATTTTGCCGCCTGGCTTGTGCTGCCGCGCGCGCCGTTGGCTCTAAGGCTCGTACTCGCGATCGCGGTAGAGGGCGCCTGGGAAATTCTGGAAAATACCGATTTCATCATCAACCGCTATCGCGCCGGGACCATCTCGCTCGATTACTACGGCGACAGCATCGTCAACTCGGTTTCCGATAATGTTGCCATGATTGCCGGATTTGGGCTCGCGAGCCTGCTTCCGGTCTGGCTGGTCATTGCCGCCGCTGCGGTCATCGAGGTGGGGCTGGCGTGGTGGATTCGCGACAATCTGACGCTCAACGTCATCATGCTGGTCCATCCGTTCGATGCCATCCGCCATTGGCAGGCCGGTGCGGGATTGCATTAACCCGCGCGTCCTCCAATATAGCGACCGCATGACCGACTTTTCCCCCCGCGAAATCGTCTCTGAGCTCGACCGGTTCATCATCGGCCAGAACGACGCCAAGCGCGCGGTCGCGATCGCGCTGCGCAACCGCTGGCGGCGGCTGCAGCTCGACGACAAACTGCGCGAGGAAGTGTTGCCGAAAAATATCCTGATGATCGGGCCCACGGGCGTGGGAAAGACTGAGATCTCGCGGCGGCTGGCACGGCTCGCCAACGCGCCATTCCTCAAAGTGGAGGCGACCAAGTTCACGGAGGTGGGCTATGTCGGCCGCGACGTGGAGCAGATCGTGCGCGACTTGCTCGAAATCGCGATTGCGCAAATGCGCGAGAAGAAGCGCAAGGACGTGCAGGCGCGCGCCGCGCTCGCGGCCGAGGAGCGCGTGGTCGATGCGCTGGTCGGCGCCAATGCCAGCGCCAGCACCCGCGACAGTTTCCGAAAAAAACTGCGCGCGGGCGAGCTCAACGACAAGGAGATCGAAATCGAAGTGCAGGCGTCGGGCGGCGGGATGCCGATGTTCGAGATTCCCGGCATGCCGGGCGCGCAGATGGGCGCAATCAATATCGGCGATATTTTCGGCAAACTCGGCGGGCGCGCCAAGACACGGCGCGTCACGGTGCACGAGTCGCATGAAATTCTGGTCAACGAGGAATCCGACAAGCTGCTCGATCAAGAGCAACTCGTGCAGGAAGCCATCAAAGCGGTCGAGAACAACGGCATCGTGTTTCTGGATGAGATTGATAAAATCACCGCGCGCGACGGCCGCGTCGGCGGCGATGTCTCGCGCGAGGGCGTGCAGCGCGATCTTCTCCCGCTGATCGAGGGCACGACCGTTTCCACCAAACACGGCGCGGTGAAGACCGATCATATCTTGTTCATCGCATCGGGCGCGTTTCATGTTTCGAAGCCGTCGGACCTGCTGCCGGAGCTGCAGGGGCGGCTACCGATCCGTGTGGAGTTAAAGCCGCTCACGCGCGACGACCTTCGCCGAATTCTCACCGAGCCCGAGGCGTCGCTGATCAAGCAATATATCGCGCTGATGGCCACGGAAGGCGTGACGCTTCACATCACGGAAGATGCTATCGATGCGATTGCCGATGTCGCCGTCGGGGTCAACTCGGCCATTGAGAATATCGGCGCGCGGCGCTTGCAAACTGTGATGGAGCGCGTGCTGGACGAGATTTCGTTTTCCGCCACCGATCGCGCGGGCGAGACAGTGACAGTCGATGCGGAATATGTGCACAAAAATGTCGGCGATCTCGCCAAGAACGCGGATTTGAGTCGATTTATTCTTTAGATTTGCGCAGACGCACATAGAGCGCGCCCTGCCCACCGTGGCCGACGTGGGCTTGTTCGAAGCCGACGACCAGGCCGCGCAATTCCGGCAATCCCAACCACAGCGGCACTTGGCGCTTGAGCACACCGCGCTCGCCATCAGAACCGCGCGCGCCCTTGCCGGTGATGACGAGAACATTCTTGGCGCCGCGGCTTTGAGCGTTACGTAGGAATCGGAATAAGGCGTCATGCGCCTGGGTCTGCGTGCGCCCGTGCAGATCAAGCCGTCCGTCGATGGATTGGGTGCCGCGGGCGAGACGCTGCTTGTCCCGCCGTCCGAGCGGTGCGAGCGCAGGCAGTCGCGGGCTTGTGGGTTTCGCGGGTTTTGCCGGTGTTGCGGCAATGGCAGCAGGCGCGGGCTGGAGCGCGGATTTAGATTTGATGCCGGCTTTGCGTAGCGGGCGAACCGGGGATTCAGGCTCGGATTGGGTTTGCGGCTTAAGCGGTTTTATCGAGCGGGTAATACCGGTCCACAATTCGCGCTCTTCGTCGCGCAGCCCCCGGCCGCCTCTGCTCATTGCGTATGCTCGGACTTGCGCCCGGTGTTCGCTTCTTTTTTCTTTTGATCGATTTTCTTTTGCTCTTGTTTCTTTTCTTCTTGCGCAGGCTTCTCGGAGGTATTTTCCCGCTTTTCTTCGATCTTCGCGAACATGGGCCGCGGGCGCGGCAGAGGCGTGCGGGCGGCTGCAAGCACCGGATCGATCTCGCGCGGGATCAACATGGTGAACTGTCCCGGATGGCGGATGCGCCCGGCAATATGGGCGGGCTCGTCACCGGCGCCCCAATAGAGGTCGGCGCGTGCGGGCCCAAGGATCGCACCGCCGGTGTCCTGCGACACCATCAAGCGCCGAAATTTCGTAATCGACTTTTCGCCTTCGATCGGAAGCTCGGCTTCGATGAAGAACGGCGTGCCGTAGACATGGATATTTTTATCGGTCGCAATCGAGCGACCGGGCGTGAGCGAGATACCCTGCGCGCCGGTCGGCTCCTCGTGGTCCGCAAGACCGGTCTCGCGGAAGAACACGAACGACTTATTGCGGCGGCGCAGTTCCTTGCCCTCTTCCGGATTGGCCTGCATCCAATCGCGGATGCGGTCCATCGACATCTCGTCCTTCGGCACGATATTGCGCTCGATCAGGATGCGGCCAATCGGCGTATAGGGCATGCTGTTGTGGCTGTCGTAGTTGAGACGCATCACTGAGCCGTCGGCAAGCTTGATGCGCGCCGACCCTTGAATCTGCGCGAAAAACAAATCGGTCGGATCCTTCAGCCAGCAGATTTCGAGATTGCGGCCGGACAGCGCGCCCTCCTCGATGGCGGTACGGTCGTAGTAGAAGTTCGAAGCGCGATGCGCGAAGCGGCGCCAGTGGGTCTTGGCCACGCTTGCCACCGCGACTTTCTTGCGCGGCACGCGCAGCGCGAGATTGGGCGGCGTGCGATATATCGGCACTTTGTATTCGTCGGTCGCAACGCGCGAGCCTGCGATGATCGGTTCGTAATAGCCGGTGAGAAATCCGTTGCTCTCGCCGAGCGGAGCGATGCGCATGGGACGGAAATTCGCTTCGAAGAAGGCGCGCGCAGCCGCGGCATCGCGCGGGTGCGCGTTGATCGCGCGGCGGCAAACCGATTGCAGCGCGGCATAAAAATCGGAGCGCTCGCGGCCGGCGGGAACGCCGCGCACCATGACCTTGCAGCTGTTGAGATAGGTGGCGAACGCGGCCGCCGTGTCATCGGTGGTCCAGCCGTCGATCTCCGACCACGCCACGGTTTCGAACTGCGTGTTGGACAGCCGGAACGCTTCGGGCTCATTCGCCAACGCAGCCGCACCGGCGAATAGCCCAATTGCGGCTCCCGCAAGCCGTCCATAGCTAGCGCGAATAGACCAACGCGTTCCGTTCATTGTCCGGCTTCGGTGGCGACCAGTTTCCAGTTGGGATCGCTTGAAGAAATATCGCGCGCGAATGTCCACACATCGGTGACGTCGCTCACCTTGTCAGGATTGCCGTCGATGACCGCGCCGGACTTATCGCGCGTGACAGAGATGAGCTGGGAGATAAAACGAATCGTAACCTGTCCGGTCTGTGTGCGCATTTCGGCATTGATGATATCGGCGGCCGCAATCGCTACGAACTTGGTCTCGACAGTTTCACCGCGCGTCTCGCGGTCGCGGAGGGCCGTTTCGAATCCCTCGTAAACTTCGCGCGAGAGCAGGTTTTTGAGCGCACGGCGATCGCCGGCGGCAAAGGCGGTGACGATCATTTCGTAAGCGGCGCGCGCGCCGACAATAAAATGCTCGGTGTTGAATTCCTTGTCCGCGCGCACTATGGCGTCGAGACCGGCGGCAAGCATAGAGCCTTGCTCGGCGATGCCTTTCCAACGGTCCACCGGTTCGGCGGGTTCGCTCGGTGCTTGGGAAGCGTCCGGCGCGCGGCCGGGTAACGCGACAACCTTTTCGGTCGTGGCGGTACGCACCGCATCGCTCGGGGCATAGGGATCGTAAGGCGGCCGTTCTCGGCCCGTGCGCTGGCCAAGCACGCTGCGCAGCCGGAGAAAAATGAACACCGCCAGCGCCAAAAAGATGATGGTATAAATATCGAACAACACTTCTCACATGCTCCCAAAAGCCGTGACGGGACAGGCGCTCCGCGGTCGTCTTGCCGCGATACTGGGGCCGGTTCCGCTTCTATAGTGTTAGCATACGACTTTGGCTAACCCGAGGCGCTTTTGGGGACCAGCCGTATCTTAATAATTGACTTTAAACGATCCCCACCCCCGCGCCAACCTCGCAGCGATTGGAACGAAGGCCATGGTAAAGTGGATTCTAATTGGGCTTCTGGCGTTGCCGGTTGCGGAAATTGGCGTTTTCATCCTGGTTGCCGCCAGCATCGGGCTGGGCTGGGCGCTTTTAATCATGCTGGCCACGACAACTGCGGGATTTACGGTCCTGCGTTGGGCCGGGCAAAGGCGGATTGCCCTTTTTCGTAGCGTCTCCGGCGGCGGCATGTCCGGCATCGAGGCGGGAATCGAGGCCAATCCCGATGGGTTTTTAGTCATTCTGGGCGGTATTTTGCTGGTGTTGCCCGGATTCATCACCGATGCGATTGGAACACTTCTGTTGCTCGGACCGGTTCGAAATTGGTGCGCAAGGGCATTTCGCAGCACTATGGGTCTGCGTGAGCAACCGAAAAAGGCGGTGGTCGATCTCGATGCCGGCGAGTGGCAGGAAGTGCCCGACCGAAAGCTCGAAAACCAGCGTGGTAGATCAGATCGGCCGTGAGGCGTTCTTGTCCCGCAGGAGGCGCTGTGTTAGCCACAGCGCCGAATAAGAGCGGCGCGCAACAACACGCCAGAGGGTCCAATGAGCATGACAAACGGCGGCCAAACCGGTGGCCCAGCGCAAGATCAAAATCAGCTGCCGCAACTCAACGTCCTTGCGCAATACATCAAGGATCTCTCGTTCGAAAATCCTAACGCGCCGGGTTCGCTCAATCCTGGCCAGCAGCCGACTGTCAATCTTCAGATCAACGTCGCCGCCAATCCCGTGGCCGGTGGATCCGATGTCGAGGTCGAGCTCAAACTTGAAGGCAAGGCTGAGGCCGCCGGCGCCGTCTTGTTCAGTTTCGACCTTGCGTTTGCCGGCATATTCCGCATTCACAACGTCCCACCAGACAGCATGCATCCGGTGGTCATGATCGAATGTCCGCGGTTGCTCTTTCCGTTTGCACGCGAGATTGTCGCGGCGGTCGTGCGCAACGGCGGTTTCCCGCAGTTCCTGATCGAGCCGGTCGATTTCGTTTCACTCTATCGGCAGAAAATGGAACAAGCGCAGCCGCAGCCGCCCGCGCCGCTAACCTGATCAATACGTTTCAGATTTTGAATTCAGATCGAACTTAAAGTTCAGGCGCTGTCGTCCGTCGATTTCGCGGACAGATAATCGCGCCACACCGAATTTGATCCCAGCGTCGCCACGAATTCGCGGTGCATGGTGCGCTCCGCCGCAGACAGATGCGGTGTCAGCGGCTGCGGGCGGGCGCGAACGATTGCGTTAGCGCCACGCGTGTCGACTTTGTCGGGCGCAACATCCGCCAGACCGAGGAGTGCCTGGCGCGCACCAATCAACTCCAAATAGACCTCGGCGAGTAGTTCGGCATCGAGCAGAGCGCCGTGTTTGGTCCGACGCGAATGGTCGATCTTGTAGCGCGTGCAAAGATCGTCGAGACGATTGGCGCTGCCGGGATGTTTGCGGCGTGCCAGCAGCAACGTGTCGACGATGCGGTCGCGCGTCAGCGCGGGCCGGGCCGCGCGCTCCAACTCAGCATTGAGGAAGCCGAGATCGAAAAGCGCGTTGTGGGCCACCAGCGGATCGTCGGCGAGAAACGCGAGCAGTTCGTCAACCACCGTGGCGAACACGGGCTTGTCCTTGAGAAACTCCAAATTGAGCCCGTGAATCGCGAAGGCTTCGGCGGGAACATCGCGCTCCGGGTTAACGTAGCAATGGAAAGTGTTTCCGCTCGGGATGCGATTGACCAGCTCGATGCAGCCAATCTCGATCAGCCGGTGTCCTTGGCTGGGATCGAGGCCGGTGGTTTCGGTATCGAATACAATTTCGCGCATCTGGCCTCAGGTTTCGTCAGTCGTTGGATCGCGTTCTAATCATTTTCGCCGCTTGGGCATTTTCGCGACGGCCGAGAGAATGTCTTGCACCTGCGCGCGGGCCGATTCAATGCCGCGCGAGGTGTCGACCACAAAATCCGCACGGCGGCGTTTTTCGGCGTCGGGCAGCTGTCGCGCTAGCAGCGCCTCAAGCTGAGCCGAATCGATACCGCGCTCCAGCACACGCGCACGCTGCACTTCCGCCGGCGCTGTGACCACGACCACGGCGTCGACGCGCTGATCGCCATTGGTTTCGTATAACAGCGGAATATCGAGCAGGGCCACTTTAGCGCCGGAATTTAGGGCTTTTTCGAGGAACTGCGTCTCCGCATGGCGCACCAGCGGATGCACGATCGCCTCCAGCCGCCGCAGGGCATCGGCGTTGCCGACGATGCGCTGGCCAAGCGCCGAGCGATCGACTTTGTAATTTTTCGTGGTGCCGGGAAATGCCGCTTCGATCACCGCCACCGCTTCACCTTCGTAAAGCAGATGCACAATGGCGTCGGCATCGTGCACAGGTACGTTTTTTTCGGCGAACAGCTGCGCCGTCGTGGTCTTGCCCATTCCGATCGAGCCGGTGAGACCAATGACAAACATGATCGCCGCCATATTATTCTTCCGCGCGCAGCTTATGTACGGAGCGCGCCCTGCCGGCGCAACCAGGCGAGCAGCGGCAAGAGCGGCAGGCCGAGGATGGTTGAATTATCGCCTTCGATCTTCTCGAACAATTGCACGCCGGCGCCTTCGAGCTGATAGCCGCCGACGCTGGTGGTCGCGGCCGGGCTGACTTTGTCGAGGTAGTCGTCGAGGAATTTGTCGGAAAACGCACGCATGGTCAGGCGCGCCGAGGAAACGTGTTCGAACAGAATTTCTCCGTTACGGACGACGGCAATGGCACTGTGCAGCTCGTGCGTGCAGCCGCGCAGTGCCGAAAGCTGCTCGCGTGCCGAGCTTCGATCGGTGGGTTTGGAAAACCGCTGCGCGCCAAGCGCGAGCGTCTGATCCGCGCCCAACACCAGCCGCCCTGCCTTGCCCGCAGCAACGGCGAGCGCTTTCTCGCGCGCCAGCAACACCGCGATTTCGCCGGCGGAGGAGAGATTGGCACGCGCTTCGATGGCGCGTTCGTCGATCGATGAGGGGCAGACTTCAACCGGAATGCTGGCGGCTTCAAGCAGCAAGCGCCGCACTGCGCTACCCGAAGCGAGCACGAGTGGTTGATCGTCCAGCCACAGCGGCATGGTCACGACGCCGGCAGCCGGCGGCGATCGGCGAGCAGCGTCATCACGGCGGCGGCGGTTTCTTCGATGGAGCGCCGCGTGACGTCGATGCTTGGCCAATTGTGCTTGCCGCACAATTTGCGTGAGAACGCGACCTCCTCAGCAACCGCATGTTTGTCGATGTATTGATCGGCGTCTTGCTCGGCCTTCAGTCCCAGCAGGCGATTTTGACGAATCTGCACAATCCGTTCGGGGCTCGCAAAGAGCCCCACGACCAGTGGCTGCGTAAGGTGCTCGAGTTGGGGCGGTGTCGGCACGCCCGGCACCAACGGCACGTTGGCCGTTTTCACGCCGCGATTGGCGAGGTAGATCGAGGTCGGCGTTTTCGACGTGCGTGAGACGCCAACCAGCACCACGTCGGCTTCTTCAAGTCCATCGGTATGCTGACCATCGTCATGCAGCATGGTGTAGTTGAGCGCATCGATGCGCTTGAAATATTCGGCATTGAGTACGTGCTGGGCGCCGACGCGCGGCTTTGTTTCGCCTCCGAGATAAGAATGAAACAATTGCAGCACGGGGCCGAGGATTGATAGAAAAGGCAGCCCAAGCTTGCGGCATTTATCCTCGAGCTGTTTAGCGAGTTCGTGCTCGAGCAGCGTGTAGAGCACGATGCCGGGAAATTCTTCGATTGCAGACAGTACGCGATCGAGCTGCTTTTGGGTGCGGATTAGCGGGTGCATATGCTCGACCGGCGACATGCTGGAATATTGGGCGGCTGCAGCCCTTGCGACCGTGATAAGAGTTTCTCCGGTCGCGTCCGAAACCAGATGAAGATGAAAATAGCTCTCGCCGCGTGTTGTCATGGTCTCTTAAGGGGATAAGCGGTGCATTGGTGGGGAGGAGGCCATGGCTTTGACAGGAGCGCAAGCGCTGCGCGTTGATAACGTGGTTTTGTGTCCACACGCATGCGGATGGGAGACGAAAGCAAGGCCGCAGGACGTATCTAAAGAGATTGCAAAACTGGATGTGAATGAATTTCGCATGACGGTCCTTACGCATTGAGAATGCGGCTTAATATGTGATCGCATGGTGTGTGCGTTGCGCTTTTGGAACAGCGGGGAAAAGCCTGAGCGTTGTGGACCGGATGTGAAGTACGAGTCATGAGTCCAATGAGGTGTCCAATACACTACTACAATAGAATCTAGATCTAATAGATTGTAGAAGCGTGCTGTGATCGAATCATCAACCAAAAAACCGTTCCTGAATGTTCTTGATGGCGTTCGTCAGCGCGTGCCGCCGGTTTGGATGATGCGCCAGGCAGGACGGTATCTGCCGGAATATCGCGAGATTCGTGGCAAGGTGGAAAGTGTACTTGAGCTTTGCTTTTCGCCCAAGCTCGCGGCGGAAGTGACGCTACAACCGATCAAACGGTTTGATTTCGATGTCGCGATTTTATTTTCGGATATTTTGGTAATTCCGCACGCGCTCGGCCGAACTGTTCAATTTGTTGCCGGCGAGGGTCCGCGGCTCGAGCCCATTTTGGAACCTTCCGATGTAGCGAAAATCCGTAATCAAGTGCAACACAACGTGCTCGCGCCGATTTATGAGACGATCAAGCTGGTCAGAGCGGAACTGCCGCAAAAGGTGGGATTTCTTGGTTTTTGTGGCGCACCCTGGACCGTTGCGACCTACATGGTCGCGGGCGAAGGCACACCCGATCAGGCGCCGGCGCGATTGTTCGCTTATCGGCATCCGGACGCTTTTGCGCGGTTGGTCGATATTTTGGTGGAAGCTTCCGTGGACTATTTGGCCGCACAATTCAAAGCGGGCGTCGATGCAGTGCAAATTTTCGATACCTGGGCCGGTGTGCTGCCGCCGGATGAATTTGCGCGCTGGTGCATTGAGCCTACGCAACGGATTATCGCCGGTGTACGGCGTAAACATCCCGGAGCTCGGGTGATTGGTTTCCCGCGCGGGGCCGGAACGATGCTCGAGAATTATGTCGGTGGGCTGGAGCTCAATGCGGTTGGGCTCGACTGGACCATCGATCGCGTATTTGCCCGCGAACGAATTCAAAGCCGCGTGGCGGTGCAGGGGAATCTCGATCCGCTCGTGCTGGTGGCCGGCGGTGCGGCGCTCGACCGTGAGGTTGACGCTATGCTTGAGGCGTTCGCCAGCGGACCGTTTGTGTTCAATCTCGGTCACGGCATTGTGCCGCAGACGCCAATTGCGCATGTCGAGCAAATGCTTAGGCGCGTTCGGGCCGGCTGATTACTGCTGACTGCCGCTAAATAGCATAGGAAAAACAGAAGATGGCGCCGGGCTCGCGGCGGCTTCATGCTGGCGGCGGGCGATGCGTTGCTCGATCTTTCGCGGCGCCTGCATTTGACAGAAATTCTCGACCGCCGTGGTCACGGCAGACGCGAGCGTGTCTTGATGCTCGGAACTGCCCATGAGCAATTCTTCATCGCGGTTGATGATCGAGCCGGCCTCGAACAGCACCGCGGGCATGTTGGTCGACATGAGCACGACCAGATTGTCGAAGCGGTAGACACCGGCGTCGGCATCGACCAACTGGCGCTGGCGGCGACCCATGAACTTTTCCGTGTAATGCGAGGCGTACTGCAAGCCTTTCGCTTTCAATTGCATGCCGAGGAGCCGGCCAAACTGCAGGCTTTCCTTGTACTCGTTATTGTGTTGCGAGACGAAAATCGAATGGCCCTTGAAACGATCGCAGTAGAAACGGTCTTTGCCCTCAAAGCTCCATTTTTGCAAAAATGAATCCGGCACGGCGTCGTGATGGATCGCGAGGAACAAATCGCCCGGATTGTGAGACGCGTAATTGACGCGGCTGACGAGGCCCGCGATTGCCTTGCCCGGTGTAATCAAAAGATGAACCTTGCTGAATCCGGCTTGCTGCAGCTTGGCGTGAATTTTTTGCGTGAGTGCGAGATTGTACGAATATTCCGGCTGGCCGCGTGCGCTCATCGCGCCAGGCACTTCTTCCGAATGGCCGACATCGAGGATGATGCGGAAATTGGCGCGATCGCAGGTCGCGACGGCGGGCTTTTTGGCTACGGCTTTTGTTGATTGTGCGCGCGCAGGCTGTGCCGCAAAGATCGTCAGCAAGGATGCCGCCAGGAGCCAAGCGGTGCGGACACGCCAAGGGTGATTCATAGGACACGCCCCGATCGAAAGACGATTGCCTTGATGTCTTCTGCCTAGATGTCTTTGGCCCCAGTACAGAATACTCAACAATGGCGCTGATCGCCACTGAAAATGGGGTTTGATGCAAAAGAGGGTATACGGCTGCTTTCAGCAAAAGCTGAGTTGGTGCAACGAGCAATTGTTTCGCTGGCACAAGGGCCTGTCATGAATTAAGACCTGTCATAATTTAACTTTGGCTGAGACCGTCGGTTAAGACCAAACGCCGCAGTGTATGTGGCAGCAAACGTGAAGGACTACAGGCTCGCATGTACGAGTGGGTGAAAGCCTTCCACATCATCGCCGTCATCGCCTGGATGGCGGGCATGCTCTATCTGCCGCGTTTATTTGTTTATCATTGCGAGGCGGATCCGGGCTCGCGGCAATCGGAAACCTTCAAGGTGATGGAGCGACGGCTGCTGCGGTTGATCATCAATCCGGCAATGATCGCGACCTGGGTGCTCGGATTGTGGCTGGTGTGGCAGAGCGGATTGTACCGGGCGCACTGGTTCGAGGCGAAGTTTGTGCTGGTGTTTTTGCTCATGGGCGTGCACGGCGTGTACGTGCGTTCGGTCAAGGATTTCGCGGCGGACCGCAGGCGCCGATCGCAAAAATATTATCGCGTGCTCAACGAAATCCCGACGGTGTTGATGATCGCGATTGTGGTGTTGGCGGTGGTAAAGCCGTTTTGATCGTGCCGTGGATGGTTTTTGTGCGTTGCACAATATGTTGTAATACTCCTGTAATATCAATGCAAAATCAAATTTTTCGGCATCGGTTCGGCATTTGGATTCCGTTATCCAGACTGCGAAATTGCTGCACCGGGAGCTGACCGGGCCTTGCGTCTGGACGGTTATTTTCCTATGTTGAATTCATCCCTCCGAACGTAGGCGGATGCATTTGAGTCTCGGTCCCGGCGTATCCGGACCGACCGACGCATCGGGCCAAGGCCTCTCAATCAGCCTCAACCCAAGACCTGCGACTCCCTCCCCTCCCTCCGCCAGCGTCGAATTTTTGTAGACGCCGCCGGTCTTCTCCCAAGGATACCCCGTATGCGGGAAATGAAACTGCAGGACCTCAAGTCCAAAACTCCCCAAGAACTTTTGGCTTTTGCCGAAGAGCAAGTGATCGAGAACGCCAGCACCATGCGCAAGCAGGAGCTGATGTTCGCGATTCTCAAACAGCTCGCGCAAAAAGAAATCGACATCATCGGCGAAGGCGTCGTCGAAGTGCTGTCCGACGGATTCGGATTCCTGCGCTCGCCGGAAGCCAATTATCTACCTGGCCCCGACGACATCTACGTCTCGCCTTCGCAGATCCGCCGCTTCGCGTTGCGTACGGGCGACACGATCGATGGCCACATCCGCAGCCCGAAAGACGGCGAGCGGTATTTCGCGCTGTTGAAAGTGAACACGATCAATTTCGAAGATCCGGAAAAGGCGCGCCATAAGATCAACTTCGACAACCTCACGCCGCTTTATCCCGACGAGCGGTTGCAGATGGAACACGAGGACGCGACGAAAAAAGATTTATCGGCGCGCGTGATCGACATCGTGGCGCCAATCGGCAAAGGCCAGCGCGCGCTGATCGTGTCACCGCCGCGCACCGGCAAGACCGTGCTGCTGCAAAATATCGCGCACGCGATTACGTCCAATCATCCCGAGTGCTACCTGATTGTGCTGCTGATCGACGAGCGGCCGGAGGAAGTCACCGACATGCAGCGCTCGGTGAAGGGCGAGGTGGTGTCTTCGACTTTCGACGAGCCGGCCTCGCGTCACGTGGCAGTGGCCGAGATGGTGATCGAAAAGGCCAAGCGCCTGGTCGAGCACGGCCGCGATGTGGTGATTTTGCTCGATTCTATCACGCGTCTGGGCCGCGCCTATAACACCGTCGTGCCGTCTTCCGGCAAGGTGCTCACCGGCGGCGTCGACGCCAACGCGCTGCAACGGCCGAAACGCTTCTTTGGCGCCGCGCGCAACATCGAGGAAGGCGGCTCGCTCACCATCATTGCGACCGCGCTGATCGACACCGGCAGCCGTATGGACGAAGTGATTTTCGAAGAATTCAAAGGCACCGGTAATTCGGAGCTCATACTGGATCGCAAAGTGGCCGACAAGCGCACCTTCCCGGCCATGGACATCACGCGCTCGGGCACGCGCAAGGAAGAGTTGCTGACGCCGCCCGATCAGCTGAAAAAGATGTACGTGCTGCGAAGGATTCTCAATCCGATGGGCACGATGGACGCCATCGACTTCCTGCTCGACAAATTGCGCAACACCAAGAACAACGCTGAGTTCTTCGAGTCGATGAATACGTAGTTGCCGCACCCGTCTTTTGCCGCACTTGTATTGCGAGTGTCGTTCAGGACGACGCCGTATTGCGTTTCCGCATCTCCGCCAACGTATGCACGATCTGCTCTGGCAGGGTGACCGGCAGCGAGCAGGTTTCGCCAACGCAAATGAAAGCCGCCGCACCCAATGCGGCGGCGATTTTTTGCTGTGCCGGATGGGATGCCGGCAAAGCTTGCGCGGAAGCGGCGCGCAGCACGATGCGGTCGAGGAAGGGAAGCTTCAACGCGGCTTCAAGCAGCGCGTCGGCTAAGGCCCCCTGCCCTGTCACCACGATCTCGGCTGCGCGCAAGCGCAGATCAAGCGCGTTGAGCAGTGCAGCGTGAGCGAAAAGATTTTTCGATGCGCTCGCCAGCACACCGTCGAACAGACGATCGACGCGTTCGCGCCAGCTGTCGTCCCCGCTGAGCATGCTGAGCCGAATCAGATTTTGCGCGGCGATTGAATTGGGATTGGGGGTCGCATCGTCGATGGTGGCGGCTGGCCGCAGGATGAGCCCCTCGGCGTCGTCGGCCGTCAGGTAATAGCCGCCGGTCTGGGCATTGGTGTAGTGCGTCTCGAAGGCGTGCTGCCAGGCGAGTGCGCGCTCGAGATAGGCCCCCTGCCCTGTCGCTTCGAACAGCGCGAGGCTTGCGCGAATCATGGCGGCGAAATCGGAAGCCAAGCCTGGAAACAGCAGTCTGCCTTCGCGCCATGAGTGCCCGAGCCGGTCGCTCCGGGTCATGCTACGCTGCACAAAATCAAAGGCGCGGGCGGCGAGATCGATCCAGGTCCCCTCCCCGAGTGCCAAGCCTGCATTTACGAGGCTCGCGATCATCAGGCCGTTCCAGTCGGCCAGAACCTTGTCATCGAGGCCGGGGCGGATGCGGGTCTCCCGGTGTTTGTGCAGCATAGACCGCAGCATGGGCAACTTGGCCTCGATTTCTACGCTGCGCGGTAAGCTTTTGAGTCGATTGAGAATATTATGACTCTCGAAATTTCCCTCGGCTGAAACATCATATTGTGCAGCAAAGAGTGCAGCATTTTCTGCGCCCAGAACTTGCTGCACCTCGGCCAATGACCAGACGTAGAACCTGCCCTCCTCACCTTCCGAATCGGCGTCCAGGGATGCGCAATAGGCCCCTTCAGGGGTGGTCATTTCGCGGGTCAGCCAGCCCACCGTTTCGCGCGCGCGCTCCCGATAGAGCGGGTTCTTGGTCCGCTGGTAGGTGAGCGCGAGCAGCTCCATCAGTTGTGCGTTGTCGTAGAGCATCTTCTCGAAATGCGGGACGAGCCATTTCTCATCGACCGAATAGCGCGAGAAGCCGCCGCCGAGATGATCGTAGATGCCGCCCTCACAGATGCGCTCAAGGGTGTACTCGATGAGGCCGAAGAAGCGCTGGTCATTGCTGCGCTGGCCTGCGCGCCAAAGAAATTCGTACATGGCGGCGTTGGGAAATTTCGGCGCGCCGCGCAGGCCGCCGTGCACGGGATCGAAGGCGCCGGCGACTTGGCGTGCGAGCGCGTCGAGTTCCTTGGTGCCGATTACGGCGCGGCCGGCGGGACGTGCGACCTCGGATAGCCGCTCCATCAGCGCCGCGCGGTTTTGCGCGATCTTGTCGGGCTCATCGCGAAACAGCCGGGCGACTTCGCGCAGCACATCGGTGAAGGCAGGCCGGCCGTAGCGTGAGGTTTTGGGAAAATATGTGCCGCCCCATACCGGCTCGCCCGCGGGGGTGAGAAACATGGTGAGCGGCCAGCCGCCCTGCTCGCCCAGCAGATGCAGCGCGTTCATGTAGATCTGGTCGATATCGGGCCGCTCCTCGCGGTCGACTTTGATGTTGACGAACAGCTCGTTCATTACGGCTGCGGTGGCATCGTCCTCAAAGCTCTCGTGCGCCATGACATGGCACCAGTGACAGGCCGCATAGCCGACGCTCAGCAAAATGGGCCGGCTGGTACGCTTGGCTTCTGTGAGAGCGTCCGGGCCCCAGGGCCACCAGGCAACCGGGTTGCTCTTGTGTTGCAGCAAATAGGGTGAGGTCTCGCGCGCGAGACGGTTTTCATGGCCGGCGTTTTGGCCGGGAGGTTTGGATGGCATCGTCATGATGGCAGGAAAACTCTGCGACGCCTCAGGAGCGGACGCAAGGGACGATAGGGCGGGTGATGGTTTGACGCTCGGGTGGAAACAGACGTGGCGCGCAGGCACTCATTTATTTGGAACATCTGCGGTCGATGAAGCCCTCGTTTTGCATACGGTACATGCTGACCTCGCGCAGGGTTACGTCTTTGCGGGAGCAAAACGGCTTGAACGATGGGGGAAGATCTTTGAGGACCTTCTCGCAATGCGGGCTGTTGCGTGTCCGCTCATCCACGCATGCGCATGTGGCGGCCGCGCGCACGTAAAGCTCCCGGCAGTCCTTGAGGATGTTGGCGACGATCTGCTTGTCGCTCAGGGATGTATCTAGCTGCTGGGCGCGCACGGATGCGAAAGTAAAAGTTGCGAGCATGAGCACGCATGCAAGGACACGGGCCATTGCGCTTTCCTCTTTCGTTTCTCTTGTCGTCTTTTTGGCCCCTGGGATGTCAGTGTATGCCGCCGAATTTGGCTTGTCTGCGGGTTTGATGGATAGGATTGCGGCAGTCTGAAGCGGTTCGCGGCGCACGCATGGCGGCTTCGCGGATGGCGCATTGTTGCGGCGGGCGAATCCCAGCATGATCAGGCATGGACGTTTCCCTCGAAATCGTTGTTGCAATGAGCATCGCCACTTTTTTGGTGGCGGGGCTGGTCAAGGGCGTCATTGGGCTGGGATTGCCAAGCATCTCCATCGGTCTGCTGGCGCTGATCATGACACCCGCGGAGGCTGCGGCGATCATGATTTTCCCAACGTTCGTGACGAATGTCTGGCAGATGCTGATCGGGCCGCATCTGGTCGCGCTGTTGCGGCGATTGTGGACGCTGATGGCGGGTAGCGTGGCAGGCATTTGGCTTGGTGGCGGAGTCCTTACCAGCGCGAATTCGCGCCTTGCGGCCTGCGGACTCGGCGTGGCGCTCGTGGTCTACGCGGTCATCGGGCTTACCAAGGTGAAATTCTCGGTGCCGCGAAAGCACGAGGTTTGGGTTTCTCCGCTGATCGGATTGGCGACCGGATTGGTCGCGGGTGGCACAGGCGTGTTCGTTATTCCGGCGGGGCCTTATTACCAGGCGATCGGGTTGAGCAAGGACGAGCTGGTGCAAACGCTCGGGTTGTCCTTCACAATCAGCGTCATTGCACTGGCGTTGATCCTGTGGCGGGACGGCGTCATGCATCTTGGAAATGCGACCGGTTCGGCGCTTTGTGTACTGCCGGCGCTGGCCGGCATGGCCGTCGGGCAAATCATCCGCAAACGGGCGAGCGAGGAAACGTTCCGGCGGTATTTTTTCGTGGGGCTGCTGCTGCTCGGAGGACAACAGGCGATCCGTAATATGTTTTAGAGACGTAGGTCGGCTACGGCAGGATTGCGAAAGCGCGCGCCGGAAAGCCAAGACCCTTTCGGACCTTTGGCCAGGTCACGACGATGAGGGCCCCGGTGGGCGGCACCTTGTCGAGGTTGGCCATGACTTCGATCTGATAATGGCCGCGGTGGAGAATGTACGTCTCCGAATCCATCTTGTCGGTGGTATCGGTGTCGAGCGATTCATGGCCGGTCGCGGTGGCGCGGCGTTTCTCATAGAGAAACTTGATCGTCTCGAAGGCCCAGGCCGGAAACGGACTGCGCTTGAAGCGCTCGGGGCTGCTATCCCAATCCTTGTACATATCGGTGCGTAGCGCGACGAACGAACCGGGCGGAACGCGCCCGTGCTTCTTCTCCCAAGCCTTCAGGTCGGACAACGAAAAGGCGTGGTTTGGGTCGCGCGCCAGATACGGGGTCGCATCGAGCACGATCAGCGGCAAGATCATCTGCTTGAGTGGAATCTCGTCCATGGTATTCCCGTTTTCATCGAAATGCGCGGGCGGATCGACGTGGGTGCCATACTGGCCGACGAATTCGTAGAGCGTGGTGCGGAATCCGTCGTCCTTGATGGTATAGGGTTTGCGCGTCTTCGGATCCGCGGCGGGAGTCATCCTGGCTTGACCGAAGCCCGACCACACCGGCGTCGATGCGTCGAAGCTGTGGGTGAGATCGACGAATTGTTTGCTCGCGATGACGTGATACGCGCGCTTGAGTTCGTTCGCGGCCTGCGCCGGCGCAACAGACATGGCCATGACAAATGTGGTGAACATCACAGCGGTGAGTGCGACGGCTGGATGGAGTTTTGACTTCATGGCAACAGCCTCCTGATTAGTTTTCATCGTCATCATAGCGCCGGCTGAAAAACCTTGACCCCTGTTCGATAGAGGCGTTTCGGTGGGTCATGACGCAAGCGAACCGCGATACGATCTACGCCCTCTCCTCTGGCCGGCTACCGGCTGCGATCGCGGTCGTGCGGATTTCCGGGCCGCGCGCTCGATTCGCCTTCGAAACGATGATGGGCCGCGTCCCTGAGCCGCGAAAAGCAACTCTGGCACGTTTGCGCGATCCGATCACAGCCGAAACGATCGACGAAGCGCTGGCATTGTGGTTTCCCGGGCCGAAAAGCGAGACCGGCGAAGACATGGCCGAGCTCCAGCTTCATGGCGGGCGCGCTGTCATCGCGGCGGTGCTTACAATATTGGGGAGAATCGAGGGTTTGCGGATGGCCGAGCCAGGGGAATTCACCCGGCGCGCGTTCGAAAACGGAAGGCTCGATTTGACGGCGGTCGAGGGTCTCGCCGACCTGATCTCTGCGGAAACGGAAGCGCAGCGGCGGCAGGCATTTCGCCAACTCAAAGGATTTTTGGGCGCGCGGGCCGAGAGCTGGCGTGCACGGCTGATCGAAGCGCTCGCGCTGGTTGAAGCGGGCATCGATTTTTCCGACGAAGCCGGTGTGCCGGAGGATCTGATCGGGCCGGCTTTGGTCGTTGCACGAGGCTTGCAAGCGGAGATTACCGAGGCCCTTGCCGGGGCCGCGCGCGGCGAGCGATTGAGGGAGGGACTGGTTGTCGCCATTGCGGGCCCGCCGAACGCGGGCAAGTCGACCTTGTTCAACCGTATTGCCCGGCGGGAAGCCGCGATCGTTTCGCCGATTCCGGGTACGACCCGGGATGTGATCGAGGTGCACCTGGATCTCGACGGTTATCCTGTGACCGTGCTCGATACCGCCGGTATCCGGGATAGCGACGATCCGGTGGAGCAAGAGGGCGTCCGGCGCGCACGGGCGCGGGCAGGCGACGCGGACCTGGTGCTTTGGGTGGTGGAGGCGGGATCCGGCCCGGAGAGCGGAAATACACATCGTATATCTGTAGATATGGAGGGGGGGCCGGAAGTCTGGCTGGTGCGTAACAAGATTGATCTGCCTGGTGTAATTTCTCCTGAAATGATAATAAATGAACAAGAATTACAATTCATTATTATTCTTTCTCTGTCTGCTGTGACTGGCGAAGGACTGAATCATTTAATGAATCATATTTCACGTTATGTAGGGGAGTTTTTCACGGGCGGGGAAGGCGCATTGATCACGCGCGAACGCCACCGGAAGGCGCTTGAAGAAACGATAGGTGCGCTGGAGCGGGCCGTAAAAGAGGGGCCAAAAGGACGCGAGGATATCGTTGCGGAAGAGCTTCGGCTGGCCAGTCGTGCGTTGGGGCGGCTTACGGGGAGGGTCGACGTCGAGGACGTCCTGGACGTGATATTCCGCGATTTCTGCATTGGAAAATAGCTGAATTGGCCGAAAAGGGCCTGCTGTGGCTTTATGCGCTAAAGAAGCCTCAAGTCCGCTGTTTCACGTGAAACAAATCGTTATGCGCGTGGTTCGGATCAGTGTTTCACGTGAAACGGTTCGTTATTCATTTTGACCGCCTTTTGCTGCTCCGATACACAGGGCCGTCAAGGCGGCCACTGAAATTCACTCCCAGGACCGTCCCGAGATTCGTCCGAAGAATCGTCCCATGAAGCGCCAACTCGATAGCCAATTCGATGTCGTTGTGATTGGCGGTGGTCACGCCGGCTGCGAGGCCGCGGCGGCGTCAGCGCGTATGGGCGCTACCACGGCGCTGGTGACGCATCGGTTCGACACCATCGGCGCCATGTCCTGCAATCCGGCCATCGGGGGATTGGGGAAGGGTCATCTGGTGCGGGAAATCGATGCGCTGGACGGGCTGATGGGGCGGGTCGCGGATCGCGGCGGCATTCAGTTCCGCGTACTCAACCGCCGCAAAGGGCCCGCCGTGCGGGGCCCGCGTGCGCAGGCCGACCGCAAGCTGTACGCCGCGGCCATGCAGCAGGCGATCCGCGAGACAGAAAATCTCACAGTGATCGAAGGCGAGGTGGATGACATTGAGGTCGGCGGCAATCGCACCGAAGCGGTACGGCTCGTCGATGGACGGACGTTCGGAGCCGGTGCCGTGGTGCTCACGACAGGCACGTTTCTGCGCGGGCTCATCCATATCGGAGAACATCAAACGCCCGCTGGCCGTGTCGGGGAAGCGCCGGCGCTTGGGCTATCGCGAACGCTGGAGCGGTTTGGCTTTACGCTGGGGCGGCTAAAAACCGGCACACCGCCACGGCTCGACGGCAAGACGATCGATTGGGCTAGTCTGGCGATGCAGCCCGGCGATGAGCCGCCGGAGCCGTTCTCGATGCTCACGGAGCGCATCGAAAATCGCCAAGTATCCTGCGCGATCACGCGTACGACTGCGGCCACGCATGAAGTCATTCGTGCGAACGTGCACCGCTCGCCGATGTATTCGGGCCAGATCAAAAGCGCCGGACCACGCTATTGCCCGTCGATTGAAGACAAGATCGTCCGTTTCGGCGAACGCGATGGCCATCAGATTTTTCTTGAACCGGAAGGTCTCGACGACTCGACGGTTTATCCCAACGGGATTTCTACGTCGCTGCCGGAGGACGTCCAGCTCGCGCTGGTCGCGACGATCCCGGGACTTGAGCGCGCGCGCGTCGTGCGGCCCGGCTACGCGATCGAGTACGACTATGTCGATCCGCGCGAGCTTTCATCGACACTAGAGACAAAGCGGATTCATGGTTTGTTCCTAGCGGGTCAGATCAATGGCACGACCGGCTATGAGGAAGCGGCGGCGCAAGGTTTGATTGCAGGACTCAATGCGGCGGCACTCGCGAGCGCAAATGATTCCGGCGAAAAGCCGTCGATCGTGTTCGATCGTTCCGAAGGTTATCTGGGCGTGATGATCGACGATCTGGTCACGCGCGGTGTGTCGGAACCCTATCGGATGTTCACCTCGCGCGCGGAATACCGGCTCACTTTGCGTGCCGACAATGCAGATCAGCGGCTCACGGCAAAAGGAATCGCCATCGGTTGTGTGAGTTCGACGCGTGAAAAACATTTCCGCGTGAAGATGGCGGCACTTGATAGCGCGAAGGCGCTTGCGCATGCGCGCGCGATCACGCCGACCGAAGGAAAACGATTCGGCATCAAGCTCAATCGCGACGGCGTGCGGCGGACCGCATTCGAGCTGCTGTCCTATCCGACGCTTGGATTTTCCGACATCGCGCGCATCTGGCCGGAATTTTCCGCGGTCAGCGGCAAGATCGCCGAGCAACTCGAGATCGATGCCAAATACGCAGTCTATCTTGAGCGTCAAGCCGCGGATGTGGCTGCGTATCGCCGCGACGAAGGCTTCGATCTGCCCGAAGACATCGACTACGCACGAATTCCTGGGCTTTCAAACGAATTGAGCCACAAACTGAAATCGATTCGGCCCCGTACCATTGGCCAGGCGGGCCGCATCGACGGGATTACGCCGGTTGCGCTTACATTGCTGGTGGCGCATGTGCGCCGGAAGAATCACCGTACCGTCGCCTGAAGGCTGCGCGCGATCTTGAGCGAAACATGGCTCGCTCCGGCGAAAATAATTTTCCTGCAATGGATCTGAGCGCCGACAAGAAGCACGCGCTGGAACTCACGCCGGTTTCAAATGAAGTCGCGGCGCGGCTAGATCGGCTGATCGAACTGCTGCTGGAGGCGCAGCAGAGGATGAATCTCGTTGCGCGTTCGACGCTGCGGGAAATTTGGACGCGGCATGTCGCAGATTCGTTGCAATTGATCGCGCTCGCGCCATCGGCGCGGGTGTGGATCGATCTCGGATCGGGCGGCGGGTTTCCCGGGCTGGTGATTGCATGTGCGCTTGTGGGACAGGCGGGAGCTCGCGTTCATCTGGTCGAGAGCACAAAGAAGAAAGCCGTTTTTCTGGAAGAGGCCGCGCGTGCACTTAGGCTGCCGGTAATTGTCCACCCGGTGCGAATCGAGGAATTCGCCGCCACATTTGGCGAACGCTGCGATGTCGTGACCGCTCGGGCGGTGGCGCCGCTCGATAAGTTGCTCGATTTAGCGGCACCGCTTCTGAAAACAGGTGCAAAAGGCCTGTTTCTCAAAGGGCAAGATGTAGAGGCTGAATTGACCGATGCGGCTAAATGTTGGACCATCAAATCAACACTGGTGCCAAGTAAGACGAACCCGCACGCGCGCGTGGTCGTTATCCACAGTGCAGCGCGGCGCGACAAACAGTAAATTCAGCATGATTCGGCCAACAATCGGGTCCGCACCATGAGCGACATCTCCAACTTCTCGTCTGTCGAACCGGGCCAGCCAAATCCGGCTGCGCCGGAGTCCGATGTGGTGGCGTTCACGCGAGCGGAGCCGGCGAAGCCGCCGCGCGTGCTAGCGATCGCCAATCAAAAAGGTGGCGTCGGTAAGACTACGACTGCGATCAATCTCGGCACAGCACTCGCGGCGATCGGCGAGCAAGTGCTGGTGATCGATCTCGATCCGCAGGGCAACGCGTCAACCGGGCTGGGCATCGATCGGCGCAATCGCCGCTGTTCAACATATGACGTGCTGATCGGCGAAGCGCCGCTGCGCGATTCGGTAGTTCCGACCGCAGTGCCGCGGCTCGCGATCGCACCGTCCACCATGGACCTTTCAGGGTTGGAGCTCGAAATCGGCCAGGCGCGCGATCGAGCGTTTCGTTTGCGCAATGCGATCGCGGGGCTCAATACCCGCAAATCGATTGCGAGCAGCGATTTCACTTATGTGCTGGTCGATTGTCCGCCGTCGCTCAATCTGATCACGGTCAACGCGATGGCAGCGGCGCATGCCATCTTAGTGCCGCTGCAATGCGAGTTCTTCGCGCTCGAAGGTTTGTCGCAGCTCATCAAGACGGTGGAGCAGGTCAAGTCCACGCTCAATCCGGGACTGACAATCCACGGCGTCGTGCTCACCATGTATGACGCGCGAAATAATCTCTCGGGCCAGGTGGTGGCCGACGTGCGTCAATTTATGGGGTCGAAGGTTTACGACACGATCATCCCGCGCAACGTGCGCGTCTCGGAAGCGCCGTCGTACGGCAAGCCGGTGCTGGTGTACGATCTCAAGTGCGTCGGCAGCGAAGCGTACTTGCGGCTGGCGACGGAAATTATTCAGCGTGAGAAGGAATTGCGCGCAATCGCATGACGATTCGCGGGCGAAACGATTAGCGCACGGTGGAAGGTTCGGCAGATCATGGTTGAAGACGCGGCACGATCGCGACTGGGGCGCGGACTTGCGGCGTTGATCGGTGACGTCGAAGGCGCGCCGGATGCCGAGCGTGCGCGCGGGCAGCGCCGCGTGCCGATCGAATTCGTAAAACCCAATCCGCGTAACCCGCGGCGGATATTTTCCGAGATCGAGCTTGAAGAACTGGCGCAGTCGTTGCGCGAGCGCGGCATGATCCAGCCGATCGTTGTGCGTGGCGCGCGCGGCGCCACCGACAGTTTCGAGATCATTGCTGGCGAGCGGCGGTGGCGCGCGGCGCAGCGCGCGAGCCTGCACGAAGTTCCGATTGTCGTACTGGATGTGAGCGACGCCGAGGCGCTTGAGCTTGCGATCATCGAAAACGTGCAACGCGCCGATCTCAATGCGCTCGAGGAAGCCTCCGGCTATCAGGCGCTGGCCAGCGAGTTCAACCATTCGCAGGACGATATCGCGCATATCGTGGGCAAGAGCCGCAGCCATATCGCCAATACATTGCGGTTGCTGCGGCTGCCGGAAACGGTGAAAGCCTATATCAATGCTGGCAAGCTTTCGGCCGGGCATGCGCGCGCGCTGGTCAACATGGCCGATCCGGAAACGGTCGCGCGCGACATCGTGGATCGCGGGCTCAACGTGCGCCAGGTCGAGGCGATTGGGCAAGAGCGGGCGGCCGCCGCCGGCAAGCCGTCGAAGGCGCGCGCGCGGTTGCACAAGGATGCCGATACGGTGGCGCTGGAAAAGCGGGTGTCGGATGCGCTCGGGCTTTCGGTGAGCGTCGATCATCGCGGCAAGGGCGGCACATTGAGCATCAAGTATAACGATCTCGATCAGCTCGACGAAGTGCTGCGCAGATTGTCGCGGGATTGAACGACGCGAGGCTAGTCTCTACGCCGAGCTGATTGCGCAACGCTAAGCAATGCACGTTCCACAATCGCATCACCAAGCGCCGGACGTCTGCGGCTGTCATTTGCGGCTGACGCAAGCTGCTGCATGGCGGCCGCGAGCCGGGCCGATGACCAGGCACGCAGGGCGGCCTCGACAAATGGCTTGCGGCGGAAATGAACCGCCGGGCGGAAACTTCCCATGGCAATTTCCATCGGATCACCGGCTTCGATCGCGAGCTTGGCGCGGTGAAGGTCCAAAACCTGGCGCAGCGCGCTGCCCGCGATGACATTGGGCAAGGTGCCGGCGCCGCGTGCCTTGGCGTAGTGCGTCTGCACCTCCTGCGCCTTTCCGGCGAAGGCGGCATCGGCGATGGCATCGAACGCGAGCGAAGAGGCATCGGCCACGACCGCGTCGACGTCGTCGAGCGTGACGCGGTCCTTGCCGTGGGCGTAGAGGGCGAGCTTGCGGATTTCGTTGCGCGAGGCGCGGCGGTCACCGCCGATCAGCGCCACGAGAGCAGCGCGCGCGTCCGGTGCGATGGTGAGCGAAGCCGCGCGCATCTCGTCGTCGATGAGGCGCGCAAGCTCGCGCTCGCCGTCGGCGTAGCAGGCGATGACGATGGCGTTTTTTGCGCGCTCGCAGATGTTGCGCAACGGCGCGTTGCGGCGCAGATCGCCAGCCTCGATCACGACACGGCAATCGGCCAACGGAGCGGTCAGCAGCGTCTCCACGGCGGGGGCGAAATTGCGTCCCCCGGCCTTGACCAGAATGGCGCGGCGGCCGCTGAACAGCGGCACCGTCAAGGCCTCCTCGATCAGGCGCGAAGGTTCGGAGGAAAGCTCATCGCCGTCGAGGCGGGCGTGTGCGAAAGGATCGCGTGGATCGTCGACAGAAGCGCGAATGATCGCCTCGGTGCGCTCGCGCACAAGGCCTAAGTCGGGACCGAAGACCAGAACGATCGGGCGCTTGGGATCGGGACGCGCGATGAATGCATCAATGTCGGCGGCTTTGAGGGCAACCATGGCAGGCGCTTTATTGTTTTAGGTTGGTCAGGTCCCGGCGACGAAAAATGATGTGAGTCGCGATCTGATCTGGTCGGCGATTACCTTTGATGCGCGGTTTTCGGCGTCGCGTAAACCGCGTGCGCGGGCGAAGCGCTGCTGCTGGCCAGGAATGTCGAACGAGACGCGCGCAAAAGTTTGCCCGGTCACGACGACCTTGCCGGTCGTAATTTCGGTCAAGCTGTAGGTTGCATCGATGCCGTAATTTTCTACGTCGGGCCGTGTGGTGTAGATGTCGACGATGACCGATTGGCGCGAGGTTGTCAGTTTGATTTTGAGCTTGTGCGTCGGCGGGGCTGGAGATCCGCCGCCTGACGTGTCGAACAAAAGCGCGTTGCGTAATTCGACACCGATGCGGGCTTCGGGCCGGCCATTGGGCGCCTCGATCGGGAGTACATCGACGGCGCTGAGCTTGTCGCGCACGCTTGGTCCGCCGGCGCTGGTGAATGAGCGTTCGCCGTAAAGCGGTTCGAAACAGCCGGCCGCGAGTCCGGCCAGCACCAGCGCGACACCGAGGCGGGTGAAGCGGCCAATCGCTGCAAAGTGCTTAGACCACCACATTCACAATCCTCTGCGGGACGACAATGACCTTTTTTGGGCACTTGCCCTCAAGCGCTTGTTTTACTGCATCAAGGGCCAAAACGGCAGCCTCAATTTCGGTATTTGTCGCATTGCGGGCAACGGTCACTTCGGCTCGCTTCTTCCCATTAATCTGGACCGGCAGGGTGATGGTGTCCTCAATCAGCAGGGCGGCTTCGACCTTCGGCCAGGGGGCTTCGGCGACCAGCGTTTTGTGGCCAAGTACGGCCCAGCATTCCTCGGCCAGATGCGGCAGCATAGGGTGGAACAGCCGCACCAGGATATCGGCCGCCTCGCGCACCGCCCAGGCATAGTCGGGCGTTACGCCGCCGTTGCCCTCAACGGAGCCAAACGACGTCTGGAGGGCGTTTGCGAACTCGTAGAGATGCGCGACGCAGACGTTGAAGTGCAGCTTTTCAATCGACTCGGAGACTTTTGCCAAAGCGAGATGCGCGGCTTTGCGCAATGCGAGCGCGTCGGGTCCGAATGATGCCGGCCGTGGGGTGTCCGCGGGGCTTGCAACGTCAGCCGCCTCGCCGACCAGACGCCACAGGCGCTGCACGAATCGCCAGGCGCCCTGCACGCCGCGTTCGGTCCATTCGACGTCGCGCTCGGGCGGGGAATCGGAGAGCATGAACCAGCGCGCGGTATCGGCGCCGTAGCTCGCAATAATGTCATCTGGGTCGACGGTGTTCTTCTTCGACTTCGACATTTTTTCGATTGGGCCGATGTCGACTCTTTCACCAGTGGTGATGCGTGTCGCTCTCCGTTCAGTCGGGCTGCCTAGAACGGAGGCTCCCAGGGGTAGCATAAAGTTCTCGATCTTGACCTCTGCCGGCATCACCCATTCGCCCGATTTGGTTCGGTAAGTCTCGTGCACGACCATGCCTTGCGTGAACAAACCTGCAAAAGGCTCGTCGAACCCGACGTGGCCGGTGGCTTTCATCGCGCGGGTGAAGAAGCGGCTATAGAGTAAATGCAAGATCGCGTGCTCGATGCCGCCGATGTACTGGTCGACGGGCAGCCATTGGTCGACCATCTTGCGGTCGGTGGGCGCGGTTTTTATCCAAGGATCGGTAAAGCGCGCGTAGTACCACGACGAATCCACGAACGTGTCCATGGTGTCGGTCTCGCGCCGCGCATTGCTCTTGCTGCATTGCGGACAGGCGACATTTTTCCAAGTCAGATGGCGATCGAGCGGATTGCCGGGTTTATCGAACGTCACGTCGTCGGGCAGGCGCACCGGCAAATCTTTTTCCGGCACCGGGACGATGCCGCACGCCGCACAATGGATCACTGGGATCGGACAGCCCCAATAGCGCTGGCGCGAGATGCCCCAATCGCGCAGGCGGAAATTGATCTGGCGCTGGGCGAGCGGGCGATTGCCGCGTGTCTCGCGCTCAAGACGGCGGGCAACTTCTTCCTTGGCATCGGGGATCGTCATGCCATCGAGGAAGCGCGAGTTGATCATCGTTCCATCGCCGTCGTAGGCGGCGTCGGTGATGACGAAGCTTTTCGGGTCCTGACCGGGGGGACAGACCACCGGTGTGTTGCCGAGATCATATTTATTGACGAAGTCGAGGTCGCGCTGGTCATGCGCGGGACAGCCGAAGATCGCGCCGGTGCCGTAATCCATCAGGATGAAGTTCGCGACGTAAACCGGCAGCTTCCAGTTTGGATCGAACGGATGGATGGCTTTGATGCCGGTGTCGAAACCGAGTTTTTCTGCTTTCTCGATGGCCTCCTGCGCCGTGCCGATGCGTTTGCACTCGGCAATGAAATCCTTCAGCGCAGGATTTTTCGCTCCGGCGGCGGTGGCAAGCGGATGATCCGGCGCGATCGCCATGAACTTGGCACCGAACAGAGTGTCGGGCCGCGTGGTGAAGACTTCGAGTTCGTTTTCGCCGCCCGGCGTGGTTTTCGGATCGAGCATGAAGCGCACGAGCAGACCTTCGGAGCGGCCGATCCAGTTGCGCTGCATCAGCCGCACTTTTTCCGGCCAGCGGTCGAGCTTGTCGAGTGCACCGAGCAGTTCCTCGGAGTAGGTGCTGATCTTGAAGAACCACTGGGTCAATTCGCGCTGCTCTACGGGTGCGCCGGAGCGCCAGCCGCGGCCGTCGATCACTTGCTCGTTCGCCAGCACGGTGTGATCGACCGGGTCCCAGTTCACCTTCGATTGCTTGCGCTCGACCAGGCCGGCGCGCAGGAAATCGAGGAACATTTTCTGCTGGTGCTTGTAGTAATCGGGATCGCAAGTCGCGATCTCGCGCGCCCAGTCGAGCGAGAGCCCCATCGACTGGAGCTGCTTCTTCATCGCTGCGATGTTGTCATACGTCCATTGCTTAGGGTGAACCTTGCGCTCGATGGCGGCGTTCTCCGCCGGCATGCCGAAGGCGTCCCAGCCCATGGGGTGGAGCACGCTGAAACCCATGGCGCGCTTGTAGCGCGCGACCACGTCGCCCATGGTGTAGTTGCGCACGTGGCCCATGTGGATGCGCCCGGACGGATAGGGGAACATCTCCAGCACGTAGTATTTCGGTCCTTCGCCAAGGCTCCGGTCCGCAGGCGGGCGCTCGTCCGCCGAAGCGCTCGCGCGCGGAGGCGGATCGTTGCGGGTGGCGTAGATGCCCCGCTCGTCCCAGATTTTCTGCCAGCGCGGCTCGGCTTCGCGGGCGTTGTAGCGTTCGGGGCGCATGATTCGACAGGCTTTTCGCTGCTCGGATAAGAGCGGACTTTAGGCCACGAATGACGCAAGGGGTCAACGGGTGCGCCGGATGATGAGCCTTGCGGCATGCAATTTTCTGGCCTTGCGCGCCTACTTTGGCTAAATGCCGACTATGAACATGATGAATCTCCATCAGGATGCCGCTTTGGCGCTTGCAAGTGTGCGCGCGGAAATTGCGCGTGCGTGCCGCGACGCCCAGCGCGATCCGGCGGGCGTGAGCTTGATCGCGGTGTCGAAAACTTTCGGCGCGGATGCGATCGAGCCGGTGATCGCGGCGGGCCAGAAAGTGTTCGGCGAAAATCGCGTGCAGGAGGCCAATGCAAAATGGCCGGCGCTCAAAGCAAAGTATTCTGGCGTCGAGCTGCACATGATCGGTTCGCTGCAATCGAACAAGGCCAAGGAAGCCGTGGCGCTGTTCGATGCGATCCATTCGCTCGACCGCCAAAGTCTCGCCGAAGCGCTGGGCAATGAAATCTCCAAGCAGGCGCGACGCCCGCAATTGTTCGTCGAGGTCAATACCGGCGCCGAGCCGCAGAAGGCCGGCGTGCTGCCGCAAGATGTGGATGCGTTTGTAAAACGCTGCACTGAGGATTGGGGACTGCGCATTGATGGATTGATGTGCATTCCGCCGGCGGAGGAAGCGCCGGCGCCGCATTTTGCGCTCACCGCCAAGATCGCAGCACGCAACGGATTGAAGTTATTGTCGATGGGCATGAGCGCGGATTTTCCGGTTGCCATCGCGATGGGTGCGACGCATGTGCGGGTCGGTACGGCGATTTTCGGAATGCGCGACACTGGTCACCCCCGGGCTTGACCCGTGAGTCGATCATTTTTTTGCAAATGTTTTTTGAGAGAGAGATGGATTGCCGGGTCAAGCCCGGCAATGACAGTGAAATTAAAATGTGCTCGACCGCGTCAAGTCAACCAATCGCGATGCGGGTGTGCGGACCTAATCGCGACAGCAAGCCGCGCAGCTTGCCGGGTTCGAGCGCGACGCAGCCTGCGGTCGGGCCGAAATTCTCGCGCGCGAGATGCACGAACACGGCGCTGCCGCGTCCGGCGACGCGCGGCCGCGTGTTGTGGTCGAGTTCGATGATGAAGTCGTAGAGCCTGTCCGTGCGCGCAAGCCGGTCGGCGTTGCTACCCTCGGGCACCTTGATCGGCTGATTGTAGTGGCGGTCGGTGGGGTCTTCGCACCAGCCGTCGTTCTGCTGGATGGGCCGCACTGGCAGCATTGTGCGCGGGCGCGGCCAGCGGTCGGCGCGCCACCACAGCTGGACCAGGCGGAAAATCCCGCGCGGGCTGCCGCCGTCGCCTTCACGCTTGTTGGCTTTGATCCCGGCACGGCCGATGGCTACCGGAATGGCGAGTGGGCCTGCCAGGAGCCAGCCGCGCGCGCGCGTTCCCGGACGTTGACGGACGCGGATCAGGTTAAGGGATGTTTTCCGCATGATTACGTCTTTGGCTGTCATTTTGGCATGGCTTGAAGGCGCTTGCTCCTTTATCCTCGAATGATCTACTTCGCGTAAAGCCGCCAGGCTAGCTGTTGCCACGGCCGGTCGCCGCCAACGCTTGTTATTGTGAAGTCTGGACCCGAGGTCGAACCCAATGCCGAATTCCCGGAAGATCCTCATCGTTGACGACGATGACGACCTGCGCGACTCGCTGGTCGAACAGATCGCCTTGCACGATGAGTTCGAGGCGGTGGCGGTGGAGAACGGCACCAAGGGCGTTCAGGCCGCCAAGGCCGGTCAGATCGATCTCGTCATCATGGATGTGGGCTTGCCCGACCTCGATGGGCGCGAGGCCGTACGCATCCTGCGCAAGAACGGGTTCAAGGCGCCGATCATCATGCTGACCGGGCATGACACGGATTCCGACACAATCCTCGGGCTGGAGTCAGGCGCTAATGATTACATAGTCAAGCCGTTCCGCTTTGCCGTGCTGCTGGCGCGCATGCGCGCACAGTTGCGCCAGCACGAGGCGAGCGAAGACGCGGTTTTCATCATCGGGCCGTATACGTTCCGGCCCAGCTCGAAGCTCCTGCTCAGCCCCAAGGGCGGAAAAGTCCGTCTGACCGAGAAGGAAACGGCGATCCTGCGCTATCTCTATCGGGCGGGCCAGCAGCCGGTTTCACGCGAGACGCTGTTGCAGGAAGTCTGGGGCTACAATTCGGGCGTGACCACGCACACCCTTGAGACGCATATTTACCGGCTGCGACAGAAGGTCGAGAAGGATGCCACCAACCCCGCGCTTCTGGTCACGGAAGTCGGTGGCTACAAACTTGTACCGTAGATATTAGATCAAGCATGATCTTTTCCGAAAACCGATTCCCACTTTTCGGGATCATGCTTTAAAGGCCGCGCGTGAGCATCGAAAACGACATTGCCTTCTTCGAGCGCGTGCCGACGCTGCGTCTGCTCGGACGCGACGCGTTGCGCGTGCTCGCGATCGGAGCGGAGAGCCGTTATCTCGACGATGGCGAAGTGCTGTTCCATGCCGGCGATCCGGCGGACAGCGGATACATCATCCAGGAAGGTTCGTTCATCCTCAAAGCCGGTACTGCGGCCGATGGGCCGGAAATCACCGCAAGCCCAGGAATGCTGCTCGGTGAGCTTGCGCTGCTGGCCGAAACGGTGCGGCCGGCCACAGCGATCGCGCGCGAGCCTTCGGCGGTGATCCGCATCACGCGCAATCTCTTCGTGCGGATGCTGGAAAGTTTTCCGGAAGCCGCGGGCAAATTGCGCGAGCAATTTATCGCGCGCTCGACGCAATCTGCGAAGGACATCGCGAGCGTGCGTGCGCGTCTCGATACTAGCGAAGCGCCGTGATGCACAGACCGGGCTAGATATCCATCGTTGCCGTTACCGGCACGTGGTCGGAGGGTCGCGTCCAGCCGCGCGCTTCCTTGCTGATTTTCAGCGCCGACACGCGATCGCCGAGCGCGGATGAAACCCAAATGTGATCGAGGCGGCGGCCCTTGTCGGCGGTGGCCCAGTCGGCCGAGCGGTAGCTCCACCAGGAAAAAAGCTTGGCTGGCTCGGGCACGAGGGCGCGCGCAACGTCGATCCAGTTTCCGGCTTTTTGCGCGGCGACAAGTTTTTCGCATTCGATGGGCGTGTGCGAGACGATCTTGAGCAGCGCCTTGTGACTCCAGACGTCATTCTCCAGCGGGGCCACGTTGAGATCGCCGACCACGATGGAACGCTGGCCTTTTGACGGGAGCATGTGCGGGCACGTGCGCAGCTCGTCGAGAAAACTCAATTTGTGCTCGAATTTAGGATTGATCTTGGGGTCGGGCTCGTCGCCGCCGGCGGGCACGTAGTAATTGTGCACGGTCAGCGGATCGCGCAGGCCGGCCTTCTCGCCGAGCACGACACCGACGTGGCGCGAGTCGGTTTTGCCGCAATATTGTTTGAGCGATGTCGTATCGAAGGGCAGCCGCGAGATCACGGCAACGCCGTGGTAGCCCTTCTGTCCATTGAGTGCGATGTGCTCATAGCCAAGGCGCTTGAAGCGCTTGAGCGGGAAGCGGTCATCGGGGCATTTGGTTTCCTGCAGGCAGAGCACGTCGGGACGGACGGATTTGATGAGCTTCGCCACGAGGTCGATGCGAAGCCGAACCGAGTTGATGTTCCAAGTGGTGACGGTCAGATGCATGAGACGCTGGGAAACCGGATGGGATGAGAAGGCTTAGCCCAAGGGGGCTGCGGCAGTTGCGGATCAGGATCGGATTTTAGCGCGCGCGTGGCGGTCTTAGCTAGCGCACATAGCGCGTGTAGTCGATCTTGAACATGCCGGGGTCGGGCGTGGATTTGGTATTCAGATTGAAAACCACGACGGTGGTGTCCATGCCCTGCGGGTCGGTTACGACCCATTGCTTGAGCTGCATATTCTGCGCGTCGAACATGAGCATCACGCGATAACTGCCGCGCATGATCTGCTTCTCCTCGATCACCACGGTGACAAAAATATTGTCGCCGTAGAC
Organism: Hyphomicrobiales bacterium; assembly: GCA_003169835.1. GTDB lineage: Bacteria > Pseudomonadota > Alphaproteobacteria > Rhizobiales > Xanthobacteraceae > PNAI01. The sequence goes on along the minus strand of PNAI01000025.1, from coordinate 1,257 downwards.
CGCGACAAGATTCGTGTCGCGAAGCAGGTCGATGCGATCGGCGAGGAGGAAACGCAGGGGCGTCTGCGAAATCGGGTAAAGGTCCTGACTGGCCAGGGTGCGGTCACGCACCGCCACTGATTTGCCGTCGGCGATCAATTCGACCGGACTGGGAGCATTGTAATCGAAACGTATGCGGCCCGGTTTCAAGAGATAGAAATCGCCATCGGTCCGGCTGCCGTCAGGCGCGACCTGCTTGAACTCTCCGACGACCGTGCGCAGGTTTGAAAGATAGCTGCTGACTCGATCGATGATTGCGCGCTGACGGGCATCAAACTTGCTGGCGCTCGGCGGCAGCGGTGCGCTTTGCGCGGCGGGCGGTGGAACGGATCCAGGCGGTACGGGCGGCGCAGGCAGCGCGGAATTGCCGTTGATGTCGCCTGGCGGGCGCGGGGGATTGTGATCGAGCGCCAGCGGCACGGCGGCTTTTTTCTTGGCGGCGACGGGCGCCTTGGGTTTTGGTTTTGGCTTGACCGCAAGAGGCTTTGCTGGCGGGACAACTGCGATCGAAGGCGGCGCAGTCGCCGCGGGCGGTGACGGCAGAGGTTGCGCGCCGGCAATCGAAACGATCAGCGCGCTGCCAGCCAGCGCACAAAGAATTGCAGCAAGATACAGCTTATGACGATTCACGTTTGTTCGACCTTGCCTTGCGTTCGACCGAGTCTTGGTACGCGCACCATCTTGAATCGGTTGCCGGTCTTAAACTTATACACCGGCTGTGGCGTTTTCGCGGCTTGTCTTTGGCAGCCCGGGCCACCCGAAGCCGCGACGCTGGTTAACGCTCGCTACTGTCCTCGCCAACCAGGATTTCGCGTTTTCCCGCGTGGTTGGGCTGGCCGACAACGCCTTCGTCTTCCATCCGCTCCATGATGGAGGCTGCCCGATTATAGCCGATTTGAAGGCGCCGCTGGATATAGCTGGTGGACGCTTTTCGGTCGCGGACCACGATCTGGACGGCCTGCTGGTAGAGATCTCCGCCTTCGGCATTGCCCATGGCGGTGGCATCGAAGACTGCGCCGTCTTCGGGGATTTCTTCCTCGGCGGTGACCGCTTCGAGATATTGCGGCGCGCCTTGCGATTTGAGATGGCGGACGACTTTTTCGACCTCTTCGTCGGAGACAAAGGGACCATGCACGCGGCTGATGCGTCCTCCGCCGGCCATGTAGAGCATGTCGCCCTGGCCAAGGAGCTGCTCGGCGCCCTGCTCGCCGAGGATGG
>PNAI01000028.1 GCA_003169835.1 Hyphomicrobiales bacterium | reverse complement strand
GACGAGGTTTTCGGTACACACAGTGGATCTATTGCCCGTGCAGCGCGTTAACATTGAGGCAAACGCCCTCAATCACGAGGCGCGTAGGAAATTTAAGGAAAATCTCATGAGAACGATAACACTAGCTTTGCTCGCGCTGGGCTTCGTCGGCGCGACGGCTATTAGCGCATCCACCACGACTATGGCGCAAGGAGTCGTCTTATCCGATCATGGCGTCGGGGTAGTAATCGTCAATCGTCCCTACAATCGTCGTCATGCTCGGTATGACCGATTTTATGATCATCAACCGTATGCAGCTCGGTATTATCGTGGAACCGATAGACGATTGCATGTTCAGGAGTAAATCCACCTACCACTTATTAATTTACTGTCCGATGAGGAGTTGCGCAGTACCGAGGCCGCCTGAGTTGGCGGCCTCGTCGTCTCTGGGTAAATTGCGCAGCGGAAACGAGCTAGGGTGAGTTCAACTTTAGCGGATATCAAAGGCTCGGCGGTATCCAGAGTAGCCATACCCCGCTGAATAACCATACCCATCGTTGTAGTACCGCTGGGTACTTGGCCGACGATCAAACGCGAAATAATTGCCGAAATCTCGACGATGCCGCCGATAATTTTGATAACGATCTGGACGATTTCCGATTTCCACGTCTGCGCCGAGGCCGGAAAAGTTGATTTGTTGAGCCTTGACCGCGACAGGTGCGCTAACAGCCATCGCGCCGACAAAGCCGAGCGCCAGCAAGGCTTGTGTCATCGTTCGCATAATACTGCCCTTGACTTCTACGCACCTCGTTGTGAGGGCGTTTGCCACAATGATAACGCGCGACTGGGTTGCTGAGTTCCTTGCGGTAGCCTGAAATTGACCACAAAACCCAATCGCTACTGGTTGCTGCATCGGTTGAGAGCACCACAAATCTTGAACGTGGCAGGCGTGCGACAGGCCACTGTGGTGCGGTCTTGATGTCCGCTTCGGGTTATTCTCGACCATTTGACGATGTCCGCGCGACTTCCGCTTTACCCCCAATATCGACCGAGAAGCGGACATTCCGGGATGGCAGAAAAGTGCCAGAAGGAGACATCGACGCACGATGTGTAACTTAACTGCCCTGCTTCGACCTGCGCCCAAAAGCTTCGGGGCAATATGACAAATAGCAATTCGAAAATTCTTCTCGCAGCCCTTCTGGGATGGAAACTTTGCCTTTCATGACGGCATCCAAGAGTCGGTTGTAAGCTAGCGCAGACCAATGGTGGCCAAGCTCTGGAAAAAGCTCAGCTCTGCGGTCTTCTCCATAAACATTATGCATGAACCCCCAATAACTCACTCCAGCTTTCACGGCTCCGTCGAGTCCTGCAATAAATCTGCGGTCGGAAAAGAGAGGTAGGATTCGCTCCCACGATTTTTCCACCCAATATGTTGCGTATTGGACGTTTTCGTCGAAGTCTATTTGATGATGAGATTTGTCTCGCAGAGGATGTGCCGAGACAAAATCGCCCATCTCAGCAACGAAGTCCTTACCGGCTATATTTTGCCCATTTGATTGGCAGCACAGAGTAGGAAACTCAGAAATAGCCCAACCGATGTCAATTGCAATGTAACGAAGATCGGTTTCGCTAATTACCCTATCTAAGCGACCGTCGAGGCTTCGCCGACTAACGTGGCGGACAAGACTCATGAGGTACTCTTCCGTCAGTTCCGGCAATACACGCTTTGAATCGGGCCATGAAAAGAAAGCCGCGTAACCAAGCACAATAAATCCTGTTCTATACGCCGCGACCGCCGCGCGAAATTTAGGAAGAGCACACAGTGTTGATACATCTTTCTCGTTTATTGACAGCAGTTGAGCTTGAAAATCAATAAAGTCCATCGCGCCATGGTCGGGCTCATTAAATGTCTTTTGTTCAGGCATGTGAGCTGCCTTAACGGTAAAATTAAGCGTCTGGCAAATCGATCAATGGTAGTTCATCGTCGGTGGTGAGACTATTATCATGATTGGAAAATCCATGTCTCTGATGGGTCATCCTCGACATTTTGGCGATGTGCGCGCGACTTCCGCTTTACCCCCAATATCGACCGTTGAGCGGACATCGCGGGAGGTCGGCTTCGTGCCAATAACGACCGTTTTGCACCGCAGGAATACAGCGAGCTATTCCCCATCGGAGCGGTACACACGCGATGCCGATCAAACGCAACTCGCCACGGCTGCTTTCGAGAAGCTCGAAAGACGAAGCGCGAACAAAGACGCCCAAACCGCTTCTGAAGGTTTGGGCAGAATGTCAAAAACTAAAGATAAATCAGAGTGAACAAACGGCGACTGGCGGTGGACGCAGTCCACTGCGAACTCGTCTCCGCTATCGAAGTTCCTAGTAACAGGGAAAAATACAGGGAATTTCTCGAAATTTGGCAATCCACTGCGAAATTGCTGCTTCATCAGCCGGCAAAATCAATGGTTTGCAGCCAAATTCCCTGCGAAATGGAACAGGGAATTTCTAAACGCATATCAGGGATTTAGTGAACGCCAAATGCTGAGAAACAGCGAATTTCACGTGAAGCGACATTTTGCCTGCGCGATCATCGCCCACACCCGCGGCGGCGAGAGCGGCAGTTCGCTCGGTTCAACACCGAGCGAGGATAAAGCATTCGCCACAGCATTGGCGATCACACCGCCCACCGGGATGATACCGCCCTCGCCCGCCCCCTTGGCGCCGAGCGGGTTATGTGGCGCCGGTTTTAGCTCAAGCGCGATTGCGCGAATTACGGGAAAATCGCCTGCCGTCGGCAAGAGATAGTCCGCGAGCGAGCCCGTTAGCAGCTGACCATCCACGTCGTATATCAAATGTTCAAGCAACGCGCCGCCCAACCCCTGCACGATGGCGCCGACGGTCTGGCCATGCAGCGTAGAGGGATTGATGATGCGACCGACATCCTCGACCGCGACATAGTCGACGAGTGCGACATGGCCTGTTTTCGGATCGACCGCAACGTGAGCTGCATGCGCGCCATAACTATAGGTGCGCATCTTGCTCGCGTACGTGCCTTCCGCCGAAATGCCGCCGGCCGCCAGCGCCACCAACGTGATCAACGCGCTCTTCGGGCCGGTCGCTTTGTCCTCGGTGAGCGCGATGTCGTCCGGTTGGCAATTGAGCTGCTTTGCCGCCGCGGCACGGATTGCCGCACGAAAATTTGCCGCCGCATCGAGAATGGCCGAGCCGCCCATGACGGTCGAACGCGAGCTGTACGAGCCGTAGCCGCGGCTGACGTGAAACGTCGAACCATGAAACACGCCGCGTATGCGCGCCAGCGGCAGTTCCAGCGCGTCGGCAGCGATCTGCGCGAAGATCGTTTCGATCCCCTGACCTATCGCTGATGAGCCGACGTAAACCGACACCGCGCCATCCTTCTCAAGCACGAGCCGCGCATTCTCGCGCGGGCCCGATCCACCACCTTCAAAATAGCACCCGACGCCGATGCCGTGAAAGCGGTCGCCGACCAGCTTGCCTTGTATCGCCTGCTTTTGCGGCCAGTCGAATTCCTGCAAGCAGCGATCGAGGGTCGCCCGATAGTCGCCATTGTCGGTTTGCGTTTTTTGGTCGAACGGCATGACCGTCGCAAGCGGCCACGGCATCTCGTTTTCCGCGATCAGATTGCGGCGCCGAAATTCGACACGGTCGAGACCCAAATCCTTCGCCACCATGTCGAACAGGCGCTCGCGGAAAAAATCGGCCTCGAACCGACCCGGCCCACGGTAGGTGCCGACCGGCGTCTTGTTGGTCATCAGTAGCTCAACGTCGACATGAATGTTCGCAATCCGATACGGACCGGATAGCACTTGCGCCACGTTGCGCGCCGCGGTGGCGCCGTTGGTGCGTAGGTACGCGCCGAGATCGACCGCCGCCTTACCGCGCAAACCAAGAATGGTGCCGTCGCGCGCGCATGCAATTTCGAGTTCGCATTCGGCGTCTCGCGCGTGGTTAGTTGCGAGCAAATGCTCGCGCCGATCCTCGATCCATTTGACCGCGCAACCAAGCTTGCGCGCCGCGAACGGAACCAGGAAATCCTCCGGATAATATTCGCCGCGCACGCCGAACCCGCCGCCCACATCCTGCTCCACCATGGTGATGGCGTCTGCCGAAAGGTTCAGGTGCTTTGCGAGGATCTCGCGATTGTGGAACGTCACCTTGGCCGTTCCGTAAACCGTAAGATGGCCTTTCGCAGGATCCCATTGCGCGAGCAGGCCGCGCGGCTCCATTGGTACCGCCGTGAAGCGCTGCACCGAAAAACGCTCGCGGCACGTGTATTGCGCGTTAGCAAACGCTGCCTCGGCATCGCCGCGCTTAGCCGTCAGCCTAGTCGCGCGATTTGTACGCGCCTCTTCAAACAAAAGAGTTTCATCGCGCCGTGCGGCATCGCGGTCGGCGACGACTGGCAAGCTCTCGATGTCCATGACGATGGCTTCAAGCGCGTCCTCGGCCCTAGCCGCGCTCTCCGCCACAACGATCGCGATCGGCTCGCCCACATAGCGGACTTTTTTATGGGCAATCACCGGCTGCTGATAGCGCTTGAATTCCTCCAACAATTCCTGACGCAAGGTGATCGTCGGCACATTTCCAATGTCTCGCGCGACTTCGGCCGCCGTGATGACGGTGCGCACGCCGGGCCGTGCCAACGCGGCAGCGCAATCAATCGATCGGATGTGCCCATGCGCCACTGAACTGCGCAGGATCACGGCGTGCAACGCGCCTTCGCACGCAACATCATCGACGAACTTGCCGCGTCCCCTTAGGAATCGCAAATCCTCGATGCGCTCGATCGGGCTGCCGATTAGGGAATTCGCCGTGCGCATTTTGCTTAAGCGCGGCTCAATCAATCTTCACGCCGGAAGCTTTGACCACCTCGCCCCATTTCACCCGTTGAGCCCGCGTATAGGCCGTGAACTCATCCGGCGTGGATGGCGCAGGCTCGGCTCCGACGTCCTTGAGCTGCTTCGCGACCTCCGGCTGCCCCCAGATGCGATTCACATCTACTGCGATCTTGTCGACGATCGGGCGCGGCGTGCCGGCCGGCGCGAACAGACCCTGCCAAGCGGTCGCCTCGTAGCCCTTCACCGTCTCGCCGATGGTCGGAAGATCGGGCGCGGTGGGACTGCGCGCGGGCGTGCTCACCGCGAGCGCGCGCACGTTGCCAGCCTGCGCGTTCGGCCATGTGGTCGTCATGCTATCGATGGCGAGGTCGATGTGGCCGCCGATCATGCTGTTGACCACTTCGCCGGTCGAGCGAAACGGCACGTGCGTCATCTTCACGCCGGTCGCGAGCTCAAACATCACTACCGAAAGATGCGAGGACGTGCCGATGCCCGACGAGCCATAGTTGATCTTGCCGTTGTTAGCCTTGAGATAGGCGATCAGCTCCGAGACACTTTTGGCGGAAATTTTTGGATTGACGAACAGCAGATTAGGAAAACGCACCAACAACGAGACTGCCTGGAAGTCGCGGTCCACGTCGAAATTGAGCTTGGTATAGAGGAATGCGTTAATTGCGTTCGAACTGACCGTCCCGACCATCAGCGTGTAGCCGTCCGCCGACGCCTTCGCCACATAGCCCGCACCGATGCTGCCGCCGGCGCCAGCCCTGTTCTCGACCACGAACGGCACGTTGTATTTCGTCTGCATATGCGTCGCAAGAATGCGCGCCAAGAGATCAGCCGAGCCGCCGGGGCCAAACGGTACCACAATGCTCACCTGCCGGGCCGGCCAGTTCTCCTGCGCATGCGAGAAAGCTGTGAAGCTCAGAACGATTGAGATAACACTTGCAGAAAACGCGCGCATGGCGAACCTCCGCGTCAATTTGAATGTGACACGTCCGATGGTTTCATTCAACATGGCTCACCAACCGCCGCCAATGCGGCAAGCCCCCAGACATACGCTTTGGTTGTCTGTTCAATGCCCGTGGTCATGTACCAAAACTAGTGATAGTCTTTTGTCAGGTACGTCAGATTTGCAGATATCTCGCGTTCTTGTCACCTCCATTGAAGTGGGTATCGCCATGCTCAATCGCCGCCGCGTCCTTAAAGGAGGGCTCGTCGCCCTCGGATCGCTATCCGTCGCCCCGCCCTATAGCGCACGCGCGCAACTGAAGCCGCTCGTGAAAGTTCGTTACAACGAAGTCGTGCGCTCGATCTTGTATGCGCCCGCCTACGTGGCGATCGTAAAGGGTTACTTCGAGGAAGTTGGCATCGAGCAAACACTTTCAACCGCATACGGCGGCGACAAGTCGGTGGCAGCGCTTCTCTCGAACAGTGCCGACATCGCGCTCATCGGGCCGGAGACGGCGATATACGTTCAGATCAGCGATTCATCGACGAAGATTCCGATCTTTTGCGGGCTCACTGCGACTGATGGCTTCATGCTCGTCGGTCGCGAGAAAGTCAGCAAATTCGAATGGAGCATGCTGAAAGGCAAAGAGATCCTCGGTTTCCGGCCGGGGAGCACGCCGCTTCTGTTCCTTGAAGCAGCACTGCGGAAGAATGGAATTGACCCGCAAAAGGATGTGAAGCTTTCAAACAATGTTGCCGTGCCGGCACGCCTGGGTTCCTGGCTCGCCGGCCAGAACCAATACGCCATTTTCATCGAACCGGACGCATCTCAACTCGAGTTGGATGGCAAGGGGCAAATCGTTGCGTCGATCGGCGAGACGGTTGGCTTTGCCGACTACACGACATTTATGGCGACGGACAAATATATTCGCGAGAACCCTCAGGTCATCCAAAACTGGACCAACGCGATTTACAAAGCACAGAAGTGGACGCAGTCGGCGCCAACGGCGGACGTCGTCAAAACGCTTGCGCCGTTTTTTCCGGGCGTCAGCGCAGAGGCGCTCATCGCGGCCACCAACCGATATCGCAAATTGAAAATATGGAAATCATCGCCGGCAATCGATGCGAAGGCGATCGAGAAGTTCCAAGACATCCTGGTAGAGGGCAAAGTTCTCGATCCGGCCAAGCGGGTGAAGTATCAGGACTTGGTCCTCACGCAATTCGCCAACGCGGCGAAGTGATCCGTGCATGCCTCGTCGACCGACGGCACCGCAACGCCGAAGGTGGAGCTGCGAAACGTCAACCTCCGCTACTTCAGCTTGGAAGGTGAAACTGAAGCGCTGCGAGACACCTCGTTCTCGATCGCGCCAGGCGAATTTGTCGCCATCATTGGGCAGAGCGGGTGCGGCAAGAGCACGCTGCTGTCGCTGATCTCGGGGATTCTCAAGCCGACCGATGGCGCTGTGCTGGTGGACGGAAAGCTGGTGAACGGGCCAAGCCGAAAAGTCGGCTATATGTTGCAGCAGGACTACTTGTTCGAGTGGCGCACAATCCTCGAAAACGCGGTGCTCGGCGCCGAAATCCAGGGCGCGAATATGACGACGGCGCGCGAACACGCGAAGCAACTCCTCACAAAGTACGGTCTCGGCCAGTTTCTGCACCATCTGCCACGACAACTCTCAGGCGGAATGCGCCAACGCGTCGCGCTGGCGCGAACGCTCTGCACCGAACCGGAAATCGTGCTGCTTGACGAGCCGTTCGCGGCGCTGGATTCCCAAACGCGGATTGCGCTTGCTGATGAGGTGACTGAAATTTTGCGCCGCGAGGGCAAAACCGCGATTCTCGTCACGCACGACATCGGTGAAGCGATCAGTATGTCCGAAAGGGTCATTGTCCTGTCGCGCCGGCCGGGAAGAGTAAAGTCGGAGCATTCAATTCGTTTCGCAACATCCGATGGACTCCGCCCGAACCCGTTTTCCGCCCGCAGCGCGCCGGAGTTCAACGGATATTTCAACGCGCTATGGAAGGAGCTCGAAGTCCATGTCGAAGGCTAATTCCGCGACGCTCGCGAGCGCGAGCCCGCAATATCGCAACTGGTTGCAGCGCAATCGGCGTGACCAGATTTTCGTGCGTGTGACGCAGCTTGCCGTCCTATTGGTGCTCCTCATTCTGTGGGAGGTTTTGCCTAAGGCGCAGATCATAAATCCGCTCTTCACCAGCTATCCGTCCATGCTCTGGCCGACGTTTCTTGAACTGCTAACGGCGACACCGCAGCAAGCCAGCATCCTCAGCCATACTTTATCGACCGTAGTCGCCACGGTGATTGGATTCGCTGCCGCGATGGTGCTCGGGACGACGATTGCCGCCACGCTTTGGTGGTGGAACAGTCTTTATAAGGTGCTCGATCCGTATCTTGTCGTGGCGAATGCCATGCCGAAAACCGCGTTCGTGCCAATCTTTTACATCTGGCTCGGCGCAACGCTTTCCATCTATGGCATGTCGCTCGCGATCTCGCTGTTTGTTACGATCCTTATGATCTACAGCGGGTTCCAGAGCATCGACCCAAACAAGATCAAGCTTGCGCAGTCGTTTGGCGCCAGCAAGGGCCAGATTCTGAGAAAGGTGGTGCTGCCGGGGAGCGTGCCGACACTCATTGCGACACTGAAGGTCAATGCAGGCCTGTCACTTGTCGGTGTCGTTGTCGGCGAGTTCCAATCCGCAAACCTGGGTCTTGGCTATCTCATCCAATATGGAAGTCAGATTTTCAAAATGAATATCGTCATGACCGCGGTGACCATTCTCGCGATCGTCTCGTCGGTGATGTATCTGGCGATATCGTGGCTTGAGGCCGTCGTAATGCGACGCAGATAGAAACTATCCGACCTGCCGAAAGATTATGCATTTGGAATAATTTGCCGTCATCGGCCCGCCACCCCGGAAATTCGATTTACCGGTTTGCGCACATGTGAGCGGCTATGGTGCCTGGCATGGATTTTGCCATATAGTCCTGGGACTGGCGAATTATTGTGACTCGGCACGGTCCACGGGAGTGTGCATGCTGTCTTCGCCCCCGAAGCTTTACGTCGACAACGTCTGCATGACGTTCAAGACGGCCACCGGCGTCTTCGAGGCGCTCGTACCGGTTACGCTGTCGATTCCTTCAGGCCGTTTCGTCAGCCTGATCGGACCGTCGGGCTGCGGCAAGAGCACCATCTTCAACATAATCGCGGGATTGCTCGAGCCGACCGCAGGCAAGGTGCTGATCGACGGCGTAGATGCCACCGGCACCATCGGCCGCGTCGGTTATATGCTTCAGAAAGATTTACTCCTGCCCTGGCGCAGCGTGCTCGACAACGTCATCCTCGGAATGGAAATCCAAGGTGTGCCGCTGCGCGAGGCGCGCGAGCGCGCGCTGTCGCTGCTGCAACGCTACGGACTTTCCGGTTTCGAATATCTCTATCCGAGCACGCTTTCCGGCGGCATGCGTCAACGCGCGGCGCTGCTGCGCACGCTGTTGTTTGACACCGACATCATTCTACTGGACGAGCCGTTCGGAGCGCTCGATGCGCAGACCAAGCTCCAGATGCAGGAATGGCTGATGCAGCTGTGGAGCGATTTCGGCAAGACTGTGCTGTTTGTCACCCATGACGTCGAAGAGGCGATTTATCTCTCTGACGAAGTCCATGTCATGGGCACCAGGCCGGGCTGCATCCTCGAATCCATCTTGATCATGCTGCCGCGGCCGCGCGTGCGTACGAGTTCGCTCACGCCGGAATTCATTGCGATCAAAGAGCACTGCCTCAACCTGCTCACCGCGAGCGCGCCCGCCCTACCGGAGGCCGCCTGACATGGCCGTTCAGGACAGCCCGCACGTCGCTGACGTCGCCCTCGACCTCGCGCCGGCCAAGCCCGTGACCAATACTACGGCCAAGCCCGTCCATCGGCTCCCAGTACAAATTGACTGGCCAACCTGGGCGATCGTGACCACCCAGGCCGGAATTTTGGTTGGCATCATTGGCCTGTGGGAAGCCGCCGCGACCACCAGCGTGATCGACGCCTTCTTCTGGTCGCAGCCGAGCGCAATCTGGCACACGCTTAAGATTTTTTTCACCACCGGCGACGCCTGGACTGACATCAGCTTTACATTCCGCTCGACCATATTCGGCTTTTTGCTTGGAACGGCGGCGGGATCTTTGCTGGGCCTGTCGTTTTGGTGGTCGCGCAATTACGCCGCAATCGTTCAGCCCTACATCATCTGCCTGGAGTCGATCCCCAAGCTCGCGCTCGCGCCGCTCATCATTCTGGTATTCGGAATCGGGCTCGGATCCAAAGTCGCGGTCGCGACCGCGTTGACGCTGGTGGTCTCGACACTGACTGCCTATGCGGGCGTCAAGGCACTCGATCCCGATGGCGAGAAGCTGTTCTATTCGCTCGGCGCCACGCGCTGGCAGGTGTTCCGAAAGCTGGTCGTTCCGTTCTGCCTGCCCTGGATCATCTCGGTGCTGCGGGTGAACATCGGCCTCGCCTTGACCGGCGCCATCGTCGGCGAGTTCATCGCGTCCCAGCACGGTCTCGGCCGCGCCATTCTCTACGCCGGCCAGACCTACGACATCGCACTCGTCTGGGTCGCGGTGCTGGTGCTCTCGACGCTCGCCATCATCATGTATGCCGCGGTGTCATGGTTAGAGAGTCTGCTGCGCAAAGGCACTCGGCAATAGAGAGAATGATTAAACAGGAGGCTATCATGAACAGGCGAAAGTTCCTCAGCACAACTGCGGCGGCCGGCGCCGTACTCGTCGCAAAGCCTTACGTCGCACGCGCCGCTAAATATGATCTGCTGGTGGCCGAGCCCGTGCATTCCACCGGCTATCTGCCGATGTATATCGCGATGGCCAACAACTACTTCGCCGAGGCCGACATTGAGGTGAAGATCGTCACCATCGAAACGGGCGGCGGCCACACGAATGCGGTCTTGTCAGGCCAGGCCTTTGCCTTCATCGGCGGTCCTGAACACAATGCGTTCGCCAAGGTCAAGGGGGCGGAACTGCGCTCGGTCGTGCATTGTGTCGACCGCGGCAACATCTATTTCTGCGCAGCGAAGGGCAATGACCCCAATACCGCCGACTGGCCGACTTACTTCAAGGGACAAACGATCGCCGTCGGGCCTTACGGCGGCACGCCAAACTCGATCACACGCTTTTTGCTCAACAAGTGGAAACTCGACGCCAAGAAAGACGTGACGCTGTATGAAATGCCGAATTCGGCAGTACCGGCCGGCGTCCGTAGTGGTCAGGCGAAGATTGGCGTCACCACCGAACCGATGATCGCACAGGGGATCAAGCTGGGTCTCTGGGGCGAGCCGTTTTTCAATGTGCCGAAGGAACTCGGCCCCTATGCCTATTCCACCATCAACATTCGGCTCGACTCAATCAAGAAGGAGCCCGAGGTGGTGCGCGGATTCGTGCGCGGCATGATGAAAGGTCTCAAGTTTCTCTACGCCGACAAAAATGGCGCGGCCGAGATCGCCAAGAAGCACTTCCCGACCATGGCCTTGGAAGATCTGAAGGCGACGCTCGACCGGTCCTTCGCCGACAATATGTGGAGCAAGGATGGCATGATCAGCCGTGAAGCCTGGGAAACCGGCAAGGCGGTTGTGATGGGCGCCGGCATGCTAAAAATCGACGTGAAATACGACGAGATTATCGACATGAGCTTCGTGGAGAGCGTTCGCGCGAGATTGTAAATGCGCGAGACTTTAATCGGCTGACTTATCATTCGGGAGCACGACACGATGTCGGAACCAATTTGGAACAAGTTCCTCACCGAGCGCGACAAGGCGGTGTTCGAGGCCTCCGGCTATGGCTCCAGGCAGGGCTTTGGCAGACGTCCGGCGCTGCTCATCATCGATGTGAACTACGCTTTTTGCGATGAGCGGCCGATGCCGATCCTGGAATCGATCAAACGATGGCGAAATTCATGCGGCGAGGACGCGTGGGTGGCGATGCCCTACCTGAAGTCGCTGATCGAAAAGGCGCGCGAGAAAGGCGTCCCGGTCATCTATACCACCGGCGTGCGGCGCGCGGACAACTGGGACAACGGCAGCTGGAGTTGGAAGAACAACCGCTCCGACGAGGACCGCAGCAACCGCCCGAACACCAACATCGACGGCAACGAAATCGTGGCCGAGATCGCGCCCGGGCCACAGGACATCGTGATCTACAAACAGAAGCCGTCCGGCTTCTTCGGCTCCAACATGACGAGCTATCTTACCCTGCTCGGCTGCGACAGCGTGATCGTCACCGGCACCACGACATCGGGCTGCGTGCGTGCGACCGTGCTCGACGCTTTCAGCCTCAACTACCGCATCACGCTTGCAGAGGAAGGCTGCTTCGATCGCTCGCAGGCGAGCCACGCCATTAATCTCTGCGATATGAATGCGAAATATGCCGACGTGGTAAAAACCGCGGAGGTGCTGGCATTCTTTGATAGCCTTCCGATCGGCATGTTCGATCTGCCGAAGGGCTCGGCGACGGCGACACTGAAGCCCAAGCTGGCTGCGAATCTCTAAGTTGACGCGATAATCCGCACGGTTCGCGCGGCGCTCGCGTTTCTCGCTGGACGCTCAATTACGCGTATCCCAACATTCCAGGCGCCTAGAACACATTGCCAAGTCTGCGCGATCCGGCTCAAATGGCGGTAGCCGCGAGGCTAGCGAACCATCCGTTCAAAAGGTACAACCTTTCATTCCACACGTGCGCCGACGAAGACCTTGCGCTCATAGTGGGCGTAGATTTCCAGCACATCCTTCGAAACAATGTCTTTCCAGCAGTGATTTTCAAATTCGTCGGTCATCATGTTCCTCCCTATGTGTCCATTCGCTTGGAATGGGCGCTGGCTACCGCCCAAACATTGGAAGACTAATCTGGAGTGGGATCAAGGTACACTTTGATCGGCAAGGCGTCACCACACATCAATATCGTCGTTGAATGGTATTCGGTTTCAGTTACACATCGACCGCTTGTCAGGGGAAATGTTCCGCGTGCCAATCCGCCTCAAGGTTTGGATTGATCTTGCCGTCAATCACAAATACTCCGGGCGCGCCTTCGTTCACCCAGGTTTGCACTGGTTTGAGATCGGCTAGCGTCCTCACCGTTGCTGCCCTGGCACCATAGCCGCGCGCAATGGCGGCGAAGTCCGTCTCAGGGAACCGCACGATGTCGGTCGAATATCCTTGCCGCCGAAAATAGTGCACCTCTGCCGCATACGAGCTGTCGTTATAGATGAGGATGCACATCCGAAGTTTTAGGCGTAGCGCTGTTTCGAGGTCCGCAATCGACATCATGAAGCCGCCGTCGCCTGCTCCGAGCACGGCAAGTTTTCCGGGATTCGCAACGGCCAGTCCAATCGCCGACGCCAACCCAAGACCCACGGCCTGGAACGAATGGCTCAGACAAGAAGCCTGTGGGCCTGGGACGCGGAAATAACGCGGAACCCAACCACAGAAATGGCCAGAATCGGAGGCCACGACGCGGTCGCTCGGCAGGATTTTATCAACGGCCTTGCTAAGTGTTCTGGGGTCGATGAACTGCGCGGTGGATTCATCGCGGTATGAACTATGATGGTTGTCGCCGGAACGTATGCGTTCTCGTGTGAGATCGTTACGGCGTCCCGCTTGCGCGCTCGGCACTCGGTTTCGATCGAGTTCCGCCAGCAATGCTTCCGCCGTCGCTTTCGCGTCACCAATCAGAGCATGGTGAACCGGCGTGTGGTAGCCCAACTTCACGAGCTCGACGTCAATCTGCGCAACAATCGCGCCCGGGGCGATCAGCTTGCCTTTCTTGGTTGTCCACTGGGTGAAGCTCACGCCAAATCCGAGAATGAGATCGCTCTCCGCGATCAGCTCATCCGCAATTGGAGAAGAGAACCCGCCGCTGATCCCCAGAGACCATGGATTTCCAGCGAACAACCCGTGCCCGCAGACGGACGTTGCAAGCAATGCACCGGTGCGATCGGCAAGCGAGATCAATGCCGCTTCAGCGCCCGAGATCACTGCGCCGCGTCCTCCGACAATGAGCGGGCGCTGCGCCTTTGATATGGCGTCTGCAAGCCGACAAACCGCCGCGGGATCGGGATGCAAGCCGCCTGAAACCGGGGGCAGCTTCAGAGGCGGATTGTTCGAAGCGAGCGGTGCATCCTGCACGTCCATCGGCAGGCTGAGCACAACCGTCTGGCGATCGCGCATGGCGCGGCTCACGGCGCGCAATGTATCCTCGCGCGCAGTGTGCGGCGTGTGAATTCGTTCGGAGACAGCGCCCACGGAGCGAACGAGCTCGGCCTGCTCAATGTAAAAATTCGATCTGATGGCGCCGGTGGGTACATCGCCTGCCAGCACGACCATTGGCGTGCGACTTTTCGCAGCTTCAGCAATCCCAGTCATCGCGTTAGTAAGTCCAGGACCGGAATGGACGCTGACCAATGTGAGTTCGCCCGTCGATTTGGCGTAGGCGTCAGCCATGCTCGCAGCATTGCCTTCGTGGCGCGCCGAAATCAGTTCCACTCCAGCTTCCACCAGCGCATGCGATATCTTGAAATTGGCAGTGCCAAGCAAACCGAAGCATTTGCGCGCTCCGTATGAAGCAAGATCCATTGCGATGACGGCCGCGACCGTTGGATGACCTTTCATCCAGTATTCCTTTTCTCAGTTCACCCGATAAGAAAGTTTGGCAGCCACGTCGCGATACCCGGAAGCAACAGAAGCAGACCAAGCAGCAACAGGCTCATGATCACGTAGGGTACCACCGCCTGAAAAATATGCGCAAACGTTACCTCAGGCGGCGCAACACCGCGCATCGTCATGAGCAGCAGCCCGTGCGGCGGCAGGAGCAGCCCGAGTTGCATACAAATAAGAAATAACACACCAAACCAGATGGGATCGACTCCGAGCTTCTGCACCAACGGCATGAACACCGGGAGCGTGATTAGCATCATGCTGACCTGATCAACGAAAATGCCCAGAAATATCAGGGTAAGCATCATTAACGCCACCAGTGCGAGTCGCGATAGTCCCTGCCCGAGGATGACCGAGACCAGCCCGTCGGTCGCCCCGGAGAAGCTCAAGATCTGAGAAAAGGTGGTGGCGCCCAGGATGATAAACAGGATCATCCCGGTGATTGAGACTGTGCCTTTGAGCGATTTCATAAGTGCGTCGAAGTTGAGCGCGCCATAGATGCCCGCCAGCGCCATGGTGGCGAGCGCGCCGAGCGCGGCCGACTCGGTCGGCGTCGCAAAGCCGCCCGACATTGCGCCGACTACAACTGCAAAGATCGAAACCAGCGGCAGCACATAGAGGACCAGCAAGCGCCAGTTTTGCCAGCCTGTGTGCTTTTCGATCAGCGTTGCGGGAGCGAGCGAAGGCGTGATCTGCACGCGCAACATGATATAGGCGACGAACGCCACCGAGAGCATGAGCCCGGGCACGACACCGCCGATCAAGAGCTTGGAAATGGAGATCCCCGAAAGGCTGCCGAGCAGCACAGTCAATGCCGAGGGTGGAATCAACATATCGACCGCGCCGATCGCCATGATGGGCCCGGTGGCCATTGTTGGGTGATAGCCGCGCGCGAGCATGATCGGGAGCATCAGCGAGCCGAGCATCGCAGTTGTCGCGATGGTCGAGCCGGAGATCGCCGAGAAGATTGTTCCGGCCACCACAGCCACGACGGCAAGCCGTCCTGGAACCTGTTTGATCAGCCGCTCGATCCCATCAATCACTTTGATCGCGATTCCAGTATGAAAGAGAATTTCACCCATCAGGATGAAAAGCGGGATTGGCGTCAAAGAGAAGTTCATTACGGACACAACACTGTTGCGCACGATCTGCGCGAGGCCTGCTTCGCCTCCGAGGAACAGCCATGCACCAACGATATTGATCGCAACAAACGACAGCGCCACTGGCATTCCGAGAAATAGCAATACCGTCGATCCGCCAAGCAGAAGCAGCGCGCCAAATTGCCAAGATAGCTGCCACGCCATGATCAATGCCTCCTTGCGGGGTCCGCATGAATAACCGTCACGACGCGGACACCGCATCCATGCGCGGCGCGCGTTCGGCCTGGCTCAGCCGATGCATGCGAAAGATGAACTCGATGGCCAGCAGCAGAAAGGCGGCCGGCAGGGGCACCAGCAGCCACCATTCCGGGGTCACGAGTGTTTTGATCGACATCGCGCCGGCCAGATAGCTGGCCTCAAGAACTTTCAAGCCATACCAGACGAAATAGAGTGAGCAGCCGAGCCCCATCAGGTCGCTCACCCATTCGAACAGCCAGCCAACCCCGGGCGGCAAGACACGAAGCACGATATCGACGCGGATATGCCGGCCCTGGCGCAGCAGCCAGGGCGCCGATAGAAGTGTGAGCAGATAGATGATGTTTTCCGAGACCTCATTGCTCCACGCGATGCCGCCGGCGCCGAAATTTCTTGAGGCAACGTCTGCGCCGATCAAAAGCGTCATTACGAGCAATAACAGGCACGCAATCAGCATCATCCCGTCAAGGACGCGGCCGTAGGCCCTCGATATTCGCTCCATCACCCTCGCCTCGCCCCGCATCCACTTCCGGATTGCTCACTTGGATTTGGCGAAGAACTCTCTCAACTTTGCCCCGTGCTCAGGGCTTTGCTTGAGGACGCCGGCCCAGCCCGTCTCGTAGGCCTTGTTGTGGAAGGCGATAGCATCAACCCCCTTAAATTCGATCACCTGGATGCCGGCGGCCTTTTGTCTCGCGATATCCGCCTCGTTCTCCTTGACCGTTTGCGACGCCTGTGCCTCGAGCCAGGCCGACGCATCGGCAATCACTTTTTTCTGCGCCGGGTTGAGCTTATCCAACGTCGCCTTGTTGATCAGAATGCTGACTTCCGCGCTGTAGAAGCCGGGATCGACTCGGTATTTGGTTTTCTCGTTCCAGCCGAGATCGAAAATTCCCGTGATCGGCCAGCCGTAGCCATCGACGACGCCGCGTTCGAGTGCGGTGTAGACCTCGCCCGGTGCTGTCTGCACGACGGTGGCACCGAGGGACTGGAAGAAGTCGCGATAAACCGGCGTGATGCGCAATTTAAGGCCGGTGAGGTCGATCGTGGTGATCGGCTTGTTCAGATAAATGTGGAAGGGGTTATTGTCGATGTGGCGCGCGAGCAGGATCGCATTGAGCTTCTGCTCATAGATTTTTGCCATGTAATCGTATCCGCCATTCTTGCGGATCTCCGACATCGGGCGTTCAGTCAGCTTCCAGGCGTCCGCCTCGGGCATCAGGTTCGTATAGAAGGCGCCCGTCACGTTTGCGATATCGACGACGCCACTTTTGAGGGCGTTACCGACCTCGAACGGCGGCATCGCCTTCGGTCCACCGATATAGTTGATCTGGATCACGCCTTTGCCGTCGGCATTCACCTTTTCAATGAACCGCTCGAAGCCGCGCGAATAAAATGTCTTCTCGGCGAACGACGTAATGCCCTTGAGCGTGATTTCCTGCGCACTTGCGACGCTTGCTGAAACCGACAGAACCATCACAGCCGTTATCGTGGAAAGACGAATATGCATTTTGTCCCCTCCTGCGCTTATAGGCCTTGATCGAAAGGATCGATTGCCGCTGCGCTTACAACACTATCTCAGGCAATATGAGCATAGAGGTTCACCCATTCGCAATGCGCCTGTGAGGGCTCATCCGCTCAAGCTTCGCGCGATTTTGGTGCCAATTGCATCTGTTGAAGCGCAGCCCTTCCGAGCAACCCATCAGATTCCGCCAGCGTTTTGACGACCTCGTAATGATTGAGACCGGAAGCATCAATCAGTCGAACCGAGCGATGCGCCTGACCTATCGCGTTAGAAAACTCACGCGCCTGCCGTTTGAATTCGTCCGTCTCGTATTCTCCGTAGGCGACAATGATGGGACAATTTATGAGGTCTATATGCCGTATGGGACTAAGTTGATCTTCAATCAGCGCATCGACCCTGACGTAGTCATTGCGTGAACTCAGCCGCACCGGTTCAAGATCGTAAATTCCGCTGGCGCAGATACCGCCCTTGATGACGGATTTCGGTAGTCCGAAACAATTCGGCCAATCCGTTGTCAAAGCAATTGCGGCAAGATGCCCACCTGAGGAATGTCCGGAAACATAAATCCGATCATTGTCGCCATCAAACCGGTCGGCATTCCGATATATCCACGCGATTGCGTTTCGAACTTGCGACGCCATTTCGGTGAGCGTCACATGTGGCAGGAGCGCAAAATCGAGTGCGATAAAATGTGCTTCTGCATTGACAAATGTTTCGGCTGGAAATGCGCTTTCGCGCCGTGACAGTAATCGCCAGGCGCCGCCGTGAATAAACACCTGGATGGGAGCATTCGCCCGCACGGTCTTGAAGACATCCAAGACTTCAGCTGGGCTGTTGCCATAGGCAAATGTCTGCGGCTCGCCAAGCTTGCTGCGCACGACATCACTGTCAATTGCATAGCCTTTGATAACCTCAGCAGCATTCGGAGCCCACGCGCGTTGATCATATTGCTTGTCCAGAGCCTGCTGATCGTAGTCGAGAAAGACTGTCCGTGTAGAACCGACCGACGTCAAAACGGCACCACCAAGCCTTCGTGAGGGGCATCGCAATTGACAAGATCGACGCGCTTCCAGGCGATTTGAATGCCTTTTTCGCCTTGGATCAAATGGTGATAACACGTACCGCCAAAAATGCGCTGGGTCTCCCTGCGGTATTCCAATAACTGAAACTTAGAGCGGACCGTACACGCCTTCCCGTCCGGGGCGGCCTCTTCGATCGTCACGTTGCCAATCATCCGGCTCGTGCGCGAACGCGGCTCCTGCGAATAGATGCGCGGACTCGCAAGGCGACGAACGCGCGTTTCGAGCAGACGGCGGTCGTCATACATAAGTGAAATCGTGTCGCGGGGATTTTCCTGGTTCGGCTGCGATGGCACCCAATACCAGGCATCAGCGGTGAACAAATTCAGCCACTCATCGAAGCGGCCGTCATCAAGCAAACGCGCCTCTTGGATCAAAAATTGCTCGCATTCAGCAAGACCCAACACAACCTTCGCCGACGCGGGTTTCGTGCCGCCCGGTTTCATTTCCGCCACCGTCACGGCCGCGACTCCGCGGCATGGGACGAGACGCTGGAACGCCCGCCGTTGATCGGTTTCTCGACCGCCATATAGTTAAGCCAAGTGTCGAACATGTTCCGAATGTAGATTTCGCTGGTTGAATTCTTCCCGCGCCAGCCGCCATGCTCATCGGGTTGATCGCCTTCGTAGCCGCGTCCTATTTCAAGCCATTCGGACCCAGCACTCAAAAGCCCAAGATCAATGCGGTTGTAAATTTCAAGATCGTCGGTGAGCACGAGCGAGCCCGTGCCGTTCACGATATTGGCGAAACTGATTGCATTTTCAAACATGCGAGTCGGCGCACCGCCTAGGCGAAAAGTATAAGCGTGAACCACAGTCTGGTTCACCGTCAGCGGATGCACAACGCGGAGCTGCTGAAACTGGCTCATGAAAGAAAGATTTGGATAGACGTTGCTGTTCCAGCGCCGCGTATCAAGAATTTTCTTGGCCTGCTGCTTGCCCTTCTTTGCTTCCATGGCCGCATGATATTCGCGAAACACAGGATCGTTCAGAGCGGCAACAAGCTTTGCATCGTCGTGATAGTCGCCGAGAAAGCTGTGACCGTTCGGATACGTCCAGATTCCAACGTTAGCTTCCCAAAAACTGTAGGACGCGCCGTTTTGGCGCATCTGCCGGATTGCGATTTCGCCGGAGCCGTCCGAGTACGTGTCGTCCGACTGCTGCTGCGCGGCATCGATCGACGATTGATGCACGAAGAGCGGATGCGCGGCATCGCACAGATTTTCAAGGTAGAGTTTCCAGTTGCCCCTGTACGTGTGCTTGAAGACGCCGCCGGCCACCTCCAGATCACCATCTGGCGCACGGTCGATGAGATCATCGAACGACGTCGTCATATAGCCGAGGAAGTCCTCGAGACTCGGGCCGTCCTTGGCATGGCTTCCAAAGACAAATCCACGATAGCTCGCGACGCGCGGTACGCGGCGCATCGCGGTGTCGGAATTTTTCGGGTCAAAGTGCGACGGATATCCATGCAAGAGGGGTGCGGCCTTGAGCCGGCCGTCCAGATGGTATGTCCATCCGTGGTAGCAACACCGAAACTCCGATGTATGCCCGCAGTCGGACGCGACTACCATCGAGCCGCGATGCGCGCATTGATTATGCAACAGTTGAATGTTTCCGTCGGAGTCGCGCACAAGCAAAAGCGGCTTGCGGCCTATCCGCGTCGCGAGAAAATCTCCAGGCAACTTGATCTGACTCTCGTGCCCGACATAAATCCATGCTGAACCGAAAATTCTTTCAAGCTCAAGGTCGAAGATTTCTTCATCGGTATAGACACGCCGATGAACTCGTCCAGGTTGGACCAGAGATCGAATCTGCTCGCCAGCAATGGGCGTCATGTTCGAATGTCCTTCGAAAAAAGGCTTGCGTGATGATACGTGAAAGAAAGCGGCTGGCGCAAGCAACGATACCGGGCGCTAAACTCCGCCGAACGCGCGCGTAGGCAGGTAATGCAGCACACGCTGCTCGATCACAATGACGGCAAGATACGCGACGGCGCCGACCAGCGTTAGCATGAGGATCGTCACGAACACCATGGGCGTGTTGGCCTGACCCTCGCCGAAGGACAGTAGATAACCAAGCCCCATATTGCCGCCGACGAGTTCGCCCACCACAACACCCACGACGGCTAGGGTCGAGCCGATACGCAAGCCTGCGAACAGCGGCGGCATCGAAGCCGGAAATTCGATTTTCCAGAAAATCTGTGCGCGCGTTGCCTTGAATGCGCGCGCAAGATTGATCAGGTCGGGGTCGACCGTACGGATTGCACTCAGCACGTTGACCATGATCGGAAAGAACACGATCAGGATGGCGACGAGGATTTTCGGATAGACGGTAAAGCCCATCCACATAATGAAGAGCGGCGCAAATGCCACTTTGGGCGCAATCTGCAAGGCGAGAATATATGGAGAGAGAGCAAACTCTGCCGTCGGCGACATGCCGAGCACATAACCAATGAAAGCGCCAAGCAGACTCCCGATCACGAATCCGGCCAGTACCTCGGCCGCTGTTATTGCCGTGTGCGTCATCAGGTGGTTCACGTGCAACATTCGAAAAAATTCGTCGTAGACCATGGAAAGCGGCGGAACGATGAAGGACGGAATGCCAAGGAGGCCTGGCCCCCATTGCCACGCCGCCAGGAAAACTATCAGAAGGACGACGCTCGCCGCGCTACCCTTACGGATGAGTGAGTTCTTCGCCGCGCTGTTCACGCCGACGCCCCCGCCGTGTTGAGCGAGTCATGACCGATATCGAGTCGATCCATCAGCCTGCTTACATAGTCATTGACCCTGGCCTCATGTCGCCGCGCGATCGGATCGTCGCGGCCAGGCAAGTCGACTTGAATTTCGTCGATGATGCGGCCCGGCCGCCTGCTCATGACCAGCACACGGTCAGAAAGCGTGACGGCTTCCAATAGATCGTGGGTAATGAGGAGCGCGGTCTTGGCCGCACGTTTAAGCGTCTGCGCCAGTTCGCGCTGGAGCACAATTCGTGTTTGCGCATCGACAGCTGAAAACGGTTCATCGAGCAACAGCACGGTCGGATCCACCGCCAGCGTCCGCGCCAGCGCGACCCGCTGTCTCATACCGCCCGACAATTGATGCGGGTAGCGATCCAAAAATTCGGCGAGGCCGAGATTTTCGAGCAGCGCTTGCGCGCGCCGTTTACGCTCGGTAATCGGTAATCCCTGAATCTCAACACCGAGCATAACATTTTCGACAATTGTGCGCCAAGGCAGCAACAGGTCCTTCTGCAACATGAATGCAACGTGCGCGTTTGGCCCTTCCACACGCTCGCCGTCAACATATGCCTCCCCTTCGCTCGGGGCGTAGAGGCCGGAACCGATATTTAACAGCGTGGATTTGCCGCAGCCGCTCGGGCCGATGAGCGAGACCACCTCGCCGTCGCGCACGGAAAAGCTCACGCCGGCAACCGCAGTGAGGCTCTGGCCCGTCGCCTCCACGAAGCGCATCGAGACATTGCGGAATTCAAGGCGCACGACGTCGGACATTGCGTCAAATCGACCTGAGGGCCCGGACGATTGCCGTTTTTCCGAGCATGTTGCCAATCACAGCAGAGTGACAAATGGCGACGCCACCGATAGCATATCGATGGACGGTTCGCGACGATTTATCGAATGGGAGAAGTGAGATGTCCGCATGTATGACCAGAATATCCCGCCGTCATTTCGTGGCGGCGAGCAGTGCGCTCGGATTGGGTTTCCTGGCTCCCAGCACATCAGCCCAAGCGGCCGAAGCCGTCACTTATCTGTTTCCAGCACCGCCGATCCTGCCAGCCTTCGGGCCGATTCAGCTCGCCAAGGGCAAGGGCTATTTCACCGAAGCCGGTCTCGACGTGACGTTTGCCGTCGGACGCGGCGGCGTCGATGTGGCGAAACAAGTCGGCGCCAGCAACGCGCCCCTCGGCGGCGTCGTAGCGGATGCTCCGATTATCGTCCGGCAGAACGGTGTACCGGTCAAGATCGTCGCCGTGTTCGGCGGCAAGGGATTCATGCAACTCGTCGCGCGCGAGGACTCGGGCATCACGAAGCCGTCCGACCTCAAGGGCAAAACCATCAGCGTCATGTCGATCCAGGACACGACGTATTATGCGCTGCTCGGGCTACTCGCCAGCGCGGGGCTCACACAGGACGACGTGAATATTCAGGCGGTCGGTCCGGTCGGGGTGTGGGAGTTCGTAGCCACCGGCAAGTCGGTCGCCATGGCCGGCGTGCCGGACTGGATTCCACCGATTCAAGATGCAGGCGTGAAGGTGAAGATTATTCCGACGGATGATTTCTTCCCGCATATGGCACAAGCGATCGCAACCTCCGATCAGATGATCAAGGACAAGCCGGAGCTTATTCGTTCATTCGTCAAGGCTGCGCTGCGCGGCATGAAGGACATGATGGACAATCCGGATAAAGCCGCTGATGATTTCATCGCGATCGTGCCGGAATGGAAGGGCAAGGAAGCCGGCGTCAAGTTCGCCTTTAACATGTATGCAAAGCAGGTCTATCCCGGACAGCCCAACTTGGGCGAGGTCAACGTCGAGCGGCTTTCAAAGTTGCAGGATTTTTATCTGGCCAAGGGATTGATCCAGAAAAAGACCCCGGTCGAGGAACTCTACAGCAACGCATTCATCAAATAGCCGCCTGACACAGCGCCCCTAATGCAAACGGCGTTCGGCCGAGCCGAGCGCCGTTTCTCACCGATGCCAACCACTATTTCTTGCTGTAGCTGTCTGTCCCCTGCCAGCCGTGCTTGGAAATGTCGAAGATCACGCCGTCGGGGTCCTTGAATTTGCGTTCGAAGTTGCCGTGGCGTTCGTCACCGAGATCAAAGAAAAATTTTCCGCCGTGAGCCTCGATGCGCTTCTGGGTTTCCTTGAGGTCCTCGACCTGAAAGCCGAAATGGTGCGCACCAACAAAGGTCGTCCCTTCCTTGATATCTGATGCTTTGTTGCCCTGGCTGCCCTTGAAGTTGAGGAGCGCTAGGTTGATTACGCCGTCGCTCATGTAGATGGCCGAGCCGATTTCCAGATCTTCCCGGCCGATGCGCTTGAGATCAAAGACATCCTGGTAGAACGCTGCTGCCTTGTCCAAATCCTTCACGCAGACTGCAAAGTGGCGCAGACGAGCCATGATAACCTCCATGCGGGCGTGCTTCGCCCTCGTCGGCAGCATTTTAACGCGGCCGCCCCGGCCAGGGCTACTCTTAATCGTGCGATGTCATAACATGGCGGCGGCATGACGAAGAGACACGCGGAAATCGTCGGAGCCGGATTTGCCGGGCTCACCGCGGCTTGCGCGCTGGCGCGGCGCGGCTGGAGCGTCCGCGTACACGAACGCGCGGATCGCCTGCGTACCACCGGCGCGGGTATTTACATCTACGAAAACGGGCTTCGCGTGCTCGAAGCTATCGGCGCCTATGAGGCCGCGGTCAAAGGTGCGCCGTTCGCCCATACGCGCGAGGTGCGTGATGGCCACAATCAGGTCATCTCTCTGCATCGTTGGACCGGCAGCCGCGTCTTTTCCATCGTTCGGCAGACCGTCATCAATGCGCTTGCAGGTGCTGCCGCGCGCGCGGACGTCGAAATCGTTTTCAATTCGGTGGTGGCACGGGCGAGTGCCGATGGCGAGCTTGAGCTCGCTGACGGCCGCCGATTGAAGGCCGATCTGATTGTGGGCGCGGACGGCAGCAATTCACGTGTGCGCGATTCGCTAGGGTTGATTTCCAAGCGCAAGTATCTCATTGACGGCTGCACGCGGCTGCTGATTGGCAAGACGCCGGACGAACACAATGCCGACGGCGCGACAACAGTTGAATACTGGTCCGGCAGCCGGCGTATGCTCTACACGCCATGCAGCGAAACCGAAGTTTATATCGCGCTCACCATGCTCGACAGCGACGAGATCGCAAAAGGGGTGCCTGTCAAGAAAGATGCCTGGAAGCGGTGGTTTCCGCATCTCGAAGTGCTGATCGATCGCATCGGGGAACAAGGCCGCTATGACCGTTTCGAACTGATCAAACTCAGGCGCTGGTCGGCCGGGCACGTTGCGATCATTGGTGACGCGGCACACGCCCTGCCCCCGAATATTGGACAAGGCGGTGGTTGCGCCATGATGAACGCACTGTCCCTCGCCTACTATCTTGACCGCGAACGAGATATATCGGAAGCGCTCAGTATTTGGGAGCGCAACGAGCGACCGATCACGGATCACACACAGCGCATCTCGGTCCTGCTCGGATTGCCAACCACTTGGCCACCCCCCCTACGCGCACTTGCACTTTCCATCGCCGGCCGATCAAAGTGGCTGATCCGTCAACGTACGCGAACAGCGTTACATCGGCCGACGGGAGCATGATCTCCAATTATCATCACTTAGAGAAAATATTGAGGGCTCTGCGCCAGGTTTATAACAGCATTAATTATCTTCACCCTGGCGCTGATTCCACCCTTTCCACCCTTCTTGCCGACCAGATCGCCGCCCACACACGCGCCGGGGTGAGCGGCAACTCTATGTCGGTGACATCCAGCGGGCTGAGGGCATCGAGCACCGCGCCAACAATTGCCGCCGGTGCACCAATCGATCCCGCTTCACCGCAGCCTTTAGCGCCAAGCGGATTGTGCGTGCAAGGCTGACTCTCATCGAGTTCAGACACCATGGCTGGCATGTCATCGGCACGCGGGATCGCGTAATCCATGAACGAGCCGACCAACAATTGCCCGCTCACCGGATCGTAGACGCAATGCTCGAGCAGCGCCTGCCCGAGACCCTGCGCGACACCACCTTGAATCTGGCCTTCGACAATCATCGGATTGATCACTGTGCCGACATCGTCCACAGCCCAATAATTGACAACACGTACCTCGCCAGTATCGATATCGACCTCGACCTCACAGACATGCGCCCCGTTGCTCCAGGCGAATGTCGGCGGGTCGTACACTGCGGTGTCCTGAAGGCCGAGCTCAAGATCAGTTGGGTAACTGGTGGGAATGTAGGCTGCTCGCGCAACCTCACGCAGGCTCACGCGCCGGTCGGTACCGGCGACGGCGAAGCGGCCTCCGGTAAAGGTAATGTCCGCCGCGGATGCTTCCATCAGGTGCGCGGCAATCAGCTTACCTTTGGCAATGATTTTCATAGCCGCGCAGTCGAGCGCTGACCCACCGACCGCAATCGAGCGAGAGCCGAAAGTGCCAGTGCCGAACGGCACCTGATCGGTATCGCCCTCGACTATTTGCACCGCAGCCACCGGCACACCTAGGCGCGAGGCGATAATCTGAGCAAAGGTTGTGGCGTGGCCTTGACCGTGACTGTGTGTCCCGAGCATTGCTTGCACGCTACCGTCGGGCTGCATCCGGATCGAGGCGGCCTCGAAGAAGCCGACGCGTGCACCAAGGCTGGTGGCGAAGCGCGACGGCGCAATGCCAGAGGACTCGACATAGCACGCCATGCCTATCCCGCGCCGTCTGCCTGCGCGCGCGGCGGCTGAGCGACGCTTCTCGAAACCCTTATAATCGGAGACATCGAGCACGCGCGCGAAGACTTTTGGGAAATTACCGCAATCGTAGGTGGGCCCGATTGGTGTTTTATAAGGCATAGCCTCCACTGGCACGAGATTACGCCGCCGTATCTCCGCGCGGTCGAGGCCGAGCTTGCGCGCGACCTCATCCGCAAGGCGTTCGAGCACGTAACAGGCCTCCGGCCGGCCGGCGCCGCGATAAGCGTCGGTCGGCAGTGTATTGGTGAACACGCCGGTTGACTGCACGGCGATGGCCGGCGTGCGGTACACGCCAGCCAAGAGTGCACTATAGATCGCGCTTGGAATGGCGGCGCCGAAAGTTGATACATAGGCGCCGAGATTTGCAATTGTCTCGACGCGCAGCGCAAGAAAATGCCCCCCCGCGTCGATCGCGAGTTCCGCATGGGTGAGGTGATCGCGCCCTTGGTTGTCGGACACAAAACATTCGTTGCGAGTGGCGACCCATTTCACAGGGCGCCGCAATTTTCGCGCAGCCCAGGCGATTATCGTCTCCTCTGGATAGTGCTTGCCTTTGTAACCGAAACCACCACCGACATCTGGCGCAATCAGACGAATGCCGTTGACCGGCATGCCGAGCTGCTCGCTGACAACGCGGCGGATGTGATGTGGTACCTGCGTCGCGCTATAGAGCGTCAGCCGATCGCCAACAGACTCGCCGACCGCAAGCACGGCACGCGGCTCAAGCGCCGCGCCGATGAGACGATTATTGACGAGGTCGAGACGTACAATATGCGGGGCCTGCTCAAAGACCTTGTTGACCGCACTCTCATCGCCGCGCGCGAAGCGGAAACATACGTTGCCTGGCGCGGCGTCGTGCAGCTGCGGCGCACCTTTCATTAGCGCCGCGCGGCCATCGACCACGACCGGCAGAGGCTCGTATTCGACCTGCACCTTTTCCGCGGCTTCCTGTGCCTGTTCGCGTGTTTCGGCAACGACCGCGGTCAAGGCTTCACCGACATGGCGGACCCGATCGCGCGAGAGAGCCCAGCGTGGCGGCTCCGCCATCGGCTTGCCGTCTGCCGACTTGATCGCCCACAAGGGAGCCATGGGCCCGACATTGTCTGCGGCCATGTCGGCGCCGGTGAATATCGTGACCACGCCGGGCATCTGCGATGCCAGCGCCGCATCAATTTTCGCGATGCGGGCGTGGGCGTGCGGCGAGCGAACCAGAACACAATGCAATTCTTCGGGAAGGGTTATGTCGGCAACAAAAATTCCGCCACCGCGCAAAAATTTCGGATCTTCGACGCGCCGAACTGATGCGCCGATGCCTTCGTGCTTCTCAGCGGGCGTGCTTATTGCAATTCCTCGCGCAGAAGATCGAGCCGTTCGAACGCCGATTTGTCGGTCACGATAAAGAGATCGGCGTTGCTGCCGATCGCTTTGTGGCTGGCCCAGGTCCAATGAGGAATCGAAAATACGTCGTGCTGCGACCATTCAAACGTATGCTCGCCGACGGTTGAACTGCCCTCTCCGGAGACGACGAGACAAATCATGTTGCAGGTGGTGCGCTTCGGCCGAGTCGCCTGGGCCTTGGGCAGACGGGACATATAAAGGTCCAGCGCCGGCATGACGGCTTCGCCCGTCGTCGGGTTGGTGTAGCGCACGGTGCGTGCGCCATCGGGACCAGACGGGAGTGCCGCCAACAGGCGGCGGGTCGCGTCGCCCGCGTAGCGGTACTTCGGCGAATGCACAGGCGCGTGCTGGATATCAGCGCCGACGATGCCGGGCTCAGTCCAGAGCTTTTCGTCGCCTTCGTCCACCTGCCAAAACTGATTGGCCTTCGGGTCGCCCGGTTCGAAGAAATTGGCGTCGAGGCCGCGGATCAACGGGATGTTTGCCGCATCGAACCAGACAATGCGGTGGTCGCTCTCGTTGATATGACCATGCCAGCACATAGGAGGCGTAAGAATCAGATCGCCTTCGTGCATTTCGCAACGGCGGCCATTGACGATCGTGGCGGCGCCTTCCGCGTGCGTGGCAAAACGGATTGCTGCGAATGTGTGCCGATGCGGCCGCGCCCGATCGCCGGGATCAAGCACCGTGAAAGCTGCGATCAAGTTCGAGGTCGTCACCGTCTCGCCACCGAAAGCTGGGTTGACCAGGATCAACGCGCGGCGCTCGACGTCGTCAATTGCCGCTTCTCTGACTGCGCGTTCGGTAAAACGCTCGATATCTTTCCAGCGCCACAGCAGCGGCGGATCTTTGGCCTGCGGCTTGACAGGCGTGAGCGTTCGAAAGCGGTCCCACAGCGGATGCAGGTTGGACGCCTCAAGCTGCGCGACAAAATCCGACTCCGACTTCACCTTGGGCGTCGGATGTTGCATCGGTATTCTCAGCTTTTCGGCAGTTTAGCATCGATATTCGTTTTGTCGATGATGACGTGTTTGATGAAGACGCGCGGCTCGACCTTGTCGCCCTTAAGATATGTTGCCAGCACATCGACGCCGAGCCGGCCCCATTCCACCGGATTGAGTTCCACGGTCATGGCAAGATTCCCGTCCTTCACCGCGCGCAGTGCCGGCGGTACGCCATTCATACCGGTTACGAGAGTCTTCCCGGCGCGGTTAGCGGCAAGCACGGCCTGCATGGCGCCGAGAGCAACGTCGTCGTTTGCGGTGTAGATCGCCTTGAGATCGGGATTGGCCACCAGCGCGTCCTCGGCATTCTTGACGCCGCGCTCTCGCGTAAGCGGACCGTCGGTCCGGAATGCGATTTGAATCTTGGGATATTTCGCCATCACCTCGGCATAACCTTCGGCGAGATTGCGGAACGTGGGTGCCCCGCTCGGACCGAGCAGCATTGCCACCTTGCCTTCTCCGCCGATCTGCTTTGCGGTCCATTCCGCAATGTCGCGGCCGATCTGTTTCTCGTCCATCGCCACATGGAGCGTCTGGTTCGGCGACGTGGAGCCGCGCGCGACCGACACAATCGGAACATTGCCGGCTTTCGCCGCGTCATAGGCCGCATTCACTCCCACCGCATCGATCGGCGAGATGAGAATGCCCTTCACGCCCTTGGCGACGAGATCCTGGACGCCGTTGATCTGCTTGACCTTATCCTCGTTCGCGGAAACGGTCGCCACCTCCCAGCCAAGTTCCTGCGCGCGCGCGCGGATGCCGCGCAACATGGCGATGTAGAAGGGATTGTCGTCTTGGGCGAGCGATACCCCGATGGTGATTTTTTGCTGCGCTGATGCGGGCGCCGGCGCAAGGCCCAGCGCAGCCGACATGAGGGCCGCGGCAAGTACGGCATGGCGGACATTGAGCATGGCGATGGCTCCTTTGTTCAACGGCGTAAGCGTAACCGATCTGCTGCCGCGGCGGCAATGATGATCGCGCCAACGGCAACCCGCTGCCAGTAGGAGTCGACATTGAGCAGATTAAGGCTATTGCCCAGTACGATCATGATGAAAACACCAATGATGCTCTTGTAAAGCGTACCTTCGCCGCCATGCAGGGCGGCGCCACCAAGTACCACCGCCGCGATCGCCGTGAGCTCATAAAATTCGCCGGCCGTGGGCTGGCCGGACTGCAGGCGGGCGGCGAGCATGACGCCAGCGATGCCAGCAAGCGCTCCGCACCACACATAGGTAGATGCGATGACGCGCTCAACCGCCACACCGGACAAATAGGCGGCTTCTCGGTTGCCACCGGTGGCATAGATGCGGCGTCCATAGGGCGTCATGTGCATCACGAACGACAAAACCACGACCAGGACCGCAGGAACCCAGACTAGATAATGCACTCCGAGGAAGCGGGCGGAGCCGAAGGCGATGAAAGCGGAAGGCATTCCATCGTCGCCGACCGGCGCGCCTCCGGTGATCAGATAAACCAAGCCGCGCACCAGGACCATTGTGCCTAGCGTGGTGATGAACGGATTGACGCCGAGCTTGGCGATGATCAGACCGTTTGCGAACCCAATCGCGGCGCCGGACAGAATACCTGCGAGCACACCGACGACGATGCCGAATTTTACTATCACCATGGCCGCGACGCAGCCCGCAAAGGCAACCGTCGAGCCGACCGAAAGGTCGAAGCCCCCGCCGATGATCACGAAGGTCATGCCGATGGCGATCACCGCCATGATCGAGGATTGCACGAGTATGTTGGTGAGATTTAGCGGTGAAAGGAAGCGATCCGTCATCAATGCGGTGAAAAGGCAAAGTAGGATCAGGGTGATCAACGGCACTTGGCCGGCGACATTCCAGCGTTTGAGAAATGGCGGCATGATCATCCGTCGATTGCCGCGTGCAGCCGATTTTCATTGAGTTCGCCGCGCTCAATTCGTTGCGTGACGCTACCCTGGCGCATCGCGAGAACGCCGTCCGCAAGTCGCGCAAGTTCGGACAAATCGCTCGAGCCGACTAGTACGCCCCCGCCCTTGCGTGCGAAGTCGCGAATGAGCGCGTGGATTTGTGCTTTCGCACCCACGTCCACACCCTGCGTCGGCTCGTCCAGAAGGAGCACGCCAACCTGGCGCGCCAACCATTTGGCGAGGATTACTTTCTGCTGATTGCCGCCGGAGAGCGCCGAGGTTGGCAGCTCCGGCCGGCGTGGCCGAACATCTAGGAGATCCATGAGCTGCGCGACCAACTGATCGCCGGCAGCACGGTTCAAAATGCAGCCGACGGCAAGCCGATCCAGGCTGGGCAATATGATATTTTCACGTACTGACAAATTCATGATCAGACCGAGCCGGCGTTCGCCGGGCACCATGCCGATCCCTGCGCGGATGGCGTCGATCGGATTGGCGAGGAGGCGCCGCTCACCGTTCACGCGCACGACACTGCGCGTGCCCCCAACTCCGAACAGCCGCTGCAGCACGCGATTGGTGCCACTTCCAAGCAAGCCTGCGAGTCCTACAATTTCGTTCGCCCGCAGACGAATGGGATCGGCACGCTCTTCGATGTCTTCGAGCAGCGTGTTGCCGTGTGGATTAATTTCGATCGCAAAATCCGCCGCAGCGCGGCCGGTCATGGCTTGTACCAGGTCAGCGGCACTAAATTCGCCGCGCTGGCTCACCGCGGCCACGTGGCCGTCACGCAGCACGGTGCAACGATCAGCGAGTGCTACGATCTCATCGAGCCGATGTGACACGTATATGATGGCGGTACCCTGCCGTTTCATGCGATCGAGCACGGCGAACAAGCGCTCGATTTCACGCGTCTCAAGTGCCGCAGTCGGCTCATCGAGGATCAGAAGCCGGCAACGTTTGCGCAGCGCTTTGGCGATTGCGATGAGCTGACGCTCGGCAAAGGTCAATTGGTCAACGAGGAGATCGACGTCGGGGATAAATTCGAGTTGTCCAAGTTGCGTGCGCGCTTCCTCGCGCATGCGCCCTCGGTCGATGATCGGAAATCCAAGCAGGCGCCGTAGCGGGGGATCGCCAAGCGCAATGTTTTCGGCAATCGACAGAGCAGGGACCAAACGCAGTTCTTGCGGAATGGTGGCAATACCAGCCGAAATCGCGTCATGCGGATTCGCAAACCGGCGCAGATGACCGTCAACCGTGATCTCGCCCTGGTCCGGGCGATGCACGCCGCCGAGCAGGCGCACCAGCGTTGATTTTCCGGCGCCATTCTCGCCGACCAGCGCATGGATCTCACCTGACCTTACGTCAAAATCGACACCGTCCAGAGCGCACGTCGCGCCGAACCGCTTGCTTACGCCTTTGGCGCTCGCCGCCGAATGGGTCATCCTCCGCCCCTCCGTGCGGCGATTATTTAGCGGGCAACACGTGCTACACGCATCTTTTCGTCGGCAAAATTGCCACGTTCGATGATCACATCATTGTCGAGCGTCACAGTGCAATCGCGCATCGGCACATCATAATGTCCCTTGGTCGTGCGCTTGCCGCCGCCCTGCGAATTGGGCCCGGTCGAAAATAAGAAATTTCCGGCGAAGCATCGTGCGCCGGCGTGGTGGCGCTTGGGATCCGCGCCGTTGAGCGCGATCGCATCCCAACGACCCTGCGGGTTGAGACCCCATCCCAGATGTGAGATGGCGTGACCGTCCAAATCATCTGCATTGGCGCGGTTGCCGTCCAGCCAATCGCTCATCAGCTTGGCGTCGAGACCACCCTCGATCTTGCGGATAGATCCTTCGCGGATGTCGAGTCGCACTTCGTCTTGCACGTAACGGCAGTAGGGAAGAACGATTATGTCGCCGGGTTGGAAAACAACCGTGCCCGTTGCAGATCCCTCGTTCGGAAATGTATGCACGTGACCTGCGCCCCAATGATCGAAGCGGCCCGTGGACTCGGCGTAGCCGTATTGAATCATTGTCGGGTATTCGCCGAGCTTCACCGTGAGATCAGTACCTCCCGGTCGCGTTATGCGCATTGACTTCGCCCGATCGAGCCGCTGGCCGGCATAGTCGACCGCCTCTTTGAGTCCAGGCGGCGCCATCAGCTCCTCGAGCTCGTCGGGGCCGTCGATCACCATCAGCACGCGCGTGCCGGCCGCGCGCGCATCCTTGAGCCAGCGCGTGAACAGTGGGATGTGGAGACAGACCAGCATGTCGGCAGACTTGATCGCTTCGAGCGTGCCCTTGCACCGACCGATGGTTTCCACGCCGACCTTTGTCCAGGATGGCATGGCATTGACGCACATCTCGTAGGCGTCTGCGCTGAGGTCCTCCGCGGCCGCGAACGCCGCGGCAACGTAGTCCCGCCGCGCGCCAAGGTCACTCAAGAGAACAATCGTTTCGCCCTTCTGCACGTTGCAGAGCTGATATTCCTTGCGGAACAACATCGCCAACTTGGCGTGGTTGATAGCTTCATGCATGGCGACCTCCCGAACGCGGCTGTTGCAGCGATTGACTGTAACAAGGTGCCGATATCGGCGACAAGCGTGCAGCCACCTGACTATGTTTTTGGGGCAAATCCAATATCTTGATTTACTGGGCGAAAAGGCGTTCTGGGTGGCCGAAATGGCTATATCGACAGCGCCGTTCGTATCAGCGTCTTAGGCTTAGCCGAGATTTTGGTTGCACCGCCTGATGTCCGCTCTGCGGGACATGACACACGTTTGCCAGGCCGCACGGAAACATCTGATGAATCATTTAAGCTCCGCTTAGCGGCGCTGCCCTGACGTTTTTTGGCACGCAATGTCGTCGCCGCGCGTCGACAGTCGGAATATTCCGTAACCTGTCATTATGCGAATTTCCGGCCACACAAGTTGCGGCAGAATTATCTCGTCTTCCCAAGCTCGCGATGATTGGGAACAACCGAGAACTCATCGCACTCGGTCCATTCGCACCAAACGTCTCGGCGCCCCCCTAACCCCACCAATTGCCCCGACTCATATCCTATAGTACAAAGCATGAACGATGGGTCATGTCGAGGCGGCTAAGCCCGACAAACTTGCTCCATCTGACATGGATCCCCGGCGATGGCTGCTCGCACTGGAAGTGCAGACCTCCCTCTTCACGGCGGCCACGTCCCGAAGTGGCTAGCAGATCGCATGACACGACTCGGCGGAGTCGTGTGTCAGGCAATCGTCTTCCATTTTGGACGCGATGAACTCCTGCGTCGGCTCGCTCATCCCTTCTGGTTCCAGTCGTTCGGTGCCGTCATGGGCATGGATTGGCATTCGTCGGGCATTACGACGAGCGTAATTGGAGCACTCAAACGTGGCCTTGCTCCATTGGGAAAAGAAATCGGCGTCCACGTATGTGGTGGCCGCGGAAAGCACTCTCGGCAAACACCACATGAGCTCGTTTCAATCGGAGACCGCGTCGGCTTCGACGGTTCGGCCCTCGCGGAAGCAAGCCGTCTCGTCGCCAAAGTCGACAGCGCAGCAGTGCAGGATGGCTTTGATCTTTATTTGCACGGATTCATTGTAACTGATGATGGGAAGTGGACGGTCGTGCAGCAAGGCATGAATGAATGCCGGAAACAGGCTCGGCGGTATCATTGGACTTCGGAAGGGCTCGGCAGTTTTGTCGATGAACCGCACGCGGCGATCGAAGGCCTTGGACACGGAAAGATCATCAATCTCACCGATCGAAAAGCAAAACCCTCCCGAGATGCTCAGCTAAATCTGCTCGCCACGGTCGGGCCTGACGGGATCGCGCGCGAATATTCAAAATTGCATGTAAGTGAAATAACACGATTGCCGGAACCAGCGCAGCCACTGCTTCCACACTTGATGATGCCCGCCCATCACGACGTGCAGCATTACGATGTGATTGCGCGTCGGCTGCACGGCTCGCTCGCGGCGGCCGCGGACCGCGGACCTGTCGATTTTCCGCAATTGCTGCTCACGCCCGGAGTGGGTGCGCGCACCGTACAAGCATTGGCGATGGTTGCTGAAGTCGTGCATGGCACGCCTTGCCGTTTCAGCGACCCTGCTCGATTTTCGTTCGCGCATGGCGGTAAGGATCGACATCCGTTTCCCGTTCCACTCCGCGTGTATGACGAGACTATTCGCGTACTCAAGTCGGCGGTGCAGACTGCAAAGCTTGGGCGCGAGGAGGAACTGCACGCGCTCAAACGATTAGATGAGCAGGCACGAAATCTAGAACAGATTACCAACGGGCCTGCGATTGATGAATTGATTGCAAGCGAGAGGCAGCGATCATTCTCATACGAGGGGCGGTCGGTGTTCGGATGGGAGCAACCGCCACCAAGAAAACCCATGATAGGCCTGCCTAGATGCTTGGTGACGCATTCATAAACTTTAGGCTGCCACACTGCCCGACAGAGAATAGAGGCCGAAAATCTCTAAATTTTGGACTAGTTGGCCCGCGCCATAGCAAGAGAGAACGCCAGACAGGCCTCGATGCCCGCACTATCGGCACTTTCGCGAGTTAAACATTGGGCTGCCGTTTTATGCTGAAAAATCTTGGCGGTCCCGAGAGGACTCGAACCTCCGACCTTCGGTTTAGGAAACCGCTGCTCTATCCGGCTGAGCTACGGGACCGCAAGCGTGGTTTATCACAGCCATTTGTTTGGCGCACGAAGCATCCACGTGCGGCCAAAATCGTTTGCTACAGCTATAATATTGTGAAGCACGCGCGGCCCTCCACACACCGAAACCATGGTCAGGCTCATGTCCATCCGCAATCGTTTCGCCCGCATGCAAGATTGGCGCATATTGCCGATCATACTTGCCGCTGCCTTTACCACGGCCCCAACCTGTGCCCAGACGAGCGCCGCCCCCGAAACCGGTTGCAAGCTCGAAGCGATTGGCACCGGCGCGGCGCGACGCGTAATTGACGGCCGCACATTTCAACTCGATGACGGCCAGCACGTCCGGCTTGCGGCCGTGGAAGTCCCGCCGATGCCGCTGCCCGGTGAATCAGGACCAAAGGTGAAGGCAGGGCTCGCCGCCAAGGCCGCGCTTGAAGCGCTGCTCGCAGGCCGTCCCGTGACGCTGAAGAAACTCGGGCCCAATGCCGACCGTTACGGCCGCATCGTCGCGCTTGTTTCCGTCGAAGGGGCGGACCGTTCGGTGCAACAGGACATGCTCGCGCAAGGGCATGCACTGGTTGCCGCCGAAATCGGCGAGCGGACCTGCGGAGCGCTGCTGTTTGCCGCTGAGCATTCAGCACGCACCAGCAGTCTTGGCCTTTGGGGTATTCCATATTATGTCATCCAGCAGGCAACTGCCCCGGCTAAAGTCCTGGCGGAACGCGGACGCTTTACGCTGGTCGAAGGCAAGGTGTTGTCGGTTCGCGAGAGCGGAGCCACAATCTATGTGAATTTCGGGCGCCGCTGGTCTGAAGACTTTACGGTGACGATCCTCAAGCGTAATGCACGCGCCTTTGCTGCGGGAGGAATTGAACCCAAGAAACTGGCGGGCCGCAACATCCGGGTGCGCGGTGTGATCGAGGAGCGCGGCGGACCCTGGATCGAAGCGACCTGGCCAGAGCAAATCGAACTCGCCGAACAGAATTAGAGCAGGTACCGCCAACGTGTTTGCCAAGTTAGAGCGCTTCAAGTCGAAAAGCTTATGGGCTTGGCTGCGCGCGCTGGCCTCATCTGCGTCGCTTGCGTTCGCACTTGCGGCTTGCACAGCCCAGCTTGCCGACAATCGTCAAGCCACACCGAACGACACTCAAAAGCCGGCGGAGATGTCGCCGGCGACGCAGCGCGAACACGTGCGCATCCTTGCGGCCTATGGCGGCGCCTACGAGCAGCCAAAATTAGAAGCACTTCTCACACAAACGGTCGACCGGCTGGTTGCAGCGTCAGAGCGGCCCGATTTCAAATACAAGATAACGATCCTCAATTCTCCGGCGATCAATGCCTTTGCGCTCTCCAATGGCCAGCTGTACGTAACGCGCGGCCTGATCGCGCTTGCCAACGACACGTCCGAACTTGCCTCCGTGCTTTCTCATGAGATGGCGCACGTCATTGCGCGTCACGCCGCGTTCCGCGAAGACCAGGCGCGGCAGGCGGTCATTTTCAGCCGCGTCGCCACCGATTTGCTGGGCGATCCTCAGATGGGCGCGCTCGCGCTCGCACGCTCCAAGATCGCGCTCGCAAGCTTTTCGCGCGCCCAAGAATTCGAAGCCGACGGAATCGGCGTCGGCATTTCCGCCCGTGCCGGATTTGATCCTTATGGCGCGCAGCGGTTTCTCACCTCGATGGGTCTCAACGCGGACCTCAAGGTCCGCAGCTCCGGCGCTGGCGAAACCAGCACGGATCAGCGCCCGCCCGACTTTCTTTCCTCGCATCCCTCCACGCCCGAGCGGATCAAGAACGTACGCCTCAACGCACGGCAATACGTCGGCCCCGGCGCCGGCAAGCGCGACAAGAACGAATATCTCACTTTGATCGATAGCCTCGTTTACGGCGACGATCCGAGTGATGGTTTCGTGCGCGGCCGCCGCTTCCTGCATCCCAAGCTCGGATTTGCCTTCACGGCGCCCGACGGCTTCATCCTCGACAACACCGCGCAAGCGGTGTTCGGGGTGAAGGATGGCGGCGCGCAAGCGCTGCGTCTCGACGTGGTGCACGCGCCGAACGCACAAGTACTCTCTGAATATCTCGACTCCGGCTGGATCGAAAACATCGATCGCGACAGCATTTCCGAAAGCACCATCAATGGGCTTCCGGCGGCAACGGCCACCGCCAGAGGTAACGACTGGACATTCCGGCTCTATGTCGTGCGCTTCGAAAACGATGTTTACCGTTTCATCTTCGCTTCCAGGAATTATTCGGATGCCAGCGAGCACGCCTTTCGCGAATCGATCGGCACCTTTCGCAAGATAACTCCTGCCGAAGCGGCATCGGCAAAACCGCGCCGCATCAAGGTGGTG
Source organism: Hyphomicrobiales bacterium (assembly GCA_003169835.1). Classification (GTDB taxonomy): domain Bacteria; phylum Pseudomonadota; class Alphaproteobacteria; order Rhizobiales; family Xanthobacteraceae; genus PNAI01. The sequence continues at coordinate 34,512 of PNAI01000028.1, read as the reverse complement.
AAGACAGCTGCCGGCGCCACCGTTGAGACGCTCGCGCGCCGCATGGCCATCACCGACCGCGCGGTCGAACGGTTCCGCGCGATCAATGGACTCAACTCCGGCGACAAGTTGAAGCCGGGCGAGTTGGTCAAGATCGTGGTGGAATAGCCCGCGCCGGTGCGCTCGCACCAACGTCATTGTTCAACAAACGCCTGCCAAAACAGACCGCTGCGCGGTATACTCCTTCTCAACAAGGCAAGACGCGTCAACGCGAAAATCAAGGTGAGGAAATCATGCACGTGATGAAAACCCGGACAATGCTGTTTGTTACCGGTCTTCTGGGAATGCTCGGCCTCATGGCCGCGCCCTCTTCGGCGAGCGCGCAGACGTGGCCGCAACGCGCGATCAAATTCATCGTGCCATTCGGTCCCGGCGCCGGCGCCGATATCGGCGCGCGGCTATTTGCGGAAAAGCTGCAAGCGCGCTGGGGCCAAGCGGTGGTGATTGAGAATCGCCCGGGCGGCGACAGCATCGTGGCGATCACGGCGTTCCTGTCCGCCAACGACGATCACACGTTTTTGTTCTCACCGGCAGGAAATTTCGCTGTGCACCCGTTCGTGTACAGCAAGCTGTCGTACGACCAGAAGGAAATTTTCCCGATCGCGCGGGTCTCCAACACCATTCTTGCGATGGCTGTGAAGCAAGACGCGCCTTACAAGACTGTAAAGGAATTCACCGAAGCCGTGCGCAAGGAGCCCGGAAACTTTAACTCAGGGCTGGTTCAAGGCATCACCGAATTCACATTCTGGGGGTATGAACACACCGAAGGCCTGAAAATCACGCAGGTTCCCTATCGCGACATCAATGTGGCGCCCGTGGACCTCGGCGAAGGCCGCATCCAAGTGGTGATGGCATCGTTCGCGATCGTGCAGCCGCAGTGGCAGGCCAGCCGGATCAGGTTGATCGCGGTAAACAATCGCACGCGCGCAGCGGCTGCACCGGACGTACCGACCGCACGCGAAGCTGGCTTCCCGTCGCTTGAGGTCGAAGGTCTTGTCGGCCTGTTTGGCATAAAGACCCTCTCAAACGAGCTGAAGGAGAAAATCGCGGCCGACTTCCGCGCCGTAGCGGCAGACGGTTCGATTGCCGATCGGCTCAAGGCCACCGGCCAAGTCATCAACGTCGGCGGGCCGAAGGAATTCGGCGATGCAATAAACGAACAGCGCGCCAAGGTCGCCGCCACCGTCAAGGCGATCGACTTCAAGCCAAAACAGTAAATTCAACGGCGCCCGTAATCTTGGGCTGAAAATAAAAAGGCCCGGCTTTTGGCCGAGCCTTGAACTTGTCGGCAAAATCTCTGCGGCGAATTACGCCGCTTCTTCCTCGACCACTTCGGCAGCCTCTTCCGCCGTCTTCGGCGGACCGCGGCGCGGACCCTTGGCAAGCGCCGCTTCGATTTCCTTGACCGCTTCGGTCTCGGTCACGTGCTGCACCGCCGAAATCTCGCGCGAGAGCCTGTCGAGCGCAGCTTCATAAAGTTGCCGCTCGCTATAGGACTGCTCGGGCTGCGTCTCCGAACGAAAGAGATCGCGCACCACCTCGGCGATTGCAACGATATCGCCGGAGTTGATCTTGGCTTCGTATTCCTGCGCCCGGCGCGACCACATGGTGCGTTTGATGCGCGCACGACCTTTGAGCGTCTCGATAGCGCGCTTGACCAGCGGCGCCTCGGCAAGCTTGCGCATACCCACGGTCGCGATTTTCGCGGTAGGGACCCGCAAGGTCATCTTGTCTTTGACGAAGCTGATGACAAAGAGCTCAAGCTTGATCCCCGCCACCTCTTGTTCCTCGATGGAGACAATCTGGCCTACCCCGTGTGACGGGTAGACGATGAATTCGCTGGTTTTAAACCCCTGGCGTTGGGTCGTCTTTTTGGTGATCATCCCAGGTACTGCTCCTTGATCGGGCTTTTGACGGCCAAGCGACTTGGCCACAGGGGCTGGGCGGCGCGCACTGCCACGCACAGCTTGCGAACTCCGCCGGCTTCCGCCGACCGAGGTCTTTTTCCCCCGCCGGCTCACACCGACGGATTTTTTAGACTTTTGACGCGTTTTCCCTGTCGTCACAACTTTTGCGTGTGCCGTACCACGCCCCCAATCCCGGGTTTATCCTGGATGATCCCCGAAAAAATAAGCTCCCCACGGGGAGCAGCTCGAGCACCAATCCATGTATCAACTATATATCACATTTTCCGCAAAAATCAATGCTTTAACGCCCCATCGGCAACGTTTTAGCCGTTCAGCAAAGATAAAATCGTTAAAATTGGTTAAGATTGTTAACTAGTCCCCGCTACCTGGTTCTGGGGAAAAGAATTTCTCGAATTTTTCCGCCACGCCTTCCCAGTCTTTTGCGTCGGCTGGGGCCTCCTTCTTCACGGTAATATTAGGCCAAGTCTTTGCATATTCTGTATTCAGCGTGAGCCATTTCTCCAGGCCCGGCTCGGTATCGGGCTTGATCGCCTCCACCGGGCATTCCGGCTCGCACACCCCGCAATCGATGCACTCGTCTGGATGGATGACGAGCATGTTCTCGCCCTCGTAGAAGCAGTCCACCGGACACACTTCCACGCAGTCCATGTACTTGCATTTAATACAACTTTCGTTGACGACGTAGGTCATTCCACCGTTCCGGGCCATGGCCGTAGCGAACCGCGGCTGCCTACCGCATGGATGGCGCGTTCGCAAGCGAACGCCCCGATTCCGATGCGGAAGCTGCTGCCGGGGTCAGCTCAACATATAGCGCGCGCGCCATATCGGAAGTCCCGCGGCGCGCGGCAAATTCGGCCACCTTGAGCACCCGTACATGACGATCCAGCGCGATCGTAATTACATCGCCAATGTGCACGGCCCTGCCCGCGGCATCGATCCGGGATCCATTCACTCGCACGTATCCGGCGCTCGCAAGGCCCGCGGCGGCCGACCGGGTACGTACCACCCGCGCATGCCACAGCCACTTATCGATGCGTTGACGATTCAATTTTTGGCGATCCAATTCACGCGACAGGCGCGCCTCAGCGCCGCTCCTTGGCGTTGGTTTCAAGCTGCTCCTTGAGCGCCAGCAACTTGGCGAACGGCGAGTTCGGATCGGGCCCCTTCCCGCTGCGCTCGTCGGTCGAAGTCCAAGTGCGCGGCTCGCGATTGCCTCCATCACGATCATGGCGCTCGCGCCCGCGGCCGGGACGATCCCCGCGCCCCTCCGCGCGACCGCCGCGCTCGGGCCGACCATCGCGCTCCGGCGGGCGCGCACGCGGACGGCTGTGCTTTTCCTTGCGCTCGCCGTCGGGCTCCTCGCCGTGGCGCGGCCTCCTGCTTGCAGGTCGCGCCTGTACAGGTGCGGCTGAAGAAGGCGCGGATGCAGTTGCTGGCGTGGCCTGTATCTCACCGGCGGGCCGGTTTTCGGATTGCGGCGCCGACCGTTCGCGGCGGCGCGGCGGACGCTTATTTTCTTCGCGCTTGTTGTCTTCACGTTTGCGCCGCGGGCCGTCCGGACGGCCCGGACGCCAAACCTCGATCATCTCAGGTTCCACGGCCGCAGGCGTTACCGCCGCCACGACGGGGGCTTCGGTGCGCGAACTTCCATAAACATTCTGCGACGGCGGCGCTAATGAAGATTCAGCCGCGACCCCGACCGCCTCAACGTTTGAAGTCGGCGCGCTCTCGACCGCAGGCGCCGCATCCGCTGCGGTTGGCTCCGCGACAGCTGGCGCGATCGGCGCAGAATCGGAGGGGAAATAATCCGGAACGGGAAGCAGATCGAGAGCGATCTCAACTTGCGGCACGATCGCGGTCACGGCGTCCGCCGATTCCGCCGCCGGTTCTACAATCGGATCTCCCGATGACTCCGTCGCAGCTACCGACTGAGGCGCTTCCGCCGCTGCAATTGGCGCCATCGACGCCGATACAGCCGCAGCAGGCTCCGCCGGCTTTGGCCGCTTCTCCATGCGATATCCGAGCGCCCGCAGGATCGAGGCAAAATCTTCGCCCGACGCACCCGTGAGCGAAGTCATCGCGCCGGTGACCAAGAACGCCCGCCCGTCATACGCGCCCGCTGGCCGCGTACTGCTTGTTCCTTCGCGCCATGCCAACGCGGGCCGGATCAAATCGGCAAGCCGCTCCAAAATATCGACCCGGATCGCACGCGCACCGCAGACGTGATATCCGACGGTACGGTAAAGCAGTTTGGGCATTTTCGGATCGACCGGAATCGAAGTGCGTCCGCTCGCTGCAAGAAGCTGCAAGTTTTCGAGCCCATGCTCTGGGCCGCCGTGCTTGAGCGCCCACAATTGGACCGCCAGCGCGCGCGGTGCCGGCTTGAGCAATGCCGGGATGTAAATGTGATAGGCACCAAAGCGCACACCATGTTTGCGCAACGTCGCGCGCGCCGGCTGATCGAGCGACTTGATGTCTTCCGAAATTTTCTGCCGCTCCAGAACGCCCAGTGCCTCGACCAGCTGGAATGCGATGCCGCGGGCAATTCCGGTTACATCTTCCGCCAGCGTCAGTACGAACAGCGGGCCGAGCAGGCGCTCGACATGCGTCTTGAGCCACACATCGAGACGCGTCTGCACGGCATCGCGCGGCGCGCCTGAGAGATGTTCATCGGCGATGATCCGCAGGCGCGGCCGCAGCACGTCGTCGCCGGCGGCAAGTTTCGCGACCGCTTCGCCGATCCAGCGCAGTGTACCGTCGACCGTAAGGATGAATTCGCGGTCGGGCGCCTGCGAAAGCCGGCGCGCTCGCGCATCGATTTCGCCTGCGAGAGAATTGCGCGCGGCGGCCTGCAGCGCCTTGGCTTCCGAACCATCGGCGGAGGAACCGGGGGTGAAGCTGAAACCTTCCAGCCGGCCGATCACATGCCCCTCGGTCATGACCTCGCCGGTTTTTTTGATTTCCGTTTCCAGCATCGTCTTCTCACGCAAGCGCCGCATCAGCACGCTGGTACGGCGATCAACAAATCGTTCGGTGAGCCGCTCGTGCAAGGCATCGGAAAGTTTGTCCTCAACCGCACGCGCGACCGCCTGCCAGTGTTCCGGATCGGCAAGCCAATCCGGCCGGTTCGCCACGAAAGTCCACGTTCGCACATGCGCGATCCGGTTGGAGAGCGTATCGATGTCGCCATCGGTATGATCGGCCTGCGCGACTTGGCGGGAGAACCAGTCGGCGGGAATTCTACCCTCCCGCATCAGAAATCCATAGAGGGTAACGACAAGTTCCGCATGCGTAGCCGGCGCAATTTTACGATAATCTGGAACTTGGCAAACCTCCCACAACCGCTCGATCGCGTCTCGTGAAGTGGCCATGGCACGAATTTCATCGTCGCGTGCCGCGTGTTCGAGCACCAAAATGTCCTCGGCGACGGGGGCGCGCGTCAATCCGGCCTCCACGGGCGTCATGGCGAGCGATGCCTGAAGAGCACCCATCGAAGCGAATTCAAGTTCGGTGTTGCGCCATTGCAATACCTTGATCGGCTCGAATGAATGGCTTTCCAGCGCCCTGACCAGATCGTCCTCGAACGGCGGACAACGCCCGGTCGTACCGAACGTACCGTCGCGCGTCGCACGGCCGGCGCGACCGGCAATCTGGGCGAGCTCTGCAGGACTGAGCTGGCGGAACTGATAGCCGTCGAATTTCCGATCCGAGGCAAATGCCACGTGATCGACGTCGAGGTTGAGCCCCATACCGATGGCATCGGTGGCAATCAGATAGTCAACATCGCGCGATTGGTAGAGCGCGACCTGCGCATTGCGCGTGCGCGGACTGAGCCCACCGAGCACCACCGCTGCGCCCCCGTGCTGGCGGCGGATCAATTCAGCGATGGCGTACACTTCATCTGCCGAGAAGGCGACGATGGCGCTGCGCCGCGGCAGCCGCGTGAGTTTCTTGTCGCCGGAATGGATGAGCGTCGAAAGTCGCGGGCGGCTCACGATATTCGCCCCACGCAAAAGCTTTTCCACCATCGGCCGTGCGGTCGCAGCTCCCAGCACCAGCGTTTCCTCGCGCCCGCGCCGGTTGAGCATGCGATCGGTGAAAACATGTCCGCGCTCGAAATCGGCGCCGAGTTGCACCTCGTCGATCGCGACGAAGGCAAGATCGAGATCGCGCGGCATGGCCTCGACCGTCGCCACCCAGTAGCGCGGGTTCGGCGGCTTGATCTTTTCCTCGCCGGTGACGAGCGCCGCGTTTTCCGCGCCCACCCGTTCGACGACTTTGTTGTAGACCTCGCGCGCGAGCAGCCGCAGCGGCAACCCGATCATGCCGGAGGAATGCGCCAGCATGCGTTCGATCGCGAGATGGGTTTTGCCGGTATTGGTCGGACCCAGCACGGCGGTGACGCCGGCGCCGCGTACTCGAGCATCGCGGGGCGGCGAAGATGAAAACGAAAGGGGCATCACAAGGGGGTCTCTACACCGAGGCGAACCAAAGCAGGATTGGGGGCCGCTTGTCGAGCACTATCGGAAGCTGTTTCTCGCGGCACGAGCCAGCCGTGATAATTGACGATCGGTCCGGTGAATGGATGGCCGATGGTGACATGAAAACAGAAGCGGCCGTTTTCCACGTGCTCGTAGATATCGCCGAACGGCGCCCACCGAACCCGCAGCGGCACGCCAAACAAGCTCCAGCGCCGCAAAACGAGCCGCAACCGGCCTCCATCGATCACCAGCGCCATGCCGAAGACACAAGGCCCAAATCGCTCACACAGCAAATGCTCGAAGCGCCCACGGCCAGCTTCCTGCGTGCTCGAAAACACGTGTCCGCCAAATGTGCGCTGCCAGTGTTCGCATTGGTCTTGCAAACGAAAACTCACTTCAAGTGGAACATCGATGCCGGCCGGTGGGAAGCGGGCGATTTTTGCGATCAGACGTGCGAGCCCCCCGCGGCCGCGCTCCACCGTCGCGCGGCCGGTAGCGCCGAAGTCAATCGCGAGATCGTGCATCTGCTGCAGTTGCGGTGGCAGCGATGCATAGGCATCCCCTAGCAGCCGCCGATAAAGCGGCAGCCGCGCCGTTTCGGACGAAGCATCCCGGCAGCCCGTGACAATTTTCATCCGCGCGAAGCGCGGTTCGTAGTCTTGCAATTCAAGCTCGCAAATCGCCGGCCGTGCGCCGGGCTTTGGATGCCGGCCATCAAGGCAATGTCGGATGATCGCTTCGGCCGCCATCGACGGAATGAAGGGACCGTCGTCGCCTTCGGCAACGAGATGCCAGGAGCGTTCGACCGCAACGCCGTCGTCGCGTACGCCCTCGACTGCGACATACATTCCGCCGCGATGTTCGCCCCACCGCAAAACATTAGTGGCCCAATGCATGATCTTGGCCAACGGCGAGAGCGACTTTAGCAACTTGAACCGAACCAGCCGGGCAAGTGCATTGAGCGCACGATGTAGAACTTCCGGCACCGGACCGGCGCCCATCCAGATCGAACGCAGGCCAGGCCACAGCTCGGGCAACACTGCGAGATCCGGGACATCCACCAGCGAAAAGCGCCTGCTTTTGAGCGGCAGCCGCCCCGGTGGTGCGATGGTGATGCGGCACGCATCGACGAGCGCGTAACCGGGCGCTGGTTTGCCGTCGCGGATCAACACAACTGGCTTCCCCGCGTAGCTCGCAATCGCGCGAATGACGTTGAGGCCAACGCCGGCGTAAGGCGACGGTGCAATTCCGCCCCTGATCGATTTGATTTGTGACAGACCGTGCGACATGTGCCGCACCACCGCGGCGGTAAGCACGGGAAAACTGCTCACCCCCGACAGCACGAAAACGCCGCGTGCGCGCGCCTCGCTCTCGAATTTCGCAATGCCCTTCACAAAGTCCGAGCCATCGGCAAGATCGAGGTAGTGGACCCCATGCGCGAGCGCCGCACGAACGACGCGATACGGATCGGCGCAATAAAATTGAAACGGTCCGCTCGCGTCCACCACAATGTCCGGCTTGATCGCCCTCATTTGCGCTTCGACATTGCCGTCCCGATCGAATGCAAGCGCAAGCACCTCCGCCCTCGCCGGCAGATCGTTGCAGAACTCCGCCGCGCGCTGCTTTGAACGTCCCGCGATCAGGAGCATCAGCCGTTCCTCGTCGGCCAGCAGCTTCGCCAGCCGCCCGCCGAACGTGCCGTATCCGCCGAGGATGAGAATTTTCAGCCATCCCGCCATCATGCAAGAAATCTATCCACGTAGCGCTGATCAGGGCGATAGCAGGTGCCGCGTTTGCCAAACCAGCGCAGTCGATTACGCGCAATCATTTCATAAATTCCGTCGCGCCACGCCAGCGGCAAGACGCGAAAGCATCGCGCCAGCGACCAGGGGAACCCCAAGCCTTCGGCCATGCGGATGCTGCTCTCTGACTTGAACCACGCAATACCGTCCGCAATCAGAATATTGGTCTCGTAATCCTGCGGATTGAGGCCATAGTGCGCATAGAGCGCACTCCCGAGCGCCGACTGTGCCGACAGCAGCCGATAGATTTCCTTGTGGTCATGGCGGAGCACAAACTCCGCCCACCCCGAGCAAAGCGCACAAAAACCGTCGAAGATGATGATGGGCCGGTCGTCGGGGAAAACCGGGACGGCAGGATCGCTTCGGTAACCGAAGGCTTCTTGTCTGCGGACGTTCATCGCACTCGAATCATCACGAAATCGCCGTTGCGCGGCGCTGGTGGCAATTTTCTGTACCACTTTGCAACGCAATTGATGCGTCAGCTTAACGTTGGGAACGAGTCTGGAACGAACCGCGGCCGAATCAGTGACTCGGCTGCTGTATGAGTTTGTTCACTGCGACATCTGGAGGCCACACCCCGTCACTCCACTACATGAAGTGTTCGGTGATTTTGAACCGCATCAAATCCTTCGCAAAGTTATTAATTTCGCGCAAAGCACGGGGTAGCGCGGCGACTAGACAACTCTTGCGCGTTTGTGAAATGCAGCCCTGTGGATAACTACATGACGTCGCACGATCTCAGCGCCTCGATCAATGCGCCTTCGCGGTGGCGGACGCGGCGCGCGGCGGCTGCAAGACCGACAGAAATTCCGTCGCCTGCATGATTCCGACCCCGACCGGCGTCGGGATCGAAACACGATAGGGCACCACGATGCGCGTTCCGGCGATCGGCGCCAGCCACATCTCCATTTCGCGCAAGTTGATGAGGTACTTTATCGCTGAACGATGCGGATTGTGTCCCGCAAGCGGCACGAAATTCATCGCGCACACCACCGAAGAACCGGAATAGCCCTTCTCCGCGCTGATCTGATCCACGCGCTTGTAGTTAAGCTGCAGATCGTAGCGCATGCGGCCGTCGAAAACCGAAATCGTGCGCTGGCATGCCTCCGGCCCCATTAGATCGGCATTGCCGGGAACGCGAATAAGTGAAGCGGTCATCGGATCTAAAACTCCGCGGCGATGGACCTCAGTCAACGGCACACGTTCGGGATTGGGCTCCGGCTCTGGCACAACCGAGAAGTCCTTCACATCGCCGCCTTCCAGCGTCATGCGGAATTCTTCGGTTTTTTTGTCGGCGGTAACGCTTGCGGTAAAACTCGCCGGCATCGGTACTCCCACAACCATTGCGCCGCGCGCCGCACTGTTTCCCCCGCCGCTCGCGAAGACCCGCAACAAGCCGGCGGTCGCCCCGCTTGCCGTCGCCGTGTATTGATCTTCGGCAATTTCGATCGTCCAGCGGCCCTTCCCCACGGGAAAGCCGGCGAGCGTGGCCACGTAACTCGCTTCGAGCTTGCCTTGCGCTTGCGCGACTTCACCGCTCGCGAACGCGGCCGTGACCGACGCAGCCAGCAAGACAGGTCGCAAGACAGCATGGATGTCAGGCCGGGATGACGGCACGATCTCGCTCCTCGCTGACAGGCTGGGTGGAGGTAGCCGCTTCAACTTTCCACTCGCTAAAGCTTTCGACTAAATGCATCTGCCGCCACGGTAAGGCCCGATCAAGCTCTTCAGATGCCGCCTCCAGCCTATTGCTCAATATTGCGCCCGAATACGTCGTTTGTATGGAATCTACCCCTGCGCGCCGGCGACCCAAAATAAGCCATTTCATTGAACTTGACGGCCTTTGACCGCCTCCAATATAGGTTGCGCTCCATTGCGGTAGATGGTCATTGGGCGCCAACGCGGGCGTTAAAACAAATCGAAGGATTTTATCCATGTCACGGCGTTGTGAGCTTACCGGCAAGGGGCCCCAAGTCGGCAACCGAGTCAGCCATTCGAACCGCAAGACCAAGCGGCGGTTTCTGCCCAATCTGCTGAACGTGACCATGATCTCCGACGCGCTCGGCCGCTCGATCAAGCTGCGGGTTTCGGCCAATGCACTCAAGACCGTGGACCATCGCGGCGGCCTCGACGCCTTCCTGGCCAAGGCCAAAGACGTGGAACTCTCGCCCCACATGCGCGAGATCAGACGCGAGATCCGCAAAAAGCAGGCCGTGGCCAGCTGATCCGCGTCACTCCCCCACCAGCGTGAACTGCAAAAGAAGATTGCGCTGGATCGGCGAAAAATTATCGTCGGAGATCAGCGTAAGCACGAGTTCGCCCGTGGCCGCGCGGTGGACGGCGAGACCTTCCATATTGTCGATCTGAAAACCCATATCGGCAAAGATCAATGCCGGCCCGTCGAGTAGCGCATCCGGTTTAACTTGCGAAAGCGCCAAGCGGCGTATGCGCATCGCAACCCCGATCGCCCACGAGAAACGACGTTCGAGAATGAGCAGATCGCCGCGCGGCGTCGTCGCGCAATCGGTAATATCGAAATCATCGCTGCGTTTGACGGTGAACGTGCCGGGACTCGCACCGCCGATCAGGAATCCCAAAATGTTGCCCTGCGCGTCGAGACCGCGCTCGGAGATCGCGATCAGCGTACCTGCGAGCGGCTGACCCTTCGGTGGTACGATCAGGCACTCAAGCCCCTTATTGGCCGGCAGCGTCCGCATGCCCGGCGGCACCGCAATCGGGATGCCGCGCGCCGCCAATCCGTCCTTCGCATAATCGAAACGCACGATCTGGTGGACGCGCTCGATGCCGACATAAAGCGTTCCACCGTCCTCGGCGAGCGATTCCGTGTCGTACCAGCCGCGCCGGCTGAGCGGCCGGCCGTCCGGGCCGAGAATGGGCGCCATCTCGGCGTCGGTGATCCCGATCGGCCGGCCGGCGCGATAGGCGATGCGAGCGCGCAACCAGTACCCCTTGTCGGAAACCGCGATAAGATTTCCGCCATCGGGCGACACACGAATGGACGATATCCCGCCAAAATGCCGGTACGGCGAGGTCAGTATCAAACCGCCACGAAACTCAAGTTCGCCAAAGCGCGACTGTAAAACCTCGCGCGGATTGAACGCTTCGATCGGCTGCGCGCGAACCTCAATCCGCGTACCGACGGAGACGGCACCGGGCGCCTGCGCTGCGGCCGGGATCAGAGCAACAATCAGCGCAAGAACCAGAATGCCAACCGCGCCAGTCAAATAATTTTTCAAGATCTTCCCCATCAGATTGGCGCCCGCCAACCGAGCTTACGAGTGCAATCGTCGTGCCGGCCTTTTGCCCCGGCGTGGAACGGCTGCCGCGTGTTCCTCGAAAAGCTCCGCGAGCTTTTCGGTCATGGCGCCGCCCAGCTCTTCGGCATCGACGATGGTGACCGCGCGTCGGTAGTAGCGCGTTACGTCATGGCCGATGCCGATAGCAATCAGCTCGACCGGCGAGCGCGTCTCGATATCCTCGATCACCCATCGCAAATGGCGCTCGAGATAATTTCCCGGATTGACCGAGAGCGTGGAATCATCCACCGGCGCGCCGTCTGAAATCATCATCAGGATTTTGCGCTGTTCGGAACGCGCCAACAGACGCTTATGCGCCCAGTCGAGCGCCTCCCCATCGATGTTCTCTTTCAGCAATCCCTCGCGCATCATGAGCCCGAGATTCTTGCGCGCGCGCCGCCAGGGTGCGTCCGCGGATTTGTAGATAATGTGGCGCAAGTCATTGAGCCGGCCCGGATTGGGATTTTTTCCCGCCGCCAGCCATGCTTCGCGCGCCTGACCGCCTTTCCACGCGCGCGTCGTGAAGCCCAGGATTTCGACCTTCACCCCGCAGCGCTCAAGCGTACGCGCCAGAATATCGGCGCAGGTGGCGGCCACCGTGATCGGACGCCCGCGCATCGAGCCCGAATTGTCGAGCAGCAGCGTCACCACCGTATCGCGGAAGGTCGTGTCCTTTTCATGCTTGAACGTCAGCGGATGCAGCGGATCGGTGATGATGCGCGACAGCCGCGCCGGATCTAGCACACCCTCTTCGAGATCGAATTCCCAGGCCCGGTTCTGCTGCGCCATCAGCCGTCGCTGCAACCGGTTGGCCAGCCGCGCGACCACGCCCTGCAAGTGGGAAAGCTGCTTGTCGAGGTAACCGCGCAGGCGGTCGAGTTCCTCCGGCTCGCACAATTCCTCCGCCTCGGTCGTCTCGTCGTATTTCATCGTAAAGGGCTTGTAGTCGGGCCCCTTCGGCTCGTTCGGATGATGGCGCGGCCGCCATGGCTCGGCCGCGGTCTCCGCTTCGCCCATTTCGGAATCGTCGGAGAGATCGGTGGTCGGAGCATCGACCGCGTCTTCGGAACTCTCCGCGGCTTCCGCCGAAGCTTCGGCCTCCTCCATGCTCATGCGTTCCTTGTCGGATGAATCGGAATTCTCTCCCTTCTCGCCCTTCTCGTCCTTGCGGCGCTCCTGATCGCCTTCCTCGCCCTCTTCCTCGTCATCGGAATTGCTGCGGTCCTCGCCCATGTCGAGGGACTCAAGCAGATCGTGCACGGCATCGCCGAAGCGGCGCTGGTCCTCGATCAATCGCTCAAGCCGGTCCAACCCGCGGCCGGCCCGATCCTCGATAAACGGACGCCACAGATCGACCAGCTTTTTGGCGGCAGGCGGCGGGGCCTGCCCGGTCAACCGCTCGCGCACGATCATGGCGACCGCATCCTCGATCGGCGCGTCCGCCCGATCGGTGATCTCGTCGAACTTGCCGCGATGAAAGCGGTCATCGAGCATGGCGGAGAGGTTTTTTGCCACGCCCGCCATGCGCCGCGACCCGATCGCTTCGACGCGCGCTTGCTCGACCGCCTCGAACACCGCCCGGGCCTGCTGTCCACCCGGAACGAGACGCCGATGTACACTTGGGTCGTGGCAGGCAAGCTTGAGCGAGATTGAATCGGCGTGTCCGCGCACGATCGCCGCATCCGCCACAGAGAGCTTGCGCGGCGGCTCCGGCAGGCGGACTTTGCCGCCTTGCAAACCCGGCCGTTCAGCTGCGAACGCAACCTCTAGCTCAGGCATCCGCGCGATCGCGCGCAGGCAGCCAGCGACCGCGCGCTTGAACGGCTCGGTCGGCGAGTCCTTGGCCGAATTTTTCGGTTTGATATTCGAGCTCATGACAGGCCTGCTCCCGCAGGCTTTACGATCAGCTCAGCGCCACGTTGACCGCGGATTCTGGGAGTTCCACTCCGAAGCAGCGCTGATAGAACTCCGCGACGATCGAGCGTTCGAGCTCGTCGCACTTGTTGAGGAACGTGAGCCGGAACGCAAAACCGACATCCTTGAAGATCTCGGCATTCTCCGCCCAGATGATCACCGTACGCGGGCTCATCACGGTCGAGATATCGCCGTTGATGAACGCGTTGCGTGTGAGATCGGCCACGCGCACCATCTTGTTGACGATGTCGCGGCCTTCGTCGTTGCGGTAGTGCTTGGCCTTGGCCAGCACGATTTCGACCTCATTGTCGTGCGGCAGATAATTGAGTGTGGTGACGATCGACCAGCGGTCCATCTGACCCTGATTGATCTGCTGTGTGCCGTGGTACAGGCCGGTCGTGTCGCCAAGCCCCACCGTGTTGGCGGTGGCGAACAGACGAAACGCCGGATGCGGCCGGATCACTTTGTTCTGATCGAGCAGCGTGAGCTTGCCCGACACTTCGAGCACGCGCTGGATCACGAACATCACGTCCGGACGGCCGGCATCGTATTCATCGAAACACAGCGCGATATTGTTTTGCAGCGCCCACGGCAGAATGCCGTCGCGGAACTCGGTCACCTGCTGGTTGTTCTTGATGACGATCGCGTCCTTGCCGATCAAGTCGATGCGGCTGATGTGGCTGTCGAGATTGACCCGCACGCACGGCCAATTCAGCCGCGCCGCCACCTGTTCGACGTGCGTGGATTTTCCGGTGCCGTGATAGCCGGTGATCATAACGCGGCGGTTGTGCGCAAAGCCCGCGAGGATGGCGAGCGTGGTCGGCTTGTCGAACCGGTAATCAGGGTCGAAGTCCGGCACGTGCTCGTCCGGCTTTGAATAGGCCGGCACTTCCATGTCGCTGTCGAAGCCGAACAATTGCCGGATCGACACTTTCATGTCGGGCAGCGGGGCTTTTTGCGGGACTTTTTCTTGTGTCGCGGTCGTCATTGCAACTCCGTGGCCCCGGAAGGGCGCGGAGGCATGCGCGATTTCCTGAGGGTATTGAGGTTTCCGATCGGGGCGCGAACTTAGCAGAATCGACGCAGGGCGCGAATCCCACCCCCATCATCAGCCAAATTGCACGGATTTCAAATACTTATAGGCCTGGATGATCTCGCGCAGCACGTCTTCGCTGGCCCGATCGCCACCGTTCGCGTCAGGGTGGTGGCGTTTCACCAGGAGCTTGAACTTCGCTTTGATATCGGCGGCGGTGGCATCAAGTTCAAGCCCGAGCGCGGTCAGCGCTTTGCGCTCGGCATTGCGTACGCTGCGGGTGGGCTCGGCCCGCTCGAAATTCGGCCGCCTCTTGCCGCCGACCTCGCGGAACATCCCGAATGGATCGTTCGCGCGGTCGTGTTCTGTATGGGTGTGCGATTCCGCGCCGCGCTTACCAACACCCATTTTCCAAGTCGGACGATGGCCGGTAATGGCATCCCGCTGATAGCGTGTGACCGCATCATCGGTCATGCCGGCAAAATAATTGTAAGAATTATTGTACTCGCGCACGTGATTGATGCAGAATTGCCAATATTCCCGCTCACGCAGCCGGCCCTTGGGCGCACGATGGTTCGCGTGCTCGTCGCAGCCGGCCCATTCACAGGTCGGTCCCTCGGCGCGCACACGCCGGTCGGCGCCGGGCTTGACGCGGATGCGATCGAACAAGGGCGAGTCGAATTTCATGACCGATCATTATGCGAAATTTGAAGTCTAACGTTCAAGTCTTGACATTCATGTTTTTCATCGCAAAACGCCACAACCGTAATTGACCCGTTGCCGCAGCTTACCTAAGCAGATGCCATGGCGACCGGCGATCTCATCACGAACAAGTTGACCAAGGCTTTCTCGCCGCAATGCCTCGATGTGATTGACGAATCCCACCAGCACGCCGGTCATGCCGGCCACCGGCCGGGCGGCGAAACCCATTTCCGGGTCACCATCGTGTCGGAAGCCTTCCGCGGGAAAAGCCGCGTCGAACGCCACCGCATGATTAACGCGATCTTAGCCGCGGAACTTGCAGATGGTGTGCATGCGCTCGCGATACACGCCAGCGCTCCAGGCGAAGGCGCTACTCGGCCTTGATGTTGGCAGCGCGGATGATCCCGCCCCATTGCACGCGCTCGGTTCGTATCTGCGCCGCGAATTCGTCCGGGCTATTGCCGACCAGCCGCGCTCCGGATTTGGCGAAGCGTTCCTGCATGGCAGGTGTGCGCAAGGCCGCGACAATCTCCTTGTGCAGCCGCGCGACGATGGCCGGCGGGGTGCCGGCCGGCGCCACAATGCCAAACCACGAGGTCGCCTCGTAATTGGCGACTCCCGACTCCGCCGCGGTCGGCAGATCGGGCAACTGCATCATCCTCGTCTTTGCAGCCACCGCCAACGCCTTCAACCGCCCGCCCTCGATGTGCTGCAGCACCGTCGGCGGATTATCGACAACGCCATCAATCTGACCGGCGATCAGATCGGCCACGGCGGGCGCCGCACCACGATACGGCACGTGCGTGATCTTGACGTTCGCTGCATGCATGAGCATGGCAAGCCCGAGATGGCCCGTGGTTCCGATGCCGGGCGAGCCAAAATTGAGTTTGCCCGGCTGCGCGCGCGCAAATGCAACGAGTTCACCCAGCGTTTTCGCTTCCACCTTTGGATTGACGACCACCATCATCGGCATGTCGGCAACGTTAGTGACCGGGACGAAAGCGCTCTCCGCATCGAACGGCATTTTTGCGTAGAGGAACGGATTGGCGGTGAGAATGCCGGCCGAAGACATCATCAGCGTGTAGCCATCGGGCGCGGCCTTGGCGACCGCGTCGGCGCCGACATTGCCGCCGGCGCCCGCCCGATTTTCGACGATGACCGGCTGACCGAGCGTCTTACTGATTTCATCTCCGACCGAACGCGCGAGCACATCGGCCAACCCTCCGGCCGGGAACGGCGCGATGAGGTGGATGGGCCGATCAGGATAGTTTTGCGCCTCGGCTGTCGTAACGAAACAAGCCGCAGACATCAACGCGATCACGAAAATTCGCATGGACTTCATTAGCCTGCTCTTGCAGCCGCTGCTTTTGGCACGAGTGGAGTGATCCGCAGCGCCATGATGCGGTTGCGGTGCTTGCGCTGCACGCGAAAACGAAAGCCGTGGAACGTGAAGCTCTGCCCCACTTCCGGGATTGAACGCGCTTCGTGAATGACCAGCCCGGCAATGGTGGTCGCTTCGTTATCGGGCAGGTTCCAGTCCATCACGCGGTTGAGATCGCGCACTGGCACCGCGCCATCGACATTGACCGAACCGTCGGGCTGCGGCCGCACGCCGGGAACCGGCATGTCCTGCTCATCGGAAATATCGCCGACGATCTCCTCCAGGATATCCTCAAGCGTGACCATGCCCATCAGGTCGCCGTATTCGTCGACCACCAGCGCGAAATGGGTTTTCCGCCGCCGGAAGGCTTTGAGCTGCTCGATCAGCGGACGAAAGTTGGGCACGAACCACGACGGCAGCGCGATCACCGTGACATCGACCTTGCTCAGATCGTCCTCGGCGTCCCGGATCGCACGCAACAGATCCTTGGCATGCAGAATCCCGATGATGTTTTCGGGACTCTCCCGCCACAACGGCACGCGCGTGTATTCGGACGCCAGCATCGCACGTACGATCTCCTCGGTCGGATCATCCGCGTTGAGCGTCATCATCGCGGTGCGGTGAACCATGACGTCGGCGACTTCGAGATCGCGCAGATCGAGCAGACCGCCGACCATGTCGCGGTCGTGCTTGTCGACGCCGCCCTCACGATGCAGCAGATCGACGGTGCCGCGGATTTCCTCGTGCGGCGAGACCATCGATTGCGTTTCGCCGAGGCGCATTCCGCTCACTCGTAAGATCAACCGCACCAGTGCTTCGATCGTTACCAGCACCGGAACGAGCAGACGTATGAACCAGGAGATCGGGCGCGCTACGAGCAGAGCGACACGATCGGGCGCATTGATGGCGGCGGTCTTTGGCAGTACCTCGGCGAAAACCACCACCAGCACCGTCATTACGACCGTTGCGTAAAACACGCCGATGTCCCCCCACCACGCGAGGAACAGGCCGGTCGCGAGTGTCGAGGCGATGATGTTGACGGCGTTGTTACCGACCAGCAGCGCGCCGATCATGCGCTCGCGCATCGCCAACAGTTTGTTGACGACCCCGGCTTGACGATTGCCGTCCTCCGCCAGTCGCAACATCGCCGCGCGCGACGATGTGGTCAGCGCGGTCTCGCTGCCGGCGAATAAAAACGACAGCAAGAGGCAGATGAGAATTGCACCAAGTGTCAGCCAGTCTTCTTTGGTCATCGCTTCGAGATTTTTTCGGCGAGAAATGATTCAACTTCCGCGGCATCGACGTCGCGGGCAACGAACGCGGCCCCAATGCCGCGCGCCAGTATGAAAGTGAGTTTGCCGCGCTGCACCTTCTTGTCCTGTCCGATAAGATTCATAATCGTGTCCAGTTTAGGCGCTCCGCCGGGAATCTCCTTGATTTGGGTCGGCAACCCAACGGCCGCAAGGTGTGCAATGACGCGGTCCGCATCCGCCATCGGCAGCAAACCACGCCGCGCGGAGAATTGGACGGCCAGCGCCATCCCGAGCCCGATCGCTTCACCATGCAGCAGCCGGTCGGAAAAGCCGCACGCCGCCTCGAAAGCATGCCCGAACGTGTGTCCGAAGTTGAGCAGCGCCCGCTCGCCGTTCTCGCGCTCATCGCGCGCGACGATAGCCGCCTTGTGCCGGCAGCACATCGAGATCGCGTGTTCGCGCGCTTCGCCCCCCGCAAACATCTCGTGCCAATTTGCGTCCAGCCAGAAAAAGAAGCTGGCATCGCCCAACAGCCCGTATTTCACCACTTCCGCGTAGCCGGAGCGGAATTCGCGCGGCGGCAGCGTATCCAGCAGCGCGGTGTCGGCGATCACCAGAATTGGCTGATGGAACGCCCCGATCAGGTTCTTGCCGTGGCTGGAATTGATCGCCGTCTTGCCCCCGACGGATGAATCGACTTGCCCAAGCAGCGACGTCGGCACCTGCACATAGTCGAGACCGCGGCGCGCCACCGCAGCGGCAAAGCCCGCAAGATCGCCGACCACTCCGCCACCGAGCGCAATGACAAGATCGCCGCGTTCCAAGCGCGCGGCCAATAGCCCTTCGCATACCGTTTCAAAGACGCGCCAGCTTTTGGATTGTTCGCCCGGCGCGATCACGATCTCACTGCTGCGCACGTTCGCGGCGCGCAAAACGCCATGCGCCGCTGTAAGATGCAACCGCGCAATATTTTCATCCGTGACAATGAGCGCCGCAGCGCCAGCACGCAGCGCTGCAATGCGCGTGCCGAGCGAAGACAAACTCCCGCGTCCAATGACGATGTCATAGGCGCGGCCCGCCAGCGCCACATTCACGACGATGGGACCTGCGCGAAGCGCCTTGGTCATTGGCCGCGCGCCTCCGCATTGTCGGCACCGCCGGCGAGGCTCGCATGGCTGCAAAGCTTGGCTATGATCTCGGCCACGATTGTCTCGTGCGGCATGTCGCGCGATTCAACCGTCAACTCGGCCTCCGCATAGACCGGGTACCGCTCTTCGACCAACCGCGTGAGCGCTTCGACCGGATCGGGGCCCGCAAGCATGGGACGGTCGGCACGGCGCTTGACGCGGCGCATCAAAATTTCGAGCGTCGCATTGAGCCAGATCGATATCCCCTTGACGTGGATTACGGCACGGGTTTCCGGATTCATGAAGGCGCCGCCTCCGGTGGCAAGCACTTGCGGGCCGCTCTCGAGCAGTCGCGCGATCACGCGCGCTTCGCCGGCGCGAAAATACGCCTCGCCGTGCGCGGTGAAGATTTCCGGGATCGTCATGCTGGCAGCTTTCTCGATCTCGGTGTCGGCATCGACGAACGGCAGATTGAGCCGCACAGCGAGACGCCGGCCGATCGAGGACTTGCCGGCCCCCATCATGCCAACGAGCACGATCGAGCGCCGCCCGAGCGCCGCCGTGAGCGCGGCTTCGGGCATTGTTGCGCCTGTATTCTGCACAGCGATTTCCAGCATGACATCAGTTCCGAAATCAGCCGCCACGGTTCCATAAACCGCCCTCCGAAACAACCCGGAAGCCCAATCTACGCGCTCAAATCCGAGCCTCTTGCCAGGGCGGGCGGAACGTGGTCGTACTCGGCAATATTTCCGTCCGGTCTTTCGTTCAGACTTGGACGGCATATGAGCAGCAATAAAGATCATAAAGATCAAAAGAGATGCCGAGCCTACTGCGCTTCCTGGTGGTCGTCGGATTTCTGGTTGGCCTGATTTACGGCGCCATCTACGCGCTTGCCAGCTATATCGAGCCAACGACACGCGAGATGACCGTGACGGTTCCACGCGACATTTTGACCAAGCCGCGCTGAAGACGCGCCGCATGCCCCGCCGGCCAAAATCCAACGAGACCCACATCGCGCTGTTCCTAGACATGCTCGCGGCCGAGCGCGGCGCAAGCAAGAACACGCTTTCCGCCTATACCCGCGATTTGCAGGATTTCTCCGCCGATCTTGGCGCAATCGGAAAAACGATCGCAGCCGCGACCAACGATCATTTGCGCGCCTACCTTGGCCGGCTTGCCAAGCGGGGCCTCGCGGCGGCTTCTGTCGCGAGGCACTTGTCCGCCATTCGTCAGCTCTATCGCTTTCTCTACAGCGAAGGCCACCGCAGCGATGATCCCGCCGCCGCAATCGAAGGACCAAAACGCGGCCGCAGTCTGCCGAAGGTTCTCTCGATCGCGGAAGTCGACAACCTGCTCGCACAGGCACGCGCCGGGCTGAGCACGGACACCATTTCGGAACGGCTGCGCGCCGCGCGCCTCGCGTGCCTCCTCGAAGTGCTCTACGCCACCGGCCTGCGCGTCTCGGAATTGGTCGCACTGCCGGAATCGGCCGCGCGGCGCGATCAACGGATGTTGGTCGTGCGCGGCAAGGGCGCACGCGAGCGGCTCGTACCACTCAACGATGCCGCCAAACGTGCCATGGCCGAATATCTCGCGCTGCGCGATGAAACCAAGCTCGGCCGCTCGAAATGGCTGTTCCCCTCGTTTGGCGAAACCGGCCATCTCACCCGCCAGCATTTTGCCCGCGAGCTCAAATCGCTTGCCGGCGCGGCCGGGCTGAAATCGACACGCGTGAGCCCCCACGTGCTGCGTCACGCCTTCGCCAGCCATCTGCTACAGAACGGCGCCGACTTGCGCGTTGTGCAGACGCTGCTCGGCCACGCCGACATTTCCACCACGCAAATTTACACCCACGTGCTCGCGGAACGCCTCAAAAGCCTGGTGCGCGACCTCCATCCGCTGGCGGAAGAGTAGGAATTCCCGCATAGCGATGCGACGTTGCTTGACTTGATAGGCCGGCAATGGCCAGTTTCTTCAGCAGCGACATACCATCCCACCGAAGGCGTCACTTTTTTCCATGCGCAGTTATCTCGATTTCGAAAAACCGGTGGCCGAACTCGAGGCCAAGGTCGAGGAGCTGCGCGCGATGGCGCAAAGCGGCAATGCCGTCTCAGTCGGCGATGAAATCGGCCGTCTCGAAGCCAAAGCCGCGGCCGCCCTAAAAGACATCTATTCCGATCTCACACCCTGGCAGAAGACCCAAGTCGCGCGCCATCCGCAGCGGCCACACTGCCTCGAGTACATCGCTGGCATGATCACAGATTTCGTTCCGCTCGCCGGCGACCGCAAATACGGCGAGGACGAAGCAATCGTCGGCGGCTTCGGCCGTTTCAACGGCGAAAGCATTTGCGTCATCGGTCATGAGAAGGGCTCCGCCACCGAAAGCAGGCTCAAGCACAATTTCGGCATGGCGCGGCCGGAAGGTTATCGCAAGGCGGTGCGGCTTATGGAACTCGCCGATCGCTTCGACATTCCGGTGCTCGCGCTGGTCGACACCGCCGGCGCTTATCCGGGGATCGGCGCTGAGGAGCGCGGCCAGGCCGAGGCGATCGCACGCTCGACCGAGGCCTGCCTTGGCCTTTGCGTTCCCAATGTCGCCGTCATCCTGGGCGAGGGCGGCTCGGGCGGCGCCATCGCGATCGCCACCGCCAACCGCGTGCTCATGCTCGAACACGCGGTCTACAGCGTGATCTCGCCGGAAGGCGCGGCCTCCATTCTATGGCGCGACACCAGCAGAGCGCAGGACGCCGCCACCAACATGAAGATTACCGCGACCGACCTCGATCGCTTTGGCATCATTGATCGCATCGTGCCCGAACCGCTCGGCGGCGCCCACCGCGATCCGCCCGCCGCAATTGCGGCCACCGCCGAGGCCATCACGGAGGCGTTTTCCGAGCTTCGAGGATTGAGCCGCGAAATCGTGCGACGGCAACGGCAAGACAAATTCCTCGCCATCGGCCGCGATCTCGATTGAACGTGAGCGTCCTCGCGGTGGCTATCCCAGTTATCCTTAAGTTTCCCCAGGCAGCCCCGCAGCACCCGATGGTCTCAGGCCAATAGAACCGGGTCATATGAGATAGATTCGACTTTGATTTAATTTTACCATTCTTTCACCATAACAGTGTTGAATCAGTACGATGCTGGGCTCAGCCCTTGCGATTAGGCCCCCATAAGGGTAACTATTCGTTAAGGAATTCTCTGGGGAAAGCCCGGATCGGGGAGCATCGCGATTGAACCGTAGCCCACCCTTCCGTCTACTCCTTGCGTCAGCGGCGATTGCCGCCGCAGGTGCCCTTGGCGGCTGCCAGACCGATGGCACCGACCTCTCCGCGCGCGCCATGACGCCGCTTTCCAACAAGACTCTCGCCGAGCTCGAGCAGAAGAACATGAGTAAGGATTCCTCGATCCTTATTCGCATCTTCAAGCAGGATGCCGAGCTTGAGGTTTGGAAGCAGGACCGTACCGGCCGCTACGCGCTGCTCAAGACCTACCCTGTCTGCCGCTGGTCGGGTGAACTCGGCCCCAAGATCAAAGAAGGCGACCGCCAGGCGCCCGAGGGCTTCTATTCCATCACGCCCTCTCAGATGAATCCGAAGTCGCAATACTATCTCGCGTTCAACATGGGCTACCCCAACGCCTATGACCGCTCCTGGAACCGAACCGGCGCCGAGCTGATGATCCACGGCGATTGTTCCTCGCGCGGCTGCTACGCCATGACCGACGAGCAGATCGGCGAAATCTACGCGCTCGGACGCGAAGCATTCTTCGGCGGCCAGCGCGCATTCCAGGTGCAGGCGTATCCATTCCGCATGACGCCCGAGAATCTCGCCAAGCACCGCAACAATCCAAACCTGGCATTCTGGAAAATGCTCAAGCGCGGCAACGACCATTTCGAGGTGACACGCCTCGAACCCAAGGTCGATGTCTGCGAGAAGCGCTATGTCTTCGACGCGCAGGCGCCGGCAAATTCTTCTCCATTGTCATTCAATCCGGTTGCCAAATGCCCGGCGTATGAAGTTTCCAGCGATATCGTCGCAGCCGTGAACGAAAAGCAACGCCAGGACGAATTCCAAACCGCCGAATTGATCACCCGCGGCACCAAGACCTCTCCGATCAGGACTGGTACGGACGGCGGCATGCATCCGGTCTTCCTCGCCGCGTTGCAGAAAACCGAAACCGGCGCTTCCGACAGCCCGCTGCGCACGCTTGCAACGATAACGACACCGATCCCGGGAACAATCCCGCAGAGCGTCGTGCCTCCGCGCGCGCCTCAAACCGTGGCCGTGGCCCCCATCGTCAGCGCTCCCGCCACTGTACCGCAAAGACTGCCACCCCCTGCACCGGCGCGCATGGCAACTGCGATCGAGCGGCCGGCGCCAGTCGCGTCGTCTCGTCCCGCGAACGGCAGCTTGTTCTCCAATATCTACGCTCCGGCCGCCGCGCCCGCCAATGCGCGCGCAGCGGCCTCCCCGAGTGAAACCACCGGTGCGCTCACGACTGCACGTGTGGTGCCGGCGGCGAAACCGCACATTGTTGCGCGTCCAGCACAAACGACGGCTCCCGGCGCAATCCGTCCCAAGCAAACCGAAACCGTCGAACAGTCGAGCAGGCCCGCCGAAGGCGAGCGCCCGTCCAACGCGGCAAGCCTGGTGGCGAACACGGCGCCCAGCACCGCACCAATGGCGCCAGCCGGCAATTTCGAAAGCCGGTGGTCGTCCATCACCACTCGCGGCCGTTTCTAAAAATCATTTCGAAAATTTAGTCCAAGCGGCACGCATGATTTTGCCGGCGCACGACCGGCATCGCGCGTGACGTCTTAAAGCCGCTACGCGTAGCGGCCGTGGCAGTGCTTATATTTTTTACCCGAACCGCAGGGGCATACTTCGTTGCGCCCCACCTTGCCCCAAGTTGCAGGATCGTTCGGATTGCGCTCCGGCGCACTTCCAATGCCATGGCGCGCCAGCGTCTGTGCGCCGGCCGCAGCAAGCGCCATCTCATCCTCCCCGGTCGAGGGATCGATCTTGTGGGCTTCCATATAGGGCAGGTTCTGCGCCGGCTCCGCTTGCGGCGGTTGCTGCTGGATCTCGACCCGCATGAGCTGCGCGGTGACCGCTTCGCGCAAGTTCTGGCTCATCGCCTCGAACAAACTGAAAGCCTCGGCCTTGTACTCATTGAGCGGATCGCGCTGGCCGTAGCCGCGCAACCCGATCACCTGGCGTAAATGCTCCAGCATGACCAGATGCTCGCGCCACAGATGATCGAGCGTTTGCAGCAGGACCGACTTCTCGACATAGCGCAGCACTTCCCGCCCCCACTGGGCGACCTTCCCCGCCATGTGCTCGTCGGCGCGCCGTTCAATGCGCGTAAGCAACTCGTCGCCCGCGATCCCTTCTTCTTTAGCCCATTGATCGACCGGCAGATCGAGGCCGAGCACGCGCTGGATGTCTTCCTTCAGGGCAACCGTATTCCATTGCTCAGGGTAGGCATTTTCCGGCACGTGCTTGTCGACCAGATCATCGATGGTGCTGTGGCGCATGTCGGTGATGACAGCAGCGACCGCCTCGTCCTGCATCCACTCGACGCGCTGGTCGAAGATGACCTTGCGCTGGTCGTTCATCACATTGTCGTACTTGAGGATATTCTTGCGGATGTCGAAGTTGCGCGCCTCGACCTTCTGCTGCGCCTTCTCCAGCGCCTTGTTGATCCATGGGTGAACGATCGCCTCGTTCTCCTTCAATCCAAGCTTCTGCAGCATGCCGTCGAGCTTATCCGATCCGAAGATGCGCATCAGGTCGTCTTCGAGCGACAGGAAGAACTTGGAGCGTCCGGGGTCGCCCTGGCGGCCGGAGCGGCCGCGCAGCTGGTTGTCGATGCGCCGGCTCTCGTGCCGCTCGGTGCCGAGCACAAACAGTCCGCCGGCCTTGAGCGCCTTCTCTTTAAGCCGCGCCACTTGAGAGCGGATCTCCGCAATCGCGGCGTCGCGCTGACCACCTTCCGGGATGTCCTTCAACTCCTGACGAATACGCATATCGGCATTGCCGCCGAGCTGAATGTCGGTGCCACGGCCGGCCATGTTGGTGGCAATCGTGATCGCGCCCGGCACACCGGCCTGCGAGACGATATAGGCCTCCTGTTCGTGGTAGCGCGCGTTGAGGATCGCAAAGACTTTCGTCTCCTTGGCACCTTCGTCGCCGGTGTAGAGCGCGGCGAAGGCATTCGGATCGGTGAAGTCGTGCTGCTCCCAGCCGGCCTTGCGCAACATCTCCGCGAGGCTTTCGGATTTTTCGATTGAGGTCGTGCCGACCAGCACTGGCTGGCCGCGAACCTTGCAGTCCTCCAGCAGCGCGATGATCGAGCGGTATTTCTCCGCATTGGTGCGATAGACCTCATCGTGCTCATCGTCACGGACCATCGGCAGATTGGTAGGAACTTCCAGTACTTCGAGATTGTAGATGTCCATGAACTCGTCGGCTTCCGTCAGCGCCGTGCCGGTCATGCCGGAAAGTTTCTCGTACATGCGGAAATAATTCTGAAACGTGATCGAGGCGAGCGTCTGGTTCTCGGGCTGGATCGGCTGGTGCTCTTTGGCCTCGAGCGCCTGATGCAAGCCCTCCGAATAGCGCCGGCCCGGCATCATGCGGCCGGTGAACTCGTCGATGATGACGACTTCGTCGTTGCGCACGATGTAATCCTTGTCGCGCTGGAACAACTGATGCGCGCGCAGCGCCTGGTTGACGTGGTGCACGGTCGAGACGTTCTCCACATCGTAGAGATGATCGCCCTTGAGCAGCCCGGCGTCGCGCAGGCGCTGCTCCAGCTTCTCCATGCCGGCTTCGGTCAGCGACACCGCGCGCTGCTTCTCATCGACCTCGTAGTCGGTCTTGTCGAGCTTAGGAATAAACGCGTCGATGGTATTGTAGAAATCCGAACGATCGTCGAGCGGACCCGAGATGATCAACGGCGTGCGTGCCTCGTCAACCAAAATGGAGTCGACCTCGTCCACGATGGCATAGGTGTGCCCGCGCTGCACCATGTCTTCCATACGGTACTTCATGTTGTCGCGCAGATAGTCGAAGCCAAGCTCGTTGTTGGTGCCGTAGGTGACGTCGCAGTCGTAAGCCTTCTTGCGCTGCTCATCATCAATACCGTGCACGATGACGCCCACCGTAAGACCGAGAAAATTATAAATCTGCCCCATCCACTCGGAATCGCGCGAGGCGAGATAATCGTTGACGGTAACCACATGGACGCCGCGGCCCGCAAGCGCATTCAGATAGACCGGCAATGTCGCGACCAGCGTTTTACCTTCGCCGGTTTTCATTTCCGAAATCTTGCCTTCGTGCAGGATCATGCCGCCGATCATCTGCACATCGAAGTGCCGCTGGCCGATCGCGCGCTTGGCCGCTTCGCGCACGGTGGCAAACGCAGGCACGAGAACATCGTCGAGCGACTTGCCGTCGGCAATTTCTTTCTTGAACTCTGCAGTGCGCGCGCGCAACGCGTCGTCGGACAGCTTCGCCAGCTCCGGCTCGAGCGCATTGATCGCATCGACCCGTGGCCGATAGCTACGGATGCGCCGGTCATTGGACGAGCCGAAAAATTTGCGAGCAACGGCGCCGATCATCAATCAATCCTTCCTAGCGCCGCCGCGGCCACAACGCTCGCCCGCCCGGGCCGACCGCGCAAGGTCCCGGCACGCGGAAATGTGGTACTTTTTGAGCAAATGCAATGTGATCTCATCAGGCAGGGCCGGGACCGACATTCGAGAGATAGGGGGGGGTCCGAAGGTTGTCAATTACCGAAGCACGGCGCCGTTTCCCAAGGAATAGCCATTCTTTCATTGCCAAGCCGGACCATTTGCGCGAAAAGGTCCGCGATCAATCCGCCGCGGACGGATTTCGAGGCCACACATTCAAAGGTAGTATCATGACATCGATTTTATACGGCCGTTTCCTATCGACATTCGTAGTGCCGCGCCCGCACCGGCTGTGCCTAATTGCCGCCACAGCCCTCCTGGTCGCGCCCCTGCTCGCCGGATGCGGCAAGAATTCGGATACCTCAAAGTCAAAGGACGCCGGCTCCGTCGCCAACCGCGCGCCCGACCCCAAAGATCCGACGATCGCCAAGGTCAACGGCGTCGAGATCAGGCAGAGCGACTTGGCGATTGCCGAAGAGGATCTTGGCCAAAATTCCGCCTCGCTCTCACCCGACTCCAAGCGCGACTATCTGGTCGCTTATCTTGCCGACATCATGCTGGTGGCCAAAGCGGCCGAAAGCAAAAAGATTGGCGAGAGCGCCGAATTCCAGAACCGCCTCACACATCTGCGCAACAAGCTTTTGGCCGAACTCATGCTGCAAGCCGAAACCAAGGCAGCCGTGACCGACACCGCCATGCGCAAAGTCTACGATGATGCCACCAAGGGCATGGGCAGCGAGCAGGAAGTACGCGCGCGCCACATCTTGATCCGCGTCGCCGATCCGGCCGACGAGAAGGCGAGCAAGGAAGCCGAAGGCAAGATCAAGTCCATCATCGAACGGCTCAACAAGGGCGAAGATTTCGCTACGCTCGCCGCCGAACTCACTGAAGACCCTTCCGGCAAACAGAACGGCGGCGATCTCGATTATTTCACCAAGGAGCAGATGGTTCCGGAGTTTTCGACGGTCGCATTCCAGCTCGAGAAAGGCCAACTCTCGGGCCCGATCAAGACGCAATTCGGCTGGCACGTGCTCAAGGTCGAAGACAAGCGCAACCGTCAGCCGCCCGACTTCGACAAGGTCAAGGATCAGGTCCAAACCATTGTAATGCGCAAGGCGCAATCGGACTTCATCACCAAGCTGCGCGACGAAGCCAAGATCGAGCGGCTGGACAAGCCCGCAGCAAAGCCCGCCGAAATGCCGACGGTAAAACCTGCTGAAACGCCCGCGGAAAAGCCGGCCGAAACGCCAGTTGAGAAGCCCGCCGAAATTAAGTGATCGCAGCAATCAATTAATTTCGTGATGGCGCGACCTTGACCCGGCGACTGAACAGGACTTAACGCAACACGCGTGTGCAGCATTCACGCCAGCGCCAATGTCGCACGCGCAGAACTTCAACAGCTTGGCGCTCGCCCGTACAAGTTTGCGCCCAAAGTTGCTACCAAGGTCTGCGCCCAGATGAGTTCCGCCGTATCTCCCTTAGCGCCGAAGAATGTCCCCTCCATGCCGGCGATCCCCGGCGTGCGGCTCGCGACCGCCGCAGCCGGCATTCGCTATACCGGGCGCACCGACGTGCTACTTGCTCTGTTCGACCCAGGCACCACCGCCGCCGGCGTTTTTACGCGCTCGAAATGTCCATCCGCGCCGGTCGAATGGTGCCGCGCCCAGCTTAAAGGCGCAAAACCGCGCGCACTCGTGGTCAATTCCGGCAATGCCAATGCCTTCACCGGCAAGAGCGGCCGTGCGGCGTGCAAATTCACCGCCGACATCGCAGCGATTGCCGCCGGCTGCAAACCGCAAGATGTCTTTCTCGCCTCGACCGGCGTCATCGGCGAACCGCTCGACGCCAGCGCTTTTGATGGCGTAATGGAAAGCATGGTGAGCTCAGCTCAGGCCACCCCATGGCTCGACGCGGCAAAAGCGATCATGACCACGGATACCTTTCCAAAGGTCGCAACCGCCTCAACGCGCATCGGCAAGACGACCGTCACCATCAACGGCATTGCCAAAGGCGCCGGCATGATCGCACCTGACATGGCGACCATGCTCGCGTTTGTTTTCACCGACGCGGCGATCACAACCGCAGCGCTCCAGACTCTCTTACGTGATGGCGTGGAAAACACATTCAACGCCGTGACGGTCGACGGCGACACTTCGACCTCCGACACGCTCATGGCGTTCGCGACCGGTGCAGCATCGGCACACGGCGCGCCGCGCATCGCGCGCGCTGCCGATCCACGCCTCAAGGAATTTCGCGCGGCATTCAATGCCGTGCTGGCCAATCTTTCCGAACAAGTGGCGCGCGACGGCGAAGGTGCCCGCAAGCTGGTGGAGGTTTTGGTCGAAGGCGCAGTGTCGAAGTCTTCCGCGCGGCGCATTGCGCGTTCCATCGCGAACTCGCCTTTGGTCAAGACCGCTTTCGCCGGCGAGGACGCCAATTGGGGCCGTGTGGTCATGGCCGTGGGCAAGGCCGGCGAGCCGGCCGATCGCGATCGCCTGTCCATATGGTTCGGCGGCATCCGCGTGGCGCACAAGGGCGCGCGCGATCCCAGCTATGACGAGGCGGCGGTTTCCGCCGTCATGGCGCGGCCCGAGATCACGTTGAAGGTCAACCTCGGGCTTGGCCGCGGCGCCGACCGCATCCTCACCTGCGACCTGACCAAGGAGTATGTCGCCATCAACGGCGACTATCGCTCCTAGATGCCTACCGGATAGGCTCAATGTCCAGTTAACCACGTAGGCGGCACCGGCAGTTTAAACATTTCGTTGAACTGTTCTTAACTCGGGCTTGCCAAGATTTCGGAGCGTCGGTTTGTGAGCGCAAAGGTCGTCCTCGTCGCTGCTTGCGCCATGATCGACATCGATGGGCGCGTGCTGCTCGCAGAGCGCCCCGAGGGCAAGACGATGGCGGGCCTATGGGAATTTCCCGGCGGCAAGGTCGAACCCGGCGAGCGGCCGGAGCAGACGTTGATCCGGGAATTGAATGAGGAGTTGGACGTTGTCGTCAACGAGTCGTGTCTTGCTCCACTCACGTTCGCAAGCCACGCCTATCCGGATTTCCATCTCTTGATGCCACTCTACGTCTGCCGCCGCTGGGAAGGAATCGTTCGGGCACGCGAAGGCCAAAGACTTGCCTGGGTTCAGCCGAACCGCCTGAAGGATTACAAGATGCCGCCGGCCGATGAACCGCTGATCGCACATCTAACGACGCTGTTGTGAATCTGCCGACTGACTTGGGATTTGAAAATGACCAGCCTAGCGACGCTTTGCTCCAAGACTGCCGGCAAATTTCGGGATATGCTCATTGACGAAAGCGGGAGCACGGCCATCGAATACGGCATGATCGCTGCCGGCGTCGGCGCCGCCATCGCGGCGACGGTGTACAGCCTGGGCACGGCGGTAAAGCAGCAGCTCTACGACAAAATCGCCGCGATATTTAACTGACAACCGATTGAATCGCACACTTTAGCGTTCAGCCTTCTCGCCCGCAGACGATTCCCGCGTGCCCAGCGCATCGGCCAACCGCATTTTTGCCGATCCGGGAGCAAGCGGTTTTTGCTGACCTTCATGCGGCGCCCAGCCCGACAGCCAGACGATCTCAAACGTCGCGCGCACGCGGCCATCCGCATCGGCGAAGCGCTCACCGTAGATTTCCATCATCCGCTGCAACGTCGCACGGCGCAGCGGCGCGCGCCGCCGCTCGGCGAGCGCATTGGTCGCACCCATGCGACGCAAATCGTGCATGAGCGCGAGCGGCGATGCATAGCGCACCGTCAGCCGATCGATATCGGTGACCGGCAGCGCAAATCCCGCGCGTTGCAGCAGCGCGCCGAGTTCCCGCACATCGACGAAGGGTGCAATGCGCGGCGAGGCGCCGCCTTCAACTTCGGCCTCCGCGGTGGCAAAAGCTTCGCGCAGCTCGCCAAGACTCGATCCTCCGATCAGCGCCGCCAAAAACAATCCGTCGGCTTTGAGCGCGCGCCGGATTTGCTTAAGCGTACCCGGTAGATCGTTGACAAACTGCAATGCGAGTGCCGACACCGCGAGATCGAACACGCCGTCGCGGAACGGCAGCGCCTCCAAATCCGCGGCGACGGTAAGCGGCCCCATCTCTGCACGCAGCTCAGGCCGCGCATCGACCGCAACGACCGTACCCACGACATTTTCCAGCACGCGGCGCACCGCATCACCCGGCGTGCCGAGATCGGCTGCGAGTTCGAACTTTCGCAGCACCACCGAAAGCCGCTCTGAAAGCTCGGCAGTCACACGATCGAGCAGGAACGCCGCAGGCCCGAGCGCGGCAGCCCGCGCGCGCCGCGCGCGCAACAAATCGCGGTCGAACAGGATGGGGCTTTGTGCCATTGAGCATCGCACTCCGGGACGCTAGCGTATCGCGATGGCGCTCCAAGTAACAGAACAACAGCCCCTGGCGGAACCAAGACCGTCGCGCTTCGCACGCCTTGGCGCCAGTATGCGCACAGGTTTTCGCGCAGGCTTTCGCGTTGCCGCCGGCCGAACGCTCAATGTCGCACTGCCGCCGCTGTGCCCCGCTTGCCGCAGCTTGGTCGGCGAAAACGGCCTCAGCGCCAACTGCTGGGGCAAGCTTTCATTCATCGCCCCGCCCTATTGCGAGCGGCTCGGCATCCCTTTCGCCTACGACCCCGGCGCGGGCGTGCTTTCGATGCAGGCACTCGCCGATCCGCCGGCCTATCAGCGCGCTCGCGCAGCAGTGCGCTACAACGACATCGCCCGCACGCTTGTGCATGCACTCAAATACGGCGACCGCATCGAGCTCGCACCGCTCATGGGACGATGGATCGCGCGCGCAGGACAAGAACTCCTCACGCAGGCTGACGCGCTCGTACCGGTACCGTTGCACTGGCGGCGGCTTTGGATGCACCGCTTCAACCAATCGATACTGCTGTCCAAGGCGATCTCGTACACCAGCGGCGTCCCGATTGCCGAGACCGCGCCTTAAGCGCGTCAAGGCGACCGTGCAGCAAATCGGCTTGAGCAAGACCGAACGCGCGCGCAATGTTCAGGGTGCCTTCCGCGTGCCGCCGGAGGGCAAGGCCGCGGTCAAGGGACGCCGGCTCATCTTGGTCGATGACGTGCTGACATCCGGCGCGACCTCCGATGCTTGCGCCCGGGCACTGCTGCGGGCGGGTGCCGCAAACGTGGATGTGCTTGTGTTCGCGCGGGTTGTAGATACGTTGCGCGCGCCCATATAATGGGCGAGCGACGCTACTGAGAAATCGCGCGACCGAGAAACCTATGGTCCCGGTTGAAATTTACACCGCCTCTTTTTGCTCCTATTGCCAGTGGGCCAAGGAATTGCTCCAGCGCAAAGGTGTTAAGTTCACCGAGATCGACGTGAGCGGCAATTGTGAGCTGCGCGCCGCCATGACAGCCCGCGCAAATGGCAAGACCACTGTGCCTCAGATTTTCATCGGTGAGACCCATGTCGGCGGCTGCGACGAACTTTACGCCCTCGACGACGCAGGCGGACTCGATCCGCTGCTGGGGTTAGCCAATGGTTAAGGGCGATCTGGCCAAATGACTGTAGCCATGGGCAAAACCTCGACCTTCCGCGCAGGCCTCGTCCAGATGCGCTCGGGCCGCACGCCGCAGGCCAATCTCGACGCCGCCGCCAAGCTGATCGGCGAAGCCAAACGCGCGGGGGCCGACTACGTGCTCACGCCGGAAATGACCAACATCATGGAAAGCAAACGCGAGCGTCTGTTCGCGGCAATCACGGAAGAAGAAAGAGATCCAAGCCTCGTTGCGTTCCGTGAGCTTGCGCGCACGCTCGCCATTCATCTTCACATCGGTTCGCTCGCAATCAAAGTGTCGCCCGACAAGGCCGCGAACCGCTCGTTTCTGATCGACCCGCAAGGTGAGATCGTCGCGCGCTACGATAAGATTCACATGTTCGACGTCGATCTCGACAACGGCGAGAGTTATCGCGAGTCGGGCAATTTCCGTTCCGGCGAAATCGCAGCTCTCGCAGACCTGCCGTGGGGACGACTGGGCCTCACCGTGTGCTACGACTTGCGCTTTCCCGCGCTCTATCGCGCGCTCGCCGAAGCGGGCTCAGCCTTCCTCGCCGTGCCTTCCGCCTTTACCCAGCAGACCGGCGAAGCGCATTGGCACATCCTGCTGCGCGCCCGCGCCATCGAGAATGGCTCGTTCGTGTTCGCAGCCGCGCAAGGCGGCAAACACGAGAACGGCCGCGAAACATTCGGCCACTCGCTCGTCGTGGATCCTTGGGGCCGCGTACTGGCCGAAGGCGGCATCGAGCCGGGCGTTGTCATGGCGGAAATTGATCTGGCCGAACTTACCGCGGCCCGCGCGCGCATCCCTTCGCTCCAGCATGGCCGGCGCTTCGAAGTGGCCGAGTCGATGGCGGAGCCCGCTCACCTGCGCATGGTCAAGAGGCCGTCATGATCCGCTATACGCTCGCCTGCGATAAGCGGCACGAATTCGAGATCTGGTTTCAGAATTCCGCCGACTATGACCGCCAGCGCAAACGCGGCCTGGTGACTTGCCCGGCTTGCGGTTCTGGGAAGGTCGAGAAGACGATCATGGCGCCCGCGCTCGGCCGTTCGTCCAAGGTGATATCCGCGCCGCTGCCGGTCGAACCGACGGCACCGCCCGTCAATCCGGATGCCAAAGCTCCCGTCGCCATGATGTCGCCGCAGGAGAGTGAACTGCGCAGCAAGCTGAAGGAATTGCGCGAGCATCTCATCAAGAATGCCGACAACGTCGGCGGAAAGTTTCCCGAAGAAGCGCGCAAGATGCATTACGGCGAGATCGAGCATCGCTCGATCTACGGCGAGGCGTCCCCGCAGGACGCCAAGGAACTGCACGACGAGGGCATCGAGTTCCACCCGCTCCCGATATTGCCGGACGATCGGAACTGACCGGTCACTGCGACCAGATCAGCAGGGCTACACCCGCGACAATCAGCGCCATGCCGAGCGCCTCTCGCTTGCTCGTCTTCTGCTTGAAAATAAAAAATGAGATGGCTTGCGCGAACAGCACCTCGACCAGCGCCAGCGTGCGCACATTTGCCACGCTCGCGAGCGCAAACGCAAGAAACCAGAATTCCGACGCCGTCGCGCCCATGAACCCCGCAAATAGCGAAGGCCGCCACGAGCGCACGATGGCCACAAGCACCGCACGCTGCTTGAGCGCGAGATAAAGTGTCAACAGCGCCGCCTGCACCACGAGGCCGACGGTCACCGTGTAGGTCGCACCCAGCACGAAGTTCGAATGACCGAGCGCCAGGATGGCGCCGCGATAACCCGTGGCCGAAAGCGCGAACATGCCACCGGCAGCAAGCCCAATCAGCGTCGGCCGAAGACCGCCCTGCATCGCCGCGCCACCCTTGAACGACATCAACGCGACACCGGCGGTGGCCACGACGATGGCGATCACCATCGGCAGAGTCAGCGCGTCACCCAGAAAGATGAGCCCGAACACCGCGGCCTGCACCGCCTCAGTCTTGATGTAAGCGATGGTGACCACGAACGAGCGGTCGTTCATCGCAGTCAACATCAGCGCGGTGGCAAGGATCTGTGCGAATGCACCGACAAGCACCCATGGCCAGAAGATCAATCCGGGCTGCGGCAGTGCCTGACCGCTCGCGAGCATGACGGCAACGAGGAAAACGATTGCGAACGGAAATCCGAATAAAAACCGCACATGGGTCGCACCCACGGTACCGAGCATCGCGGTGAGTTCCCGTTGCATGGCATTGCGCACGGTCTGCCCCGCGGCAGCGAGCAGCGTGAACACCACCCAGAGCCAAGTCATTTCCCTCTCCCCGCTTGCGGGG
>PNAI01000058.1 GCA_003169835.1 Hyphomicrobiales bacterium | reverse complement strand
TTTGGAACTTTTCGGTCTTGGGATCGAAGCGCACGATCGTGTTCGGCTTCGCAAACGATTCATTATACCAGAGCGCTCCCTTGGTGAAGACGATGCCATAGGGTTCCGACTTCGGCCCGCTGGGCGATTGCCATTCAGTGACTTTGCCGGTTTTGGGATCGAGGCGGCCGAGGAAGCCGCGCGCAAAATCGGTGTACCAGATCATGTCGTCGGGTGTGATTGCGAGCCGGCGAGGGCGCGCGCCTGGGTCCGGCAGTGTGTATTCCTTGATCGCCATTGTCTTGCTGTCGATGCTCGCGATCCTGTTGGCGCCGAACTCGACGAGGAAGACGACGTTCTTGGAATTCACGGCCATGCCATACGGTCGTGAATTTGGCGAAGGCATGTCGACGAGTTTGATCTGTCCGTTGCTGGGATCGAGCCGGCCAACTTTGTTAGCTTGCTGCACAGTGAACCACAGAATTCCGCTGCGATCGAAGAGGAGCGTATGCGCGTCTTTTGCTGCCGGGTCTGGCAACTTGTATTCGGTCACGAGGCCGGTTTTGGGATCGAGCTTACCGATCAGACCCGTGTTGTTCCCCGTGAACCAGATGTTGCCGCTTCTGTCCTCGGTCAGTCCATGCGGACCTGTGTGGGGTGATTTGAGCGAATATTCTCGGATTGCACTGGTCTTCGGGTCGAGCCTCCCGAGCTTGTTGGATAATTGCCCAGACCACCAGATCGCACCGTCCTTGGTCGCGAGCGGGTCGTGCGGACGAGAGCCGAGCGTTGGCACGTCCCACATTTTGATCGTGGCTTGAACCGGGCCAGAGATCATGGCAGCAGGCGGCCGCTGACGCTCCGGGAAGTTCTTCATCAGGTAGGTCGTGACAGTCGGCCATTCCTCCGGCGGGATGGGGGCCTCGAAGTTCTGCATCATGTGCTGCAGCATGTTCCACCCTGCCGGCGTGTATCCTGCGCGTATCCGGTTGATGTCATGACAACCACCGCACACCTTGACGACTGTTTCCTTGCCGGGGCCATCAGGAAAGGTCTGTGGTTGCTGGCTCCACGCCGGGGGCGCAGTGCCAAGAAAAATGGCCGTAAGAATCAGGACAATTGATCGAGTGAACATGATACCTCCCTGATGAGCGTCTTGCGGTTCGGTCGGAACGCTCTTTCTTTGTAAGCTTGGCTGGCCGAGGGCTAGGACGTCAAGTCAAAGGAACTTGGCCGCTAGCCCCGCTACAAGAGCGGCCAGCCATGCATTTTATCGAATCGTAGCTTACAGTCACGCTTCATCAATCCGATTTGCAGTGAACCTCATGGCTGCGAAAGCCGAACGCACATTCAAGATTATCGCCGACAATCGCAAGGCGCGGTACAATTATGCGATCGGCGAGACCTTCGAGGCCGGCATCATGCTCACCGGCAGCGAGGTGAAATCCATGCGCGTTGGCAAAGCCAGCATCGGAGAATCCTATGCCGCCGCGCGCGACGGCGAGCTGTGGCTCTACAATTGCAATATCTCGGAATACAGGCAGGCTGGGCAGTTCAACCATGCGCCCAAACGTGCGCGCAAACTGCTGCTGCACAAGCGTCAGATCAATAAATTGATCGGAGCGGTGGAGCGCGAAGGCATGACGGTGGTGCCGCTGAAACTCTATTTCAACGAAAAAGGCCGCGCCAAGATTGAGCTGGCGCTTGCCAAGGGCAAGAAGCTGCACGACAAACGCGAGACCGATAAGAAGCGCTCCTGGGAGCGCGAACGCGGCCGGCTCATGCGGCAGAAGGGGTGAGGGAAGCGGCGATGTCCAAGGAGCGTTTGGTTGGCATGTTGATTTTTCCCCGGCTCACGCAGCTCGACATGACCGGCCCGTATGAGGTGCTGGCCCGATTGCCGAACACCAAAGTGCAGCTCGTGGCGCACACGCTCGATCCGGTCAAAACCGATCGTGGGATGATGATCGTGCCGACCGTAACCTATGCGGATTGTCCGCAGCTCGACGTGGTGATGGTTCCTGGGGGGCCCGGGCAGCAGGACCTGATGGAAGACGCCGTGGTGCTGGAATTTTTGCAGCGGCAGGCGCGGGGCGCGAAATACGTCACTTCGGTTTGCACCGGTTCGCTGGTGTTGGGCGCAGCCGGTCTGCTCAAGGGCAAACGCGCGACCTGCCACTGGGCCGCGATCGAGCATCTCGGCGCGCTCGGAGCCATGCCGGTGAGCGAGCGCGTTGTGATCGACGGCAATATCGTCACCGGGGCAGGTGTTGCTTCGGGCATCGATTTTGCCCTCGCGCTCGCGGGTATGCTGGAGGGCGAGGAGGTGGCGCGTCAAATCCAGCTGCAGATCGAATATGATCCCGCGCCGCCGTTCAATTCCGGCTCGCCGAAAACAGCGGCGCCGGAGCTGGTTGCGGTCTTGCGCGGCCGTGGAGCGGCGCTGAACGAGCAACGCCGCGAGGTGGTGCGTCGCGTCGGCAAGAAACTCGGTGTTGCGCAAAGCCCCTGATTGCGGTTGCCTTAAGTCGCCTATGATTGGGGATCGTCATGTCACTTCCGACCAAGCTCGACCATTGCGTGATCCATGTTTTCGAGTGGGAACGCTCCAACGCCTTCTATCGTGACGTGATGGGCGCCGAGCTCGTGACGCGGCCGGTGGGCTTTGCCTATCGCTTCGGCGACAAGCAGCTCAATGTGCATGGGCCCGGCGTGAAGCCGGCGGAGGTCGCGCGCTTGCCGGTCGCGCCGGGCAACAGCGATCTTTGCTTTGAATGGCATGGGCCGATCGCGGATGCGGTCGCACATCTCAAGCGTCATGGGGTGGCGATCGAGCGCGGCCCGCTGGAGCGCTTCGGTGCGAAGGGCAGGGGCACGAGCGTGTACTTCCGTGATCCCGACGGGTCGCTGATGGAGTTCATGTCTTATCTAGAAAAACTATCGTAATATATTGAATATATGAGTATATTTTCTCCAGTTGATGTAATGCATAAAGCTAATTTTTCGTATGCAAATTTTGGTTTAAGAGGTTTCCATGGTGACACCGCTTCATGATCCGACAGTTCTTCCTGACAATCTGCCAGTGCCAAAGGATGACGGCGCGGCGAGACATATGGTTGGTTTGCGATTGCCTGATCTCGCGTTGCCTGCAACGAACGGGACTGAGGTCAACCTCTCGCGCCTAGCCGGACGCACGGTCGTCTATGTCTACCCGCGTACTGGCCGGCCCAGTCAGCCGTTGCCGACCGGCTGGGATGCGATTCCGGGCGCGCGCGGGTGCACGCCGCAATCCTGCGCATTTCGCGATCATTATGCGGAGATCAAGCGGCTCGGCGTGGCGCAGCTTTACGGTCTCTCGACGCAAGATCTCGATTACCAGCGCGAGGCGGCCGAACGCTTGCATTTGCCGTTTGCGATTTTGTCTGACGTTGGCCTCAAGTTCACGCGGGCGCTGAAGCTGCCGACGTTCGAGGTCGACGGCATGACGTTGATCAAACGCATGGCCTGGGTGATCGACGGCGGCATGATCTCGCACGTGTTCTATCCGGTGTTCCCGCCGGACAAGAGCGCGGAGCAAGTCATCGCGTGGCTTCAAGCGTTGAGATGAGCGCGAACTTTTGCGAACACTGCGTGGAACATTTCCGGCGTGAGCACGCGGGTGTTGGTGTTGTAGCGCGAGCAATGGTAGCTGCTGAATAGCGTGTAGGCGCCGAGCGCG
Organism: Hyphomicrobiales bacterium; assembly: GCA_003169835.1. Classification (GTDB taxonomy): domain Bacteria; phylum Pseudomonadota; class Alphaproteobacteria; order Rhizobiales; family Xanthobacteraceae; genus PNAI01. The sequence goes on along the minus strand of PNAI01000058.1, from coordinate 89,214 downwards.
GCAGTGCCGCCGTGGCTGAATGTGACTTTGGAACGCTTCGCGCCGAGTGTCACGACCGTGGTGTCGTGGGCGATGCGGCCGAGCGCCACGATCGCGGACAATTTCGGCATTTCAGCGATGGTGCCTTGCAGGAAATCGCGGCAGGTATTGATTTCCGCGGGTGTCGGCTTGTTTTCCGGCGGCACGCACCGCACGCTATTGGTGATGCGGGTGTCGATGAGTTCCAAGTTGTCGTCGGGGCGCTCTTCGTATTTGCCTTTGGCGAAATGGAATCGAAGTAGCGTGTCGTAGAGCAAATCGCCGGCGTAGTCGCCGGTGAAAGGCCGGCCGGTGCGGTTGGCGCCTTGCAGACCCGGCGCCAAGCCCACGATCAGGACGCGCGCATCGATCGGGCCAAACGAGGGGACCGGTGCGTTGAACCAATTCGGCTCGCGGCTGCGCCAGGTTTCACGAAAAGCCATGAGGCGCGGACAGCGCGGGCAATTGCGGCCGGGCTCGGCCATCGCGCCACCCGATCAATCCTCGAATTCTTCGTCCTCGACGCCGGCGGGAGCGGGCGTGCGAGGTCCTGCCGTTCCGCGCTGGAGGAATTGCGGTGTGTGCTGGCGCGGTTCGCGCGTGTCGCGTGGATCGCGTGGATCGCGGGCCGGACGCTCGGAGGGGTCGCGGCCGATTTTCGTCTGCAGTTCCACGATATCTTGGAAGATATCGGCCTGGCGACGTAATTCGTCGGCGACCATCGGCGGTTGGGTGGTGACGGTGGAGACGACGGTCACGCGTACGCCGCGGCGCTGCACCGCCTCGACCAGCGAGCGGAAATCGCCATCGCCGGAGAACAGCACCATGTGGTCGATATGGTTGGCAAGTTCCATGGCGTCGACCGCAAGCTCGATATCCATATTGCCTTTGACCTTGCGGCGGCCGGTCTGATCGACAAATTCCTTGGTCGCCTTGGTCACCACCGAATAGCCGTTGTAGTCGAGCCAATCGATCAGCGGGCGGATGGAAGAGTATTCCTGGTCTTCGATCACGGCGGTGTAATAGAACGCGCGCAGCAAGTTGCCGCGGGACTGGAATTCGCGCAGCAGCCGCTTGTAATCGATGTCGAAGCCAAGCGATTTCGCGGTGGCATAAAGGTTGGCGCCGTCAATAAACAACGCGATTTTTTCGGTAGGCAAGGACATGGTTTCACTCTCTCTCGTCATCAAAATCCAACCCATCGGGCGTTTCGCCGCATCGATCGGGCGAAGCTCGCGGGTGTGGCGTGATCAGATAGCAACGGTCATGCATTTAAGAAAAAACTGCAGACCCGTTGCGGCGGACAATCCGACATATGAATAGGTTAAATTCGCGCCGGCCGGACTGGTTTCCTAATTGGAATTGTAACGGTTATGTGGCGTCATTTCTGACGTCCCTTGCCTAACAGACGCGCCTTGGAACGCCAAGCAAAACTTGATTTCGTACTTGCACTTTAAGCAGTAGGACGATACCTAACAGTCAACGATTTAGGACAACGCTACGTTGTAGGAGTTAATACTCATGGCGCGGGTTACCGTTGAAGATTGCATCGATAAGGTTGAAAACCGCTTCGATCTCGTGTTGCTCGCGAGCCATCGCGCGCGAATGATCTCGTCCGGCTCGCAAATCACCATCGAACGCGACAACGATAAGAACCCTGTGGTTGCATTGCGCGAGATCGCCGATACCACGATCTCACCGGGCGACCTCAAGGAAGACCTCATCCACTCGTTGCAGAAATACGTCGAGGTCGACGAACCGGAAGCCGAGTCGGTGCCGCTGGTTGCCAGTACGGGCGGGACGGTGGACGCGGACGACAAGGAAGTCGCGGTCGAGCACATGAGCGAGGAAGAGCTGCTCAAGGGCCTGGAAGGGCTGGCGCCCCCGGAGGAGCAGCCGGAAGAAGAGGGCGAGTGAGCTCGCTTCGGCATTAACAGACCGATTGGTCGATGTTGGCGGCCCGGGAGGACCCGGGCCGTTTGCATTTTAGCAACCGAGTTTACCGCCGCTTACCGCTATTCCCTTGCGGGCGCGCCAAATTGCCATGATATTTTGCATTAAGGCCGCTGCACCCATGATTTGCCTCATGCTGGTGCAGTGACCGAAAGGTGAGCATGGCTCGTTCGACGACCGATCTGCCCCGTGTGCCAAAAACGCCGAAGGCGCCGCGACGCCTCGCCCCGCTTGAGCTGGGCATGAACATTGTTTCACAAGTTATTGGCAGATCGGCGAAAAAAGAAGAAAGGCAAAAGGGTTCGGCGCCGCCGATGATGCGGCAATATGATCTGATCGAACGTGTGCGGCGCTACAATCCTGGGACTGACGAGGCGCTCCTCAACCGCGCGTATGTCTATGCCATGAAGGCGCATGGCGAGCAGAAGCGCGCCTCGGGCGATCCCTATTTTTCCCATCCGCTCGAAGTCGCGGCCATTCTGACCGACCTCAAGCTCGACGACGCTACGATTGCCGCGGCGCTCCTGCACGACACGATCGAAGACACGCCTACGACGCGCGCGGAGATCGAAGATATTTTTGGCCACGACATTGGCTTGCTGGTCGAGGGCCTGACCAAACTCAAGAAGCTTGACCTCGTTTCCAAGGAAGCCAAGCAGGCGGAAAATCTGCGCAAGCTCCTGCTGGCGATCGCCGAAGACGTGCGCGTGCTTCTGGTCAAGCTGGCCGACCGGCTGCACAACATGCGCACGCTCCATCATTTGCCTGCCGAAGGGCGCAAACGGATGGCGGATGAAACCCTCGACATTTATGCGCCACTCGCCGGGCGCATCGGCATGTTCGAGTTGCGCGAGGAATTGGAGGACTTGTCATTCCACGAGTTGAATCCTGAGGCGCACAAGGCCATCAGCGAGCGCCTTGGCGAGCTTGCCGATCGCCACAAGGATTTGATCTTGGTGATCGAGCAGCAGCTCATGACCAAACTTGCCGAATCCGGCATCACTGCCGTTGTCGAAGGCCGAAGCAAGCGGGCGTATTCGATCGGGCGCAAGATGGAACGCAAATCGGTGGGCTTCGAACAGCTCTCGGATATTTTCGGCTTTCGCGTGGTCGTGAAATCGCTGGCGGAGTGCTACCAGGCGCTTGGCATCGTGCACACCACCTGGCCGGTGGTGCCCGGCCGTTTCAAGGATTACATCTCGACACCCAAGCAAAACGATTATCGCTCGATCCACACCACCGTGATTGGGCCGGGCCAGCAACGCGTCGAGCTGCAGATCCGCACCGAAGAAATGCACGACATCGCCGAATATGGCATCGCGGCGCACACGCTCTACAAGGATGGTGTCGGCTCGCCGACCGAGATGCTCTCGCGCGAGTCGAGCGCCTATGCCTGGTTGCGCCACACCATCGAATTGCTCTCGGAGGGGTCGAACCCGGAGGAATTCCTCGAACACACCAAGCTTGAACTGTTCCAAGACCAGGTGTTCTGCTTTACGCCCAAGGGCAAGCTGATCGCGCTGCCTCGCAATGCCACTCCGATCGACTTCGCTTATGCCGTGCATACCGACATCGGCAATCACACCGTCGGGTGCAAGATCAACGGCAAAATCGCCCCGCTCATCTCCGAACTCGCAAACGGCGATGAAGTTGAGATTATCCGGTCGAAAGCGCAGACCGCGCCGCCGACGGCTTGGGAATCAATTGTGATCACCGGCAAAGCGCGCGCGGCGATCCGCAGGGCCACACGAGTTGCCGTGCGCAACCAGTATGCCGGGCTGGGGCGGCGCATCGTAGAGCGGTTGTGCCAGCGCGCAAAGCGCGAGTATTCCGACGAGAAGTTGACCGGTGCGTTGCCGCGGCTCGCGCGCGCTTCGATCGATGATGTTTTCGCGGCGGTCGGGCGCGGTGAAATGCGGCCCTCGGATGTCGCGCGCGCCATGTACCCGGACTATAAGGAAGAGCGCATCGCTGCCGTGCCGCCGCCCAAATCGGAAGGCGGCTGGTTTGGGCTCAAAAAAGCCAAAGCGGTGAAGTTCAAGGTGCCGGTGGTGCGCGGCGATGGTACGGCCATTCCGGTGCGTGGCATCAATGACGACCTGCCAATTCGATTTGCGCCCAACGGCGGGGCGGTTCCGGGAGATCGCATCGTGGGAATTCTCACGCCGGGAGAGGGCATCACGATCTATCCCATCCAGTCTTCGACATTGAAAGAATTCGAAGAGACGCCCGAAAAATGGCTGGATGTGCGCTGGGATATCGATGAGCATACGCCGCAGCGCTTCCCGGCGCGGATTGCGGTGCAATCGATGAACGAGCCTGGCACGCTTGCGCAGATCACCCAGATCATCGCCGAGCACGACGGCAACATCGACAATGTCCGCATGTCGCGACAATCGCCGGATTTCACGTCGCTAATGATTGATCTTGAGGTCTACGATCTCAAACATCTCAGTTCGATCATTGCGCAAATCCGCGCCAAGAAAGTCGTGGCGAGCGTGGAACGGGTGACTGGGTGAGCCGGGTTCTGGAGCGGGCAAAATCGCAAGGGAGCGGTGGTGTGATTGCCCATTTGCGCTTGGGTGTGAACATCGACCACGTTGCGACCATCCGTAATGCGCGCGGCGGGTGCCATCCCGATCCGGTGCGCGCGGCCAAAGTCGCTATCGAGGCCGGCGCAGATGGTGTGACCGCGCATTTGCGCGAGGACCGCCGCCACATTCGCGACGAGGATATCGCGCGGCTCAAAGCGCAAATTGCGAAGCCGCTCAACCTGGAGATGGCGGCTACCACGGAAATGGTGGCGATCGCGCTCAAGGCCATGCCACACGCCGTATGTCTCGTACCCGAACGGCGGGCGGAGCGCACCACCGAGGGCGGGCTTGATGCCGTGGGTAGACGCGTATCGCTCGCGCCAATGATGGACCAGTTGAACGCGGCCGGTATCCGTGTGTCGCTGTTCATCGCCGCCGATCCGGCGCAGATCAAGACGGCCGCCGAGCTTCGCGCGCCGGTCATCGAGATCCACACCGGGGCCTGGTGCGAGGCGCTAGCGCATAACGACAAAACTGCCGTTGCGGCCGAGTGGAAACGGATCGCCGAAGGCGCGACGCTCGCGAAGAGTCTTGGCCTTGAGGTGCATGCCGGTCACGGTCTCGACTACGAGAGCGCAGAAACGATCGCCGCATTGCCGGAGATCGTCGAGCTCAACATCGGGCATTTTCTGATTGGGGAGGCGACCTTCGTCGGCCTCACCGAGACTGTCAAACGCATGCGCGCCGCCATGGATCGCGGACGCGCCAAAGTCGCAAAATGATCCTTGGCATCGGCTCCGACATCACCGACGTGCGCCGCATTGCAAAAGTGATCGAGCGCCACGGCGATCGCTTCCTAGAGCGCGTGTTCACTGCTGCCGAGCGTGCGCGCGCCGAGAGCAAGAAGAACCGCATCGAGACCTATGCCAAGCGCTTTGCGGCCAAGGAAGCCTGTGCCAAGGCGCTCGGTACGGGTCTGCGAGCGGGTGTGTGGTGGCGCGACATGGGAGTGGTCAACCTCTCGTCCGGCAAGCCGACGATGGAACTCACCGGAGGCGCGTTACGCCGGCTTCAAGCGATCACCCCGGCGGGCCATGAGCCGCGCATCGATCTCACCATCACGGATGAGGGGCCAATGGCACAGGCGTTCGTGATGATTTCGGCGGTGCCGGCCGGTTCGAATCGTGGCCGCTGACGCAATCGTCGCTGGGCTCAAAATATGATGAAGGTGCTGGGATAAACCCCTGTTTTGGAATTGATATTTCTTGTATTTGGTGACGTGCTAAAAACCCCCGCGGGTTGTTTGCACCGTGGCTTCTCAGCCGCTACAAGGTCGCGGGGCGCTGTTTAGTCCGAGGCGAGAGGCCTATGAGCGTGATGTCGAAGACGAAAGAAAAGAAATCGAACCAATTCGTTGAATTGTTTCGACTGCTCATTCACGCTGCAATTATTGCGCTGGTCATCCGAACTTTTCTGTTCCAGCCATTCAACATTCCGTCCGGCTCGATGAAAGCAACCTTGCTGGTTGGCGACTATCTCTTTGTGTCGAAATTCAGCTATGGCTTTAGCCGCTATTCGTTGCCCCTCATCAACCCATCGGAGTTTAAGGGGCGCATCCTTGGGTCGCAGCCTGATCGCGGCGATGTCGTGGTTTTTCGGCTACCGGCCGATGATACAACCGATTACATCAAGCGCGTTATCGGTCTGCCTGGCGATCGCATCCAGGTGATCAACGGGCTGGTTCACATCAATGGCACGCCGTTGAAGCGTGTGCAGCTTCCTGATTTCGCCGGCGAAGAGCCTTGTGGTCCGATCGCGTTCATCAGCCGAGTCAAGCGTTGGCGAGAGACGCTGCCGAATGGAGTTTCCTACGAGGCCCTCGATTGCGTGGATCATCCGGGTTTTCCAGATACGACCCAGGTCTACACAGTTCCCGACGGCAATTATTTCATGATGGGCGACAACCGTGACAACTCGACCGACAGCCGGTTCCCGTCGGTTGGGTTCGTTCCATACGATAATCTGGTAGGCAGGGCGCAGATCATTTTCTTCTCGGTGCGCGAAGGTGAACTCGCCAGAGAAATCTGGCGCTGGCCTTGGACGATACGCTGGGAGCGGCTATTCACGTTGGTGCGATGAGGCGTCCAGCCAAAGCCGGTAAAAAAGCCGGTGGAAACGACACTACATCGACGCATCGTTCCGCGGAACGTGCGGGGGCCCGGCCGGCGCAGCGGCGCAAAGCTGCGCGTGTTGCTGCGACCCCCACAGTGCTCGAAGCTGCGATCGGCTATCGCTTCAATAATGCCGCACTGCTCGATCATGCGCTAACGCATGTTTCGGCGACAACGGGCGATCGCTCCGGCAGCTACCAAAGGCTCGAATTTCTCGGCGACCATGTGCTCGGATTGGTTATTTCCGACATGCTGTTTGGCGCATTCCCCAAGGCAGACGAAGGCGAACTCTCGCGCCGGCTGGCTGATCTGGTGCGGCGGGAAAGCTGCGCGGATGTTGCACGGGCGATTGATCTTGGAACGGCGCTCAAGCTGGGAGCTTCGGAATCAAATGCCGGCGGGCGTGTGCGCACCGCCATACTTGCCGATGTGTGCGAGGCGCTGATCGGGGCGGTGTTTCTCGACGGTGGCTACCCCGCAGCCGTCACTATGATTGATCGACTCTGGGGTGAGCGCATGCGCGCACCGGTGCGGCCGTTGCGCGATTCCAAGACGGTGCTGCAGGAATGGGCGCAGGCGCGCGGCTTGCCCACGCCGGTCTATCGTGAGGTTGGGCGTACTGGCCCGCATCACAGTCCGGAATTCCGCGTTACCGTTGTGCTGCCAAATCACGAGCAGGTCGAGGGTCTGGGCCCTTCGAAACGCGCGGCCGAACAGGCCGCCGCCGCCGCCCTGCTGGCACGTGAGGGTGTCCGGCTGGATCGCACCGATGCCTGATGTTGTGCAAGAGGCCGGAACGCGCTGCGGCTTCATCACCTTGATCGGTGCGCCCAATGCGGGCAAGTCGACGCTCGTCAACGCTCTTGTAGGCAGCAAGGTCGCTATTGTCACGCCGAAAGTTCAAACCACGCGCGCGCTCCTGCGCGGGATTGCGATGGTGGACAAGGCGCAACTCGTTTTTATCGACACGCCGGGGATTTTTGCGCCGCGCCGCCGGCTCGACCGGGCCATGGTGACGACCGCCTGGGGCGGCGCGCGCGATGGCGATATCGTCGCCGTTATGATCGATGCCAAGCAGGGTATCGACGACGAGGCCGCGAATATCTTTGGTCAACTTAGTGAGATTGCGCTGCCGAAGGTGCTCATCCTCAACAAGGTCGATCTGGTGGAGAAGGCCAAGCTGCTCGCGCTCGCGCAAGACGCGAATGAGCGCGCCAAGTTCGACGTGACCTTCATGGTATCGGCGCTCAAGGGCGATGGCGTCGGCGACGTGAAGAGCTGGTTCGCGGGTCACGTGCCGGAGGGGCCGTGGCATTATCCCGAGGACGAGGTTTCGGACGCGCCATTGCGTCAGCTTGCCGCCGAGATCACGCGCGAGAAATTATTTCTCAAGTTGCATCAGGAGCTGCCGTATCAATCAACCGTGGAAACCGAATGCTGGCAGGAGCGCAAGGACGGATCGGTCCGCATCGAGCAGACGATCTATGTGGAACGCGAGAGCCAGCGCAAGATCGTGCTCGGCAAGGGCGGGCAGTCGATCAAGGCGATCGGGGAGGCGTCGCGCAGGGAGATCACCAAACTGATCGAACGCCCGGCGCATCTATTTCTGTTTGTGAAAGTGCGTGAGGGTTGGGGCGAGGATCCGGAACGATACCGCCAGATGGGGCTAGAGTACCCCAAGGAATGATTCGATGACCCGCCGGGGATTGCCGGCGGAGGAAACGTCGCGACCATGCAGTGGACCGATGAAGGCATTATGCTCGGCAGCCGCCGGCATGGCGAAGGTAACGCCATCGCCGAACTGATGACGTGTGAGCATGGCCGGCATCTTGGCATGGTGCGCGGGGGTGCCGGTTCGCGCCAGCGGCCGGCGCTGCAGCCCGGCAATACAGTTCGTGCCGTCTGGCGGGCGCGCCTTGACGAGCATCTGGGAAACTACACGATCGAGGCCATGCGGGTGCACGCGGCCTCCTCTTCGGCGGGCTCTAAGGTGCTCTATGGCGTGACGCACCTTGCCGCACTCTGCAGGCTTTTGCCGGAACGCGATCCGCATCCCAAGGTTTATGACGCACTTTCAGCGGTGCTTGATGAGCTTGAAAATGAAACCGCAGCCGCGCATGTCGTGCGCTTCGAACTGCAAATGTTGACCGAGCTTGGCTTTGGTCTTGATCTTGCCGCTTGTGCTGCCACGGGCCTTGCCACCGAGCTCGAATATGTCTCGCCGAAATCGGGGCGGGCGGTGTCGCGTAATGCAGGCGAGCCTTGGCGCGACCGGCTCTTGCGATTACCAGCGTTTCTTTCCGGCGATGAGGGTTCTTCGCTGGAAGACATTGCCGATGGATTTGCGCTGACCGGATTCTTTCTCGCCCGCCATGTGCTCGAACCGCGCGGGCTTACATTCGGCGAAGCGCGCGAGGGGTTCATCGCCACGGTCCTTGGTCAACGCATCGCGCGGACCGCGACCGGCGGTGGCCGGTAACGATCCGCGTGAAGGACAGCTGAGCGGGTGAATTACCAGTTCAGTGCGTTACCAACGACGCGAATAGCGGCCGCGACCTTCCCACCAACAATGACGCCGGCCGTAATAACCTCCGCGGCACACCCATCTCACGTCCTGAGTGAGGTTTGTGCTATCGGCGGCTTCGCGGACGGCGGTCGGTGCAGACTGCGTCACCGCATTTGCGCTACCGGCAAATAGTCCGGCGGTGGAAACAATCGCTGCGGTCGCGGCGATTCCGAGAACAATCTTGCGCATGCTTTCCTCCAGCGGTTATTCAAAGCAGCATTTGCTGCATGAATGTTTTAACTTTTGTACTGACGAGAGAACGCAAAAGTCATTCCATGGTTCCAGCTTTGAAGCTGAAACATTCCGAATCCACGTGAAGGGTGTTCATCGGGTGTTCATACGCGCGGGAAGAACCCCGTATAACTGCGTAAAAACGCGATCGTCGCATAACCGACAACAAAATGGGCCGACCGCACGTGGCGGCCGCGCCCATTTGTCTCAGGCTGTCAGGTTAGCGGCAGACCACAAAGCAGCGGCGCCAACTGCAGCGGCGGCTGCACCATTGACCATAGCGGTTCCACCAGATTTTCTGGACGAGGTTGCTGCCTTCGTTCGTGGCCTGCGGTATCGCGGTGTAATTGGTCGGGGCCGCCGAGCTGCTCGCGATGCCTACAAGTCCGAGGCCGAGCGCGAAAAGTGTGGCGACGATGAGTGTACGCATCTTCGTTCTCCCTTGGTTTATGCGGTGGCAGGGACACAACCCAATTGCCATCCGGCGCTGAGATTGTCTCCGACTCTCGGATTGTATTCCGCGCACTACAAACAACGCATGGATGCCGCGTTCATGTGCCGTTCATCGAGCGGACAAATGACCGCAGTCGAAGACCCCGCCAAATGCACGACCAACTTTGTTGTTCTGCCGCGCTTGCAAAACTCGCAATCGCCTGTTCGGACACCCGCGGGATCCTTTGCAAGCATGCCTCCATTGGGAGCGAACGGCAACTGTTTCGGGGCGGCCAAGTCCGTTTTGTGGATTGATTACAGTGGAAATCGACCGCTGCGGCGCTCTTGGTCGGCCTCACAGCTGTCATCTTGGTTGTCCCGGCGCCACCCTTGCGTTACGCAGCCGTCATGGGCAAGCGGCTGATTCCACCCGACCCATCCAACGTCCAGGAAGTCGCGCTGCGCGACGCTCTGGAGGAGCGCTATCTCGCCTACGCGCTCTCCACCATCATGCACCGCGCGCTCCCAGACGCGCGCGACGGGCTCAAGCCTGTGCATCGGCGGATCCTGTTTGCGATGCGGCAGTTGCGGCTTGACCCCGGGCAGGCGTTCAAGAAATCGGCGCGCGTGGTCGGCGACGTCATCGGAAAATATCATCCGCATGGCGATCAGTCGGTCTATGACGCGCTGGTGCGGCTCGCGCAGGAGTTCGCGCAGCGCTACCCGCTGGTGGACGGGCAGGGCAATTTCGGCAACATCGACGGCGATAACCCCGCCGCCATGCGGTACACCGAGTCGCGGATGACCGAGGTTGCGCGGCTTCTGCTTGACGGCATCGACGAGGATGCCGTCGATTTTCGCCCGACTTACGACGGAAGCGAGACCGAGCCGGTCGTGTTGCCCGGTGCGTTTCCCAATCTGCTGGCCAACGGCTCACAAGGCATCGCGGTCGGTATGGCGACTTCGATCCCGCCGCACAACGCGGCCGAGCTGTGCGATGCCGCACTGTTTCTGATCGACAATCCGAATGCGCGCGCCAAGACGTTGCTCAAATATGTGCCGGGGCCGGATTTTCCGACGGGCGGGCTGATCGTCGATCCGCGCGAGGTGATCGCCGAGTCATACGCGACCGGGCGGGGATCGTTCCGCGTGCGCGCGCGCTGGCACAAGGAAGAGACGGGGCGGGGCACCTATCTCATCGTGATCACCGAAATTCCGTGGCTCGTGCAGAAGACGCGGCTGATCGAAAAAATGGCGGAGCTTTTCAACGAGAAAAAGCTGCCGCTGGTCGAGGGGTTCCGCGACGAGTCCACGGAAGATGTGCGCGTCGTCATCGAGCCGAAGTCGCGCACGGTCGACGCCGAACTTTTGATGGAATCGCTGTTCAAACTGACCGAGCTTGAGAGCCGCATCCCGCTCAACATGAACGTGCTGTCCAAGGGCAAGATCCCCAAGGTGATGGATCTAGCCGAAGTCCTGCGCGAATGGCTCGACCATCGCCGCGACGTGCTGCTGCGGCGCTCCAGGCACCGGCTTGCTCAAATCGAGCATCGGCTCGAGGTGCTCGGCGGATATCTGATCGCGTACCTAAACATCGACAAGGTGATCAAGATCATCCGCAACGAGGACGAGCCCAAGCCGGTGCTGATAAAGGCGTTCAAACTCTCCGATGTGCAGGCCGACGCCATCCTCAATATGCGCTTGCGCAATTTGCGCAAGCTCGAAGAGATGGAGATCAAGCGCGAGAACAAGCAATTGCGCGAGGAGAAAGAGATCCTGGAAAAACTTGTACGTTCCGAAAAAGAGCAATGGCGGACGATCGCCGACCAGATCAAGAAGGTGCGAGAGACTTTCGGTCCTAAGACGCCACTTGGCAAGCGCCGGACCGGCTTTGCGGAGGCGCCGGAGCACGATGAGGCGGCGATCGAAGAGGCGATGGTCGTGCGCGAGCCGATCACTGTGGTGGTTTCGGAAAAAGGTTGGATTCGTGCGTTGCGCGGAATTCAGACCGATCTCTCCGGGGTAGCGTTTAAGGCCGACGACGCACTTGCGTTTGCGTTTTCAGCGGAGACCACGTCGAAGCTGCTGGCGCTCGCCACCAACGGGCGCTTTTACACGATCGATGCTTCGAAACTTCCCGGCGGCCGCGGTCACGGCGAGCCGATCAGGCTTTACACCGACCTTGAGCAGGACGACGAACTGGTGTCCGTCGTGCGCTACCAAGGTGGCCGCAAGTTGCTGGTTGCGAGCACGAGTGGCCGCGGCTTCGTCGTGGCGGAGGACGAGTGCCTCGGAAACACGCGCAAGGGCAAACAGGTGCTCAATGTGAAGCCACCTGACAAGGCATGCGCGGTCACGCCGGTCGAAGGCGAACTGGTCGCAGCCATCGGCGAAAACCGCAAGATGGTGATCTTTGCGCTTGATCAGGTACCGGAGATGACGCGCGGGCGCGGCGTGCGGCTGCAGCGGCATAAGGACGGCGGGCTATCGGACGTGAAAACGTTCAAAGAGGCGGATGGTCTGACCTGGATCGATGCGGGCGGCCGTGTGTTCAATCAGTCGATGAAGGAGCTTGCCGCCTGGCGCGGTAATCGCGGCGATGCCGGCCGCATCAAGCCCGATCGCTTTCTCGCGAACCTCAAGTTCGGCAGCGCGCCAGAAGGCGGCAAGGGCGACGAGGGAAAGTAAAAGGGGGCATCTCGCGACTGTGGCACCTGCCAACCGCTCCACATGCTTTCCTCGCAAAGGCCCGTAAAATGGCCTTTTTTCGTGAGCGAATGCTGCAATTGCAAATTATTCGCATCTAGTCTATCTTATCTGCGGTGGAGTTTTTGGGAGTCCCGATGCTGGTCAAGACGCCGCAAGATCCGGCCGCGCCTGAGGTGGGCTGGCGGCGCCAACGTGGGCGGCAATCGCTGTCGGAAGTGTTTGGCACCATTGCCACCCGCCCAACCGGCTCGCTGTTCAAGAAGCTGGGCGCTTTTCTGGGGCCGGGATACCTCGTTGCTGTGGGCTACATGGACCCTGGCAACTGGGCGACTTCGCTCGCCGGCGGCTCGAAGTTCGGCTACGCGCTGCTGACTGTGGCGTTGCTTTCAAATCTGATGGCGATCCTGCTGCAGGCGCTGTGCGCGCGGCTCGGCATCGCCTCGGGCCGCGACCTCGCTCAGGCCTGCCGCGATGCATTTCCGCGCGCGGTGTCGTGGCCGCTGTGGGTGCTTACCGAAATCGCGATCTGCTCCACCGACTTGGCGGAAGTGATCGGTACGGCCATCGGGCTCAATCTGCTGTTCGGAGTTCCACTCGAGATCGGGGTGATCATTACCGCGCTCGACGTGTTCTTGATTCTATGGATGCAGAATCTCGGCTTCCGCTGGATCGAGGCGTTTATCGTCACACTGCTGGGGGTCATCGCGGTCTGCTTTGCCATCCAGATTGCGCTTGCCGATCCGCAATGGGGTGCGGTGATCCGCGGCTTTGCGCCGACCACAAACATCCTCACTAATCCCGATATGTTGTACCTCGCGATTGGCATTATCGGCGCGACGGTGATGCCGCACAATCTCTACCTGCATTCTGGCGTGGTGCAGACGCGCCGCTTCGGCGATAGCGTTCCGGAGAAGCGCGAGGCGATCAAGCTCGCCACCATCGACTCCACCATCGCTTTGACGTTCGCTCTTATCATTAATGCCGCAATCCTGATTCTGGCGGCCGCCACCTTCAACAAGACCGGACAAACCGATGTTTCCGAACTCGGCGATGTCCACAAGTTGATCGCGCCGATGCTCGGCTCGGCGATTGCACCCACGCTGTTCGGCATCGCGCTGCTATGTTGCGGATTGAATTCGACTGTCACCGCGACGCTTGCCGGTCAGATCGTGATGGAGGGCTTTATCGACATCCGGCTGCCGCCCTGGGCGCGGCGGCTGGTGACGCGGTCTATCGCCATCGTCCCTGCCGCCATCGTAACGATCTGGTACGGCGAGGCGGGAACGGCGAAGCTGCTGATCCTCAGCCAAGTGGTGCTTGGTGTCGCGCTGCCGTTCTCGATTGTGCCGCTGGTGATGTTTACCGCCGACCGTCGTAAGCTGGGCGAACTGGTCGCGCCGCGCTGGGTTACGGCACTCGCAGTGCTTACCGCCGCGATCCTCATCGCGCTCAACATAAAATTGCTGAACGACCAAATTTTCGGATGAGTGAAGTGATCGTCACTTCGTGAAGCGGACCCAGCTGTCGGGCATCAGCCGCTCCTGCGGTAGGAAGCGGCCCTTGTAGTCCATCTTGCGCGAGCCATCGACCCAATAGCCGAGATAGACATAAGGCAGGCCCATGCGCCGCGCGCGTTCGATGTGGTCGAGGATCATCAACGTGCCGAGCGAGCGCGAGCCTTCGTCCGGATCGAAGAACGAATAGACCATGGAAAGCCCGTCGTTGAGCACGTCGGTCAGCGCGACGCCCAATAGTTTGCCGGCGCCGCGGCCATTGATTGCGCTGTCGGGACCGCGACGGCGGAATTCGACCAGCCGCGTTTTCACATGGCTGTCCTCGACCATCATGGTGTAGTCGAGGACGGTCATGTCGGCCATGCCGCCATCGTGATGGCGGGCATCGAGATAGGCGCGGAATATCGAATACTGCTCGGAGGTCGGCACCAGCGCGCGCATCTCGCCGATGACATCATCGTTGCGCGCCATGATCCGCCGCATGCTGCGGGTGGGGCGGAATTCGTCGGAGATCACCCGCACGGACACGCACGCGCGGCAGCCCTCGCAGGCGGGCCGGTAGGCGATCGACTGGCTGCGCCTAAAGCCACCGTGGGTCAGCAGATCGTTGAGCCCAGGCGCGCGCTCGCCCACGAGGTGGGTGAAAACCTTGCGCTCTTCGCGGCCCGGTAAATATGGGCAGGGCGAGGGCGCGGTCAGGTAGAACTGCGGCGTATCGCGCGAATGGTGGGTCACGATGCGTACAGCCACAACTACCGGTGGGCGGTTCCACCGATTCCATGGGCATAAATGTCGCCTGCAAAAGGCCCGGCGTCAAAGGGCTTTGCGGTCCTAAAAAGGTGTGGGTTAACCGCCGGACTTGGCCGCGCGGAGCATATTTGCCCGCATTTCGTTGTTAATTACGATGGCGCCGAGCAAAATGTCATGCAGGAGCCGGCGGCGTTCGTTGAAAAAGCCGACCAGCAGAACGAGCGGGGTCAGCGTTGAAACCGAAATCCAGAACACGACGGCGTGGACGGCGCCCAGCACGAAATAGGCAGGGGTGCCGTACCAGGTGCGCATTTCAAGGTCCATCACACGCATGCCGATGGTGGCCGAACGAGGGCTGCCCAGAGTGATGCCATAGTAGGCGAGCGCCCAGATGATGGTCGCCGGCGGCACCAGCACGTAGAGGAAAAATCCGAGTCCAAGGGTGATGATGCCGGCCGCGAAAATGAACATCGCCGCCAGTGCGACCGGGACGGCCAATATTATGAGGTCGATGACGAACGCGACGAGGCGCCGCGCCAGTACGTCCTGGAACAATTCCGGGTTTGCCGCCGGATCGTAGGCGTGGGGTTTAAGGTCGAACGGCAGGCTGATGCGGTTCGGTTCGCTGGTGGCCATGATCTTTCGCCTTGGTCACTGCCACGGATGTGGACAAAAAAGCTCGCCGTTGCAAGGGGCATTGGCGTCGCATTTTGCTGCATTCATTCCCGGCAGCTTTTTGGATTAGACTGCGCGAAGGAGGCCAGAATTGGACGTCACGCTCGCCGACATCCAGCGCGCCCAGCGGACCATTGAGGGTCACGTGCTTCGCACGCCGATGCTGCCCGCGCCGAAGCTTTCTGCGCTCACCGGCGCCGAGGTTTTCGTCAAATACGAGAACTTGCAGGTCACAAATTCGTTCAAGGAACGCGGTGCACGCGTGAAGCTTGCTGCGTTGTCGGCCAATGCGCGCGGCCGCGGTGTCATCACCATGTCGGCCGGCAACCACGCGCAAGCGGTGGCCTATCACGCGCAGCGGTTGGGCATTCCAGCGACCGTGGTGATGCCGGTCACGACTCCGTTCGTCAAAGTGTCGGCGACCCGGGAATACGGCGCCGAGGTCGTGCTCGATGGCGAAACCATCACGGAAGCGCAAACGCGTGCCGAAACGATTGCAAAGGAGCGCAATCTGGTCTGGGTGCATCCTTATGATGACATCCATGTCATCGCGGGTCAGGGGACGATCGCGCTCGAAATGCTCGAAGCAGTGGGCGACCTCGATGTGCTGGTGATCCCGATTGGCGGCGGCGGGCTGATATCCGGAATTGCCGTTGCAGCGAAGGCCATGCGGGCGGAGCTCGAGATCATCGGCGTCGAGGCTGTGCTTTATCCTTCCATGTGGAATTCCATCCACGGGGGCCATCGGCCGCTTGGCGGCGCGACGCTGGCCGAAGGCATCGCGGTCAAGAACGTCGGCCATCTGACGTTGCCGATCGTTCGCGCCATGGTCGGCGACATCGTGCTGGTCGACGAAGAGCACATCGAGCGCGCGGTCAACGCTTATTTGACGCTTCAGAAAACCATGGCGGAGGGTGCGGGTGCTGCGGGGCTTGCGGCCATGCTGGCGGAGCCGGCGCGTTTTGCCGGCAAGAAAGTGGGCCTTGTGTTGTGTGGCGGCAATATCGATCCGCGCATTCTCGCCACCATCATGGTGCGCGAACTTGAGCGCGCGGACCGCATCGTTTCGTTCCGCCTTACCATCCCTGACCGGCCGGGCATTCTTGGGCAGATCGCCACTTCACTCGGAATTCTTGGCGCGAATATTCTCGAGGTCGATCACAGGCGACTGTTTCTCGATGTGCCGGCCAAGGGCGCGCGGCTCGATGTGACGGTTGAGACGCGCGACGGTGCGCATGCGGAAGAAATCTTGCTGGCACTGAGCGCGGACGGATTTCAGCCGGTGCGGATCGAAGCTGGAGCTGCGATGGATTGAGCGGGGATTGGCTATTTCGCTTTGAGCTTCTCCGCAACGCGCGGAGCGAAATAGGTCAGCACGCCGTCGGCGCCGGCACGCTTGAACGCGATGAGCGTTTCCATCATTGCCTTTTCGCCGTCGAGCCAGCCATTTTGCGCGGCCGCCATGAGCATCGCGTATTCGCCTGACACCTGATAGGCGAAGGTCGGCATGCCGAACGTGTCCTTGATGCGCGCGAGGATGTCGAGGTAGGGCAGTCCGGGCTTGACCATGATCATGTCGGCGCCTTCCGCGATGTCGAGTTCGGCTTCGCGCAGCGCTTCGTCCGCGTTGCCCGGGTCCATCTGATAGGTGCGCTTGTCGCCGGTCAGAGTCGCCGCGGATCCAACGGCGTCGCGGAACGGGCCGTAAAAGGCGGAGGCATATTTCGCCGCATAGGCCATGATCTGCGTGTCGAGATAACCGGCACGGTCGAGGCCTGCGCGGATCGCGCCGACGCGGCCGTCCATCATGTCGGATGGTGCAATGATGTCGCAACCGGCCTCGGCCTGGACCAGCGCTTGCTTGACCAGCATCGCGACTGTTTCGTCGTTGAGGACAACGCCGTCGCGCAGCAAGCCGTCGTGGCCGTGACTGGTGTAGGGATCGAGCGCTACGTCACAGAGCACGCCGACATCGGGCAGTTCCTTCTTGATCGCGCGGTTGGCGCGGCACACTAGATTGTCGGGATTAAGCGCCTCGCTGCCGTCATCGTCGCGCAGTTTTGGGTCGGTGTAGGGAAAGAGCGCGATACAGGGGATGGTGAGCTTCGCGGCCTGCTCGGCGGCGCGTACCGCCTGGTCGACGGAAAGGCGGTCAACGCCGGGCATGGACGGCACCGGGACGCGCTGGTTATGACCTTCGGTGAGAAACAGTGGCCAGATCAGATCGTCGGTAGTGAGGACGCTCTCGCGCACCATGCGGCGCGCCCATTCGGCACGGCGGTTGCGGCGCGGGCGGACTGGCAGGTCGAGGGGCTGCGCCACTTGTGCGGGGGCTTTCGCCTCCACCGGGGTAAAGCGCACGCGCGGCTCGATGGGACGACCGTATTTGATGGCCATGGGACCAACCTTCGTCATTGCCGAGTTTAACGCGACAATCCATCTTACAGCTTCGATTTGCCAAACGACAGATGGCCTGAAGAGGCGGGGATATGATGGATTTCGAGCTGACCGAAGAGCAACGCGCCTTCGAGGCCACCGCACGCGAGTTTGCGCGCGAGAATATGATGCCGTTCGCGCGCGACTGGGACGAAGGCGAAGTGTTTCCGGTCGAAGCGCTGCGCAAGGCAGCGGCATTGGGTTTTGCCGGCATCTACGTGAAGGAAGACGTCGGGGGTGCTGCGCTCTCACGGCTCGATGCCACAATCATCTTCGAGCAATTGGCACAGGGATGCACATCGACCGCGGCCTATATTTCAATCCACAATATGGTGGCCTGGATGATCGACGCCTTCGGGGCCGAGGTCTTGCGGCGCAAATTTGTTCCCAAGCTTTGCACGATGGCGCACTTTGGGAGCTACTGCCTGACCGAGCCGGAATCCGGTTCGGATGCCGCAAGCCTGAAGACCCGCGCGCGTCGCGAGGGCGAGCATTATGTGCTCGACGGCGCGAAGGCCTTCATTTCCGGCGGCGGTGTTTCCGACATCTACCTCGTGATGGTGCGCACCGGCGGCGAGGGGCCGAAAGGTATCTCGTGTCTGGTGGTGGAAAAAGGCACGCCCGGACTTTCGTTCGGCGCGCCGGAAAAGAAACTCGGCTGGAAGTCGCAGCCGACTGCAATGGTGATGTTTGAGAATGCCAAAGTGCCGGTCGCCAATCGCGTCGGTGCGGAAGGCGAAGGGTTCAAGATCGCCATGGTGGGGCTCGATAGCGGGCGGCTCAATATCGCGGCGTGTTCGATCGGAGGCGCGCAATTCTGTCTCGATCGCACTATCGAGTACATGCGCGAGAGAAAGCAATTCGGTTCGCGGCTTTCCGAGTTCCAGGCGTTGCGCTTTCGCATCGCCGATTTCGCCACCGAGCTTGAGGCGGCGCGATTGATGGTACGGCGCGCGGCGGTCTTGGTCGGAGCACGCGAGTCGGATGCGACACGGTTTGCGGCGATGGCCAAGCGCCTTGCGACCGACACAGGCTTCGAGGTGGTCAATGGTTGTCTGCAGCTGCACGGCGGCTATGGATACCTGCGCGACCATCCGATCGAGCGCGTGCTGCGCGACGTGCGGGTGCATCAAATCCTCGAAGGCACCAACGAAGTTATGCGCCTGATCGTCAGCCGCGATCTGCTGGGGAATTGAGCGCAGTGCCGAATGAAGAGGAAATTTTGTTCGAGCGGCGGGGCACGGCAGGCCTCATCACGCTCAACCGGCCAAAGGCGCTCAATGCGGTGACGCCGAACATGGTGCGCTTGCTTGCGGCGCAGCTCAATGACTGGGCACAAGATCCCGCTGTGACGCGCGTGGTCATTTCAGCGGAAGGCGGGCGGGCCTTTTCGGCGGGCGGCGACGTGCGTGCGTTGTGCGAACTCGGGCGCGTGGGCCGCTACGACGAGATGCTCAAATTCTGGCGCGAGGAATACGCGCTCAACGCATTGATCAAGAGGTATCGAAAACCTTATGTCGCGTTGATCGATGGCATCGTGATGGGCGGCGGCGGCGGCATTTCGGTGCACGGCTCGCATCGCGTCGCGGGGGATCGCTACACGTTTGCCATGCCCGAGGTCGGCATTGGATTTTTTCCCGACGTCGGGGCGACCTGGTTCCTGCCGCGCATGCCGGGCGAGCTCGGCAGCTATTGCGCGCTCACCGGCGAGAGGTTCAATGCCGCGGATGGTGTCATCGCGAAGATCGCAACCCATCGCGTATCCTCCGCGAAGTTCGTCGAACTCCTTGAAACGCTCTGCACCGCGGTGCCGGTGGATGCAGTGTTGGCGGCTTTCTCGGAGCCGACTGGTGAGGGGCCGATCGCCGCGCGACGCAGCGCCATCGACCGGCTGTTTGCGGGGGATCAGGTCGAAGATGTGCTGACCGCGCTTGACCGCGAAGCGGGTGCGGGCGGCGATGCGAAATTTGCCGCCGAGATGGCGGCGATCATTCGCGCGAAGTCGCCGACCAGCTTGAAACTAGCGCTGGCGCAGGTTCGCGCCGGCAGGGAGCTAACATTCGACGCGTGCATGCAGACCGAATTCCGCATAGTGTCGCGGATCATCCATGGCCACGATTTCTACGAAGGGGTGCGCGCGGTGATCGTCGACAAGGACAATGCGCCGAGCTGGCGGCCCGCGAAGCTTGCCGAGGTCACGTCCGCGGATATCGAGCGTCATTTTGTGCCGCTTGCCGAGGAGCTTGCGCTGCCATGAGCGATCCGCTGATCACGCATTCCGTTCGCACGCTCGAGCCGGTGCAAGCCGAGGAGCGGCTGAGCAATGATGGCCGCTGGACGAGAATACTGGTGGTGTTTCTACGAATCATGGCCGTGCTGTCGCTGCTCAAGGGCCTTTATCATTGGTCGGTGGTCTGCGGCATTGTCGTGATCGACAAGCCGTTCGAGGATCACGCCATGCCGTGGCAGGCAACGACCGTCTTTTTTGCCGTGATCGATCTCGTTGCTGCCGTCGGGCTTTGGCTGATTGCGGCCTGGGGCGCGGTGGTGTGGCTCACGGCCGCAGTTTCGATGGCCGCGGTTGAAGTCTTCTTTCCGCAGGTCTACGGCGGCCGGACGGCGATCATGGTGATCGAGGGCGTGTTGCTTGTCGGTTATCTCGTGCTCGCCATACAATCGGCGCGCGAACACCCGCAATAACAATCCTACGTGCTGCAAGGTCGCAGGCGATTGATCCTGGCGCAGTGCGGGAGCAAGATGTGCGTTGAATTCCGCATGCATCAGCGTGCGCCTTTTTTCACGGGAGAGAGTTATGAATCGTCGCGAAATCATCAAAGCGGGCTTAGGTTCGATCGCGGTTGCTGCGACGGGCAACGCGAGTTATGGGCCAGCGTGGGCGGCGACCGATTGGCCGACCAGGGCGGTGAAGGTGGTCGTGCCTTACGGGCCGGGAAGCGCGACCGACCTTGTTCCGCGCACGGTGTTCGAAGCGGTTGCGTCACAGGTCAAGCAAAGCATCATCATCGAAAACCGGCCGGCAGGTGGCACGACGGTCGGAACAAATTCTGTCGCGAAGTCGGACCCAGACGGTTACACAATCCTGGTGCACTCGAACGCGATCGTGACGGTGCCGGCGATCCAGGCAAACGTGCCATACGATCCGGTCAAGGATTTTTCCGGTGTCACGCCGTTGGCAAATGTGCCGCTTGTGCTTGTCATTTCGCCCGAGAAGAAAGTCAAAACGGTGCAGGAACTCATCGCCATGGCCAAGGCAAGGCCAGGCGCGATCAATTATGCGGCCGCCGGGATCGGCACGCCGCCGCATTTGGCAATGGAGCGCTTCAGGCTCGCGGCGAATTTCGAAGGTCAACTTGTTCCATTCAAGAGCGCGCCGGAGGGACTGACCGAAGTGCTGGCGGGTCGTGTCGACTTCTATCTCTGCCCGATCGCTGCGGCGATATCGTTGGTCAAGGAGGGCAAGTTGCTGGCGTTGGCGGTCAGTACCGCCAAACGGGCATCGGCTTTGCCCGATGTGCCGACGACGCTCGAGTCCGGGGTGCCAAATTCCGACTTTGATTTTTGGGTCGGGGCGTTCGTGCCCAAGCAAACGCCACGCGATGTCGTGGCTAAGATCCACGACGAGATCGTGAAGAGCATCGAAAGTCCGGCCATCAAAGAGAGACTTGGCAAACTGGGCGTCGACCCGTTGACGATGACGCCGGAAGATTTCGACGTGCGAATTGCGAAAGAGACGGACATCGCGGTCAAGCTCGCCAAGGCCGCGAAAATCTCGCTGCAGTAACGGAGCTCTGCATGGCACGGATCGGATTCATCGGGCTCGGCAACATGGGCCTGCCGATGGCGCTCAACTTGCTGAAAGCCGGGCATGCAGTGTCTGGTTTCGATATGAGCCGGACGCAAGTCGAAAAGCTTACGGCCGCAGGCGGCAAGGGGGCGGCGGATCTTGCGGCGGCAGCATCTGGCGCGGAAGTAGTCATCACGATGCTGCCGGCCGGCAAAGAGGTGCGCGAGGTTTATCTCGGCGGCAATGGTGTGCTCGGTGCGGCTGCTCCCGGCACCCTGCTGATCGATTCCTCCACCATCGACGTTGAGAGTGCCCGCGCCGTTGCGCTGGCAGCGGAGAAAAAAGGTTTCGGCATACTGGACGCGCCGGTCTCCGGTGGTGTCGGTGGCGCGCAAGCAGGAACACTTACATTCATGGTCGGTGGAAGTACGGACGTTTTCGCGCGCGCCAAACCTATCTTGGAAAATATGGGCAAGACTGTCGTGCACGCGGGAGGCGCCGGCAATGGTCAGGCGGCGAAGATCTGCAACAACATGATCCTCGGCGTTTCGATGATCGCGGTGTCGGAGGCCTTCGTGCTGGCGGAGAAACTTGGGCTCGATGCGCAGAAGCTGTTCGACATTGCGTCGAAGTCCTCCGGCCAGTGCTGGTCGCTGACCAGCTATTGTCCGGTGCCGGGTCCGGTGCCGACCGCGCCATCGAACCGCGATTATCAGGCGGGATTTACCGCGGCGATGATGCTCAAGGATCTTAAGCTTTCGCAGGAGGCGGCCAACGCCGGCGGAGCGGCGACGGCGCTCGGTGCGGAAGCCACTGCGATCTACGATCGCTACGTAAGTGGTGGCCACGCGGGCAAGGATTTCTCCGGGATTGTCACGTTTGTGCGCGACACACGACGCTAAGCTTCGGTTTACCGTCAATGCCAAGTAAAGAAAAACGCGGGCATTAGAAGATCATCAATTGATTCACGATCACGGATAAATCTAATCTTTATTCTACAATTTAAGCCGATATTAGATCATTGGCCCTAACTTGGGCGCACGGGACGAAGAAAAAACAGGGCTTCGTCGCCGCGTAAAAACACGGGAAGGCGTCATTATGAAGACCGCTGTTAAGCCGGTCGAGCCGGCCGATCGTCAGGCGCGTTTCGACAATATCGGACCGCTCTATCTTGATGCTTTGACATTGGTTGAGCGGCTGCATCGCCGTTTGCTCGACGTAATCAAGGATGAATTCGACCGCCGCGGCCGCGCCGATATCAATTCGGTGCAGGCGTTGCTGTTGTACAATATCGGCGACAAGGAGCTGACCGCGGGTGAATTGCGCACGCGCGGCTATTACCTCGGCTCGAACGTCTCCTACAATCTCAAGAAGCTGGTCGAGATGGGCTTCCTCGATCATCAGCGTTCGCGCGTCGATCGCCGCTCGGTCCGTATCAAGCTGACCGACAAGGGCATCGAAGTGCGCGAGATTGTCGACAATCTCTATCAGAAGCACGTGCGTACGGTCGAACAGGTCGGCGGCATCAACGCCGAGGAGTTCGCGACGCTCAACAAGTCGCTGCACCGGCTTGAGCGCTTCTGGACCGACCAGATCCTTTATCGGCTCTGATCTGAGCAGAGTGCGCGGATACCGCGCGATTCAAGCCCCGACGGGAAACCCCTGCCGGGGCTTGGATTTTTGCGTTCGGCCTTAAAAAGGCCCCGCGGCGCCATTAGATGCGGTTCCGAGCCTAAGTCGACCTTACGAAGCATGCCAGTTGCTCACGGCAGCGCTTCGGTCGGGTTATACTGGGCTTTGCGGATTCGGAATCGCGATGGCCAAGCTTTTTGACGACAAGCGCCGGTTCAGCCGGCGTAAATTTCTGCGACGGCTCGCCAGCACGACAGCGGCGGTCGGGGGCAGTACTTTGGCCGCGCGGTTCGCGAGCGCCCAGGACTCGCAGCTACAGTCCTTGATCGAGCAGAACCAGCGCAACGGGGAATTCGGCCTCGGATTTGACTCCGCTTCGCGTTCGATCCCGATGCCGAAGGCTGCGCTTCCGACGCTCTCGCCGCTCACGGTGCAGACCACCGAGCAGGCCATTCGCCGCTACGAGGCGATTGTTGCGGGCGGCGGCTGGCCGGCGGTGCCGGCGGGCGATCGCCTGCGGCTCGGCAATCGGCATCCGGCAGTCATCACTCTGCGACAGCGGCTGGCGATCGCCGGTGATCTCGGTGAGAACATCGGCGTTTCCGATATCTACGATTCCTATGTGGAAGCCGCCGTGCGCCGGTTTCAGGCGCGCCATGGTCTCTCGGTCGACGGACTCATCCGCGAAAACACATTCACGGCGATGAATGTTCCGGCGCAAGCGCGGCTCAACCAGCTCAAGAACAATCTTGTGCGGCTGCGCGTTCCGAGCGCGCATCTGAGCAATCGTTTCGTAGTCTGTAACATTCCCGCGGCGCAGGTGGAGGCGGTCGAAAACGGGGTCGTGGCCTCGCGTCACGTGGCCGTGGTAGGCAAGCCCGACCGGCCTTCGCCCGACATCAACAGCAAGATCGTCGAGATCAATTTCAATCCCTATTGGACCGTTCCAGTCTCGATCGTGCGCCGCGATCTCATTCCGAAAATGCAGGAGGCGCCGGACTATCTCACCTCGAACCGAATCCGCATCTTCGATCCGCGCGGCAATGAGTTGGCGCCGGCGCAGATCAACTGGTACTCGGAAGAGGCGACGAATTACATGTTCAAGCAGGACCCGGGCGATTTTAATTCGCTTGGCTCGATCCGCATCAACTTTCCCAACAAAGATGGCGTGTACATGCACGACACGCCGAACAAGAATTTGTTCGGCGAGGATTTCCGCTTTCATTCCTCCGGCTGCATCCGGATTCAGAACGTGCGCGACCTGGTCAATTGGCTTCTGGTCGAGACGCCCGGATGGGCGCGCCCGGAGATCGATGCCGTAGTCAAAGGCGGCGATCGCAAGGACGCCAGGATCGCCAAACCGGTGTCGCTTTTCTGGATCTATGTCACCGCGTGGGCGACCGCCGATGGTGTCGTGCAATTCCGCGACGACATCTACAACCGCGATGGGCTTGCATCGGTCGCGCTCCCTCGCGGGTAGGGGCCATACTCATTCCTAGATGTTGCGGTTTGGGGCTCCCGGCAATGCCAGACTTGGAGGGTTTGGGGCGATATGCTACGCGAAATGCGTCCCGGAGAGCCCGATGTCCGCCAGCGAACCCTCGCCAAAAGCCGCCAATGCAGAAGCGCTGTTTTCCGTTTCGCTGGCGCAGACCGACCCCGAAATCGCGAATGCGATCGGGCTGGAGCTCGGGCGGCAGCGCGATGAAATCGAACTGATCGCGTCGGAAAATTATGTCAGCCGTGCAGTGCTGGAAGCGCAAGGCTCAGTGCTGACCAACAAATATGCCGAGGGCCTGCCGGGCAAGCGCTACTACGGCGGTTGCCAATACGTGGATGTGGCCGAGACGCTGGCGATCGAGCGGGTGAAGAAACTTTTCGGCTGTGGGTTTGCCAATGTGCAGCCGCACTCGGGCGCTTCGGCGAACGCTGCGGCCTTCATCGCGCTGATGCAGCCTGGCGATACGTTCATGGGGCTCAATCTTGCCGCCGGGGGACATCTCACGCACGGCTCGCCGGTCAACATGTCGGGCAAGTGGTTCAAGCCGGTGCCCTATGGCGTGCGGCGCGACGATCATCGCATCGACATGGACGAAGTGGCCAAGCTCGCCCGCGAGCACCGGCCGAAGGTGATAGTCACCGGTGGCTCGGCCTATCCGCGCATCATCGACTTCCGCCGCTTCCGCGAGATCGCCGACAGCGTGGGCGCCATCCTCATGGTCGACATGGCGCATTTCGCGGGGTTGGTGGCGGGCGGGGTGCACCCAAGCCCGTTCCCGCATGCCCATGTGGTGACCTCCACGACCCATAAGACGCTGCGGGGGCCCCGCGGCGGCTTTCTGCTGACCAACGACGAGGAACTTGCCAAGAAGATCAACTCGGCGGTGTTTCCTGGCCTGCAGGGCGGGCCGCTGATGCACGTGATTGCTGCCAAGGCGGTGGCCTTCGGGGAGGCGCTGCGGCCGTCCTTCAAGTCTTACGCGAAGAGTATCACTGAAAACGCGAGGGCTTTGGCTGAAGCCCTTAAATCTAAAGGATTAGATATCGTTTCGGGTGGTACCGATACCCACCTCATGCTGGTCGACCTGCGGCCCAAGCGGCTCACCGGCAAGGTGGCGGAACTAGCGCTCGGGCGGGCGCATATCACCTGCAACAAGAACGGCATCCCCTTCGATCCCGAGAAGCCGACCGTGACGTCGGGCGTGCGGCTGGGCACGCCTGCGGGCACCACGCGGGGATTTGGCATTGCCGAATTCCGGCAGATCGGCGAGCTGATCGTGGAAGTGCTCGATGTGCTCTCGCACAAGCAAGTCGAGGCGGATGCGGCGGTCGAGGAGGCCGTGCGCGCGAAGGTCAAGCAGCTGATCTCGCGGTTTCCGATCTACCAGGATTGAGGGGCAGATGCGTTGTCCGAGCTGCGCCAGTCTCGATACCCAGGTGAAAGATTCCCGGCCGACCGAGGATTCCGCCGCCATCCGGCGCCGCCGTGTCTGCCTGACCTGCAATTTCCGCTTTACGACATTTGAGCGCGTGCAATTGCGCGAACTTACCTTGATCAAGCGCAACGGTCGGCGCGTGCCGTTCGACCGCGACAAGCTGATGCGCTCGCTTCAGGTTGCTCTGCGCAAGCGGCCGATCGAGCCCGACCGGATCGAGCAGATGGTCTCGAAGATCGTGCGCGAACTCGAAAGCCAGGGCGAAGCCGAGATTTCTTCGGAAACCGTGGGCGAGATGGTGATGGAGCATCTGCGCGTTCTGGACGATGTGGCGTATGTGCGCTTTGCCTCGGTCTATCGCAATTTCCGCGAGCCTAAGGATTTTGAGGAAGCGATCGCGGAACTCTCCGGCGAGGACGAAGCCAAGCCGCCTGCGATTTCGCAAAAATGAGCCTCGCTCCGGCGATACCTGCCGCCGATCCTGCGCAAGATGAGCGCTTCATGGCGCTTGCGCTGGCGCTTGGTCGGCGCTCGCTCGGCCGCGCGTGGCCCAATCCCGCGGTGGGTGCGGTTGTGGTCAAGGATGGCGTCATCCTCGGCCGCGGCTGGACGAAAGCCGGCGGGCGGCCGCATGCGGAGACCGAGGCGCTGAAAGCTGCCGGCAAGGCCGCGCGAGGGGCCACCATGTACACTACGCTTGAGCCCTGCTCGCATCAGGGCAAGACACCGCCCTGCACCGACGCCATTATCCGCGCGGGGCTCGTGCGCGTGGTCTCGGCGCTGGAGGACCCCAATCCTGAGGTGGCGGGCCAAGGGCACGCGCGTTTGCGTGCCAAAGGAATTGTGGTCGACATTGGCCTGTTGGCGGAAGAAGCGCGCCGGGCTCATGTGGGCCACATCCGGCGCATCGCTGAGGGGCGTCCGCAAGTGTTGCTCAAGCTCGCGATTTCGGCGGACGGGAAGGTTGGTGCTGCTGGGCGCAAGCCGATAGCGATCACGGCCGATGCGGCTCGTACGGAAGTGTCGCTGCTGCGCGCGCGCAACGACGCCATCCTGGTGGGTGTCGGCACCGTGCTGTCGGACAATCCTTCGCTCACCTGCCGATTGCCGGGGATGATGGGTTATTCGCCGGTGCGCGTAGTGCTTGACGCGCAGTTGCGCACGCCGCTGTCTTACAGCGTGATCGCGACCGCGCGCGAAACGCCGACTTGGGTCGTCTGTGCGCCGGCAGCATCGGCCATGGCGGAGCAAGTCTTGCGCGATAAAGGCGCGGAAGTGCTGCGGGTCGAAGCCAATGCCGGGCGGTTTGATCTTGCGCAGTTGCTCAAAGCGCTGGCGGAGCGCGGCATCACGCGGCTCATGGTCGAGGGAGGGCCGACGGTGGCTGCGTCCTTCGTGAAAGCTGATCTGATCGACGAAGTGACGTTGTTTCGCTCGCTGAAAACGATTGGTCCGGATGGCGTCGATGCACTCGAAGGATTGCCGCTGACAGCGCTTACGCAATCGTCGCGACTGAAATCGCTTGGGTCGGTGCAAGTCGGCGCCGATACGATGGAACACTTCGAACGCGTGTAGGGCTCGATGTTCACCGGCATTACCACCGATAGGGGCGAGGTGCTGAGCGTCGAGGCGCGCGGCGAGGGCCTGCAGCGGCTTAAAATCGCGTGCCGTTATCCGCGCGCGTCCATCGCGCTTGGCGCTTCGATCGCATGCTCGGGCGTTTGCCTCACTGTTGTTGCGACAGGCGAGGAGGGTGGCCGCACTTGGTTTGCGGTCGATACGGCGGCAGAGACGCTCAATGTCACCACCGCCGGCCGGTGGCAGCGCGGGACACGGCTCAATCTCGAACGGGCGCTGAAAATCGGCGACGAGCTAGGCGGGCACCTGGTCGCCGGCCATGTCGATGGGATCGCGCAAGTGGCTACGCGAGACGCGCTTACGGACATGGCGCGATTGACGTTGCGCGCGCCGCTGCCGCTCCTGCGATTTGTTCCACCCAAGGGCTCGATTGTGCTCGACGGAGTTTCGCTCACCGTCAACGAAGTCAAAGACGACACATTCTCGGTGTTGATCATTCCCCACACGCTGGAAGTCACGACCTTCGGTGCAATCAAGGCAGGAGAAGCCGTGAATCTCGAGGTCGACATGATGGCGCGCTATGTGGCACGGCTGATGGAGACACGATAAAGCCTTCATTCGTGCCCTTGCGGGGTAAGGCAAGCACTTGCTACTGACGCGGCGAACGGAGACCCATCATGGCCAAGCCGCGGCGCGCCAAAACAAAAGTTAAAGCATCCAAACCAATCAAAGGTGCGCGAATTCTCGTGGTCGAGGCGCGTTTCTATAACGAAATCACCAACGCGCTGCTTGAGGGCGCAAAGGTGGAGCTTGAGGCGGCCAATTGCATCTGGGACCGCGTCAGTGTTCCGGGCTCGCTGGAAATTCCCACCGCCATCGCGATTGCGATTGATGCAGCAGAGAAGCAGAAGAAGCCCTATGATGGTGTGGTCGCGCTCGGCTGCGTGATCCAGGGCGAGACTTTTCATTTCGACGTCGTGGCGATGCAGTCGGCGCGCGCGCTGGTTGATTTGTCGCTGGCGCATCGTTTGCCGATTGGCAACGGCATTCTCACGGTCGATACCATGGCGCAGGCGTGGGCGCGTGCGCGGCCGGACGAGGGCAACAAAGGCGGGGACGCTGCACGCGCGGCGCTCTCGCTCATCGAGATCAAGCGCGAGCGCGCTAAGCGGTAGAGCTATGGCCAATGTTATCGCACCGAAGGACGGCCGCCGCGCAAATCGCCGCGGCGCCGCACGGCTGGCTGCGGTGCAGGCGCTTTACCAGATGGACCTTGCGTCGACCACGCTCGACGAAATTCTCGCCGAATTCGAAGTGCACTGGATCGGACGCGAGGTTGAGGGCGAGCAATATCTTCCTGCCGAGGCCGCATTCTTTCGCGAGGTGGTCAGCGGCGTGGTGGCCGAGCAGCGTAAGCTCGATCCGCTCATCGATGCCGCACTTGCACGCGGCTGGCCGCTCAAGCGCATCGAGACCGTGTTGCGCGCGGTGCTGCGCGCGGGCGCTTACGAGCTCGATCATCGGCGCGACGTGCCGGCGCGTGTCGTCGTGTCGGAATACGTCGATGTGGCACACGCGTTCGTCGATGCGGACGAAACCGGCATGGTCAACGCCGTGCTCGACCAACTCGCGCGGCAGATACGCGCCGAGGAATTCGGCGGCGTAACGGGCTGACGGCCATGGCGAAGGCGCGAGCAGAAATCCAGTCCGGAGAAGATCGTTTGATCGCGCGCTATTTCAAGCCGCTCGCGCGCCATCCCGGAGCGTTTGGACTTGAAGATGACGCGGCGATCCTTTCGCCGCCGGCAGGTCACGAAGTGGTGCTCAAGACTGATGCCATCGTTGGTGGAATGCATTTCTTTCCCAACGATCCGGCTGCTGCCGTCGCGCGAAAAGCGCTGCGGGTCAATCTTTCCGATCTCGCCGCCAAGGGTGCGAAGCCGGCGGGCTTTCTGCTTTCGCTTATCTTGCCCAAGAGTGTCAGCGGCAAATGGATTGCGGATTTCGCACGCGGGCTTGGTGCGGATGCGGAGCGCTACAATTGTCCACTGATGGGCGGCGACACGGATCGCACAAATGGGCCGGTGACGATCTCGATTGCGGCATTCGGCACGCTGCCGGCTGGCACCATGGTTCGGCGTTCCGGCGCGAAAGTTGGCGATCGTGTTGTGGTGAGCGGCACGATTGGAGATGCGGCACTCGGGCTCAAATTGCGCCAGGCGCCGGCGATTGCAAAGCATTGGAATCTTGATGCTGCGATGCGCAAGCATCTGCTCGGGCGCTATCTCGTGCCGGAACCGCGCAACGCGCTTGCCGAGGCGCTGCGGGCGCATGCCTCTGCGGCCATGGATGTGTCCGATGGGCTTGCGGGGGATCTGGCGAAGCTTTGCCGCGCCTCGGGTGTCGCGGCCGAAATCAATGCGGCGCGCGTGCCGCTTTCGCCCGCGGCGCGCAAGGCGCTTTTGGCCGGCGGCAAGCT
Source organism: Hyphomicrobiales bacterium (assembly GCA_003169835.1). Taxonomy (GTDB): domain Bacteria; phylum Pseudomonadota; class Alphaproteobacteria; order Rhizobiales; family Xanthobacteraceae; genus PNAI01. The sequence continues at coordinate 58,795 of PNAI01000058.1, read as the reverse complement.
GATCGAGACGATTCTCACCGGCGGCGACGATTATGAGATCGTGGCGACGGTCGCGCCGTCGAAGGTGCTGTCATTGATGGCGGCAGCAAGAGCGGCGGGCGTCGCGTTTTGCGAAATCGGTGTGGTGAGGCCGGGGCAGGGGGCGCAATTCCGCACGCCCAGCGGCAAGGCGCTGAGCTTCGCGCGCCCCTCGTTCAGTCATTTCTGAACTTGCTATAGTGGTGGCCTAACCGGGACCTTGAATTCATGCACGATGTCATTAAGAAAACGGCTGCCGCGGCGCCTGCGAAAAATCCGCGTTACGTGGCGCTGCATCGGCGGTTCCCCACGATTGCGTATCTGCGCAAGCATGCCCGCCGCCATGCGCCGCGCTTTGCCTTCGAATATATGGACGGCGGGGCCGGTGCCGACACCGGTATCGCTCGCAACTGGGCTGCGCTCGATGCGGTCGAACTCGTCGCGCGCTATGGCGTGACGACGGGCTTGCCTCCAATCGATGTCGAATTGTTCGGCCGCCATTATTCCGCGCCGTTCGGCATTGCGCCGATGGGCGGACCCTCGATCGTGTGGCCGGGCGCGGATCTGGTACTGGCGAAAGCAGCGCAACGCGCGCGCGTGCCTTATGTGCTCGGGCTCGCCGGCGGGGCCACGATCGAGCAGGTCGCGGACGTTGCGGGCGACGTGTTCTGGTTCCAGCTCTATCGCTGCGCCAAGAACGACCACGCGATCGGATTCGATCTCGTGCGGCGTGCAGACACCGCAGGTGTCCATGTGCTCATGCTCACGCTCGATGTGCCGGTGCGCACCACGCGCACGCGCGAAGTGGTGGTCGGGCTTGGAGGGGCGGGCGTGTTCCGTCCCGGTCCGCGCATGATGTGGGACATCGTGACGTCGCCGGGATGGGCCTGGGCGATGTTCAAGAATGGCCAGCCGCGATTTGCCAACATCAAGCATTACGCCGGTGCCAACGCGAGCCTCAATGATGTCATTCAATTTGCGCGCAACGAAATGGGCGGTGCGTTCTCCTGGGACGAAGTGGCGCAATACCGTGATCGTTGGAAAGGGCCGCTCGTGGTCAAGGGCGTGCTGCATCCGGCGGATGCTGAGCGGGCGGTGAAACTCGGGATCGATGGGATCGTTGTGTCCAATCACGGCGGACGTCAGATCGAGGCGTTGCCCGCGCCGATCGATTGCCTTCCGGCGGTTGCGCGCGCCGTGGGGAACCACGCCACAGTGCTGATGGATTCAGGAATCCGCAGTGGCACGGATGTCGTGCGGGCGCTCGCGCTGGGCGCGTCCGCGGCCTTCGCCGGCAAGGCCTTCCTGTGGAGCCTTGGAGCGCTGGGTGCCGAAGGGCCCGGCCATGTGATCGACCTGTTGGCGGATGAAACTCAGGCCGCGTTGGGGCAGATCGGCGCGCACGCGCCAGCGCAGGCGCGCTCGGTCGTCATCCGGCATGCCGCGGCATTGCAGTTCTGATCCGCGCCGTCTGCAGTGGCGGGGGGAGGGACACGCCGGTACAAGGGTCGGCCGTTTCGGGATTTCATGCATGTCGGCAATCGCCGGACTCTCGACCATTGCCGCCGAAGATCGCCTAGCCAAGCGCAATGCGCTTGTGTTGGCGGTCGCGCAGGCACTTTCGGGCGGCAACAATGCCGTCATTGTTTTGACCGGCGGCATCGTGGGGGCGTTGCTGGCGCCCGATCGCGGGATGGCGACTCTCTCGATTACTATGATGGTTGTCGGCATGTGGGCGGGAACGCTGCCCATGGGCTGGATGGCTGCGAACTACGGCCGGCGCTTCGCGTTGCAAATGGGAACCATCGTCGGTGTGTCGTCGGGATTGATTTCCTGCGCCGCTGTGATGCTCGGATCGTTCGCGCTATTTTGCTTTGGCGCATTTTGCGGTGGGCTTTATGCCGCCGGGCATCAGTCCTACCGCTTTGCCGCGGCCGACACCGCGAGCGAGCAGTTTCGGCCCAAGGCCGTGTCCTGGGTGCTGGCCGGCGGCGTGTTTGCGAGCGTCATCGGCCCGCAGCTCATCATTTACACTCAGAATCTGTGGCAACCCTATCTATTTGCTGCCAGTTATATCGGGCAGGCGGTGTTGGCGGCGTTGGCCGGCATGGTGCTCATATTCTTGAAAATTCCTCGACCGGCCGCGCGCAGGCAAGGCGGCGGTGGCCGGCCGCTGATGGAGATCGTGCTGACGCAGCGGTTCCTTATCGCGGTGGCCTGCGGCGTCGCGACCTATGCGATGATGAATCTCGTCATGACCTCGGCGCCGCTTGCCATGGTTGATTGCGGGCATTCGGTCACCGATGCGACGCTCGGCTTGCAATGGCACATGCTTGCTATGTTCGCGCCGAGCTTCTTTACCGGCAACTTGATCCAGCGATTTGGCGTCAACCGGATGGTGCTGACGGGCTTTGCGCTCATGGTTGCAAGCGCGCTGGTCTCGATTTCCGGCATCACCGTTGCGCATTTCTGGACCGGGCTCATTTTGCTTGGGCTTGGCTGGAATTTCGCATTCATTGGTGCGACCACGATGGTGACCAAATGCCACGGACCTGAGGAGCGCAACAAGGTTCAGGCGTTTAATGACTTCCTCATTTTCGGTTCGATGGCGATCGGGTCATTTGCCTCCGGCAAGATCCTTGCCACGCTCGGCTGGATCGCGATCAACGAGGTGCTGATTCCGCCTGTGATTGCGGCTGCGGTCTTGCTGATTTGGCTTGCTCTGCGTGAGCGGCGCAGCGTGGCCTGAGGCCCCCCATAAGCGTTTCCCCAACCCTGGCGTGCCGATGGCCTCCGGCGTTGCGTTGGCGGCGGGATTTTGGCTATATCCGCGCGACTTTAGGTCGGGGGTGCGGCGCGCACCCGGCAAAATCCAATCGAGGTTTGATTCATGACAGCTTTAGGATTGATCGTCGCCTGTGGTCTGCTTGCGATCGTATACGGCGTCTGGGCGATTTGGTCGGTGATGCAGGCAAATGCCGGCAGCGCGAAAATGCAGGAGATTTCTGCAGCCGTGCGCGAAGGCGCACAGGCGTATCTCAAGCGTCAGTACGCCACGATCGGCATCGTCGGCATTGTGATTTTCTTTCTGGTCGGCTGGCTGCTCGGGTGGCTGGCGGCAGGGGGATTCGCGATCGGCGCGATCCTTTCGGGCGCGGCGGGTTTCATCGGCATGAATGTGTCGGTGCGCGCCAATGTGCGCACGGCGCAAGCGGCCATCGGCTCGCTGGCGGGAGGACTTGAGCTTGCCTTCAAGGCCGGCGCGATCACCGGGATGTTTGTTGCCGGCCTCGCGCTGCTTGGTGTGACGATTTATTTTTGGGTCCTCACTGGCCCGCTGCATTTCGCGGCAGACGACCGCACCGTCAGCGACGCGCTTGTTGCGCTCGGATTCGGTGCTTCGCTGATCTCGATCTTCGCGCGGCTTGGCGGCGGCATCTTCACCAAAGGTGCGGACGTCGGTGGCGATCTCGTGGGAAAAGTCGAGGCCGGAATTCCTGAAGATGATCCGCGTAATCCGGCGACGATTGCCGACAACGTCGGAGACAACGTCGGCGACTGCGCCGGTATGGCGGCCGATCTGTTTGAGACTTATGCGGTGACCACCGTCGCCACCATGGTACTGGCGTCGATTTTCTTCCGCGACACTCCGTTGCTGGTGCCGATGATGACGTTGCCGCTCGCCATCGGTGGCATTTGCATCCTCACGTCTATTGTCGGCACGTTCTTCGTGAAACTCGGCGCCAGCCAGTCGATCATGGGCGCGCTCTACAAGGGCCTCATCGTGACCGGCGCGCTTTCGCTTGCCGGTGTCGCGCTGGTGATCTATATGACGATCGGGTTTGGTTCGCTGACCGGCGTCAAGTTTACTGGCATGTCGCTGTTCCTCTGCGGCATCGTCGGTCTGGCGGTCACCGGGCTCATTATCTGGATCACCGAATATTACACCGGCACTAATTATCGGCCGGTGCAGTCAATCGCGAAGTCGTCGGTCACCGGCCACGGCACCAATATCATTCAGGGGCTGGCTATTTCGCTTGAATCGACGGCGATGCCGACCCTTGTCATCGTGGCCGGGATTTTGGTCACATACAATTTGGCAGGCTTGTTCGGGATTGCGATCGCCGTGACAACGATGCTGGCGCTGGCCGGTATGGTGGTCGCGCTCGATGCCTTCGGTCCGGTGACCGACAACGCCGGCGGCATCGCCGAAATGGCGGGCCTGCCGAAGGAAGTGCGCAAGTCGACCGACGCGCTCGATGCGGTCGGTAACACCACCAAGGCGGTGACGAAGGGCTATGCCATCGGCTCGGCCGGCCTCGGCGCGCTGGTGCTGTTTGCGGCCTATAACGAAGACCTCAAATACTTTGTTGCCAACGCCGGCACATACAAATATTTCGCCGGTGTCACGCCCGATTTCTCGCTCAACAATCCTTACGTGGTTGCGGGCCTGCTGTTCGGCGGCTTGCTGCCGTATCTTTTCGGTGCGATGGGCATGACGGCGGTCGGGCGCGCGGCAGGCGCGATCGTCGAAGAGGTGCGCCGGCAGTTTCGCGAGAAGCCGGGCATCATGAAAGGCACGGACAAGCCGGACTACGGCAAGGCCGTGGATCTGCTGACCAAGGCCGCGATCAAGGAAATGATCATCCCATCGCTGCTGCCAGTGCTCTCGCCGATCGTGGTCTATTTTGTGATCTATTATGTCGCGGGCGGCGGCGTGGCCGGAAAGTCAGCTGGGTTTTCGGCGGTCGGTGCGATGCTGCTCGGTGTGATCGTTACGGGATTGTTCGTGGCAATCTCGATGACGTCAGGTGGTGGCGCCTGGGATAACGCCAAGAAATACATCGAGGACGGTCACTACGGCGGCAAGGGCTCGGAAGCGCACAAAGCGGCCGTGACCGGAGATACCGTCGGCGATCCCTACAAGGACACGGCGGGGCCTGCGGTGAACCCGATGATCAAGATCACCAACATCGTGGCGCTACTTTTGCTCGCGGTGCTGGCGCATTAAGCGCGCGCCGTCCACCTTGCGGCCGGTTTTCCGCTCGCGGGAAGTCAGCATCGTCTCGGCATTGGGGTAACGTTGTCCGCGGCGGCAACGCTGAGCTTCAAGTGAGACTGGCGATCGATTGCGCGAAGCGGCAAAGCGCGGACGGCGGTTTGATTGCTTGGATCGTGTCTAGAGCCTTATCCACCTTGATGGAATCGGAGCGGGGCTCTAGCATTTTGTTTGAGCATGATCTTTTCCGAAAACAGGTTCCCACTTTTCGGGATCATGCTCTAGCCACTCGGGTTGCTGAAAATCTTGAACAGGTAGTTGAGATACGACAGTTCATTCCCGCTGGTCGGTGTAGTGCGGCTGACATAGTCGAAAACCTTACCGTCCTTGAGGCCATAGTCGGCGAGCCGCTCAACCCGGCGATTCTTGTCGAAGTAGACTGCGACCACGCGTTGCTCGATCACCTTCTGCGGCATGAAGGCTGCGGATTGTTCACCGCGCTGGGAAATATAATAAAATGCTTCGCCGCTCACGGTGGCGACCGTTGAAGGTGTTCCGAGCACCACCAACACTTGCTCTTGCGCGGAACCTATGGGGATATTTTCAAGGGCGCCCTCGGGCACCACGTAGCCGCGTTGATAAATTTGGGTAAAGTTCGAGCATCCGCCGAGCAGAAGAGTGAGTATTGCAGTCACGATCAATAGGCGAACGCGATTGTGCCGATGAGGCGAGCGATGAAAAAGTTTGTTCGGCACCGTCATTTCACACTTGCGTCCGATATATTGCCCGGCGTACCCGAGGCGTTGCTGGCTTCGACACGGATTCTGTTAGACTACGCAACCACCTGTGCTTTTCCGCGTGATAGGCGAACCCCATGATTCAACTTCCTTTTCGCCGTCCGAGGAAGGATCCTATCATCGCCGCTCTCTATGGCATGATCGTGGCACAGGCGCGATCCCCCATTTTCTATCGTAGTTACGGGGTGCCTGACACCGTTGCCGGCCGTTTCGACATGATCGTACTCCACTTGGTGCTTGTTCTACAGCGGCTCAAGAGTGAATCGCCCGCCATCCAAGTGCTGGGGCAGGAAGTCTTCAATCTGTTTTGCCGCGACATTGACGGCAATTTCCGCGAAATGGGGATGGGTGATCTCGCGGTGCCACGGGAAATGCGAAAGGTGGGAGAGGCATTTTATGGCCGCGCCGCAGCCTATGAGACTGCGCTTGTCGCGGACGACGGTTTACTCGCGGGGGCCCTGACGCGCAATATATTCGGCGTGCCCTCAGATGGTGCGCTGAGGCTTGCCGCCTATATGCGTGAAGCGGTGCGGCGGCTTGCTACCCAGCAGGATTTCTCCGGCGCCGAGTTGCGGTTTCCGGACCCCGAAAATATCGCATCGGCCTCTTTGGAAGAGAGCCAGAGCGCATGAGCGAGCAATCGTCGGGCAAGCAGACATCTCCCAAGCAGACCTCGCCCAATCCGCCTTGGAGTCTGACGGTTGCGGTTGCCGAAATTCCGGAAACCGGGAAGCGGTTCGATCTCGTCCCCGACGCGCAAAGACGCGAGGCCATCGCTAGGGTTGCTGCCGTGGCGGCGCTGCCGCGGCTTAAGGCGGGGTTCGAACTGACGCGACACGGCCGCGATGGATTGCGCGTTGTGGGTTTCGTCTCTGCGACGGTCGAACAGAACTGTGTGGTCACGCTCGAGCCGATCCAAAGCGAGGTTGAGGAGGCGATTGATCTGGTATTTGCTCCGCCGCGGCCGTTGCCATCGGAACATGCCGTCACGGACGAGCCCAAGGTGCTGGGCGAGGACCTGGAAATCCTGCACGACGGAATGATCGATCTCGGTGCCGTGGCAACCGAATTCTTGATCTTGGGAATCGATCTCTATCCGCGCAAACCGGAGGCTGTTTTCGATGCTTCGAATCCGGAGGAAAATGCGGCCGACCTGCCGTTTGCGGCGCTCGCGGCCTTGAAAAAAGGCAAGCCTGAGCAGGGCAGCTAAACAAAAACATTAGGAACGTGCGATAAAATGCTGTCGCAGTCCACAGCCCCCGTTGTGCCATTCCGCGGGGCGGCTATTGTCTCGCCTCATCAGGTCACTCAAAGCAGGGGCGAAGCCGTCAGCGCCAACGCTGCACAGGTCATCATCCATGCCGCATAAGGTCCGCATCGCGCTGGATGCCATGGGAGGCGATTTTGGGCCTTCAGTCGTTATCGGCGGCGCCGAATTGTCTCTCATTCGGCATCCGGATATCGAAATCATCGTTTTTGGCGACCGCGCTATGGTCGAGCCGCTGCTGGCAGCGAAGCCTGTGCTTGCGCGTGCAACTAAGTTTGTACACACCGACGTCTCGGTCAAAATGGACGACAAGCCCAGTCAAGCTCTGCGCCACGGGCGCTGGAAATCCTCGATGTGGCTCGCGATCGACGCGGTCAAGAAGGGCGAGGCCGACGTCGCGGTATCCGCGGGCAACACGGGCGCGCTGATGGCGATGGCGAGGTTCAATCTGAAAACCATGCCGGGGATTGACCGGCCGGCAATCGCGGCGCTGTGGCCGACGCTCAAGGGCGAGTCCATCGTGCTCGATGTTGGGGCCTCGATCGGGGCTGACGCGGAGCATCTCTTGAACCTGGCGGTGATGGGTAGCGCAATGGCGCGCGTATTGTTCGATCTCGATCGGCCGACGGTGGGTCTGCTCAACGTCGGGACGGAAGAGGTGAAGGGATTGGAGGCGGTACGCGAGGCTGGACGGATCCTGCGCGAGGAGCAATTGCCGCATCTCGACTATGTCGGATTTGTCGAGGGCGACGACATCGGCAAAGGTTCGGTCGATGTCGTTGTCACGGAAGGGTTCGCCGGCAACATTGCGCTGAAGACCGCGGAGGGGACTGCCCGCCAGATGGCCGGTTATCTCACGAGCGCGATGACGCGCACGTGGCGCGCCAAGCTCGGTTATCTGTTCGCACGCGAGGCGTTCAATACTTTGCGCGACAAGATGGATCCGCGAAAATCCAACGGCGGCGTGTTTCTCGGTCTCAACGGGATCGTCATCAAAAGTCATGGCGGCACCGATCCGGAGGGCTTCGCCGCGGCGGTCGATCTGGGCTACGACATGATCCGCTACGAATTGCTCGCGAAAATCGGTGAGACGCTTCGCCGCCATGACCGCGCCGCAGTCACTTCTCAGTTGAGCGGGGCATCCTCATGAGCATGCTCCGTTCTGTTGTGCTGGGTTGCGGTAGCTACTTGCCGGAACGGGTCCTTTGCAACGCCGAGCTTGCGCGCACCGTAGACACCTCGGATGAATGGATTGTCCAGCGCACCGGCATTCGTCAGCGCCACATCGCTGCGCCATGCGAAGTGACATCGGCGCTTGCGATCGCGGCCGCGCGAGCTGCGCTTGCGGATGCCAAAATCGATCCGCAATCGATCGACCTGATCGTGCTTGCAACGTCCACGCCCGACTACACCTTTCCCGCGACCGCTGTTACCGTGCAGGCTACGCTCGGTATCACGCGCGGGGCGGCTTTCGATCTGCAGGCGGTATGCTCGGGCTTCGTCTATGCCATGGCGACCGTGGACGGGATGCTTCGGACCGGCGCCTTCAAGCGTGCGCTTGTGATCGGCGCCGAGACATTCTCGCGCATCCTCAATTGGAACGATCGTACGACGTGCGTTCTGTTCGGCGATGGTGCGGGCGCGCTTGTGGTGGAAGCCCAAACGCAACCGGGTGCCCGCACGGATCGTGGAATCCTCACGACGCATCTGCGATCCGACGGCCGGCACCGGTCAAAACTCTATGTCGATGGTGGTCCATCCTCGACCCAGACCGTGGGGCAGGTGCGCATGGAGGGGCGCGCGGTGTTTAAGCACGCCGTGGCCATGATAACCGACGTGGTCGAGGATGCCTTCAAGGTCGCCGGCATTACGGCCAATGACATCGATTGGTTCGTGCCACACCAGGCCAACAAGCGGATTATTGATGACAGCGCCGAAAAACTCGGGATTGCGGCGGAAAAAGTGGTCACCACGGTGGATCAACATGGCAATACATCGGCAGCCTCGATCCCGCTGGCGCTCGATGTTGCGATTAAGGACGGCCGGATCAAGCGCGGCGACCTAATCCTGATGGAAGCTATGGGCGGGGGGTTTACCTGGGGGTCGGCGCTTGTGCGCTGGTAGGGCGATTTTCCTTTGGGCCCCCCTGTTGACCGGGCCGATTGAAGCTAATATCGTTGCAAATTCAGGTAGATAAATCGCCGATAGCGGGGCTGGCGATGTCGGGCAAAACAATAACGCGCGCGGATTTGTGCGAAGCGGTGTATCAGAAACTCGGGCTCTCACGCACCGAGTCGGCGGCGCTTGTCGAATTGGTGCTGCAAGAAATTACCGATTGCCTTGAACGCGGCGAGACCGTGAAATTGTCGTCGTTCGGTTCGTTCGTTGTGCGCAAGAAGGGCCAGCGTATCGGCCGCAATCCGAAGACCGGTAAGGAAGTTCCGATTTCACCGCGCCGGGTGATGGTGTTCAAACCGTCCGCGATCCTCAAGCAGCGTATCAACGCGGACGGCCAGGGTTCTTAAGTCCGTCAAAGTTTCTTAAGTCCGGCAATCGCCCGCAACGGGCTCTGTAGGGGAGGCAGCTTTGGACAAGGCGCCCGATGCCTTTCGTACCATTAGCGAGGTGGCAGGCGATCTCGACCTGCCTCAGCACGTGCTGCGCTTCTGGGAAAGCCGGTTCGCGCAAATCCGGCCGATGAAGCGAGCCGGAGGGCGGCGGTATTATCGTCCCGACGACGTGGATCTCCTCCGCGGCATCCGGCATTTGCTTTACGGCGAGGGCTATACCATCCGCGGTGTGCAGCGAATTTTGCGCGAGCAGGGGCCAAAGTTCGTGCAGGCCGTGTGGCAGCCGGGCGCGACGCAGCCGGGGCCGCCGATCAGCGAAGACCAAGTTGCGGATAATGCCGATCAACTGCCGTCCGACGGGACTGCGCGCAATGTTTTCGGCATGTTGAAATCCGCGTCTGCGCAAATCGAGACGGACGTGCGTGGGGCTCTCCCTGCGAGCGTCAGCATTGCGCCGGCAGCGCCGACGGGATTGCGCACGGACGAGTTGCGCAAGTTGCAAGCCGCACTGGACGAGCTCGGCGAATGCCGGCGAATGATCGATGCCGCGCTGCGATCCGACGCAGCGTAGCTGGTCGCGATCTCGCCAAACCTGTCGCATCCAATCTCCGATCAAGGTAAAACGACCGCAGGAGTAAGCGATCGTGAAACCCGTGGAAATGTCGCGCGATACGGACGATGTCGTCACCCCGCGCGATCGCGCGCCGACGCCCTATGACGACAATATCTATGGTGCGGAGTGGCGGGAATGGCGCGACCCTGACATTCCGGATTGGATCGATCCCATCGGAATGCTGTTCGCTCGGCATGTCAGGGCTGAGATCGAATCGAAGACGGCAATCATCGCGAATGGGAAATCGGTCAGCTATAGCGAACTCCGAAACCTGATTCGAAAATATGCCGGCGGGTTGGCCGCGATCGGTCTTGCGCCGGAACAGCGGTTATTGCTGTTCGGCACGGACAGTCTGGATTACGTCACGACATGGCTTGGGAGCGTCCATTTGGGCGCGATCCCGGTCGTCGTATCAGACCTCTATAAGCAAAAAGACCTGCTGTACTTCTTGGTCGATACGGCGGTGCGCGTGCTGTACATCGACAGCGAGCAATTGCCGAAGCTGATCGAGATCGCACCCGGGATTCCTCCGACGCTCAAAACCATTCTGGTGCGCGGCGAGTTTTCGCCCGATATCAAACAGCATTTTCCGCGCCAAGATTTGGTGATCTTGGAATCCGTTGTCGCGGGCGCGGCCGCACTGACCGAGCCGCATCTCCGACACGCCAATGACGTCACCTACATGTTCTATTCCGGCGGCACGACGGGCACGGCCAAAGGCATCACCCATCTCGCGCACGACTTTCTCCTGGTTCCCGAGCGGCATGGCCGGTTCTGGGAATACGCAAGCTCCGATGTCGTGTTTGCCACCTCGAAGAAGTATTTCACCCATGGAATTTGGCCCGGTCTGCTGATCCCGCTTTATTGGGGCGCGACTGTTGTGCTGGAGCGCCGGCCGCCGACACCCGACGTGGTGCTCGCCGCACTAGGCGACCACAAGGTCAGCAAGCTGATCACCGTTCCTACCGTGCTTAAGAACTTGATAGAGCACGTGAACCAGACCAAGCAGACGGCGCGGTTCCCGGCGTTGAAATTTGTGGTGAGCGCGTCGGAAAAAATGCCGCCGGAGATGTTCGAGCGCTTTCACAGTCTATTCGGTGTGGAACTTTTCGACTCAATCGGCAGTTCTGAAATCACTTACGAATGGATCGCGAACAGGCAAAAATCCTTTAAGCGCGGCAGCCTGGGCAAGCCTATTTTCGGTGTCAATGTGCGCCTGGTCGATGCGGAGGGCCGCGACGTGACTGAGCCGAATGTTGCAGGCGAGGCGTGGATCCATAGCCGCACGACGTGCTTCTACTATTGGCGCAAGTACGACAAATCGCGCGAGACTTTCGTGGGCGATTGGGCGCGGACAGGTGACCATCTGCAATTCGACGAGGATGGATTTTTCTGGTTCAGCGGGCGCGCTAACGATCTTTTCAAAGTGAAGGGGCTATGGGTTTCGCCACTGGAGATCGAGGCGGCGCTGACGCGCCATCCGGCGATCCGGGAAGCTGCGGTGGTGCCGTTCACCGACACCGACGGGCTGACTAAGCCGAAGGCCTATATCGTGCTGCGCGAGGGATATGCGCAGAGCGAGCAGTTGTTAGGGGAACTGCGTGCGGCGGTCACTCCGCTCGGCTCGTATCTGGTGCCGGAGGCATTCAGCGTGATCGACCAGCTTCCGCGAACGACCTTGCTCAAGATCGATCGGCGCGCGTTGCGCGAGCGGTAGGCCTGAGGCGAACATCGCGAAGCCTTCGTCGTCAGCCAAATTTGCATTTGGTGAAAAATTCGAGCGTCAGGCGGACGCACTCCTCGGGCTTTTCGATCTGCAACAGGTGGCCGGTTCCTTCGACGAAGCAGTAATCGTAACCGCCCTCCTGCCCAAGAGCCTGGTTCGCCGGCCCGGTCGCGGGGCCGCCCTTCATGTTTGGATCGGCGCCGATCAGCTTGACCGGCCCGCCGAACTGGTTCGCGCGCGGCCAAAGATCGAGCGTGAGCGCCTGAGCATAAATCGCCGCTTCGTTTTCCGGCGCGCAGACTAGGACGTAGCCGTCGCCATCAGGGCTCTTGCGCAGCACAGAGCGCGCCATCAGTGCGTGGACGCCGGGAATCCAGTTTCTCGTGGCGCGTGATGCGAGATATTCGGCCATCAGTTCGTCCACGGCGGCAAATCGCCGGCGGCGGCTGTGCGCCCACTCAGTCAGCTTGTCCTCGAAAATTTTCATTGTTGCGTACATGGGATGACCCTGCGGCGGTACGTCCGGCGGATCAAACAGGACGAGAGCGTCCCACCGCCAGCCGATCTCGATGGCGTGTTTCATGGCGGTGCGGGCGGACATCGAATGGAAGATACCTGCCGTGCGTTTTTCGCCGAGCTCAGAGCGTACGGCCTGGATGACGCGCTCGAGATCGCGGCTGAGCTGTTCGTAATGATGATTGGACGGTTCGACCGGGGTGTTCTCGCCGTGGTTGCGGAAATCGAAAACAATCAGGTCGTAGTTCGCAAGCAAATGCCGCCAATAGGGGTAATAGGCGTTGGTTGCGAAGCCGTTGCCGTGCGCAAGCAGGATGCGCGGGCCTGCCGGATTGCCGTGACGCCGGATTTTGATTTTTGCGCCGTCATAGAGGGCGACCTCGAAGGTCGTGCTGGGAGAGGGCAGCTCAAAGGACATCAACGTCTCCGCCGCGTCGTGGAAATTTGAGGGGAAAGGAAACGACCTTCAGCGTCGCGCCTTTTGCGTCGCTTTACCTTGGTTCGCGGCGGATGCTAGCATAACGCTCGGCGGCGCAAAGAGATTTTGCCAAGCCGGGCAACGAGTCCTGCGTGGTATCGAAAGCCACTTCTAATCCTGGCCAGCTTGAAATAACAACGGTGGCGTGCGGTCACGTCAGTGGGTGATTTGGTGTCAAAAGTTCTCGGCACGTCGGTGCGTCGGAAGGAAGATCCTGCCCTGTTATCGGGGCGCGGGCGCTATGCCGACGATCTGCCGGTTCCGCACGGCACGTTGCACGCGCATGTTATTCGCTCGCCGCACGCGCACGCGAAAATTCTGAAGATCGATGTGGCTGAAGCGCTGACGCAACGCGGCGTCTGGGCGGTCATTACCGGTGAGGATGTGAAAAAGTTCTCCGATCCGTTCCTGATCGTGCTCAAGGCGCCGATCCATCAATGGTCGCTGGCGGTCGAACGGGTGCGCTATGTGGGCGAGCCGGTCGCGCTCGTGGTGGCGGACGATCGCTACCTTGCGGAAGACGCCGCGGAGAAGGTGCAGGTCGACTATGAGCCGCTGCTGGCAGCGGTCGATCCGCTGGCGGCATGCAAAAAAGATGCGCCGCATTTGCATGCGGAAGCTAAAAGCAATGAAATCTCGGTGCGAGCATTTTCCTATGGCGATGTGAAAGGTGCGTTCGCCAAGGCCGACGCGCATGTCAAACTCACCGTCGATTACGCGCGCATGTCGTTCACGCCAATGGAATGCTACGTGGTTGTCGCCGCGTACGATCCGATTGCTGGCAGCTACGATGTGCTGGCGAATTTCCAAGGGCCGTTCAGCACGCATCCGGTGATGGCGCGCGCGCTGAGGGTGCCGGGCACGAAATTCCGCGTGCGCATTCCACCCGACAGCGGCGGCAGCTTCGGCATTAAGCTTTCGGTGTTTCCCTATATGGTGCTGGCGTCGATTGCGGCGCGCATCACCGGCCGGCCGGTGAAATGGGTCGAGGACCGCGCAGAGCATCTGCTTGCGGCGAGCACCGGCCCAAATCGCATCACGGAGATCGAAGCGGCGGTCACCAAAGATGGCCGCATCCTTGGGCTCAAACTCGATCAGCTCGAGGACTATGGCGCGTTCCTGCGCGCGCCTATGCCTGGGCCGCTCTATCGCATGCACGGTTCGGTGACCGGCGCGTATGACATCCCCAATGTGGACGTGATCAACCGCGTCGTGCTGACCAACAAGATGCCCGCGAGCCTGATCCGCGGATTCGGCGGGCCGCAGCTTTATCTGGCGTTGGAGCGGCTGGTGCATCGCATTGCGGTTGAGCTCAAGCTCGATCATCTCGATGTCATCAAACGCAATCTCATTGCGGCAAAGAGTTTCCCGTACAAGACCGCGGCGGGTGCGCTTTACGATTCCGGCGACTATCAGAGTGCGATCGAGATGGCGACCGGTGACGGCCGATTGGCTGACCTCAAGCGCCGGCGCGATGCCGCGCGTGCCGCGGGCCGCTACTACGGCATTGGATATGCCGCCGTGGTCGAGCCGGGCATGTCGAACATGGGGTATCTCTCGAACATCCTGACGGCGGAACAGCGCGAAAAAGCCGGCCCGAAAAACGGCGCGGTGTCGATGGTGACGGTTAATGTCGATCCGCTTGGCGCTGTTTCCGTGACGCCCGATGTGACGGTGCAAGGGCAAGGGCACGAGACCGTTATCTCGCAGATCGTCGCGGAACGGCTTGGCCTGAAAGTCGAAGACATCGACGTCGTGATCGAACTCGATACCGCCAAGGACCAGTGGTCGATCGCGGCCGGCACATATTCCTGTCGCTTCACGCCCGGCACGGCGGTGGCGGCGCACATGGCGGCGATGCAGATCCGTGACAAGCTCGCGAAGATCGCGGCCAAGCAGCTCAATGTGCTGCCCAACGATATTGAGTTCGTCGATGGTAAGGTGCGCAGCCGGGGCAATCCCGACAACGCAATGCCGTTCGGGCGCGTGGCGGGAACCGCGCATTGGTCGCCGGCTATGCTGCCGGATGGGATGTCGCCGAGCTTGCGCGAAACCGGAGTGTGGTCGCCGCCAGAGCTCGAACCGCCCTCCAGCGACGATCGGATCAATACGTCGCTTACGTATGGATTTGTCTTTGACCTGTGCGGTGTCGAGATCGACCCAATGACCTATCAGGTGCGCGTCGATCGCTACGTCTCGATGCACGATGCCGGCACGCTGCTCAATCCGATGATCGCCGAAGGGCAGATGCGCGGCGCGTTTGCGCAGGGGATCGCGGCGGCGCTGTATGAGGAATATGTCAGCGACGAGAGCGGTGCATTTCTCTCAGGGTCATTCGCGGATTATCTGGTGCCGACGGTGAGTGAAATTCCGCCGGTGGAATTTCTGCATCAGGAAACGCCGTCGCCGTTTACGCCACTCGGCGCGAAGGGTTTGGCGGAAGGCAATTGCATGAGCGTTCCGGCGTGCATTGCCAATGCGATCGCCGATGCGCTTGGGGTGAAGGACATTTCGTTGCCGGCTTCGCCGCGGCGCATTCATGGGTTGCTGGCGGAGGTTGAGGCGCGGCAAAAAGGCGAATCTGTGCGCGCTGCAGGTGGCGCCCGATGAAACCGCGTCCTTTCGATTATGTCTGTCCGGACAATGTGGACGAAGCGGTCGCGCTACTCGCCGCGCACGGAGATGCTGCGCGCGTGCTTGCCGGCGGGCAGTCGCTGATGGCGATCCTCAATTTTCGGCTGGCGGAGCCGGAGATGCTAATCGACGTGTCGCGTTTGGCTGAACTCGACACGATTCGCGAGGGCGATGGAAAGATTGAGGTGGGTGCATCGGTGACCCAGAACAAGTTCCTGGCGTGGCCCGCGCTTGCGACGAAACTACCGCTGCTCGCCAAGATGCTGCCGTTCGTTGGACATTTTCAGACGCGCAACAGAGGCACGGTCTGCGGCTCGATCGCGCATGCCGATCCCAGCTCGGAACTGCCGTTGGCGCTTGCCATGCTGGGCGGCGAGGTGGTGTTGCGCTCGAAAAAGGGCACGCGCGTGCTGGCGGCCAAGGATTTTCAACTCGACATGCTCACCACCGCACGCGAGTCCGAAGAGCTGATCACCGCCGTGCGCTTCCCGGTGCAATCCGAGAAGCAAGTGGCGTTCCGCGAAGTTGCGCGCCGGCATGGCGATTTCGCGATTATTGCGATTGCGGTTGTGGTTGAGGAAAAGAACAAATTTCGGCTTGGCGTCGGCGGGATGACGGGGCGGCCGACCGTGCGGCAATTCAATGCCACTGGGGATGCGGCGATTCGCGATGCCGCTGTGGCGCTGGGTGTGGAACTCGAAGGTCTTGAAGATATGCACGCGTCGGCGGCGATGCGGCGCGACTTGCTGCGCAATCTTGCGCCGGTCGTTGTCAACGAGGCCCTGCAATGCGCCGCGTAAATCGCGATCAACGTACTCGTATCAATTTGACGCTCAATGGCCGGGCAGTGTCGGCCGACACCGAGCCGCGCATGTTGCTCTCCGATTTTCTGCGCCATGCGCTGGGTGCGACCGGCACTCACGTTGGCTGCGAGCACGGCGTGTGCGGGTGCTGCACCGTGCTGATCGATGGCACAGCTGGTCGTTCGTGCCTCACGCTTGCGGTGCAGGTCGAGGGCAGGGCGGTACGGACGGTTGAATCGCTCGCGAGCGCGGATGGAAAACTCAATGCGCTGCAGCAGGCATTTCAAAACAACCATGCTTTGCAATGCGGTTTCTGCACGCCTGGTATTCTCATGTCGTTTACGGATTATCTCGCTAAAAATCCTAAACCGTCCGAAGCGGAAATATGCGAAGTGTTGAGCGGACATCTGTGCCGCTGCACCGGCTACGCAGGTATCGTTGCCGCGATCAAGGAAGCAACGGGCAGTAAGTAACCTCGTTCCAAGGAGTAAACTCAATGGTCGAATCCACCGCCACGAAGCCTTATCGCGAGCTTGTCACCATCGGCGGCAAGAACGTCGTGCTGCACCATCACGAACCGCCGGTGATCAATGCGGGGGTGATGGAGAACGCCGACATTTTTCGGCTCATCAACATTTTCGCGGAAAAGTTCTCCCCGTCAAATATCGACAAAGCCGACGGCACGCCGCTGCGGCTTTACACGTCGGATCGTGTCAAAATCGATGTCTCGAAACGGCGCAAACACGACATGGGATTCTGGCATCGCAATGTCGACGCGCATGAGATCATTTTCTGCGTGAAGGGTGCGCTTAAGTGGGAAACCGAGATGGGCGTTAAGGTCATGCATCCTGGCGACATGCTGATGATTCCAAAAGGCATCGGCCACCGTTCGATGCTGTGCGAGGATTCGACCGATGAGAACGTGCTGATCGAACTCAAGATTGCCGACGATCTCACCTATGTCGGCGAAAATAAGTAGCAGGCAACAGCGTGCAGGCAGACGTCTTCGGCAACCACGACCTCGGTATTCCGTATCAACCGATTGCCGAGTTGTTTGCGCGCTATCGGATACGTGATCCGGGCAAGACCGCGATCGTCGATCTCGATGGCGATTCATCGATCACGTTCGGCGAGCTCGACCGGCTCACGACCGACATCGCGGCTGATCTCAAGCGCAGGGGCCTGCAAAAGGGCGACCGCGTGCTGTTGCTCTCCGATGAATGCCTGGAAAAGTTGCTGATCTGGTTTGGGGTATGGCGCATCGGCGCCGTGGTCTGCCCGCTCAATATCGAGATCAACGAAAAGATGATGGTTGAACTCACACGCTCGGTGAATCCAAAGCTCATTTTCTACCATAAGGATATCGATGCGGCGGCGCTTGTTGGCGACCATCCTGCACCGCGCGTACGTTTTGGGCGCTGGGGAAGGACGGCCGATCCGCAAGACGAGTTCTTTGCCAAGGTGCAAAGAGGCCGCCGGGCCGACGAAGTCCCTGAGCGCAACGATCCGGAGGATGTCGCGTGTATTTTCTGCACGTCGGGAACGACGGCGCGGCCGAAGATCGTGGTCTACGATCACTGTGCATATTGGCTCAATGGGCTTTCAACGCTCGAATTTCTTGGGCTGACGGAGGACGACCGCACGCTGGAATACCGCTCGTTCGGATGGAATTCCGCGCAAGTGCTGAGTTTGATGCCTTTCCTTCAGAAAGGCCTGACCATACATATTGCAAAAAGGTTTTCTCACAGCCGGTTCTTCGAGTGGATCAAGACGCGCGGCATCACATTTTCTGCAGGAGTGCCGACCGTGCTCAACATGCTGCTCAACAAGCCGCTCGGCACTACCGCGAAAGACGTGCCGACGCTGCGGCTGATGACCTGCAGCACCGCGCCGCTCACTGCACAGCAATGGACGCAGTTCGAGGAGATGTACGGAGTCAGACTGTTGCAGTGCTATGGCATGTCGGAGGCGGGCTGGGTGTGTGGCAACCGCACCTATAAGAACAAGATCGGCACCGTCGGCGTGCCGGCGCTGCACCAGGAATTCGAGATCGTGGGGGCGGACGGGAAACCCGTTGCGGTCGGCACCGAGGGTGAGATTACCGCGGGCGGGCCGCACACGGCGATCGGCTATCTGCGCGACGACGGCACGGTCGAGCCGATCCGGCCGGCGCGGATCAAGACCGGCGATCTCGGCATCATGGACGACGAGGGATTTGTGCGGGTCTCCGGCCGCACCAAGGACATTATCATCCGTGGCGGGGTCAACATCGCGCCGCTGGAAATCGATGAAGTTCTGCTCAAGCATCCGGGTATTCTCGACGTTGCCGCCGTGGGCGTGCCGGACAAAATCTATGGCGAGGAGGTCGTGTGCTACGTAGCGCCCAAGGATCAATCGCTGACCGAAGAGAGCGTCTTGCAACATGCGCGACAGCATCTGCCGCCCGCCAAAGTACCAAAGCAGGTTTTCATCGTCGCCGAATTGCCCAAAAGCGATCGCGGCAAGGTGTTGCGCGACAAGCTAAGGGAAGACTGGATCAAGCGTACGAGTTCTGTGAGCGCGAATGTTGTATAGTTGCCTTGCGACGGACCGCTGACAGGGATTATTCGATATGGATGCCGTTACCAAGCCCAAACGCGCAGCGAAGAAAAAACTGTCCGCGACACGCCGCACCTATCCCGATCTGCACGATCATGTGCGCGCGCTCGACAAGGCTGGGCTGTTGGTCACCGTCGATCGGCCGATCAACAAAGATACCGAGATGCACCCGCTTGTGCGTTGGCAATTTCGCGGCGGGATCGCGGAGAAGGATCGCAAGGCGTTCCTGTTCACCAATGTGGTTGATAGCAAGGGCCGTAAATATGACATGCCCGTATTGGTCGGCGGCTTGGCCGCCAACCGCGAAATCTATCGTATCGGTATAGGGTGTCCGTTTGAGGAGATCGATGAGCGCTGGGTGCGCGCCGCGCAAAATCCGCTGCCGCCTCGTATCGTGCAGAACGCGCCGTGCCACGAGATCGTGATTACAGGCAAGGCGCTCGACAAGCCGGGGCAGGGGCTCGATGGGTTGCCGCTGCCAATTTCGACGCCGGGCTGGGACATCGCGCCCTATGCGACGCTCTCGCAATACATCACCAAGGATCCCGACACCGGCGTGCAAAACATGGGCAACTACCGCGGCCAGATGAAAGCGCGGCGGCGGCTTGGGATGAACCCATCGTTAGAGCTGCGGCCGGGCATCTACAATCATTGGGAAAAGCTGCGCGAGCGGGGATTTAAGAAATTACCATGCGCTGTCGTGCTGGGCGCGCCGCCGTGCATCACGTTTGCCTCGGTGCAGAAACTGCCGGAGACGATGGACGAAATTCATGTCGCCGGTGCGCTGGTGGGTACGCCGATCAATGTGGTGAAGGCCAAAACGGTCGATCTGCTGGTGCCGGCGGAGGCCGAGATCGTCATCGAGGGTTTCATCGATACTGAATATCTCGAACCGGAGGCGCCATTCGGCGAGTCGCATGGACATGTGAACCTGCAGGAGTTCAACGCCTTCATGGACGTCACCGCCATCACGCGACGGCGCGACGCGATCCTCACCTCGATCATTTCGCAAGTGACGCCGAGTGAGTCGAGCCTGATCAAGCGCATCGGAATGGAGCCGCTGTTTCTCAATTTCCTGCGCAGCACGTTGGGCATCAAGGGCGTCAAGCGTGTGTCGATGCATGAGCCGCTCACCAACATCCGAAAAGTTATCGCGCTGATTTGCGAGCGCGATATGCCGACGACGGAAA
The DNA here is from genome assembly GCA_003169835.1 of Hyphomicrobiales bacterium. GTDB lineage: Bacteria > Pseudomonadota > Alphaproteobacteria > Rhizobiales > Xanthobacteraceae > PNAI01. The sequence goes on along the minus strand of PNAI01000058.1, from coordinate 38,586 downwards.
TCTGGCGCGCGCTCTATGGTGCGGCGGTGCTGCATCGCGCGGCAGGAAAATATGTCATCGCGCTCAACGACGATATAGACCCCGAAAATGCCGATGCCATCCTTTGGGCGATGTCGTATCGTGCCAATCCCAATTTGGATTTTCACATATTGCCGCATCGCGATCAGGGTCATGGGCCGCGCAGCAAGCGCAACGGCGGGCAGGATGCTTCGGTGCTCATCGATGCAACGTTGAAAGAGAATTTTCCGCCGATCTCGCTGCCAAAGCGCGAATACATGGAGCGCGCGAAGGTGATCTGGGAGGAACTCGGTCTGCCGCACCTCAAACCGGAGTCGCCGTGGTTTGGCTATTCATTGGGCGAATGGTCGGCGGAACTCGATGAAGCGGCCGCGCGCGCGACGCGCGGCGAATATTTCGAGACCGGTAAGCAACTCGAGAAACGGCGGCGCAAGGACGTGCACATGAATACCGAAGTGCGAAACGTCAAAGAGCGGAAATCAAAATCCTAGCGCGCGCTGGAGTTCGCTATGCGCGATCATTGCGGCGGAATGGCTGCGGCTTTAGCGGGCATCTTGTACGGTGACCCGCCAAGTATTTGATTTTCATTAGACATTTACTCGCGACGGTGTGATCGAAACTCGCAATCCTTTGATCATATTTATGCTCAGAGCATGTGTACTATTATGTGCGGAACGGTGAGATACCGTCCAGCAAATCGTCAGTTGCTTTGCGTCAATTGGTGGCTGGTGCCCAACATGGGTCGTGTAGGCGTTATTGTCCTGACTTACATGCCGGCGTTGCTTTTCGCGATGGCGTTGCCGATGAGCGATGCGCTGGCGCAGCAGTCGCGTCAACGACTCGAACGGGTGGGAGAAATCGGATTTGGAACCGGTTTCGAAGATGCCCGATCCAGTTCAGACGCGCTCGTCGGTCTCTCCTATTCAACCGGAGATCGTCGGGTGCTGAAGACGCTGGCGCAAACAAAAGTTGCGTTGTTCGGCACTTCGTTCAACCTCACATATGTGTTCGGGACCGGCGAGCGTCTGACGCGCGTGTTTGGTTCAGTAGCAAACGTATTGGACTTGGACAAGAAAACCTGCCTGACGCGGGGCGCTAATCTCTTCGCAGCATCCGTTTGGCAGTATGGCAGCCCCGATATTGACCGGAGCGGACAGGACGAACGGGAATGGCGATTTAATTTCGGCGATGGCCGTTGGATCAGGCTGAGGTATTATTTCGGCGGCGTGTTGGGGAGATGCGGCATCGTCCTCGATTCGGTCACACCGGAAGGTCATAACGACCGCACGTGAGTCGCTGATGTGAATGAGTAGCGCCGTCGTGTATTTTTTGATCGTAGTGCGTGCGTGCTCATCGTAGCGAGATCAAGCCGCCGGCTAGGTTCTGAATGATGCACCCGTTCTCCTTTGGTCATCTCCCGGAATTGCATAATTTATGGGCATAAAATATCGTATTGTATGCAATTGCATAATGACACCGCGCCGCTCAAAAACCTCAAAGGCTTGAAAAAAACATCAATAAAACAATAGCTTATAATTTTTTCCAATCGAATTTCGTTGTTGGCACATCCTTTGCGGATGTCTCCCTGAAACTGAATCTTCAACAGCCTTGGGAGGCTCCGATGAAGCGTCGCGAATTCCTCAGATCGATGTCCGCCGTTGCCGCAGGCGGGATGGTTTCAGCCCCTGCCGTGTGGTCGCCCGCCAAAGCGCAATCGCGGCAGGAGACGCTGCTCATTGTCTCCGAGAGCGGGCCGAACAATCTGGACATCCATGGCGTCGGTACCAACGTGCCGGGCTACGAGGTTTCATGGAATTGCTACGACCGGCTCATCAGCCACGAGATGAAGACGGTCAACGGCACGCCGTACTACGACCGCGACAAGTTCAAGATGGAACTGGCCGAGGACATGAAGATCGGCGACATGTCGGCGACATTCAAACTGAAGAAGAATGCAACCTTCCATGATGGCACACCAGTTACCGCGAAGGACGTCAAATGGTCGCTTGATCGCGCCGTTACGGTTGGCGGATTTCCCACCTTTCAGATGGGCGCCGGCTCGCTGACCAAGCCCGAGCAATTTGTGGTTGTCGATGACAATACCTTCCGCGTCGATTTCCTGCGCAAGGATCGCCTGACCATCCCGGACCTCGCCGTGATCGTGCCCTGCATCGTCAATTCCGAGCTGGTGAAAAAGAACGCGACCGAAAAAGATCCCTGGGGCCTCGAATATACAAAGCAGAACACCGCGGGCAGTGGGGCTTACCGCGTGGCGAGCTGGACTGCGGGAACCGAGGTGATCTTCGAGCGCAATGAAAACTGGAAAGGTGGGCCGCTGCCGAAGATCAAGCGCATCGTGTGGCGTATTGTGCCATCCGCCGGCAACCGCCGCGCGCTGCTGGAGCGCGGCGACGCCGACATCTCCTACGATCTGCCGAACAAGGACTTCGTCGAGCTCAAAGACGCGGGCAAGCTCACTATAGTCTCGACGCCGTATTCGAACGGCATCCAGTACATCGGCATGAATGTAAAGACCCCGCCGTTCGACAACTTGAAGGTGCGTCAGGCTGTCGCCTACGCGATCCCTTATCAGAAAATCATGGACGCGGTTCTGTTCGGTCTGTCGAAACCGATGTTCGGCGCACCCGCCGATAAGGCGACCGAAGTGGCCTGGCCGCAGCCGACCAAGTTCAATACCGACATCGCCAAGGCAAAGCAGCTTATGGCTGAAGCCGGATATCCCAACGGCTTTGAGACCACGCTCTCGTTCGATCTCGGGTTTGCCGGCGTCAACGAGCCGCTCTGCGTGCTCACGCAGGAAAGCCTTGCGCAAATCGGCATCAAATGCACGATCAACAAGATTCCCGGCGCGACGTGGCGGACCGAACTCAACAAGAAGACTTTGCCGCTCTACACCAACGTGTTCTCGGGGTGGCTCGATTATCCCGAGTATTTCTTCATCTGGTGCTATCACGGCAAGAATTCGATCTTCAACACCATGAGCTACCAGTCGAAGACGCTCGACGGTTTCGTCGATGGCGCCGTCACCGCGGCGGCCGAAGGCAACAAGGCAACCTATGAGACGGACGTGAAGGGCTTCGTCGATACCGCCTTCACCGACATGCCGCGCATTCCGATCTACCAGCCTTACGTCAATGTCGCGATGCAGAAGAACGTGTCCGGCTATCAATACTGGTTCCACCGGCGCCTCGACTATCGCTCGCTCGTGAAGGCGTGATCGCACCTGCGTCGAGCGGGGAGGGACCATGGGGAATCTGATCCTCAAACGCTTGCTGTTGGCTGTGCCGAGCCTCATTGGGGTGGTGATCGTTACCTTTCTCCTGACGCGAGCGTTGCCTGGCGATCCGGCAGCGTATTTTGCGGGACCTGCGGCAACGGCGGAGGCGGTCGAAGAGATCCGGGTAAAGCTCGGTCTTGATCAACCGCTGATCGTGCAATTCGTGCGCTATATCGGCGATCTTTCGCACGGCGATCTTGGTAGCTCGCTCACCACAGGCCAACCGGTAGCGGCCGAAATCAAGAGGAGACTCCCGGCGTCGGCGGAGCTCACATTGCTGGGACTGCTGGTTTCGATGGCGATTGCGGTGCCGCTTGGGATACTTGCGGCGACACAGCCGGGCTCGCTGATCGACCACGCCTGTCGTGTGGTGACGACCGCCGGCGTGTCGTTGCCGGTGTTCTTCACCGGTCTCATTCTCATCTATGTATTCTATTATAAATTGGGCTGGGCACCCGCACCGCTGGGCCGGCTCGACATTTTCTTCAGCCCGCCGCCGCAAGTGACGGGATTTTATCTGATCGATAGTCTGATTGCAGGTAACGGCGCGCTGTTCGTCGCTAGCCTTAAGCAACTGATCTTGCCGGCGCTTACACTCGGTATCTTCTCGCTAGCGCCGATAGCACGCATGACGCGCGCTTCGATGCTTGCCGTGCTGTCGTCAGATTTTGTGCGTAGTGCGCGCGCGAGCGGGCTATCGTCGTTCACCGTTGTCGTCACCTATGCTTTCCGAAACGCCATGCTGCCGGTCATCACGACGCTTGGCATGGTGTTCTCATTCCTGCTCGGCGCCAATGTGCTGGTGGAGAAGGTGTTCGCGTGGCCCGGCATCGGCTCGTTCGCAGTCGAAGCGCTGATCGCGTCGGATTTTGCGCCGGTGCAAGGTTTCGTGCTGACGATGGCGATCATGTATGTGGCGCTCAATCTTATCATCGACATTCTCTACGGGCTGATCGATCCGCGCATGAGGCTCGAGGCATGACCGCGCTTGCCGCCACCGTCCGGCACGCGCGCTATGTCATGGGCGAGAACCCGGTTACGGGCTTTGCGTTTGCGCTGTTCGTACTGATCGTAATCGCTGCGGCATTCGGCCCGTATCTGGTTCCGCACGATCCATTCGCAAGCGACACGATTGTGGCATTGAAGCCGCCGTCGTTGCGGCATTGGTTCGGAACCGACCAGCTCGGCCGCGACGTGTTCAGCCGGGTCATCGTCGCGACGCGACTCGATTTCTTCATCGCTATCGCCTCGGTTGTGCTGGTTTTCCTGATGGGAGGACTGGCCGGCGTTGCCGCAGGCTATTTTGGCGGCTGGACCGATCGTATCGTCGGACGGATTGCCGATACGATCATGGCGTTCCCGCTGTTCGTGCTTGCAATGGGGATTGTCGCTGCGCTTGGCAATACGGTGCAGAACATCGTGATCGCGACCGCGATTGTGAACTTTCCGCTCTATGCGCGCGTTGCGCGCGCGGAGGCTAATGTGCGGCGCGAAGCAGGCTTCGTTGAAGCCGCACGGTTGTCGGGGAACAGCGAGTTTCGCATTGTCGGATTCCACGTACTGCCGAATGTGTTTCCGATCCTGGCGGTGCAGATGTCTCTCACCATGGGATACGCCATCCTCAACGCGGCCGGACTTTCGTTCATCGGTCTCGGCGTGCGGCCGCCGACCGCCGAATGGGGGATCATGGTGGCGGAAGGCGCGGCCTTCATCGTCTCGGGCGAATGGTGGATCGCGCTGTTTCCGGGCGCGGCGCTGATGATCGCGGTGTTCTGCTTCAATCTGCTCGGCGACGGGTTGCGCGACATTGTCGATCCGCGGAGGCGCACATGAGTGTCGCGCCCGCGCTTTTGGTGCAAAACCTTTCGGTCGAATTCCGCACGCGTTCAGGCGTGGTCAAGGCGCTGGAGTCGGTGAGCTTTACTGTGGCCAAGGGTGAGACACTGGCGATCGTCGGCGAGTCAGGCTCGGGCAAATCCGTCACCGCTTACGCGGTGATGGGTATTCTTGATCCGGCCGGCCATGTCACAGGCGGCACCGCCATGCTGGGCGGACTTGATCTTTTGAGTGCCAGCAACGCAGCGATGTCCGAAGTGCGCGGGCGTGAGATCGCGATGATCTTTCAAAATCCGCGCGCGGCGCTTAATCCCATTCGGTCGGTTGGGCGCCAGATCGCCGATGTGCTCATCCGCCATGGCAATGTGCCGCGCAAAGAAGCGCCGGAACGCGCCGTCGAAATGCTGCGCGCGGTCGGCATCCCCGATCCTTCTCGCCGCGCCAAGGCTTATCCGTTCGAAATGTCGGGCGGAATGTGCCAGCGCGTAATGATCGCCATCGCGATTGCCGCCAAACCCTCGATGTTGATCGCGGACGAGCCAACCACGGGCCTCGATGTCACCACGCAAGCCGTGATCATGGATTTGATCTCGGAACTTTCGTCGGGCACCGGTATGGCCACAATTTTCATCACGCACGATCTTGCGCTCGCGGCGCAGCGGGCGGATCGCATTGCTGTCATGCACGCCGGTCATGTGATCGAATGCGCTGCGACACGCGAGCTCTTCGAGCGGCCCCGGCATCCTTATACGGCGGAGTTGATTGCGGCGACGCCCGATCGCGCGGCGAATTTGGATGAACTTGCCTCGATTCCTGGTGCGCTGCCGGATCTGCGCCGCACCGACCTGCCGCCTTGCCGCTATTCGGAGCGCTGCCCGCGCAAAATGACGGAGTGCGATCAGCCGCTTCCGCGCTCGCCTGCGGTAGCCGCCCATATGGTCGCCTGCTGGAACCCGCTGCGATGACCGTACTTCTCGACGTCGCCGAATTATCAAAGCGTTTTCCGGTCGGCCGTGCGGTTGGCCCGATCGAGCGCTTGCGAAGACGGCTGCGCGGTGGCGGGCCGGTGCACCTCCCGCACGTGCATGCTGTCGACGACGTAAGCTTCGTGATCGGAAAGGGCGAGACCGTCGGTCTGGTCGGCGAGTCAGGTTGCGGTAAGTCAACGCTCGTGCGCGCGATCACGCGGCTGATCGATCCGACCGAAGGCAGCATTAAGCTCGGCATGCGTGAATTGTCGCTCGTGCCGAGCCGGCGCTTTGCGCGCGATGCCGATCGCGCGCGCATCCAAATGGTGTTCCAAGATGCGGGGGAGAGCATCAATCCGCGTTTCACCTCGTTCGATGCGATCGCCGATCCCTTGCGGCGCTTGAAGAAACTTCGCGGCAAGGCGCTGCGTGCGAAAGTCGAGCAGGCGGCGCAGCAATGCGGACTGCCGGCCGAGCTGCTGGGCCGCTTTCCACATCAACTCTCCGGCGGCCAGCGCGCTCGCGTTGGCATCGCGCGTGCGGTCGCGGTCGAGCCGGATCTGCTCGTGCTCGACGAGCCGACTGCGGCGCTCGATGTGTCGGTGCAGGTCGTGATCCTGCAACTGCTGCAGAGGCTCAAAGAGCAGCTTGGCATCAGCTATCTGTTCGTGTCGCATGATTTGAGTGTGGTGCGGCTGCTGTGCGACCGCGTGATCGTCATGTATCTCGGCAAGATCGTGGAGGTCGGACCGGCGCGAGAAGTCTTTGAGCACCCGCTGCACCCCTATACGCAAGCCCTGGTGGCCGCGGTGCCAAGCTCCGACATAAGCGGCGTGGAACGTCTGCGGCTTCTCGGCGAGCCGATGAGCCCGATCGATCCGGATCCCAATGTTTGCCGATTTTACGGGCGTTGTCCGCGCGGTGTAGACCAATGTAAGGGGGCAATGCCGGTGTTGCGCCGGTTCGGCAACCGCGAAGCGGCGTGTCATTTTACAGGCGAGAAAGAGGGTTTGTGATGGCGCACAAGCTTAGAAAATCGCGCAAGCAATCCTCGGCGATATCTCTCTTGCGCAAAGGAGGGCGAAATAATCTTCGGCGCGTGACGGAGAAATATGATCCGCTCGATGATGTCATCGGAGAGACCGCGCGTTCGCTCGGGATCAAGATCGACAAGATCTGGAAAGCGGCGATCCGCGCCAATTTGCAAGTTACGTTGCGGCACGGCGCCTTCGTTGCGGCTTTTGCGTTGGACGACGAGGCGGAACCTGCGCCGGTATTCGTGCCATGAGCACGAATAGTGCATGGGCTTCCGCCGCGGAGATGGCGGGTGCGGTCGCGAAAGGAGAGAGTGCGCTTGCGATCGTGGAGTCAACGCTCGATCGCATCAAGAAGCTCGATCGCAAGCTTAATTGCTTCACTACGGTAGTGGCCGATCGTGCCCGCACACGAGCTCTTGCCATCGATCGGGCGCGCAGCGAAGGCAAAACACTCGGGCCGCTTGCGGGCGTGCCGTTCGCGGTCAAGAATTTATTCGATATTGCGCGTCTGCCGACGCTCGCGGGCTCCAAGATCAACCGCGATCGCAAGCCGGCCAAGCGTGATGCGACGTTGATCGAACGACTGGAAGCCGCGGGTGCTGTACTCGTCGGCGCACTGAACATGGGCGAGTACGCCTACGATTTCACCGGCGAGAACATCCACGACGGGCCTTCGCGCAATCCGCATGGTTTGCGCCGCATGACCGGCGGATCTTCCGGCGGATCGGGTGGGGCTGTGGCGGGCGGGCTTGTGCCTTTGGCGTTGGGCTCGGATACCAACGGCTCAATTCGGGTGCCGTCGTCGTTCTGCGGGATTTTTGGGCTAAAGCCGACCTACGGGCGGCTTTCGCGTGCGCGCACATTTCCGTTTGTCGCAAGTCTTGACCATGTCGGGCCGTTCGCGCGCACAGCCCGCGATCTGGCGCTCAGCTATGACGCCATGACGGGACATGATCCAGATGATCCGGTGTGCGTGAAAAGACCTGCAGAGGCGGTCGTGCCACTGCTTGGGCGCGGAACCGACAACCTTCGTATCGCATTGGCTGGCGGCTATTTCCGCAAAGGTGCGTTTCCCGAGGCGCAAGATGCGCTCGCGCGTGTTGCAGCGGCGCTCAACGTGCGGCGCGAGATCGAAATCCCTGAAGCCGAGCGTGCTCGCTCTGCGGCATATGTGATCACATCGGCGGAAGGTGCGGCGCTGCATCTCGACCGCCTGCGCAAGCGTGCGAAAGATTTCGATCCGGCGGTGCGCGATCGCTTGATCGCGGGGGCGATGATCCCCGCAGCACTTGTGGTGCAGGCGCAGAAATTTCGCCGCTGGTATCGCGAGCGGGTGCTTGAGTTGTTCAATGAGGTCGATGCGATTTTAGCGCCGGCGACGCCTTGTGCGGCGCCCGCCATCGGCCAACAGACATTTGTGCTCGACGGAATTGAATTGCCGGTGCGGCCGAACCTCGGAATTTATACGCAGCCGATTTCGTTTATTGGATTGCCGGTGGCGGCGGTACCGGTGGCGCTGAAGCCGCTGCCGGTCGGCGTGCAAATCATCGCCGCGCCGTGGCGCGAGGACGTGGCGCTGCGGATCGCGCATGCGCTCGAGCAGTCGGGTGCCGTTTCGGCACAACGGCCGAAATTCTAGGGAGGGGTAGATGGAAATCGACCGGCCGGATGTGGTCAAGGAAGTAAAAGAGGCATTCGAGCGCTACGAATGCGCGCTTGTTTTGAACGATGTCGAGACCCTCGATGCGATGTTTCGCGATGACTCCAAAACAATCCGCTATGGCGCGACTGAAATTCTTTACGGCTATGCGGAGATCAAGCAGTTCCGCGCCGGGCGCTCGCCGGCCGGCCTTGCGCGCACGCTTTCGAAAACTGTGATTACCACCTACGGCCGCGATTTTGCGGTGGCGTCGACGCTGTTCCACCGTGCGGCCACTTCCGGAAAGGTGGGGCGGCAAACGCAGACATGGGTTCGGTTCGACGACGGCTGGCGGGTCGTCGCCGGACACGTGAGCCTCATCGATGAACCGCGCGCAGGCTGACCATGAGCATCGTCATTGACAATAGCCGCAAGACGCTTGCCGAAGAGCTGCGGTTGCAGCTCGCCGATGAAATCATCGGCGGTGTGCTCGAACCAGGTGCGGCGCTGGACGAAATGAATCTGGCGCGGCGTTTTTGCGTTTCACGTACGCCGGTGCGTGAGGCGATCCGGCAGCTGGCCGCTAGCGGACTTGTGGAAGCGCGGGCGCATCGCGGCGCTCTCGTTGCGCGGCCGAGCACGGATCGGCTCTTGGGAATGTTCGAGGCGATGGCTGAACTCGAAGCATTGTGCGCCGGCCTTTGCGCCGAACGCATGACGGGCGTGGAGCGCAGAGCGCTTGAGGTGGGCCACGAGCAATTGCGAGCGCTCATCCAGGTCGGCGATCCGCAATGCTTTCACGAGGCGAACGAGTCGTTTCATGGCGCGATCTATGCCGGCGCTCATAATGGCTACCTGGCTGAGATGACGCTCGCCACGCGCGCACGGGTGCAGCCATTCCGGCGCGCGCAATTCCGCAATCTTGGGCGGCTTGCGAAATCCCACATGGAGCACGATTGCGTGGTGGTGGCCATCCTGCGCGGGGATCGCAGCGGGGCGGGGGCTGCCATGCGTGCTCACATCATGACGGTGCGCGAGGAGTATGAGATCTACGCCGGGACGCGGTGAGCAATTTGTCCGCTCGACGCGAACCGGGGTCATCGTTTTTGATCAGGCGCGAAGTTTTTCTCCGGCTATGAACGCGCGCCAGCCGCCGAAGTTTGAGATATCGCGCGCGCCGGCGATGGCTTCGGCCTCGACCAGAAACCCTTTCACCATTCTTCCGTCGGCAAGCGAGAGCGTGCCAATCGAGAGAGGTGGCGGTACTGCGGCGACGAATTGTCCATAAGCTTGAATGGGCAGCGCCCAAATTTCGACTTCGATCGCGGCGCCGGTCGCTCTCGGTACGCGCAGCAGTCCGGGTTTGTGCGGCGTCGAATTGCTAAGTGCGTAGAGCCGATAGTCCGCTGTCGTTGCCGCAACTTCCAGGAAACGCGCGCCAAGAATTTTGAGTTCACCGTTGAGCGGCATGCCGGAGAGATGTGCGCCAACCACCGCGAGCGCGATTTCGTCCACGCCCGGCACGGCAGAAAGTGCCGCCAATTCCGGCTGCGGCAATTTTAGTGCTCCAAGTGACAGGCCGGTGTCGGCATGAAAGCGCCGGCCGATCGATGCGAGCAAGGCATCATGACCGGCCGGCGCCAGAAACGTGACACCGAACGGCGTACCATCCGGTGCGATGGTGGCGGGAACAGCGATGCCGGCCAGATCGAGCAGATTGACAAAGTTCGTATAGGTTCCGAGTTTGTTGTTAAGCCGGATTGGATCGGCCTTTATCTCGGCTACGGTGTAGGCCGTTGGCACAGTCGGAACCATGAGCACATCGACGCGTGAAAGGATGACTTGCGCCTTGGCGCGCAATTCGGCCAACCGGTAGAAAGCGTGGAATGCATCGACGGCGGAAGATTTCTTGGCGCCGGTGATGATCTGGCGCGTCACCGGATGCGCTTTCTTCGGATGCTTGTCGATGAATTCTCCGACGGCGGCATAACGTTCCGCCAACCAGGGACCTTCGTAGAGCAATTTCGCCGCTTCCAGGAATGACGAAAAATCAATCTCGACAATTTCTAATCCAAGGGAGATCAGGCGTTTTAACGCCGCATCGAATGAAGATTTCGCGCGCCTGTCGCCAAAGAAAATGCGACCGGACGCGCGTGGGACGGCGATGCGCATGACCGGCGGAATCTCGCCGGGCATTCCGAGCGGCAGTGAGCGGGAATAAGGGTCCGTTTGGTCGACGCCGGCAATGGCCGAGAGTGCAGTCCATGCATCATCGGGACTAAGCGCAAATATCGAGACGCAATCAAGAGTCCGGCAGGCCGGAACAACGCCCGCATTCGACACGAGTCCGAGGCTGGGCTTTAGCCCAACGATGTTGTTAAGCCCTGCCGGAATGCGGCCAGAGCCCGCGGTATCTGTACCAAGAGCAAGCGGCACGAGGCCGGCTGCAACCGCAACTGCGGAGCCTGAACTTGAACCGCCCGGGATCAGCTTTGGATTATGAGGGTTTCGTGGAACGCCGTAGGGCGAGCGCACGCCCACAAGGCCGGTCGCAAATTGGTCGAGATTGGTTTTGCCGATGATGAGGGCGCCTGCGGCTTTGAGGCGCGCTACGACGGTTGCATCGCGCTTGGGGTTGTAGGCAAAGGCCGGACAGCCGGCCGTGGTCGGCAGACCTTTGACATCGATGTTGTCCTTGATTGCAACGGGAATGCCATAGAGTGGGCGATCGGCGTGGCCCTCGGCCGCAAGGCTCTTTGCGTCCGCGATGACCTTCGCCTCATCGCGAAGCAAAATGAATATCGCGTCATCGCCGTGCGCGCGGATGCGCTCAAAGCTGCGCGCGACGACTTCGGCCGGCGTTATATTTCGTGCCCGAAGCGCCTTGAGGATTGCGGCGACAGTCTCGGTCAAATCGGGCTCCAGCGATGAAAGAGGCGACGCAAGCGGTGGGGGCGGCAGCCGGTATCAAATCCATTGAATCACGAACATATTGCCAATGATTGCGGCCTTGAGGAAAGAGGGCCAAGCGCTTTCACCAAGATATTGGCCTCGATCTTGCTTGGAGTTTTCTTGAGTGAATCGGCCATAGAATGAGACCGCCATGCCGCAGACCATGATCGAAGCCGAACCGGCGAAAGTTAAGGTCGATCTTGGGCGGAGCGCGCTTGTCATCATCGACATGCAGCGGGATTTTCTCGAGCTCGGCGGATTTGGCGCGGCGCTTGGCAACGATGTGTCGCGTTTGAAGGCGGCGGTCGCGCCCTGCCAAGCGGTACTTGCGGCGGCGCGAGCGGCTGGCATGTTCGTTATTCACACTCGCGAGGGCCATTTACCGGATCTCTCCGACGCGCCACCGTTGAAAATCGAACGCGGCGATCCGAGATTGCGCATTGGCGCGCCCGGTCCGATGGGACGAATTCTGATCCGCGGCGAACCCGGTCACGACATCATCCCGGAACTTTATCCCGTGGCTGGCGAATTGGTGATCGACAAGCCTGGCAAGGGCGCTTTCTACCACACCGAATTGGAGAGCGCTCTCAAGCGGCGCAACGTGGAGACACTTTTCGTGTGCGGTGTGACGACGGAGGTCTGCGTCAACACGACGGTGCGCGAAGGAAATGATCGCGGCTTTCGCTGCATCGTGTTGGGCGATTGCTGCGCATCGTACTTTCCGGAATTCCACACGATGGGATTGGCAATGATCAAGGCGCAGGGTGGTATATTTGGTTGGGTTTCCACTTCACAAGCCATGCTGGTTGCAATGGGTTTGCATTGAGCAGCCCGCGAGCTATTATTGAGCAACTCGCGGTCTCAAAGGTTAAAGTAAATCTGCCTATTAAATCAGCAGTCAAATCTGCGCCAATAATTGCGATGGTTTTGAAGCCGATAGCGAAACAGGCAACACTCGCCAACAACTTCACGGGATTGTCATATCTGGCACAGGACTTGCGAACTCCAGGGGGCTAGGGGCTTCGCGCTCGGTCTTCACCGTCATGAAGGTGTTGCGTTTCGACCTCGCTCAGTTGGCTGAATTCAGTTGGCGGAGATAAGGTGGTTTGTTGCCGGAGTACGGCGTGGGCCGTTCGGTTCAATTTAATGGGGGAGTGTCTAATGTCTATCATTCGAAATACGACTGCGTATTTGGCGGGAGCGGCGTTGTCGCTGGGGCTAGCGGGAATGTCATCCGTTGCGTCTGCAGCGGACATCATGCCCGTCAAGACAAAGGAACCGATCGTTGGTGCGAGTATGCCGCTCGATGTGCACGGTTATGCGGACTACACGATCGCCAGCGGCCGCGTGACTCCTGGCGGTTTGCGGATCTACCCGAACCGCGGTTCATTGAGTCAATTCGAAGTCGGCCTCAGTTTGGATATCTATAAAAATCCGACGGGGTTCATCAACAGCTTCTCCGTCTTCGGTGGCATATGGAACGAACTATGGTCGTCGCCGCCTGTCGGCTCGAGGTCGTGGCAGGAAATGGACTGGTGGGTCGGCGGTAGCGTCGGATTCGCCAAGTACTACACGTTCACGGCACAGAGTCTCCAGTTCGAGTTTCCCGGTGGTCTCCCGACGGCGCGCATGTTTGTCTTAAGTCTCGGCGCCAACGACGCGACGTGGGGTCTACCGATCCCGCTCAATCCGTATGTGAATCTGTTTTACAACTACACCGGCGGGTCGACCGTCGTGCTCGGCAAAACATCAAGCACCTATCGCGTCGAGCTCGGCATTAAGCCGACGATCAGTATGAAGCCATACTGGGCTATCCCGCTCAGCTTCACGTTCCCGACTTGGGTCACGGTTGGACCGTCCAGCTACTGGAACAGAAACGACGGTACGACGAATTTCTGCGGACCTTTGAGCGCCACGGCTTGCTCTTCGGGCAGCATGGGCGTGTTCTCGACCGGCATACAAGCGAAATACTCGCTTGAATCTGTCGTGCCGAAACGGCTTGGCAGCTGGTATCTCAAGGGCGGCGTTCAATATTACCGCATCACGAACGACAGCTTGCTCGGTGCGCAGGTTGTCACCGGCGCTGCGACTTCGTTCGCCGACGCCAAAAAAGACGTCTTCATCTACAACGGCGGCATAGGCTTCAGCTTCTGATCTCCCCGTTGCGGAGGCGGATGTCTCGTACGCTCATGGCTGGCACCTCCATAGCCATGGGAACGAGACAGCGCCTCCGCGGCGGAGTTTACGTTTGGGAATTTTATCTAGGGGGAAACGTGTGATGCGGCACACAACACGCCAACCGATATTGTGGACATCCACCGACTGGAACGCATTTTTCGGATTTGGCACCAACATTCTAGTCAACATGCTTGTGCTGACCGGCTTGTTGCGTTTCGTGCTCAAGATGCCCGACTCTCTTGTGTTTGGCCGCATCCTGCCGGCGCTGGGTCTGATGATGTGCCTGTCCACGTTCTACTACGCGTGGCTGGCCTACAGGCTTGCGCAGAAGACCGGCCGCGACGACGTCTGCGCGCTGCCCTCGGGCGTGAGCGTGCCACATATGTTTGTGGTGACCTTCGTCATCATGCTGCCGATCACGATTAAGACCGGCGATCCATTCAAGGGCTGGTCCGCTGGATTGGTCTGGGTGTTCTTCCAGAGTTTCATCCTGATGATCGGTGGCTTCATCGCGCCTTACATCAGGAAAATCACGCCGCGCGCAGCTTTGCTCGGCACGCTTGCGGGCGTATCCATCACATTCATCTCGATGCGGCCGGCGCTTGAAATGTATATGACGCCTGCCATCGGAATTACCTGTTTTGCCGTCATTCTGGCGAGTTGGTTCGGCGGCTTCAAATATCCCAAGGGCATGCCGGCCGGTCTCGTGGCGATCGTGGTGGGCATGGCGATCGCCTGGGGCTCGAACCTGTTCGGGTCCGGCATCGGCGGCATGAGTCTGCAGAATGTTACCGGCGCGTTCGCCAATTTCGGTTTTTCGGTGCCGCTGCCGGCGTTTGGTGCGGTGTTCTCGGGCTTCGAGTTCCTCGGCATCATCCTTGTCACAGCCATACCTTTCGGGATCTACGATCTGGTCGAGGCGATGGACAACGTGGAAAGTGCGGAAGCTGCGGGCGATACATATCCCACCACCCGCGTGCTCTCGGCCGATGGTGTTGTCAGCTTGATCGGCTGCCTGATGGGCAATCCGTTCATCAACGCGGTTTACATCGGACATCCGGGCTGGAAAGCGATGGGTGGCCGCATCGGCTATTCCGCGGCGACAGGTGTATTGGTCATCGTGTTGTCCTGGTTCGGCATCATCGCGTTGATGTCGTCGTTGATACCGCTTGTCGCGATTTCACCAATTCTACTCTACATCGGCATGCTCATCGGCGCGCAGGCGTTCCAGGAAACACACAAGTCGCACGCGCCCGCGATTGTGCTCGCGCTGGTGCCGCATCTGGCGGCGTGGTGCAAGGTGCAGATCGACGGCGCATTGGGAGCGGCTGGAACGAACGCCGCGACAGTCGGGTTTGAAAAGCTTGGTCAGCTCGGTGTGCTGTACCACGGGCTCGAGGTGCTGGGCGGCGGCGCCATTCTGACGGGGCTCATCCTGGCGGCCATCGCGGTTTTCATCATCGAGAAGAAATTTACGGAAGCATCGGCATTCGCCGCGACCGGTGCAGTGCTCACATTCTTTGGCTTCATGCACGGCGAAGCAGTTGGCATCGCCGTAACGCCTTCAGTCGCAATCGGCTATGCGATGGTGGCGGCAGTACTCTTCGCCTTGGGTCGCTATCCGGCGCTGGCAACTCTCTCGCTCGCAACGGAAGCCAGGACTGCGGCGGCAGAATAGGAATAAACAACGCGATATAAGCGGCAGCGCAATGTCACGCCGCCCCAAATTACCCCGAACGCCGCGGCCTCCATTGTCGGATATTGGGCGCCTCGACGATGTGTGTCCTTATTGCGAGCAGGCTCTGACGAAAAGACCGGAGCGAAAAACGGTCTGTCCACATTGCGGGAACTACATTTTCGTTCGTTCAAGGCCATTTGATCGGCAACGTGTCCTGTTGACCGAGGCGCAAACCAGCGAAACCGAGGCGGAGTGGGTGAGCCTGCAAGCCTGGGAAAAGCGCTCCAAGCGGACTCAACCTGAATAATTTTCTTTGCGTTCCGTGCGCCCACAGGCCGCACTCTTTCGCCAATCGTGCCAGACGCGACCCAAATCGCTAGATTTATGGCAATGGCGATTCCGCGGCGATGCCGCGAAGGGGCGCGTGAGGGAGGAATGCATGCAAAATATGGCCAAGGGCCAGGATCAGATTTGGCCGGAGCTGCCGTTGGAGGCTTGGGCCGATACTTGTCAGACATTGCAACTGTGGACACAAGTGGTCGGGAAAATTCGCGCAGCGCTTACGCCGTGGCTCAATCATTCGTGGCACGTTGTTTTGTATGTCACGGAGCGGGGGCTTTCGACCTCCGTCATCCCATGCGAGAGCGGCGTTTTTTGTATCGAGTTTGATTTCGTGGATCACGTGCTGTGGATACGCACGAGCGATGGTGCGTTCCGGCAAGTGCTCCTGAAGCCGCAGTCCGTTGCTCTATTTTACAGCAACGTCATGTCTGCGTTGACGGAGCTTGGGATTATTGTTCGCATCAACGAAATGCCGTGTGAGCTTACAGACCCGATCGCGTTTAGCGAGGATCAAACGCACTCAGCCTACGATCCCGAATATGCGCAGCGCTTTTGGCGTATTCTTCTCCAAGTGCATCGCGTTTTTTCGAAATTCCGCACTGCGTTTTTGGGGAAGTGCAGTCCGGTACATTTCTTTTGGGGCAGTTTCGATTTGGCGGTTACGCGATTTTCGGGACGCGCTGCGCCGCTTCTGCCTGACAGCGGGCCACTCGCCAAGGTGATGCGAGAGGCCTATTCGCACCAAGTCAGTAGTGCCGGGTTTTGGCCGGGGGGCGGGAACATCGACCACGCGTCGTTCTATTCTTATTCGTATCCCGAGCCGAAGGGCTTTCGCTCGTATGGCGTTCGCCCGGAGGGAACACAATACAACAAAGAGCTGGGACAATTTCTTTTGCCGTACGATGCCGTCCGTCTGGCAAAGAGCCCTGACTCCATGCTGATAGAGTTTTTGCAAAGCACCTACGATGCCGCGGCGACTGCAGGAAATTGGGATCGCGAAGCGCTTGAGTGCGCGCTAGGCGTTCCTGGAAAGCCCAGGCGCGTATCAAGCCGTAGCTAGGATTCTTGATTATTGAAAGAAAAAGGAAATTTGGTCGGAGCGGGGAGATTTGAACTCCCGACCCCCAGTCCCCCAGACTGGTGCGCTAACCGGGCTGCGCTACGCTCCGACTTGAGGCGAACCTCTACGCTGCCTCACCTTGGCGCGCAAGGTTTCGATCGCTCTGCGGTTCCGAATGGGGTGGCGCTGCGCGGTTGATGCCGCAATGGCGCCAGGACTATATGGATGCAATATGCGAACAGCCGCGATGCCAGATGCGCACGCCGACCCCTTCCGCCACCGCGCCATCAGGTGCTGGCTGCTCGTGGTGGCGGCGCTCATTGTGGTCATGGTGCTGGTGGGTGGGACGACGCGGCTCACCGAGTCCGGGCTTTCGATCGTCGAGTGGCAGCCGGTCACCGGTACATTACCGCCACTTACACAGGCGGAATGGCAGGCCGAATTCGAAAAATATCAGACCATTCCGCAGTACCGCGAACGCAACCTCGGCATGAGCCTGGACGCGTTCAAGACCATCTATTGGTGGGAATGGGCGCACCGATTTCTCGGGCGGTTGATCGGGGCGGTGTTTGCGCTGCCATTTCTCTACTTTTTGTGGCGGGGCTGGATCGAGCCGGGTTTGCGCGTACGGCTTTGGATCATCTTTGGCCTCGGTGCGCTGCAGGGCGTGGCGGGCTGGTGGATGGTGATGTCCGGATTGAGCGCGCGCGCGAGCGTGGCGCATGAGCGGCTGGCATTCCATCTGACCCTTGCGTGCATCATTTACGTGGCAGTCTTGTGGACCGCACAGCGGCTGCGCGCGGCTGAGCCGCACATCGTGCCTGCGCGCGTGCGTGCCTGGGCGGTTGGGCTGCTCATTGTGGTGCTGGTGCAGATCTTTCTCGGTGCGCTGGTCGCCGGATTGCGCGGCGGTCTCATTTACAACACATGGCCGCTCATCGATGGCGGACTGACGCCGTCAGCAGAGCGTTTGCTCTATCTCGCGCCGGTGTGGAGCAATTTTGTCGACAATGTGCTGACCGTGCAGTTTGAGCATCGCATGATCGCCTATGCATTGTGGTTGCTTTCCATTGCGCATGTTGTTGATGTCGTGTGGCAACGCACAACGGTCGCGCTGAATGGAGCGCTCATGCTTGCCGCGGCCATTACGATTCAAGCAGCGATTGGGATTCTCACACTGATTTATGCGGCGCCGTTGGCGCTGGCGCTGCTGCATCAGGGAATGGCGGTCGTTGTGCTCACGGTCGCGGTGGTGCACGCCGGGCGGCTTATGTCACGCGCTGAAGACGTGCAGCGCATTGCGTTTACATCAGCTTCGCGTTTGTGAGAGGTTGCGCGGCGCAACGGGGGATATTCACGTGATCGAGAAAAGCGAAAAAGGTGGCATCGTTGTTTTGAAATTGGCCTACGGCAAGGCCAATACGATGGATCTCGAATTCTGCCAGGCTATGATAGATGAATTCACGGTGCTGCGGTCATCGACGGCAAAGGCTGTGGTGCTGACAGGGCAGGGCAGTATCTTCTCTGCGGGCGTTGAGCTCGTGCGCACCAGCGACGGCGGGCCGGGCTATGTCCGTAAGTTTCTACCCGCGCTCAATACCATGTTCGACGCGGTGTTCCATTTCCCGAAACCGGTGGTGGCGGCGCTCAACGGGCATGCCATTGCAGGCGGTTGTGTGCTGGCGTGCTGCGCCGACCGGCGCTTGATGGCGCAGGGCAATGGCCGTATCGGCGTGACGGAATTGCTGGTTGGCTTGCCGTTTCCCGCGCTGGCCTTTGAGGTCATGCGTTCGGTTACGCTGTCGCGCTATTTTTCGCAGGCGATCTATGCGGGCGAGACGTATTTGCCCGATGGTGGAGCGGAACGCGGGTGGATCGACGAGGTTATTTCGGCCGCAGACTTGCTGGACCGCGCGATTGGCGTGGCGCAGAATCTCACCGCACTGCCGGCGACGACGTTTGCCATGACCAAGCGCCAGATGCATTTGCCGGTGATCGAGCGGATGCAGCGCGAGGGCGATAAGATCGACGCCGCTGCGATTGAGATCTGGGCCGCACCGGAGGCCACCGCACGTATTCAGGATTATGTTGAGCGCACATTGAAGAAGCGCTGAAGGCGCTTTATCTAATAATCCCGATCTCGCGAAAATATTTCTGCACGCCCGGATGGATATTAGCGGTGCGCGGTGCCGCGGCCACCGTGTTCTGCGGCGTGGTCTCGTGTCCCTGTGCGACACGCTTGACCAGATTGTTGTAGCCGCGATGGATCGATTTCGCGAGCCGGTAGGCAAGCTCGTCGTCCAGGCTCTGGCGCGCGAGCACAAAACTCCAGGAGCCGACGGAGGTCACGAGTTCGGTCTGGTTCGGGTAGGTTCCCGCCGGCACCGTCAGTGGCTTGAGGAAATTATGTTTTTTGCGGATGCGTGCCGTGTCCTCGGGGCTTAAACCAATGAGGCGGCCGCCGGCTTGCGTCACTGCGGTGAAGCCCGGCCAACCGATGCCGCCGCCCCAAAGTGCTGCGACCCGGCCATCGAGCACCATCGCCGGGCCATCGCCGGCTTTATCCAGATAGACTGCCTGGAAATCCTTCTCGCGATCAAGCCCGAGGCCATCCATGACGTAGCGCGCAAGCAAGGTGAGCCCAGAGTCGCGCGTGCCCCAGGCGACCTGCTGGCCTGCCAAGGATTGCACCGTTCGATAGGTACTGTCGCCCTTGACGGCGAACATGCCGGGATTGGAATAGATCGCGGTGATGATTTTTAGGTTTGTGATCGGCCGCCCGATGCCGGCAAAGGCTTCATAGGCCGGTTCGCCCGCGACCAGCGCGATGTCGAGTTTGTTGTCTTCGAGGAGCGGGATGTTTTCCGCGCTACCCTTGGTGTTGCGCGTCTCGATCTGGAACGTGGGATCGGTCTCGTTGACGGCTGCGGCAAGCGCGTCGCCGAAAAGCGGGAATCCGCCGCCGGGTGTGGCGGTGCCGAGAATGATCGTCGTTTTCTGCATGGAACCAAGCTTCTGCGCAGTAGGGGCGGGTTTAGATTCAGGCTTCGATTCGGGTTTGGGCTGTTGCGCTGGCGGCGTTCTCTGCTTGGTGGCCGTGAGTGCGGGCACATACGCCAGCGGGAGCATGAGCAAAGCCAACGCCACAAGTCGAACCACTATCGTCATCGGTGCCCTCCGAACGATTTGCAAGCCGTGCGTAGGTAGCGAACAAAAATCAGGCGGGGTCGAGCAGGGAAAGCTTAAGTCGCATCCAGTCCCTGTGCGAGATCGGCGATGATGTCTTCCTTGTCTTCGAGTCCGATCGAAAGACGCACCACGTCGGGTCCGGCTCCCGCTTGCACTTTCTGTGTGTCAGAAAGTTGGCGGTGGGTCGTCGAGGCGGGGTGAATGATCAATGAGCGCGTGTCGCCAATGTTGGCGAGGTGCGAAAACAATTTGACGTTCGAGACAAGTTTGACGCCGGAGTCATAACCTCCCTTGAGCCCGAACGTGAAGACGGCGCCCGCGCCCTTGGGCATGTATTTCTTGGCAAGGGAGTGGTAGCGATCGCCAGCGAGGCCAGAATAACTCACCCAAGCGATCTTGGGATGCTTGGCGAGCCATTCGGCCACCGCCAAGGCATTGTCGCAGTGGCGCTGCATCCGCAGCGGCAGGGTCTCGATGCCAGTGATGAACAGGAAGGCGTTGAACGGCGACAAAGCCGGCCCCATGTCGCGCAGGCTCAAGACCCGGCAAGCGATGGCGAAAGCGAAATTTCCGAAAGTCTCGTGCAGCACGATGCCGTTATATTCGGGGCGCGGCTCGGACAGCATGGGGTAGCGGCCTTCGCGCGACCAATTGAAAGTGCCACCGTCTACGATCATTCCGCCGATCGAGTTGCCATGGCCGCCAAGAAATTTTGTGAGCGAATGCACCACGATGTCGGCACCGTGCTCGAACGGCCGGCACAGGTAGGGCGTGGCCAGCGTGTTATCGACGATCAGCGGCACGCCCGCACGTTTGGCGATATTGGCGACCGCCGCTATGTCCGTAATGGCGCCGCCGGGGTTGGCAATCGACTCGATGAAGATCGCCTTGGTCTTCGGCGAGACCGCGCGTTCGAAGGTGCCGATATCGTCGGGGTCGGCCCACACCACGTTCCAGCCGAAGTTTTTGAATGAGTGATTGAACTGATTGATCGAGCCGCCATAGAGCTTCTTCGATGCCACGAACTCGTCGCCCGGTTTCATCAGGCAATGGAACACCAGAACCTGCGCGGCATGGCCGGAGGCCACCGCCAGCCCCGCGGTGCCGCCTTCGAGTGCGGCGACGCGCTCTTCAAGCACGGCGTTGGTCGGATTGCCGATGCGGGTGTAGATGTTGCCGAAAGTCTGCAGACCGAACAGGGAGGCGGCGTGATCGACGTCGTCGAACACGAAGGCGGTGGTCTGATAGATCGGGGTCGCGCGCGCGCCGGTGGTCGGGTCGGGCTGTGCGCCGGCGTGAATCGCGAGGGTGGAAAATCCGGGTTTACGTTCGGTCATGGCGGCGATCCCCAATGTCGTAGCCGCGCTTGTCGAGCAACACGCGGCAAATGGTGGTGTATCGAACCTTCGTAGTGCGTCAAGGCGCGAATTGCGTCGTTGGTTGTATTTCGCTCGGAGTGCCGGAAAGATTACATCTACAATTCCAAGAAAAAGCGCGCCGCGAGAACGCCATTCTCCGCCTGAAATGTCAGCGGTCGGAGTCCTGGTCTTTCTGCTGGGCGCGGGTTGCGGCGTCGGTCGCGCCGCCGCTCATGGTGGTGCGGTTCAGCGACATGCGTTGCACGCCCTTGCCCAGCAGCGGGGCCCTCTTCGAGCTTAATGTGCGCGAGTTGACGCCGATCCAGCCGATTTCCGAGGAAAGCCGTCCATACTCGATCTTGGGGCAGCGGTTCATGACCACTTTTATCCCAGCGGCTTCGGCGAGTTCTGCTGCGGCGTTGCTGCGCACGCCAAGCTGCATCCAGATCACGCTCGGCCGCGGTTTGAGCGCAAGTGCCTCATCGACCACGGCGGGCGCGAATTGCGAGGCGCGGAAGATGTCGACCATGTCGATCGGCTCGGGGATGTCGGCGAGCTTGGCGTAGACTTTTTGCCCAAGAATTTCCTTGCCGGCTTGTCCGGGATTGACCGGGATCATGCGGTAGCCGCGCTCTTGTAAGTATTTGAATGCGAAATAGCTCGGGCGATTGTCCTTGGGCGAGATGCCGACCATGGCAATCGTCTTCACGGTGTTGAGGATGCCGCGGATATAGGTGTCGGAATATTCGTCGTGGTTCATCGGCGGCGGCGCGTTCCAGATTGGCAGCATGGATATAAGCGCGCGCCGGTGCGCGGGAAAGGGGCGAAGGGTTACCGCCGGCCGTAGGCGGCGAGCGGCCCAATCGCGAGAATGCCGGCTGCTACCGAGAGCGTAGTCGTCACCACGAGATCGTGCTGGCAAATCATGCCGCAGTTCCAAAATGTTATGCCGGCGAGGCCAGCTGACATGGCTATACCCCATGCGGTGCCGGCGATCAGCATCCGCAATGCTTCGCGTTTCGTCAGCGGCAGCTTTTGCCATTCGAATTTGTTGAGCGCAGTCGCGATCATCAGCGGTCCTCCCATTTTGGCGGGCGCTTTTCGATGAAGGCACAAAGGCCTTCCTCGGCGTCACGTGCCATCATGTTCTCGGTCATGACCTGGCTCGCGTAGCGGTAGGCATCGGCGAGCGACAATTCGAGCTGGCGGTAAAATGCTTCCTTGCCGATCTTGAGCACATGCTGCGATTTGGATGCGATCTTGCGCGCGAGTTTGATGGCTTCCTCGCGTTCGGCGCCGGGCGCCACCACGCGGTTGATGAGTCCAATGCGGGCGGCCTCTTCCGCCGCGACCATTTCGCCTGTGAGAAGCATGTGCATGGCAGATTTGCGCGGGACATTGCGCGTGAGTGCGACCATCGGGGTGGAACAGAATAGGCCGATGTCGACGCCCGGGGTGGCGAACTTCGCAGCGCTTGAGGCGACGGCAAGGTCGCAGCTTGCGACCAGTTGGCAGCCGGCGGCAGTCGCCACGCCCTGCACGGCGGCGATCACCGGCTGCGGCAGCCGCACGATCTGCTGCATCATGTCGCTGCAGGATGCCATGATGTGGGCGAAATAGGCGCGGCCGCCATCCGCGTCGCTACGCCGTCCAGATAGTTCCTTGAGGTCGTGGCCGGCGCAGAATACCGAGCCATTGGCCGTGAGCACCACCGCGCGCACTGCCTTGTCGGCGGTGATTGTGGTGAAAGCCTCGCTCAGCGCGCCGATCAAAGCTTCGGAAAGGCTGTTGCGTGCCCCCGCGCGGTTGAGCGTGAGTACCGCGATGGGGCCATTGGTTTCCCGCAGCAGCACCGAATCGCTGGCGACAGTGCGGGCGGCGGACGATTGCACGTTCATCGACGAGGTCCAGAATCTTTGCCAACGGTGCTAATCATTGTATCCGATCTGGGCGCGCAGGCGAGCGCGATAAAGGGGGAAGTATGCGGCCAGCGACGATGACAATCGAACAGCTTACGCAGGCGCTGAGCGCGGAATTCCCGCAACTGTTCAAACGCGATGGCCGCTACCGGATCGAGGCGGTCCGGTATGGCGGCTGTCGGGTGCGGAGGGACTATGAGGTTTCTTCATTGCGGCCCGGCGGCACGCTTTCGGGCGCCACCATGATGGAGCTTGCGGACGTTGGCATGTATGTCGCGCTGCTGGCCTCGATCGGCTGGGTGCCGCTGGCGGTGACTACCAATCTCAACATCAATTTCCTGCGCAAGCCGGCGCAGGGCGACCTGCTGGCAGACGTGCGTCTGCTCAAGCTCGGGAAACGGCTGGCCGTTGGTGACATCAGTATCACGTCGGACGGGGAGGAAGAGCTGGTTGCGCATGCGACGGCGACCTATTCAATCCCGCGGAAAGACTGAGGTTGTCAAATGGTATTATATTGCCATTTTCGTAAAATACTGATTTTACGAGGTAAAATGCCGCAGGAATGCGTTGACCGGCGTTTGGCCGTCGTATAGAAGCCACGCAGCCAACGACGCATTTCACGGACATCGAGTGCCATGACAACTTTTTCGGCTAAGCCCGCGGAAATCGAGAAGAAATGGGTGATGATCGACGCCACCGGCTTGATTGTGGGCCGGCTTGCCACGATCGTTGCCAAGCATCTTCGCGGCAAGCATCTGCCCATTTTTACCCCGCACGTGGACTGTGGCGACAACGTCATTGTGGTCAACGCGGCCAAGGTCGCGTTTACCGGCCGCAAGCGCGAGAAGAAGATCTATCGGCATCACACCGGCCATATTGGCGGAATCAAGGAGCGCACGGCGCGCTGGATCCTGGAAGGGAAATTTCCCGAGCGGGTGGTCGAGAAGGCCGTCGAGCGCATGCTGCCGCACGGGCCGTTGGGTAGGCGCCAGTTCGGCAATTTGCGGGTCTATCCCGGCCCGGAGCATCCGCACGCGGCGCAGCAGCCTGAGATGATCGATATCGCGATATTGAATCGCAAGAATGTCAGGAGCGACTGATGGCCGAAACAGCGCAAACGCTTGAAGCGCTCGGGGCGCTCAAACCTGCCACCCCGGAAGCACCAAAATATGTGCAGAAGCTCGACGCCAAGGGTCGGGCCTATGCCACCGGCAAGCGCAAGAACGCCGTCGCGCGGGTCTGGATCAAGCCGGGCGCAGGCAAAATCACGGTCAACACCCGGCCGGTCGAAGTGTTTTTTGCCCGTCCGGTGTTACGCATGCTGATCCAGCAGCCGCTTGTAGCGACCAACCGAAACGGCCAATTCGACGTGGTGTGCTCGGTTTCCGGCGGCGGACTTTCCGGCCAGGCCGGTGCGGTGCGTCACGGCCTTTCCAAGGCACTCACTTATTTCGAGCCCGACCTGCGCACCGTGCTTAAGCGCGGCGGGTTCCTGACCCGCGATCCGCGTGTGGTCGAGCGTAAGAAATACGGCCGTGCCAAGGCTCGTCGCTCGTTCCAGTTCTCCAAGCGCTAAGCGCCGGACGCGACTCCAGAATTTTCGATTTCGGATGGGGCGGCCTTCGGGCCGCCCTATTTGTTACCGCAATATTTTTTTCTCCCCTTCATTTTCGCTGTTGTTTCCCTGAAAAGTGGCGGGAGATGCATAACCGTTCGTAAAAATATGTATGACTACATAGGCAGGCTGGCGGCCTGGAATCACCACCCGACCGGCAAACGTGCGAAGGGCTGGAATTCGCAGTTCAGGTCCGGATTGATGCTTCTTGACACTTCAACGCTGGTAGCTGCCGCGACCTGCATTACGGGGTTGCTTGGCATATTCCTGCTGGTCGTATGGCTGCAGGAGCGCAGCGTGCGCGCCATGGCGTGGTGGGGCTGCGCGTATTTGATCGGCGCAGCTGCAGTGGCGATGTGGGGAATGCACAGCGCACCCACGCCCTACCTTATGGAAATACCGAACGCGCTTCTGTTTGTCGCTTGCGCAATGATCTGGAACGGTGCGCGGCTGTTTCATGGCCGGCGCGTATTGCCGAGTGCGTTGCTGGCAGGCGCGTGGGTCTGGTTCACCGTCTGCCAGATTGAAGCTTTCGCGCAATGGGCGAACGGGCGGATCATCCTGTCCTCGCTGATCATTGCGACCTATACCTTCCTTGCCTCCATGGAGCTGCGGCGCGAGCGCCGCAAATCGCTGCAATGGATTGCGGTCGGCGCGCCGGTTCTGCATGGTATGGTATTTCTCTCTCCGATCGCGCTCACTTTACTTTGGCCGGGAGAAGCGACCGCCGATGGGTGGTTCGCCGTGTTTGCGCTGCAGACGCTGCTCTACGTAGTTGGTACGGCCTTCGTGGTCGTGGTGATGGCCAACGAGCGCACGACGGCTCAATACAAGACCGCGGCCATGACCGATCCGCTGACCGGATTGTTCAATCGCCGCGCATTCTTTGCCGCTGCCACCGGAATGATCTCGCAACAGATGCGCAAGAAGAAGCCTGTGAGCGTGCTGGCCTTCGATCTCGATCACTTCAAGTCCGTCAATGACCGCTTTGGCCATGGCGTCGGCGACGATACATTGCGGCTGTTCGCCCAGACAGCGAGTGAAAACATGCGCGCGACTGACGTCATCGGGCGGCTGGGCGGAGAAGAGTTTGTGGCGATCCTGCCGGGCAACATTACCGATGCGGCGATGGTTGGCGAGCGCGTGCGCGCGGCGTTCGAGAAGGCGGGACTCGAGATTTCTGGCCATCGCATCGGCGCTACGGTGAGCATCGGGGTGGCGGAGGCCGGGCCGCCGCTTGCGGAATTCGGCGAACTGATCGGTCGTGCGGACGCGGCGCTCTATCGCGCCAAGCACGGCGGCCGCAATCGCGTCACCATGGATGATCCTTCGGTTGCGGCGGAAGCTCCCGCAAAGGCCGAGGCCGCGGCCTGAGTCAGGCTGGCAAATTTCTCACGGTTCACGAAGCGATCTTGCCGCCGCCCTTGCGCGTGATCGCAATGATTGATGGCCGCGGCGGCATATTCGGTTTGAAATCGGGCCAGCGCGTCGCAGGCTTCTCGAAGGTTGCCGGCTCGGCTTTGGGATCGTCCTCGTCGGCTTCGCCGGGATGCTGGACCGCGACGAACAGCGTCTCATCGTCGGGCGTGAAATAAGGTCCGCACATTTCCGCGCCGACCGGAACGCGAAAGAAATGCTTGGATGTGCCACGCAGCGGTCCTTCCGTTTCGACGCCCCAAATGCCATCGGCGCGTCCGGTTTTTGAAGCCGAGTTGCCGTCGGTTGCGATCCACAATCGCCCTTCGTTATCGACCGCGAGATTATCCGGCATGCCGAACCAGCCGTTGCGGGTGGTATCGGGAGAAAACTTCGCGCCGACGGCCGCGATTGAAGGGTCGCCGCACTTTAGTAGGATGTTCCATGTAAAGCGTATGGCGGCATGGTCGCCGTCGGGCGGAGTCATTTCGATGATATGGCCGAACCGGCTGTTAGCGCGCGGGTTCGCCGCGTCCACCTGCTCGGGCTTGCGGCGATCGTTGAAGGTCAGGATCACGTAGACGTTGTTGGTCTTCGGATTTGCTTCGACGTCCTCCGGACGATCCATCTTGGTTGCACCGAGCAGATCGGCGGCGCGGCGGGTTTCGATGAGGACGTCGGCCTGCTCGTTGAAGCCTTTGGCCGCGGTGAGCGGACCTTCGCCGCATATCAGAGGGAGCCAATCGACGCTGCCATCGGCATCGTAACGGGCGACAGAAAGTGTACCGTGATCGAGCAGGTCGCGATTGGCGCGCCGGTTCGTGCGATTGACTTTGTCGCGCGAAACGAAACGGTAGACGTAATCGAAGCGCTCGTCGTCGCCCATGTAGATCACGTACCGGCCATCCTTGTTGATGAGGCCGGCGGCGCCTTCGTGCTTGTTGCGGCCCAGCGCTGTGCGCTTGATCGGCATTGGAGCGGAATCAAACGGGTCGATCTCCACCACCCAGCCAAAGCGATTTGCCTCGTGCGGTTCCTTGGAAACGTCGAAGCGCTCGTGCCATTTGCCCCAAGCGAACGCGTTTCCAGGGACGCCGTAACGCTTGTAGTTGCGCGCCTCGGGATGAGCGTCGGGGAGCTTGCCGGAAAAATAACCGTGGAAATTTTCCTCGCAGGTGAGCCATGTGCCCCAAGGCGTAACCCCGCCGGCGCAATTGTTGACCATGCCGAAGACTTTGTGGCCGGTTGGATCAGCTGTCGTTTGCAGGCGCGGATGGCCGGCGGCAGGGCCTGAAATCTCCATCGGTGTATCGGCATGGATGCGGCGGGCAAATTTCGACCCGCTCATGACGCGCCACTGGGCGCGCTCGCGCACGATCTCGAGCACGGAACCGCCGTGCGCAGCCATTTCGATGTCGACGAGTTCCTTGGTCATGCCCGCAAAGCCAACTTCCTTGCGGTCCTGGCGACCGAGCCCCGGGAACATCAGCTCTTCATTGGTGTATTCGTGATTGACCACGAGCAGTCCGTGCCGTGATGGATTTTTCGCGCCGGGCATCGGGATATAACCGAGGTAGTCATTGTTGTAGCCGAATTGGCGTTTCTGCGCGGCCGTACTCTGCTTGAGCGGATCGAATGGCGGGGCGCCGGGCAATACCGGATCACCCCAGCGGATCAGCACGTCGGCGTCATAGCCTTCGGCGACGTGGTGGTTGGCGTCAACGCCGGCCTCGATTTCGGTGAATTTGAAGCGCGACGGGATGTCCGCTTGCGCCTGACTGGCCGCGAGAATTGCCAGGGGGCTGACGGTGGCGGCTATGGCGGCGACGCCTAGTCCGCCTTTGAGAAAATCGCGGCGATCGTAACGTGCCGCGATGACATCGCCGATCGTGGCATTTGCCGATGGGTTGCGGCCGACGTTCTCGGATTCTTCGTAGATTTGCGCGCGAGTGAGTGGTGCATTCACTGGGACCTCCCAAGGGCTTGATAAATATGCACTCTATTGCCCGCGGATTACAGCTCCATGACAGCAACACTGTGTTTACCCATCTGTATCTATCATCCCGTTATGTGGTGGGAACGTACTCAGGTTCAGTCGCCGGCCGAGGTGCTGGCGCTGAGAGCATCGGCGCTTGAAGAGAATGCCACACGTGCCGGGGCGGCGTTGGGCTGCTCCTACGCGAACTCCGGTGAATACGAGGCGGAGCTGATCTCGGCGCGGCGTGCGGCGGGCGCTTATGGGCCCAATCTCGGAGCGCGGAGAATCCAAGTTGCGGCAATCGCTGCAGGACTGCTTGCCGTCGTGCTGCTCGTGCTGCTGCTCAGCTAAAAACATCTCCTAACAATCGGCAAAGTTCTTGCCGGGTCGCCATGATCCGGCTTCTACTGCGCGCTCATCGCTGACGCAGGGAGAATCGCATCATGGCCGGAAGAATTGCGCTGATCACAGGCGCGAGCCGCGGCATCGGCAAAGGCATTGCATTGGAGCTTGCGCGTACCGGTTGCGACGTCATGCTGACCGCGCGCGATCGGAAAGCATTGCAATCCGTTACCGACGAGGCGCGTGCGCTGGGGCGCAAGGTTGGTGTTTATGCCGCCGACTTGCGCGTCGATGCGGAGCCGGCGGGGCTGGTTGCGGCGCTGCAGCGCGAATTCGGCCGGCTCGACATCCTCATCAATAACGCGGGCGGGGCCGGTCGCGGCGATTTTTTAAAATTGACTGACGATCAATGGAATGACGGATTTGCGATGAAGTTTTTCGCCCATGTGCGCTTGTCGCGTCTGGCTTGGCCATTGCTAAAAGAGTCCGCTGGTTCGGTAATCACGATCGCCGGTCTCGGCGCGCGCAATCCGGTTGCGGACTACATGATCGGTGCCTCGGTGGTTGGCGCAAGTCTCGCATTTACGAAGGCGCTTGCCGATCTCGGCAAGCGCGACGGCGTGCAAGTCAATTCGGTCAATCCCGGCTCGGTCGATACGGATCGCCTAAAACATCGGATAGCCATCATCAAGAAAAAGACCGGGCTGCATGACGCCGCGGCTACCGAGCACCACCGCAAGGAACTCGACATCACGCGCTTCGGCGAGCCGGAGGACATTGCTGGTCTCGTTGCATTCATCGTGTCCGCGCGCGGCCGCTGGATGCACGGCAGCGCGGTCGATATGGACGGCGGGCAGGTCGTGCCGCTGCGCATGTCGGCGTACGACTGAGAACAAGAAAAAGAGCGCTCCGAAGAGCGCCCTTTCTGGAGGTTCATCGCAAGAACGCGATGATGAGAAATTCGTCTTATGCCGAGTAGTACATCTCAAATTCTACCGGGTGCGGGGTGTGCTCGAAGCGGATCACTTCTGTCATCTTCAGCTCGATGTAGCTGTCGATGAAATCGTCGTCGAACACGCCGCCGACCTTCAAGAAATCGCGATCCTTGTCGAGCTCACCCAGCGCTTGGCGGAGGCTGCCGCACACCGTCGGGATTTTTTTGAGCTCCTTGGGCGGCAGATCGTAGAGGTCCTTGTCCATCGCTTCGCCCGGATGGAGCTTGTGTTTGATGCCATCGAGGCCCGCCATCAGCATGGCGGCGAAGCCGAGATAAGGATTGGCGAGCGGATCGGGGAAGCGGACCTCGACCCGCTTGGCCTTCGGGTTGGTTGTGTAGGGGATGCGGCACGAGGCCGAGCGGTTGCGCGCCGAATAGGCGAGCAGCACCGGCGCTTCGAAGCCCGGGACGAGACGCTTGTAGGAATTCGTCGTCGGGTTGGTGAAAGAGTTGATGGCTTTCGCGTGCTTGATGATGCCTGCGATGTAGGACAGGCAAGTGTCCGAGAGGTCGGCATACTTGTTGCCGGCGAACACCGGCTTACCGGCCTTCCAGATCGACTGGTGGCAGTGCATGCCCGAACCGTTGTCGCCGTAGATCGGCTTCGGCATGAATGTCGCCGTCTTGCCGTAGATGTTCGCGACCTGGTGGATGCAATACTTATAGACCTGCAGGTGGTCGGCCATCACTGTCAGCGGGCGGAATTTCAGGCCCAGTTCGTGTTGTGCCGACGCCACCTCGTGGTGATGCTTTTCGACCTGGGCGCCCATCTTGGCCATGGCTGCGAGCATTTCGCCGCGCATGTCCTGCACGGAATCCTGCGGCGGCACCGGGAAGTAGCCCTTCTTGATGCCGATGCGGTGGCCAAGATTGCCGCCCTCATAGGCGGTGTCCGAATTGCTCGGAAATTCGATCGAGTCGAGCTTGAAGCCAGTGTTGTACGGCATGGCTGCGAAGCGCACGTCGTCGAACACGAAAAATTCGGCTTCCGGGCCGAAGTAAACGGTGTCGCCGACGCCCATGGCTTTGACCTGCGCCTCAGCGCGCTTGGCGATGCCGCGCGGATCGCGGTTGTAGGGCTCGCCGGTGGTCGGCTCGAGCACGTCGCAGACCAGCACCAGCGTGGTCTCGGCGAAAAATGGATCGATGGTGGCGGAGCCCGGATCGGGCATCAGGCACATGTCGGATTCGTGGATCGCCTTCCAGCCGGCGATCGATGAACCGTCGAACATTTGGCCTTCGGCGAACGTGTCTTCTTCGATCATGGTGACGTCGAAGGTGACGTGCTGCCACTTTCCGCGCGGATCCGTGAATCGGAAATCGACGTACTTTACGTCGGCATCCTTGATCATCTTCATGACATTCTTGGCGGTCGTCATGGACTAACTTCCCTTTCAAGTGGGGACATGCACTACCAGGCGCTGATGGAAATTCAACGTCAGATGGCGTCCAACCCAGATTCCCCCGTTCTAATCCGGATCGCTTCTTCTATGTTTGAGACGAAGATCTTGCCGTCGCCAATGCGCCCCGTCTGCGCAGCGCGCCGGATCGCCTCGACGGCTTTTTCAACCATATCGTCACCGAGCACAATCTCGATCTTCACCTTCGGGAGAAAATCGACGACGTATTCGGCGCCGCGATAAAGTTCCGTGTGTCCCTTTTGTCGGCCGAAGCCCTTGGCCTCGGTGACGGTGATCCCCTGCAGGCCGACTTCCTGCAGAGCTTCTTTGACTTCGTCGAGTTTGAACGGCTTGATGATGGCCTCGATCTTTTTCATTGCGTTTGCTCTCTCCCGGGCTGCCTGGAAATTTTTTGGCAACGCCGCGCTTTCCGGTAGCAGGGGGCGTGCCAAAGGTGAGAAGGCGCTAGATGATCAACAATTTCAGATCATTAGCTGGATTCTAGGTGGGGTACCTGTGAATGAGTATCACTCCCGCGCCTAGATTTTGTGCATAGTGCTTAACACACAGTCAGCAGGCTGTCGCGTTGTCGGCAATTGCCGCGGCCGGTACTGTTCACAAACAAGAAATCAGGGCCATGATCGAATTGCTGACCATTGCCGAGATGGCCGAGGCGGACCGGCTGACGATCGCGAGCGGGGTGGCGGGCATCAAGCTGATGGAGAACGCCGGCCGGGCGGTGGCCGATGCGGTGGTCCGGCAATGCCCGCGCAACGGCTCGACGGTGGGTGTCGTCGCGGGGCCGGGAAACAATGGCGGCGATGGTTTTATAGCGGCGCAAGTGCTGGCCGAGCGCGGACTTTCGGTACGGGTGTTGTTGTTCGGAGAGCGCGGAAGGCTCAAGGGCGATACCGCGGAGGCAGCGCGGCGCTGGCAGGGTCAAACTGTTGCGGCTACGCCGGATGCTTTGGATGGCTGTGGCCTCATCGTCGATGCGCTGTTCGGCGCTGGGCTTGATCGGCCGATTGAAGGCGCGGCAGCGGCCATGATCGTGGCGATGAATGAGAGCGGCGTTCCGATCATCGCAGCCGATCTGCCGAGCGGCATCAATGGTACGAGCGGTGCTGTGATGGGAGCCGCTGTAATGGCGACGGAAACCGTCACCTTTTTCCGGCGCAAGCCTGGGCATTTGCTGCTGCCGGGAAGACTGCATTGTGGGAATGTGCACGTTGTCGATATCGGAATTCCGGCCTCGGTGCTTGATCGCATCCGACCACGCATCTCGGTGAATTGTCCGCAGCTCTGGGCTGGGCAATTTAAAATCCCAAGCATCGACGGCCACAAGTATTCGCGCGGTCATGCGGTGGTCGTCTCGGGCGGGATCGCTTCCACCGGGGCCGCGCGGCTTGCGGCGCGGGCGGCGTTGCGCGCGGGAGCCGGGCTGGTCACGCTTGCAAGTCCGCGGGAGGCGCTTGCCGTCAACGCGGCCGCGAGCACGGCCGTGATGGTGCGGCCGGTGGACGGCGTGGGGGAACTCGCAGCGTTGCTGGCCGACCGGCGTCTTAATGCGATCGTGCTCGGTCCGGGCGGCGGGGTGGGGCCAGCGATGCAGGAGATGGTGCAGGCGGCGTTATCGGGGGAGCGGGGCGTGGTGTTGGATGCGGATGCGCTCACGAGTTTCGCGCCGGCCCCCGAAACGTTGTTCGATGCAATTCGCGGAAAATTATCGGTAAATGCTTCTCATGTTTCACATGAAACAGTTCTCACCCCACATGAAAGAGAGTTCTCTTATTTATTCCGACAACTGTCAGAACATATTGATTTTACATCTAAATATGATCATGCGTTGGCTGCTGCTGCGGTCTCGGGTGCAACCGTCCTTTTGAAGGGGCCCGATACCGTCGTGGCGTCCCCTGACGGCCGGGCGGCGATCGCGGAAAATGCCCCGCCATGCCTCGCTACCGCAGGTTCGGGCGATGTGTTGGCCGGCCTGGTTGGCGGTCTGCTCGCCCAGGGAATGCCCGCCTTCGAGGCCGCCTGCGCTGCGGTCTGGTTGCACGGGGAAATGGGCAACGAGGCGGGGCCGGGATTGATCGCGGAGGATTTGGCGGAGGTCTTGCCGCAGATCTATCGCCGGTTATTCGCGGATCTGAGAAGGTCGGGTCGAAGCGGGGCCGCTCATATGCATCCTTCCGTGCCTTAAGTCCGTCGGGGCCCTATTCTTGTTGTGTATTCTTGTGCGGTCGCGTTTTATGTTGTTATAAGCCGCGCCGCTCGGCCGTCAGGCAGCGCCGTGCAGGTATGGCGGGCGTGGCGGAACTGGCAGACGCGCGGGATTTAGGTTCCCGTGATGAAAATCGTGGGGGTTCAAATCCCTCCGCCCGCACCACGGGTGTCTTAAGTCCAATCTGGGGCGCAAGTCTGGGCTCAAGTCACGCTTTGACCAAACCTACGCGCTCCACCTCATAGATGCGCCAGCGCGGCGCAGGAACAAAAGATCGCAAGCATGCAAGTCACAGAGACTCTCAGTGAAGGCCTCAAGCGCGAATTCAAGGTCGTGATCCCGCTCGCCGATCTCGAGGCGAAGGCCACCGGCCGGCTCGTTGAGCTCAAGGACCGCGTACGTATCAACGGATTTCGGCAGGGCAAGGTGCCGGTCGAGCATCTCAAGCGCATGTACGGGCGCGGGGCCATGGCGGAAGCGATCGAAGGCGTCGTGCGCGAGGCAAATGCGAAAATCGTGACCGACAATGGTTTCAAGCTGGCGCGCGACCCGCAGGTCATCATGCCGACGGAAGAGGGCGCGGTCGAGAAGATGATCGAAGGCAAGTCCGATCTGGCCTACACGGTCGCAATCGAGATTCTGCCAGCGATCGAACTTGCGGATTTCAAGGGCCTTACGCTGGAGAAACAAGTCGCCGAAGTCGCCGACGAAGAGGTGGACACTGCGATCAAGGAACTGGCCGAGCGAAACCGGCCGTTCGGTTCGAAGGATGGACCCGCGGCATCGGGCGACCGACTGACCATCTCGTTCGTCGGTAAGGTCGACGATAAGCCATTCGAGGGTGGCACGGCGGATGACATTGTTGTGCAAATCGGAGCGGGACAATTCATTTCAGGATTTGAGGAGCAATTGGTCGGAGCTTCGGCGGGCGAGGCGCACACGGTGAAAGTGACATTCCCGGAGGGCTACGCCGCCGCGCATCTTGCCGGCAAGGCCGCGGAGTTTGAGGTCGTGGTCAAGACTGTGGAGACGCCGGGCGCACTGACCATTGACGAGGCGTTCGCAAAATCGCTTGGTCTCGACTCGCTCGCGAAACTCAACACGATGGTGAAGGACCGCATTGGGCAGGAGCATGCTTTAGTCACGCGCCAGCGGCTCAAGCGCGTGCTGCTCGATAAACTCGATGGACTCCACAAGTTCGATCTGCCGCCAACTATGATCGAGGATGAGTTCAACAACGTTTGGAAGACGGTGACCGACGAGCTGGAAGGGCAAAAGCGGACGTTTGCGGATGAAGGTACGACCGAGGAGGCGGCGAAAATCGAATACCGCACTATCGCCGAACGGCGCGTTCGTCTTGGTCTGGTGCTCGCTGAAATCGGCGAGCGCAACAAGATAAAGGTCACCGACGAGGAATTGAGCCGCGCCATCGTTGAGCAGTCTCGCCGCGCGCCCGGCAAGGAGCAAGAAGTCTGGGATTACTACCGCAAGAATACTGAGGCTGTGGCAAGCCTGCGGGCTCCGATCTTTGAGGACAAGGTGATCGACTTCATCCTCGAACTTGCCAAGGTGACCGAAAAGAAGGTTTCGCGCGATCAGCTCTATAAGGGAGACCAAAACGAAGCTGCGGCCTAATCGTGCTACCGGCGTTTGCTGGGAAGGTAGAATTCGCGAGTCAAAGATGGGTCGTTTCAGCTTGGCTGTTCTCGGTGCGGCGGCGGTTTTGTTCGCCGGTGCGTGCAGCGTGGTTCGCGCTTAGACAGCTTCATTCGTCGCGCCTCCCGGCACGATCGCCGCCGTCACTGCAATTCTCAATTAGGAAAAGGCCGATGCGGCCAAGGCCGCGCGGCGTTGGGTCGGCCGGTGCATTTGCAGTCGACTCGCGATCTCGAGACCGATCTTTTCCGCCGGCAGGCGGGCGATCCCAAGCTCACGCGTGGGGAGCCCTTGCGTCAGGCGATAACGATCCCCATCGTTTCATTCGACCGCGAACATATATATTTGCGGCGTAGCGCGATTCGACTGCCCAACCGCCCCAGAGGAGGCGAGATGAGAGATCCCCTCGACGCGTACATGAACTACCTCGTGCCCATGGTGGTCGAGCAGACCAACCGCGGCGAGCGCACCTACGACATCTATTCGCGGCTGCTCAAGGAGCGGATCATCTTCATCACCGGCGCCATCGAGGATGGGATGGCGACGCTCGTGGTCGCGCAAATGCTCTTTTTGGAGGCATAGAATCCGAAAAAAGAAATCTCAATGTACATCAACTCGCCGGGCGGGTTGGTGACGTCGGGTTTGGCGATCTACGACACGATGCAATTCATTCGTCCGCCGGTATCGACGTTATGTTGCGGACAGGCGGCCTCCATGGGCTCGCTGCTGCTTGCCGCAGACGCCAAGGATTTGCGTTTCGCGCTGCCCAATGTCCGGGTGATGATCCACCAGCCGTCCGGCGGTTTCGAGGGCCAGGTCACCGACATCATGCTGCACGCGCAGGAAATCCTGAATCTGAAGAAGCGGCTCAATGAAATCTACGTCCACCACACTGGCCAGCCGATCAAGAAAATCGAGGATGCACTCGAGCGCGATTATTTTCTCACCGCTGAGGCCGCCATGGACGTTAGCCTGGTCGACAAGGTGATCACCAAACGGCCCGAGGAAGCCGCAACCAAGCCCCAAATGGGCGCAAAAACGACGCCCTGAAAAAGCCATCACCATCGTTTGCGCTAGGATTAATGAATTCTTGGTTTTTCCACCGTTAACTTGGGTCCTTCGTACTGAACCGGGGTGCCGTTCATGTTGCAGTGTGTCTTCGGCGCTACGGTTTCTTAGCGCAATTGCTGTTATGAAAGAGTCGGCCCTGTCTGCTTGCGGGGCATGGAGAATGCGATGAGCAAGGTCGGCGGTAGCGATTCAAAGAATACGCTCTACTGCTCGTTTTGCGGCAAGAGCCAGCACGAGGTGCGCAAGCTAATTGCGGGTCCGACCGTATTCATTTGTGATGAGTGCGTCGAACTGTGCATGGACATCATCCGCGAGGAGAACAAGTCCTCGCTGGTCAAATCGCGCGATGGTATCCCGACGCCAAAGGAAATCCGTAAAGTCCTCGACGACTACGTGATCGGCCAGGATCACGCCAAGAAGGTGCTCGCGGTCGCCGTCCATAATCACTACAAGCGGCTCAACCATCAGGCCAAGCACAATGACGTCGAGTTGGCGAAATCGAACATCCTGCTGATCGGTCCGACCGGATCGGGCAAGACCTTGCTCGCGCAGACCTTGGCGCGGATCCTTGACGTTCCCTTCACCATGGCGGACGCAACCACATTGACTGAAGCCGGTTACGTGGGCGAGGACGTCGAGAACATCATCCTCAAGCTGCTGCAGTCCGCCGACTACAATGTCGAGCGCGCCCAGCGCGGCATCGTCTACATCGACGAAATCGACAAGATCAGCCGTAAGTCCGACAATCCGTCGATTACGCGCGATGTGTCGGGTGAGGGCGTGCAGCAGGCGCTGCTCAAGATCATGGAAGGCACCATCGCTTCGGTGCCGCCACAGGGCGGCCGCAAGCATCCGCAACAGGAATTCCTGCAGGTCGACACTACGAATATTTTGTTCGTGTGCGGCGGAGCGTTCTCGGGCCTTGAGAAGATCATCTCGGCGCGCGGCCGGTCAACTTCGATCGGTTTTTCCGCCAAGGTGTTGGCGCCGGAAGATCGCAAGGCGGGCGAAATCTTCCGCGAGGTCGAGCCTGAGGATTTGCTCAAGTACGGCCTGATCCCGGAATTCGTCGGCCGGCTTCCGGTCGTCGCGACGCTCGAGGATCTTGATGAGCCTTCGCTCAAGCGCATCTTGACCGAGCCGAAGAACGCGCTGGTCAAACAGTTCCAGCGGCTGTTCGAAATGGAATCGATCGATCTCACTTTGGCCGACGAGGCGTTGAGCGCCATTGCGCGCAAGGCGATCGACCGCAAGACCGGCGCGCGCGGTTTGCGCTCGATCATGGAGGGTATCCTGCTCGATACCATGTTCGATCTGCCGAGCCTGGAAGGCGTCGAAGAAGTGGTGATTTCCAGAGAAGTCGTGGAGGGCACCGCCCGCCCACTCTACATCTACGCCGATCGCGCCAGCGACGCCGGTGCGAGTGCGTGAGTCGCCAAATAACCGCTAGTAAACGGCCAGCCTCGATTCGAAATCAGGGCCACCCACGGCGTATTTACTTGAATTGGCAGCATTGCTTGACACTAGGACCGGCACTATCCACCTAATAGTGGACGATAAAAACTACGTCTGAACGTGTTTAACACTACCGGGCTGGGTTTCTGCCAAGTGGCGTGCGTCAGTAGTTTTGAGTACCCCGCACAAACCTTCCCGTTTGCTTACGGCACTCAATCGCGGCAGCGCGTTCGCGGGCTGCGGAGGAGGGGCACAACAATAAAGGATCTTGAAATGACGCTTGCAAAGCCACGTCCGCCGCTTACCCCTGGTGAGACCCGGGCCTATCCGGTGCTGCCGTTGCGCGACATCGTGGTCTTCCCGCACATGATCGTGCCGCTGTTCGTTGGCCGCGAGAAATCGATCAAGGCCCTCGAAGAGGTGATGAAGTCGGACTCGTTCGTCCTGCTGGTGACGCAGAAGAACGCCTCCGACGACGATCCTGCCACTGATTCAATCTATGAAATCGGCACGCTTGCGAGCGTGCTGCAGCTGCTGAAATTGCCCGACGGCACCGTCAAGGTGCTGGTCGAAGGTGTGCAGCGCGGCAAGGTGCTCAAATATACCGATCGCGCGGAATACTACGAGGCCGATGCTATCGTGATGGACGATACCGTCGGCGAGAAGGTGGAAGCGGAGGCGCTGGCGCGCTCCGTGATCACCGAGTTCGAGAGCTATGTGAAGCTCAACAAGAAAGTTTCGCCGGAAGTCATCGGCGTGGTTCAGCAGATTGAGGACTATGCCAAGCTTGCCGATACGGTTGCATCGCATCTGGCGGTCAAGATTCCGGAAAAGCAGGTGATCCTGGAAACCACGGTCGCCACGCAGCGGCTGGAAAAAGTCCTGAGCCTGATGGAGAGCGAGATCTCCGTGCTGCAGGTTGAGAAACGCATCCGCACGCGCGTCAAGCGGCAGATGGAG
>PNAI01000017.1 GCA_003169835.1 Hyphomicrobiales bacterium | reverse complement strand
AAGAGTCTGCGGTAAAGCTCAAGGTCAAGTGATCGGTCTACACCAACTCCTGACTGACAATACCATTATTTCCAAACGAGAAATTCGCCGACGCTGCTCATGCGCGCCGAGAAGCCAGACACAGTACGAAAATATGGAGGAGACATGACCAAGTTGATGTCGAAGTCGGAACTCATTCAAAACATCGCTGAGCAGCATTCGAAAAGCAATATGACGCGGAAGGACGTTAAAGGCGCTATCGAGTCGCTTGCTGAGATTGGCTACAAGGAACTCAAGAAATCAGGAGCCTTCCTTGTGCCTGGATTTGCCAAGTTTGTTGTTATCAAGAAGCCCGCCACACAGGAGCGGAGCGGCATCAATCCGTTCACAAAGGAGCCAACAATATTTAAGGCGAAGCCGGCTCGAAAGATCGTTAGGGCTCGGCCAGTAAAAGCTGCTAAAGACGCAGTGTTGTAGAGCATAAGCAGACTAAGCAGAAGTCGCGTTCAGTTTAATTTCTCATCCGTAGTAAGCCGCGTTACCGACCAAATTGCGGGCATGGAGGAAGGTCGGTTTCGTGCCAATCGCGTCATTTTGCACTACGAAAGATAGACGCCCTCACGAATGCATCCGATTACGATGCCCTTCGCAAAGTGCAGCTAAGCGCGACCCGTGCCGTTGGTTGACTAGAAATCACCAGCGGCAATTGAGCCGCTAGCTCTTGTCAACGTAAGCCGTCGAAGGAGTTCATGTGCGAACTGCGAAAGCGAATCGTCGCGCGCGCCCATGATCACGATGCGATCATTAGGACGGGCTAGCTTGACCAGAGTATTGCCGCAGGTACTTCGGTCTGGAAAAGCAAAGGCCTTTCGGCCTTGCCGTTCAATTTCGCGAATAATGTCGCGGCTCCTAACGCTACGGTCGACGGTGCCGCCGAAATATGCGGGCTCCGGCATGACCAAGACGTCCTCATCGTGCAATCCGCGCACAAAGCAGTCCACCAAGCCTTCCCTCATTATACGAATCGGGAGGTAGCCATGAGGCTGAAACATCACCAGCAGGCGACCGGGAAACGCATGCAAGGTTTCAAGCGTGGCCGATATCTTGTCGGGATTGTGGGCAAAGTCATCGATGATGGTTATTTCATTTGCGATCCCCACGACCTCCAGTCGCCGGCGGATCCCGCTGAACTCACTTAAGTGGGCCGCAGCCTGTGCGAGGCTCACGCCACATGCCTTCGCGGCACTCAGGGCGGCGAGTGCGTTGGCCACATTATGCAGCCCTGGAACTTTCAGTGCCACGCCGACGGTCTCACCGGTATCACGCGCCCTCACCTGGAATACGATTCCAGTCGGCGACGGGGCCGGCGAAGAGGCGAGCAGATGTGCGTGGGTGGAACGCAGACTGTAGGTCTCCACTTGTTTTGGATCTAAATCTACCGAGATCGCCGCGGTTTCCGCATTGTCGAGATTCAGCACCACCCTCTGCGCCCCGGCGATGAAGCCGCGAAAAAGGCTGCGCAGTTCGTCTAGTGATTTGTGATCCAGGGAAATATTGTTCACTACCGCTACGCGGGGTTCGAAAAACGCAATCGAGCCATCGCTCTCGTCCACTTCACTGACGAAAATGTTGCCCTCGCCGACTCTGGCGCTGGCAAAAGGTGAGCCCGCATCGATGAAATTTTTCATATCTGCGCCGTTCATAATCGTAGGGTTTCTGCCAGCGCGATGCAGAATCCACCCAATCATGCCGACCGTGGTGGACTTACCGCTTGTGCCGGCGACACCAACACCCAAAGCGGCACTGTTGAAAAGCTGGGCGAGAAGCTTGGCGCGGGTTGTGATGGTGGCACCGATACGACGCGCCGCTTGCACGTCGGGGATCGTCTCTTCAACAGCGGCGGAGGTGACCAAGATCTGACCGGCCCGACGAATGCCGCTGCCATCCTGCGGATGCAACAGCACGCCACGTGAACGCAAGAAATCAAACCTTTCTGCATTGCGCCCCTGGTCAAGCGCGCGGTCAGAACCCTCTACCCGTCCACCCCTGGCCTGGATGATCAATGCAAGAGGGGTCATACCGCTACCGCCGATGCCGCAGAAAAAGTAATCTCCAAGTTGGGACATCGGCGAAATCTACAAGCGTTGCCGATGAGGTACAACTGGATTGGGGCGCTTGGATGAGCAAAGAGAGATGCAAGATCGGCGTCGTCGCGCCGGCGTCGCGCATATCTCCTGAAGTTGCGTTGAGGGTGCCGACGTTGGCCGGACGTCTGTACCCGGACAGGACGCCCGAGATCTTTTTCCACCCGCAGTGCTTCGCATCGCACGGACATTTCGCAGGCGACGACGAGGCGCGCGCGCAGGCCTTTCTCGACATCGCCAATGACGAGAGCTACGACGCGGTGTGGGTCGCGCGCGGCGGCTACGGTTCCTGTCGCGTGGTCGAAGCGGTTATGTCTGGGATGACGGAGACGGCCAGACAAAAAGCATACATGGGCTATAGTGATGCCGGTATGCTGCTTGCCGCTTTATACCGGGCCGGGTTCGAATCCGTGGCACACGGTCCCGTGGCGCAGGACATTCTCCGAGACGGTGGGGACGCAGCGGTTGGGCGAGCGCTGGCCTGGATGGTCGATCGGTCGCCAGAGGTGTTGGAGCCGACGGTCCGCAGCGGGAAGAAGTCCGCTGCATTCAACATCATGATCCTCAGCCAGTTGCTTGGCACACCGCTACAACCCGACCTCGGCGGACACGTTCTGATGCTGGAGGAAGTGGGGGAGGCAATGTACCGAATTGATAGATCGCTATTTCATATTACCAGCAACGCCGAAATCAGGCGGGTGTCGGGCATCATGCTTGGTCGTTGCAGCGCCATCACCCCGAACGAACCGGATTTCGGAATGAACGAAGAAGAGATCGCCCGTTACTGGTGCCAGAGGGCCCGAATTCCTTGGTTGGGACGCGCCGACATCGGGCATGACACCAACAACAAGATTGTGCCCTTCGGACACTACGTATGAGCGTTCAGACGTGACCTGACCGTCGCGCGCCTCGATCCTCAAACTATACGATTGTTGACACTCGACAAGGCCGCACTCACTCACCCCGCGAGGCAGACATACAAATGCGTGATGCACTGAAGTTCCAAGACGAATTGAAACGGGACGCCGTCGACTATGCGATGAGGCTCAATGAACCAGCTCGCCGCGAATCTCTAAAATGGCTGGTCAATTTCAAAACCAAGATCGGCCTGTTCAGCCAATGCCCGCGGTGCGCCGGGACGTACAGTCAACAATCCAATCTCGAGCCGACCGGCCACGGGACCGAAAAGATGGACACGTTTAAATGCCGGGTGTGCGGACTGGAAAAAGCGC
Organism: Hyphomicrobiales bacterium; assembly: GCA_003169835.1. Taxonomy (GTDB): domain Bacteria; phylum Pseudomonadota; class Alphaproteobacteria; order Rhizobiales; family Xanthobacteraceae; genus PNAI01. The sequence continues at coordinate 62,891 of PNAI01000017.1, read as the reverse complement.
ACGTGTTTCCTCGGTAGGAGTCATTCACTTCTCGGTCGAGAAGGGACCGAGCGGTGTTGAGGTGATCCAACAGATAGTTTGGGTTGAAGAATTACATGAGCCGATTGTGCAAGCGGCGGTCTAACTCGGGGGCGAAACCGCACATATCACAAGTCTGCTTAGTGCCGATTGTGTTGCAAAAGTCCCAAATGGAATGCGATCTCGTTCTTGAAGCGACGCCGTTTGTCAGAAGTCACGCGGCTTTCTGAAAGAACTTTTACGGCTATCTGAGCGCCGTCGGGTGATTTGCCCCCAAAAACTCGGCCAGCGCCGCCTTCTCCCACCAATTCATCAACAACATAAACGCCGAACGCCGTTTCAAGCGTGACAGTTTTCCTAAGTTTGGCCAAGACACCCCCCGAGACGCGTGCCGGCAGTCATCGTTCTCCCCTCAATTGTCGGCAGTTAGCTGCTGGTCCGCAAGTGAACATGTAACCGCCGTGTAACCGCGGCCTTCGCCAGCACTCCGCCACGCCTTTGAGACAACCTTTTCAACGTCTCCCGATTGCACAGGGATACGCTCCGGTACGCTGCAGACCAATTTCCGGTTGGTAAAAGTGGTGGTGCCGCAAGAGGGGCTCGAACCCCCGACCCCAAGGGCGCTGCGTTTCACTTTGGTTCAGTAAGAACCTTCGCAATGCTGGCGTTCAACCGCTCGGCATTGACCAGAGCTGTCGACTTCAAAAGCGCCCCGAGTGCCGCCCTGTACAGCCGGGCCAGTTCGACCTGATTGCGCGCGTGGCTGGTTGATAGCACGACGAATTCCGCAGGAGATTTTACATTGCTCAACCGTTTGGCATATTCCAACGTGGCCGTCACGTTGGTCACTACAAGGTCGAACGCCTGAGAACAATATTCCGCGGCGGCTTTTTCTGGAGCTGAGACATCCTGTTCGGGTTTCGAGATACCGGGGTCTTTGTGCCGTTTGTGCTCGCGGCTCACCGAGAATACGTCTAAGCGGGCGGATAAACTCGCAGCGGCAAGGCCGCTCGTATAGCCCAGCGCGGTGTTGATGTTAGTTTTCGCCTGCTCGAACATCCATGAGCGATAATCCTCGGCGGACTTGGCTGCGGCCGAAGTCACATCCTCGAGCACATGCAATACGTCGTTGCCGTCCAGTCCCTCACCGTCGAGGGGTTTGGCTCGTGGCAAGCTACTCGCCGAAATGTCTGACGTTTTTGCAGCGTGCTCGGACTTGCTTTTCTTGTTACTCACCGCGGGTTTTGAGCGCAAATCTTTATCGCGCCACTTTGCAAGCCGCGGCTGCACGGTCGGGGTCGGCTGCACCGGCGTTAATTTCTCCAACACAGCGCTTCTTGTTGTCGGCATCGTGATTTCTGTCAGCGAGCGACGCAGCCAGCGCGAAACGCTAGCTGACTGCCCTGATTGGAGTTTGTTCATGGTTGAATGATTCCGTTGTCAGCTTTTTCAAAACCCAACTCCAGAGACCACGGATCTCTTCTGCGGCCTTCCCTTCGGGAGCAAACTCGGTGACCCCCAAGCCAGCGCCGAGCGCATCTTGATGATCGTTACGTTGAACAATGTAAGGAAGCGCAAGTACCCCCACCGCATTGAGTGCCATCGCGGCTTCACTGAGGCGAAAGCTGCGCGCAGGCGATTGATTGAGCACGAAGGCAAACGGTTTATCGAGTTTGCGAATTGCATCGAGCGTCGGCAGCGCGGCCTCGATATCCGCCGGACTTGGACGAGCCGGAATAAGGCACAAGTCGGCCGCGTTGTAAGCGCTCACACTTAAGGCATTGTCCGTGGGCGCCGTATCAATCATCGCCAGCGTGTAGCCGTCACGCCTGAGGAACAGCAATGCTCGCTCAATTTCAATTGGGGTGCTGACGCGAGCGATGCGAGGCTCAGGATTAGTGCGCCGTCGGCCCCACTTCGAAACCGTGCCCTGTGGGTCGGTCTCAATTATGCCGACACGTTGCCCGTCTTCCATCGCAGCAACTGCGAGTCCGGTAGCAAGCGTGCTTTTTCCGCTACCGCCCTTCTGAGTACCAACCACCACAGTATGCATTTTGTGCCGCCTTTCATTGGCAAAGCACGCAAAAATAACGAGAACTACGTACACAACCGTAGGGTCGATCGTTGATTCCGGTCAAGGCAGGGAGATTGCGTATTGCACCGAAGAATTGCCGGTGATGCTGGGTCAGTCGCTCTAGTCGACGGTTCGCGCTGGAACATGTAACCGCCGTGTAACCGCGGCCTTCATCAGCGCCCCGCCATCACCTCGAGAAGACCACTTCTGCGTCTCCCGATTGCACCGGAATACGCTCCAGTACGCTCCAGACCAACTTCCGATTGGTAAAAGGGGTGGTGCCGCAAGAGGGACTCGAACCCCCGACCCCATCATTACGAATGATGTGCTCTACCAACTGAGCTATTGCGGCAGGAGCCGGTCATCGTGATACCGAGCACCCCAAAGCTTGGCAAGCAATCGCACAAATTACTTGAACAGTCGTATACGCCACCAGGTGTCCGCTGGCGGTTCGGGCACGGATTCAGGCTCCGCGGGCATTTCCGGGCCAGGATCGTCCGGCGCATGCACCAGCGGGATCACCGGTTCCACGCGTGGTTCGGCAGCCCCCGAGAGCGCGGCGCTGCGGCGGCCCGTGCCGTTGGTCGTGGCCGCGGGACGGAGCGCGGGCTGGTCGGCGTTGCTTGAGATTTCGGCCGGCGAATTCGCCTGCGGCGGCGGCGCATCGATCGATGGCGCGCGGCTGTCATCGTCGATCAGCGCGCCTTCGTTGCCAAGCGCCGCCAACGGAACCTTCCATTGCAGCGCGTCGAGCCGCCCGGTCACGGGCGATACCGGCAGCCAGCGATCGGAGACAAAACCGTCGGCGGTCCAGGCCGGATCGCGCGGGGCACGCAACGCACGCGCCATCCATTCGCGCGCGCGGCCTTCGTTGCCGCTGTCGGCGTGCTCAAGCTCCGCCATCAGTTCGGCTATGCGCTGCGTGGGTTCCGCAAGCAGCGGCTTGAGAGCCAGGCGCGCCACTGTGAATTCCTGCGCGTCGATGGCAGCGCGCGCCACCGCAATCGCGCTCTCCACATGACCAGGCGCTTTTTCCGCGAGTGCCTGCACGCGCGCAAGCCGATCGCGCGCGGAATCGCCAAAGCGCAAGTAAGCATAAACCTGCGCAAGATCAGGATGCGGATTTGCCAGCCAAGCTTTTTCGACAATCTTGCCCGCCTTGCGCAGCTTGCGCGCTTCCGTCAACAGCCGCGCAGCGAGCTCGGCCGCCGGCACCAGCGTGGGCGCAAGCTTGACCGCATCGAGCACGAGCGAACGGGCGCGATCGCGGTCGGTTTCCTCGGCGGCGAGCGCGGACGCGGTCAGCAGCACCGCGCGCTGACGCCTAAAGGCTGCTTTGTCGATAAGCTTGTTCTTCATGTTGCGATCGAGCACGGCGAGTGCGCCGTCCCAGTCGCCGGATGCGCCGCGGAATTCGAGCGCCGCCTGCCCGGCCCAGGCGAGCGCGGGCGCTGATCTCGCCGCTTCCTCGGCGTAGTTGCGCGCGGCGCTCAGATCCTCGCGCCGGCGTGCTTCGATAAACAATCCGCGCAGCCCAAGCAATTTGGTGTCGTCACGCCCCGCCATGGTGCGGAACGCAAGTTCCGCCGCCGCGCGGTCGCCGGAAAGCTGCGCGGTCTGGGCATTAAGCAGAAGTGCAAGCGGCTCGCCGGTCTTAAGGCGCCCGGCTTCCGCCGAATATTTGCGTGCGCTGCGCAAGTCGCCAGCGCCGACCGCGATCAGCCCGCGCGAGATCGCGCGATCGCCGCGCGCGCCGCGGCGCAGTCTGACAAAGCGTGCGAATGAATCAGGCGAGCGCAGGACCGTGCGCACCGCCGACCACAAAAACATCAGGAGCATGACCGCAATTGTAAGGGCAACCGCCGCGACCGTAATCGATGTCTCGATGTGCCAACCCAACCAAGTGACAGCGACGTCGCCGGGTCGATCGGCGACCCAGGCGGCGCCGAGCGCCAAAAATGCCGCGAGCGCAAGAATAATGATGAGGCGGATAATCACGGCGCGGGCCTAGAGTCTTATGCGTGTTGATGTCTTCAAAGCCGGACTCTAGCCTTTTATTTGAGCATGATCTTGCCAGAAAACCGGTTCCCTTTTTTCGGGATCATGCACTAGGGGGTAGCCTTTCCGAGGGCGTTGATGGCGTCGGCGGCGACTTTGCGGCTGGTCTCGACGGCCGCGATGCGCGCTTGCGCCTTTTCGATCCAGGCTTGAGCCGGTGCGCGCGCGGCGGGCGGCAGATTGGCAAGATCGACGAGCGCACCCGCGACGTCTGAGCGTGCGGCCTTGGCATCGATACGCGTGATGACGGCCGCCGGATCGTCGCTCGGCGATTCTTCGGCGGGGCGGATGCGCACGAGCCGCGATGCGCTCGATTTGATCCGGTCGAAAAATCCGCCCTCGGCCGGGATTGCATTGGCCGCGGTGCGCATCGCCGGCACGAGCGCAGACAATTCGCGCGCAAGCGTCGCCGTGCTCGGCACGCCGGAGCCGGCAAAGGGCTCAAGCGAAGCGAGCGCATTCTCCGCCATCAGCGGGCGCGCGGCCGCAAGCTCGGCGTTGAACGGCTCGCCGCGTTCAACCGCGGTACGCAAGGCAGACGTCGCCAAAGCAAGCCGGGTCGCGCGGTCGTTCGCCAGCGTTGCGCGCTTGCCAAGCTCGCTCTCCATGTTGCCGGCGGATTTTTCGAGCGCAGCGATGCGGTTGGTAAGCGCATCGATCTCGGCGCGATCGACCGGGGCCGGGATCGCGCGCACCTGCGCAGCAAGGTCATCGATGCGCTTGGCGAGATTGGCGATGTCGTCGGCCGCGGTCTTGCTGGTGTTTTCCGCAGAGGTCAGCCGGTTGGCGAGAGCCGCATCGGAAAGCGGCGCTTGCGGGGAAGCGACCGATTTCTCAATGCGCGCGAGCCGCGCTGCGAGTTCGTCCATCGCTCTGGAGTCGCCGCGCTCGGCGGCCGGACGCGCGCCAAGTTCGCGCAGTTGCGCTTCAATCCCGGCAATGCGGTCGGCCGATGCGCTGCCGCCACCAATCACACCGGTGAACCAAAACAGCGCCAACACAAGCAAGATGCCGACCGAGACCAGCACGCCGGCGCTGACCATCGGCCAATTGGACCCAGACGGCAGCCAGGCAATTCCCTCTTTGGCCGAGGCCGGCGAATCCTTGGGCGGCGCGGCATCGCCGAAGCCGGAAGTAGCTGAATCGGCGGCAAATTCGGTGGACTCAAGCTCGATGGTCGGAGGTTTGCGGGGCTGGCGCGCGCCCGATCCGGATGGATCGGACGGATTACGTTTACTCGCCATGGACAAGCCTCCGGACAATGCGGGTCATTCGGACACTGGAACCCTAGGGCATACTGCGGACCCGGTGTGACGGCAACGTGGCCATCAGCGCACCCCGACAAGATCGAGCAATGCCGCCTCGTCGGGGCGCTCGGCAATCAGGACATGGACCGCGCCGGCAAGCGCGCCCGCCACACGCGAGGAGAGGCAAAAATGGAAAAGCGCCAAGGCCTTGTCGAGCAGCCCGGCCGCTTGGGCACAGGCGACATAGGCTTCGGCGCTGCGCAGGGAAAAATGCAACACGCCGTCGAGACGGTCTTCCGAAAGCGCCGCCTGCACGGAGGCCGGCAGGCTCAATAGTTTGACGGCGCGATAGACCACGACGGTGCGAAGCTGCAATCCGCCGAGGTCGCCGGCAAGATCGCGAGCGCGCTCCTCGCCGGCGAGGTAAAGCAGAGGCGCGCTGGTGCCAGCGAAGCGGACGGCCGCCACGCGCGCTAAATCCCGAATGTCGCCGTCGGCGGATTGAACGTCGGTAAATCCCACCATGCGCGCGACTTCGGCAGTGCGCCGGCCGACGGCAAGCGTGGGAAGCAAATCCAGTTCACCCATGCGCGAATGGGAGGCGATAGCGCGTGCGGCGTTGGCGCTGCTCAGCAGGATGGCGCCGAAAGGTGGTGCGCCAAGATCGGCATTTGCGACCGGCTCGATGCGCAACAGCGGCGCGAGCAGCACGTCGTGTCCGCGCGCGCGCAACTCCCTCGCGCTGTGCTCGCCGCCTTCCTCCGGCCGGGTCACGAGCAAGCGCATGATTAAATGCCCGCAAAAAAATCTGGGCCGGCGCGCTCCTTGAGCTCGCGCCCGGCGTCGGCACCGAGCGATGTCGCGGCATCGATGGGACCTTCGCGCGAAGCTTCGAAGATTTGGCTGCCGTCGGGTTTCAAAATCATGCCGCGCAAGTGCACGGCGCTCGCGGTGACTGATGCGTAGCCCGCGATCGGTGAGCGGCACGAACCATCGAGCTGGGCCAGGAATGCGCGTTCGGTCAACAGTGCAGTCATGGTCGCGGCATCGTTGATCGGCGTGAGCAGGTCGCGCATTGCGCGATCATCGGCGCGCGTCTCGATGGCGATGGCCCCCTGCCCTGCGGCCGGCAGAAATTCATCTACATCCAAAATAGAGGCGACGGAAGATTCCAGTCCGAGACGTTTTAATCCGGCGAGCGCGAGAATGGTGGCGTCGGCCACGCCTTCCTCGAGCTTGCGCAGCCGCGTCTCGACATTGCCGCGCAACGATACCACGCGCAGATCGGGCCGCAGGCGCCTAACCATAGCCTGACGGCGCGGCGAGGTGGTGCCCACGACCGCGCCGGGCGGCAGCGCTGTCAGCGACTTGACCTCGCGGCATACAAATGCATCACGCGCATCTTCGCGCACAAGACAAGCCGCGAGCACGAGCCCGTCTGGCAATGTTGTTGCCATGTCCTTGGCCGAATGCACCGCAAGGTCGATATGGCCTGCGATAAGAGCTTCCTCGATTTCCTTGGTGAAAAGCGCCTTTCCGCCGGCCTCGGCCAGAGGCCGGTCCTGGATCCGGTCGCCGCTGGTGCGAATCGTCTCGATGACGATGTGCGCGGGATCGAACCCGTGCGCGGCCGCGAGCTGGGCCTGCACCAGATACGCCTGATAGAGCGCGAGCGGGCTGCCGCGCGTGCCAAGACGGATGTGACTAGATGCGACCGAGGATTGCGGCACGGGACCTCGCAATGCTACGCCGTTGAATGATTCAGGAGGCGGCCCGTGCGTGAATGGCAGGCCTGATCTTATTCAATTCGCGACCGATTTCCTTTTGTGCTATCAGCATATCGTAACGACTCTGCAAATTGAGCCAAAATTCGGCGGACGTGCCAAACAACTTGCCAAGCCGAAGCGCGGTGTCTGCCGTGATGCCGATCTCTTCGGCTGCAATGCGCTCGATACGGGTGCGCGGAATATCAAGCATCTTCGCCACGCCATAAGGCTTGAGCCCAAGCGGAACTAAGAATTCCTCGCGAAGCACTTCACCGGGGTGCATGAGTGCCAGTTTTGCCATCATTTAACTCCTGCGCTCCATCTCAATCGTGGTAGTCAACGATCTCAACGTCCTTCGGGCCGTCATCGGTCCACACAAAGCAAACCCGATATTGATCGTTGATCCTAATCGAGTGTTGTCCTTTTCGATCTCTTCCCATGGCTTCCAGCCTGTTTCCTGGCGGGGCTCTCAAATCCGTAAGAGCAATCGCGGCGTTGACCATTTCAAGCTTTCGACGCGCGACTTTCACGAGGTTTGCGGGGAAGCCCTTTGGGCACTCACCCGAGAATACCGCTTCCGTCGCAGAATTCTTGAAGCCCCTCATCATGCACAAACGTATCAATATATGATACGTTTGTCAAGACCGCCGTATCATTAATTGATACGCCTGTCTTGAGCGACGGCGGATACGCTGCGATCGATAATGGCGCGAATGTTCCACAATGGTTGGCGATGCCTTGTTGAAATAACGCTGACGACACCCTTCGCCATTGATCGACCAGACCTCGCAATGCTACGCCGTTGCATAGTTGTTCGTTTGCGCATGATCTTTTCCGATCTTCCTTCGCCCGCCGAAACGGGCTTCGCGAAGGCGGGAAACCGGTTCCCACCCCCGGATCAAGTCCGGGGGGCAAGCTTTTTCGGGATCATGCTCTCGGAGGCCATATGTTTGTACTCGGAATCGAGACAACATGCGACGAGACCGCGGCGGCCGTGGTCGAACGGGTGGACGACAAACGGCCCGGCCGGATTCTATCTAATGTCGTGCTCTCGCAGGTCAACGAGCATGCCGCCTTCGGCGGCGTGGTGCCGGAGATCGCCGCGCGCGCGCATGTGGAGACGCTCGATCACGTCATCAGCAAGGCGCTGGCCGATGCCGGACGCACTTTTGAGGGCATCGACGGCATCGCAGCGGCGGCCGGACCGGGGCTGATCGGCGGTGTCATCGTGGGCCTCACGACTGCGAAAGCCATCGCGCTGGTCAACGAGAAGCCCTTGATCGCGGTCAATCATCTCGAAGCGCATGCGCTGACCGCGCGGCTGACCGACGGCACGCCGTTCCCCTATTGTCTGTTCCTGGCGTCGGGCGGGCATACTCAGATCGTCGCGGTGCGCGGAATTGCGGACTACGTGCTGCTCGGCACCACCGTCGACGACGCCATCGGAGAAGCCTTCGACAAGACCGCCAAACTCCTGGGGCTGGGCTATCCGGGCGGACCGCAAGTCGAGAAGGAAGCGGTGCGCGGCAATCCGCAACGCTTCGCGTTGCCGCGACCCATGCTCGGGCGGCCGGAGCCGGATTTTTCGCTCTCGGGACTTAAAACCGCCCTGCGGCTGGAGGCGGAAAGGATTGCGCCGCTCAGCGACCAGGACGTCGCCAATCTTTGCGCCTCGTTCCAGCAGGCGGTGGTCGAGATGATCGAGGATCGGGTCCGCACCGGTTTGCATCTGTTCAATACGCGCTACGGCGCGCCGACTGCGCTGGTGGCGGCCGGCGGCGTTGCCGCCAATCAGCCGATCCGCAAGGCGCTGCATCGGCTGGCATACGATGCGAAAACCATTCTGGTCGTTCCGCCGCCGGAACTGTGCACCGACAACGGCGCGATGATCGCCTGGGCCGGGGCCGAGCGGCTTGCACATGGATTTGTCGACGGGCTCGATGTCGCGCCCCGCGCGCGCTGGCCGCTCGAGGAGGTCATCGGCATGCGGCCGCAAGTCGCGTACCGCGTGCGTCAATAATACTGAAGATACGAAAGCGCAGCTGATGGCATTTGACCACATCGTCGTGCTCGGAGCGGGCGCCTGGGGAACCGCCCTGGCCAACGTCGTGGCGCGCGCCGGCCGCGGCGTGACGTTGTGGGCACGCGATGAGCAGACCGCCGCCACACTCGCCAGGCAACGCACGAGCGCGCGGCTGCCGGGCGTGGCGCTCGATCAAAGCGTGCAAGTCACCGACGACATCGCGAGCGTGGCGCGCGGCGATGCGGTGCTGATCGCCGTTCCGGCGCAGATCCTGCGCACGGTCGCGCGCGCGATCAACCCGGTGTTGCGTCCCGGCACGCCCGTTGTCGCCTGTGCCAAGGGCATCGAACGCGGCAGCCGCAAGTTCATGACCGAAGTGGTCGCCGAAAGCACGCCGCGCGCTGAGCCCGCGATCCTTTCCGGTCCGAGCTTCGCGAGCGATGTTGCGAAGGGGCTTCCCACCGCGGTGACGCTTGCGCTGCGCGACAATGCGCGTGCGGCGGAGCTTGCACGCGCGCTGGGCTCGGCCACGTTCCGGCCCTATCATTCGACCGACGTGCGCGGCGTCGAGATCGGGGGCGCGGCCAAAAATGTGCTGGCGATCGCGGCAGGCATCGTGACCGGCCGTAAGCTCGGCGCGAGTGCAGCGGCGGCGCTGATCACGCGCGGCTTCGCCGAGCTGTTTCGCTTCGGCAAAGCCTATGGCGCGCGCCCGGAAACGCTCACGGGTCTTTCGGGCCTGGGCGACCTCATTCTCACCTGTTCGACGCCGCAGTCGCGTAATTTCTCGGCCGGCATTGCGCTCGGCCAGGGACAAGCGCACAACGAGGTGCGAAAAAACAAACTTGCGGAAGGCATCGACACCGCACCGGTGCTTCTCGAGCTTGCGAAGGCAAAGAACATCGACATGCCGATCGCGAGCGCAGTCGCGGGTGTGCTCGACGGCCAGATGAGCATCGATGACGCGATCGGATCGCTGCTGACGCGGCCATTCAAGGCGGAGGGTTAAGTCCGATGGCGTATTGGCTGATGAAAAGCGAGCCTGACGCATTCTCGTGGGACATGCAGATGAAGAAGGGCGCCAAGGGCGAGCCGTGGAGCGGCGTGCGCAATCATCAGGCCAAGCTCAACTTAATGAAGATGAAAAAGGGCGACCGTGCCTTCTTCTTTCATTCCAATGTGGGTAAGGAAGCCGTTGGCATTGTCGAGGTAATCCGTGAGCATTATCCCGATCCCACCGCCGAGCCCGACGAGCCCTGGGTGGTGGTCGATGTCAAAGCGATTGCGCCAATGCAAAAGCCGGTGACGCTCGTGGCGTGCCGTGCGGAGCCGCGGCTGAAAGATATGGTGCTGGTCAACAATTCACGTCTGTCGGTGCAGCCGGTGAAGCCTGAGGAATGGAAGATCGTATGCAAGATGGGCGGGATGACTTGAGGGGAACGACATGCACTTCGCGGACGTGAATTTGCCTGCGATCGCCGCTGCCGCCGTGGTGGCTTGGACCTTCGGCGCAATCTATTACGGCGTGTGCGGCAAGGCCTGGATCGCGGCGCTTGGCGAGACCACGGAATCGCTCAAGGTCAAGAACGCCGGCAAGGGCAAGGTCGCGATGATCATGCCGTTCGTGCTGTCGTTCGTCGCCGAATTGGTCATGGCCTATGTGCTCTACGGGCTGATGACCCATATCGGCCGTTTCAGCGCGCAATCGGGGATGATCTCGGGTGTACTCTGCTGGTGCGGGTTCGTCGTAACGACGATCGCGGTCAACAACGCTTATCCCGGGCGCAAGGTCGCGCTGACCGTGATCGACAGCGGGCACTGGCTCGGCGTGCTCGTGATCATGGGCGTGATGCTGGGATGGATCGGGCCGTACTAGGCCCACCGGCGCGATCGCTCCGACCAAAGTGGGGCGTCTGCCGCCTTGTCGCTCGTGCGGACGCTGTCGCATAATGTGAGATCAGAAAGCGGCGATCACGCGCTTTGGTAGCGCGGGAATCGCGCTCGGCGTGGAGGACGTGAACGATGGCGGACAAAATCTACGAAATTCCGGCCGAATGGGGACAACGCGCGTTTGTAAACGACGCGAAATACAAAGACATGTACGCGCGCTCGATCAAGGACCCGAGCGCGTTCTGGTCCGAGCAGGCCAAGCGCATCGACTGGATCAAGCCGTTTTCCAAGGGCAAGAACGCGAGCTTCGGCCCCGGCAACGTGTCGATCAAATGGTTCGAGGATGGGACGCTCAACGTCGCGCACAATTGCGTCGACCGGCACCTGGCCAAGCGCGGCGATCAGGTCGCCATCATCTGGGAAGGCGACGACCCGAAGGACGACAAGAACATCACCTACCGGCAATTGCACGCCGAGGTGCAGAAATTCGCCAACGTCCTGAAAGCGCGGGGCGTCAAGAAGGGCAACCGCGTCACTATCTATCTGCCGATGATCCCGGAGGCGACGTTTGCCATGCTCGCCTGTGCACGCATCGGCGCCGTGCACTCGGTGGTGTTCGGCGGATTCTCGCCGGATTCACTCGCGGGACGCATCGAGGACTGCAAATCCACCATCATCATCACCGCCGATGAGGGTTTGCGCGGGGGTAAGAAAATTCCGCTCAAGGCGAATTCCGATGTCGCGGCCGACAAGGCCGGCGGCGTCACCACCATCCTGGTGGTGCGGCGCACCGGCGCTACGGTGAACATGAAAAGCGGACGCGATCTCTACTACGACGACATCGCGAAAATCGTGCCGGCGGAATGTCCCTGCGAAGAGATGAGCGCGGAGGATCCGCTGTTCATCCTCTACACCTCGGGCTCGACCGGAAAGCCCAAGGGCGTGCTGCACACCTCGGGTGGCTATCTGGTTTACACGTCGATCACGCACCAATACGTGTTCGACTATCACGACGGCGACATCTTCTGGTGCACGGCGGACGTCGGCTGGGTGACCGGGCACAGCTACATCGTCTATGGCCCGCTTTCGAACGGGGCCACCACGCTGATGTTCGAGGGCGTGCCGAATTATCCGACCATGTCGCGGTTCTGGGAGGTGTGCGACAAGCACAAGGTCAACACCTTCTACACCGCGCCAACCGCGATCCGCGCACTGATGCAGGCGGGCGACGAGCCGGTGAAAAAAACCTCGCGCAGTAGTTTGCGATTGCTCGGCTCGGTGGGCGAACCAATCAATCCGGAAGCGTGGGAGTGGTATCACCGCGTGGTCGGCGACGGCCGCTGCCCGATTGTCGATACCTGGTGGCAGACGGAGACCGGCGGAATTCTGATCACGCCGCTGCCGGGCGCGACCAGGCTCAAGCCTGGCTCCGCCACGCGGCCGTTTTTCGGTGTCGTGCCGGAAATCGTCGATGCCGAGGGCAAGGTACAAACGGGCGCGACCAGCGGAAATCTCTGCATTGCCGAGTCATGGCCGGGCCAGATGCGCACCGTGTATGGCGATCATCAGCGTTTCATCGATACCTATTTCAAGACCTATCCAGGCAAATACTTCACCGGCGACGGCTGCCGGCGCGACGAGGACGGCTATTACTGGATCACCGGCCGCGTCGACGACGTGATCAACGTCGCCGGCCACCGGCTGGGAACGGCTGAAGTCGAGAGCGCGCTGGTGGCGCATACGTCGGTGTCCGAGGCCGCGGTTGTCGGCTATCCGCACGACATCAAGGGCCAGGGTATCTATGCGTACGTGACGCTGATGGCGGGGCAGCAGCCGAGCGAGGAATTGCGCAAGGAATTGGTCGGATGGGTGCGCAAGGAAATCGGCCCGATTGCGTCGCCCGATCTCATTCAGTTCGCGCCGGGCCTGCCGAAGACGCGTTCGGGAAAGATCATGCGGAGAATTCTCCGCAAGATCGCCGAGGACGAGTACACAAACCTCGGCGACACATCGACACTTGCCGATCCGATGGTCGTGGATGATCTGGTGGACAATCGGCAGAACAAAAAGGGCGCTAAGACCGTCTAGGCTTTCGTTTATCAATGGCTGCCTGCACCTTCTTCTGTATGAAGAGGGCCACAAACGGGATGCACGCTGCTGCCACGAAGAACGCAGCAAAAACCAGATACGAGACGTTGCGTTCAAAGGCTATTTCTTCGAGCAGCCCTTGATCGCTGGCGGCGATGGCCTTTCTGGTCAGAGAGTCCATCAGATGATGCACATAGATGATCGTTGCCAGCACGAAAATGATGAAGGCGACGCTCATACCGATCACCACCCGAAGAAAAATACGATGCTGGCGTTGCGCGGCGGGGCTGTTGTCGCTCATGTGACGCGACCGAATTACTTGTCCCACATCAAATTGCGAAAGCTTAATTGCGGATCGTAGCGCCGCTTTTGCGTCAAAAATTCGGCGAAACGTTAAGAAGCGATTGCTAGAGCGAAGTTGCTTTGAATTGAAGCGGTTACCGCAGCGACTGCGGGCTCCCTCTCCCCGTTGGGGAGAGGGTTGGGGTGAGGGGGACTGGGATTCTTGATAGACCATATCCCCTCACCCGCCTCGCTTCGCTCGGCGACCTCTCCCTATGGGAGAGGTGAAGAGAGTTTGCCGCAATAGCGTTTCAATCCAAATCGATCTTGCTCTAGCACCACGTGTCTCGCCGCCCGCCTCCATAGCTGCGCGCGAGGTCCGCTGCGAGGAGTGCCGCCGACACATCGGGCGTCGCGCGGGTGGAGGCAGCGGCCACGACACGCCCGCCGTATTTGTCGAGCGTCACGGCGCTGACGCCGACATCGCCTTGATCGAGGATCGCCTGCAGCGCATCGCGGGCCGCGAGCGCTTTCGATCGCTCCTCGTCGCAGCGCGCCTTCATCTCCGGCGCATCGATGCCGCGCAGGCGGATTTTCGTGACGGTCTCGAGACCCGGCCACAGCCGCACGCGCGCCTCGAATGTGTCGCCGTCAATCACGCGCAGCACTTCCGCGGGATAGACCGCGCGAAGCACGGAGGCCGCGGGCGGAGCTTCGACGCGCGGCGCTTCGGCGACTTGTCCGCGGCTTGCCGTCACGAGATCGAGTGAAGCGCCGGCGGCGAGGCCGAGCGCGAAGATCGCGGCCAGGACGATCCCGCTGCGGAAATCGGGCCTGCTACGAAAGCGAGGAGGCGCGGACAATAATCTTTTTACTGTGAAAATAATCCTATATTAGGCCGAGTCGCATGACAAACAATCTCAATTTTGGGATGTGTATAAAAATATATATTACTTCAAGTTGTATTCGCGAAAGGCCGCCTGCGGATCAAAAATCCGACGCCAAACCCTTCTGTTCCCAGTCGCCATAGCGCGTCGGCTCAAGCCCTTTGGGCCCGCCGGATTCCTTTGCGCGCTCGGCCGTCTTGCGATCGATCTCCGTGCGCCGTGCCGCCGCTTCCGCGAGCGCGCGTTGCGCTGCTGGCGTGAGCACTTTTTGCGGCGCGTCTGCAGCGGCCGAAGCTTTCTGCGATCGATCGTCGTTCGCGCTCATGTTGAATTTAAGAAAGCTCATCACATAAAAATGGGAGCCGTGACGGCGTGGTCAAGGGTCGCGCGAAGGACGTGGAGCATTTGATCGAAGGCGTGCAATTTAATCCACCGGTTCGTTCGGGTAGACGCCCCACAGCTTTTCCTGCGGGAGCCAGCCGTCGAAGCCCTCGCCGACGAGGCGGCACCAGCCGGAAGTGCAGCGCTTGACGTTGCCAAGCACGCCGGATTGCAGCTGCGCGGTGACGGTGCTCTCCGGATTGGGCTTGCCGCGCAGCGGCAACAGTTCGTCCTTGGCGCGCAGCGTCACGACGCCGGTGCGCCGGCCGGACAACAGCGAATGATAGACCCAGCCTTCGGTGCCGTCGGAGTCGCGAATGCGGCGCCAGTTTTCATATTCGCCGGTGATCTCGACGGGGAGGCCTGCGCGCTGATAGCGCCACTTGACCTCGTAGGTCTTGGCCGGCCCGACATGCATGTTGACCTTGTCGGCCTTGAGGCTGACGAAGCGCGGGATCGGCAGCCCGCTCGCAGGACCCAGCGCTTCGCTCGCAGGCTGCGCCACGACCTTGTGAGCCACGACCATGTGGGCCACGGCCGCCAAAACCACCAAAGACAAAACGTTGCGGATAGTTTTCATGCGGGTATTCGTGACCAACAAAATGCGGCGGCAAGCACCGCGATCCGTTCGAGTGATTTGTCTTTAAGAGTCGCCCACCGGTATCGCAGATCCGGCGCAATGCGCCGGTACCCAAATCGATGTTCCAGTGTCGGCCCGTTCGGGTTAATGAGCGCTAAACGAGGGCTGCAAAAACCCAAGGTGGCGCTGATTTGTCACGCGCCGGCCGAAGCGCGATGCAGCGAAAGATCGCGGATCGTCGGATGCTCGCCGTTGAGCGGATTTGCCGGATCCCAGCCGTAGCTGACGGTCTCAAAGCGCATGGCGCGCGCATCGACCATCAAAAGCCGCCCGACCAGGCCTTCGCCAAAGCCCACGATCTCACGGATGACTTCGAGCGCCATCATCGAGCCAAGCACGCCAGTGAGCGCGCCCAAAATACCGGCTTCCGAGCAGGCCGGCACGGTGCCAGGGGGCGGCGGCTCGGGAAAAAGGCAGCGGTAGGTCGGATTCGGCTTGCCGCCGGGGCTAAGCTCATGCGCGCGGATCGTGGTCAGCGTGCCGTCGAAGGTTCCGACCGCCGCCGTGACCAGCGGTTTGCCCGCGAGATAGCAAGCATCGGCGACGAGATAGCGTGTGGCGAAATTGTCCGAGCCGTCGGCAACGATGTCATAGGCCCCGATCAGCGCGAGCGCATTGGCCGCGGTCAATCGCTCGGCATGGGTCTTCACTGCGACATGCGGATTGAGTTTTTGGATCGCGCTCGCGGCACTTTCGACTTTCGGATGGCCGAGATCGGGCGTGCCGTGGATCACTTGGCGCTGCAGGTTGGACAGTGTCACCTTGTCGTCGTCCACGACGCCGAGTGTGCCTAGGCCTGCGGCCGCGAGATAAAGCAAAACCGGCGCGCCGAGCCCGCCCGCACCGATGACAAGCACGCGAGCGCTTTTTAACCGCGCCTGGCCGGGACCGCCGACCTCACGCAGCACGATGTGGCGGGCATAACGCTCGATTTCGTCGGCTGAGAACATATTGTTTCGCCTTCTGCGCGATCTTAGCCCATCACAGCAACAAATTTCCGCATGGGAACCGCCGGTACGGGCATATCTATCGCATTTCCTCCTCCGTCCGGTTCGGGTAGGTTGGGGCAGGGTTCTGTGATTTCCAGGGGTTGGGGATGCGATTACTCGGCGCGATCATCGTCGTGCTTGTGGGGCTGTTGGGGCTTTGGTTCGACGCCGCCCCGGCAAACGCTCAGGGTGCGGCCGATACAACCGGCTCGCTGCCGCCGGCGAGCGCGGCGCCTCGTACCTCGGCTGTTCCGCCATCGGCGGCCGCGAAGCCGGGCCTAAAGGAATCCTACGCCGTCATTCCGCTTGCCGAGCGCATGGCGGCGCAAGCCGACCTAATCTGGTCGGGCCATTACACCGGACCGATCAATGGCGAGTTCAGCGACGCGTTCGTCACCGCCGTCAAAGCCTTCCAGAGGCAGAACAAGAGCAAGCAAACCGGCGTGCTCAACCCGGCGGAGCGGCAGGCGTTGATCGAACTCGTGCGTCCGCTGCAGGAGCAGGTGGGCTGGCGCATGGTGCAAGATTCAGTCACCGGCGCGCGGCTTGGCGTGCCGAGCAAGCTCGCGCCGATCGCCAGCGTCAGCAAGACCGGCGGCATGTGGAGCTCGCAGCAAGGGCAAGTGCGGATCGAAACGTTTCGGATCATCGCGCCCGATACGCCGCTCGCGGACATTTTCGAACGGATGAAACACGAACCGTCGGAACGCAAGGTCGAGCAACATGCGCTGCGGCCGGACTCGTTCGCGCTCATCGGAATGCAGGGCCTGAAGAAATTCCATGTACGCGCGTATGCACGCAACGGCGAAGTGCGCGGCATCACCATTCTTTATGACCAGGCGGTGGACGGCACCATGGATCCGCTGGTCGGGCCGCTGGCGCATTCGTACCAGCCGTTCGTGAACATGGCGGATGCCGCTCAGGACACCACGGCGCTCAAGCGCAGAATCGAATACGGCACCGGATTGGTGGTGAGCAGCGCGGGGCATATTGTTACCGATCTGCAGATCGTCGAAGCTTGCCAGGTCGTGACCATTCCCGGACTTGGTCATGCCGAACTGCTGGCCGCGGATAGCGATAACAATCTTGCGCTGTTGCGCGTCTATGGCGCGGAGGATCTCGTTCCGCTCGCGCTGCTCGGCGATGCACCGAAGGGTCCTGACCTTATCGTCATAGGCATCGCCGATCCGCAATCGCAAGCCGGTTACGCCGCGATCTCGATCGCGAATATGAAGCTGGTCAGCACGGCCTCGACCAGCGGAACGATGAACACGCTCAATCAGACGCCCGCGATCGGCTTCTCGGGCGCGGCCGCGCTCGATAAGAACGGGCGGGTGTTCGGCATGGTGGCGTTGAAGGTGCCGGTCGTCGCAGGGGCTGGCACGGCGGCAGCGCCGAAAGCGACCGTGGTGCCGGTCGAAACGATCCGAACATTCATCGAAGCGAATTATGTCGCACCCACGTCGGGACAGGGCGGGGTTGAAAACGCCAAGGCCTCGGTGGTGCGGGTCATTTGCGTGCGAAAATAATTTTTACTTGTTTTTAAATTTCGGCGGGCGCTTTTCGACGAAAGCAGCCATGCCTTCCTTCTGATCTTCCGTCGCAAACAACGAATGAAATATGCGCCGCTCGAAGCGCACGCCTTCGGCAAGCGAGGTCTCAAATGCGCGGTTGATCGCTTCCTTGGCGGCGAGCACCGAGGGCAGCGACATGGCCACAATTGTTTCCGCGACTTTCATCGCTTCGTCCATGAGCTGCGCCAGCGGCACGATTCGCGCGACGAGGCCTGCGCGCTCGGCTTCGACTGCGTCCATCATGCGGCCGGTGAGGATGAGGTCCATGGCTTTGGCTTTACCGACGGCGCGGGTGAGGCGCTGAGTGCCGCCGATGCCGGGAATGACGCCAAGCTTAATCTCGGGCTGGCCGAATTTGGCGTTGTCGGCGGCGATGATGAGATCGCATTGCATGGCAAGTTCGCAGCCGCCGCCCAGCGCGAAGCCCGCGACCGCCGCAACGATGGGCTTGCGCGCTTGAGCGGCACGATCCCAGTTGCCGGTGAAATTTCCCATATAGACGTCGATGAAGGATTTATCCGCCATCTCCTTGATGTCGGCGCCGGCGGCGAAGGCTTTTTCGGAGCCGGTAATGACCATGCAGCCGATGCCGGCGTCGGCCTCAAAGGCGTCGATCGCCGAAGCGAGCTCGGACTTGAGCTTGGCGTTGAGCGCGTTGAGCGCTGCCGGACGGTTGAGCTGGATAACGCCGACCTTGCCGCGCGTTTCGACGAGAATGTTTTCGTAGGACATGAATGTTTCTCTCAGACTTTGAATTTGCGTAGCCGACACCGCTGCACGATACAACGCGGGCAGCACATTCTCTTCCCCTCTCCCCTTGTGGGAGAGGGTGGCGAGCCAAAGCGATAGCGAGGCGAGCCGGGTGAGGGGTAATGGCCTAACGAGAGACTATGACCCCTCACCTGCCCTCGCTCGGCTTCGCCGCCGTTGGGGTACCCTCTCCCACAAGGGGAGAGGGGAAGCGAGTCTGACGCGTAGTTTGATCCAAACTATTTCTGACACACCGGACAGAAGAAGGTCGAGCGGCCGGTTTGTACAATGCGTTTGATGGTGCCGGTGCAATGGGGCGCCGGGCACTTCTGGCCTTCGCGGTCGTAGACGCGGAAATTGTGCTGGAACATACCGAGCGAACCTGAAGTCTGGCGGTGATCGCGCAGCGAGGAGCCGCCGGCCTTGATCGCATCGTTGAGCACCGCCTTGATGGCATCGACGAGATTTTCAGCGCGCTCATGCGGCGCGCCGGATTTTTGGGCGATGGTGGACGCCATACGCTTCGGAGAGATGCGCGCGCGGTGGAGCGCCTCGCAGACGTAGATGTTGCCTAAGCCCGCCACGACTTTCTGATCGGAGAGCGCCGCCTTCAGGCTGGTTTTCTTGCCATCGCACGCGGCCGCAAGCATCGCTGCGTCGAACGCATTGCCCAGCGGCTCGGGGCCGAGCGAACGCAAGAGCGGCTCTTGCTCGAGCTTCGCGCGCTTGATCAATTTCATGCAACCGAAGCGGCGCGGATCGTTGAACGCGATGCGCGCGCCCGACGACATCTGAAAAATCACATGGTCGTGGGCTTCGTCCTTGGAGCGATCGTGGTAATAGGCGCCGGGCGCGATCTCGCTACTTTTAGAGATGCGAAACGAGCCGGACATGCCAAGGTGAATGAGCAGCACTTCGCCGGAGGCAAGATCGACCAACAGATATTTGGCACGGCGGCTTAAGGACGTAACGGTCTGACCTTCGAGCTGCTTTGCAAAGTCCTTCGGCAACGGCCAGCGCAGATCGCGCCGGCGCGCTTCGACCCGCTCGAAACGCGCGTCTTCCATCGCGGGCGCAAGGCCGCGGCGGACGGTTTCGACTTCGGGGAGTTCAGGCATGGTGTGCTCGCGTGGGCTACAGATAGCGCTCTTGCCCGGCCCGCGCTATCGTCCGGCCGCAGAGGACGGCCATCGATGCTCAAGACCAAGCGTGGCAAAGCTGAAGGCAAGCAAGACGCCGATTTCGGATTCCGCCGGGTGCCGCTCGACGACAAGCAGGCGCTGGTCGACGATGTGTTCCATTCGGTGGCGAAGCGCTACGACCTGATGAACGATCTGATGTCGGGGGGCCTGCATCGCGCCTGGAAGGACGCGCTGGTCACCGCCGTCAATCCGCCGAAGAGCAAGCGCGCGTTCAATCTGCTCGACATCGCCGGCGGTACCGGCGATGTCGCGTTGCGGGTTCTTGCGGCCGGCGGGTCGGGCACGCGTGCCACCGTGGCCGACGTCAACCGCGAAATGCTGACAGTTGGGCGCGAGCGGGCAGCGGCACAAAAGGCGGACATCACATTTTCCGAAGCCAATGCGGAAGCGTTGCCGTTCCCGGACCGCGACTATGACGCCGCGACCATCGCATTTGGCATTCGCAACGTACCGCGGATCGAAGCGGCGCTCAGCGAGGCGTTTCGGGTGCTGAAAATCGGCGGACATTTCCTGTGCCTGGAATTTTCCTCGGTCGATGTGCCGGGCCTCGACAAGCTCTACGATCTTTACTCGTTCAACGTCATCCCCGCGCTCGGCCGCATGGTGACGAACGACGCCGAGGCCTATCAATATCTGGTTGAATCGATCCGCCGTTTTCCCAAGCCCGAAGCTTTCGCCGAGATGATGCGCGCCGCTGGCTTCCATCGCGTTTCGTTCCGGCGACTGAGTGGCGGTATAGTAGCTTTGCATTCCGGCTGGCGATTGTGATGCGCACTCAAATTTCGTCATTCCGGGGCGCGGGCGAAGCTCGCGAACCCGGAATCCAGAATTACGGAAATCGTTTCTGGATTCCGGGTCCGGCGCTTCGCGCCGTCCCGGAATGACCTAGGAATACATCGTGATCTCGGCTCTCGCCCATCTTGCTCGTCTTGGCCGCGCCGGTTTCGTGCTGGCGCGCGAGGGCGTGTTCGCGCTGCTCGATCCCGCCATGCTGCCCGTGCCCGCGCGCATTGGCGTTCGACTCGCGCGGCTGATCGAGCGGCCGACCAGCGCGGAGGTGGAACATAGGCTCGCCACCGCGCTCACCAAGCTTGGGCCGAGTTATGTGAAGCTCGGGCAGTTCCTGGCGACGCGGCCGGATGTGGTCGGCGTCGCGCTCGCGCGCGATCTTGAAACGCTGCAAGACAAGATGGAGCCATTTGGGCAACAGGAGGCCGTGGCGCAAATCGAGACGGCGCTTGGCAAACCGATCGGCGAGCTGTTCACGCAATTCGGTCCACCGGTGGCGGCGGCATCGATCGCGCAGGTGCACCGGGCCGAGGCGGTGACTGCGGACGGGCCGCGCGCGGTCGCGGTCAAAGTGCTGCGGCCCGACATCGTGCGGCGGTTCCGGGTCGATCTCGATGCATTTGCGTTTGCCGCGCGCAATGCGGAGTCCTTTTCGTCAGAGGCGCGCCGCCTACGATTGATGGAAGTGGTGGCGACGCTGGCGCGCTCGGTGGCGGTGGAAATGGACATGCGGCTGGAAGCGGCCGCGCTGTCTGAGATGGCGGAGAACACCAAGGCCGATCCCGATTTTCGCGTGCCGACGGTGGACTGGGACCGCACCGCGAAAGACGTGCTCACGATGGAATGGATCGACGGCACACCGCTGTCCGACCGCGCGAGGCTGGAGGCGACGGGGTTCGACCTGCCGGCGCTCGGGCGCGCGGTGATCCAGACATTCCTGCGGCACGCTTTGAGAGACGGTTTCTTTCACGCCGACATGCACCCGGGCAATCTGTTCGTCGATGCGAACGGGAAGCTTGTCGCGGTGGACTTCGGCATCATGGGGCGATTGCGGCCAAAGGAGCGCCGCTTCCTTGCGGAAATCCTGCACGGCTTCATCACGCGCAATTATCGCCGCACGGCAGAGGTGCATTTCGAGGCCGGCTATGTACCACCGCAGCATTCGGTGGAGAGCTTCGCGCAGGCCATCCGCGCGATCGGCGAACCCATTCACAACCGTACCGCCGAAGACATTTCGATGGCGAAGCTGCTGATGCTGCTTTTTGAAGTGACCGGCTTGTTCGACATGCGTACGCGGCCGGAACTGCTGCTGCTGCAGAAGACAATGGTCGTGGTCGAGGGCGTGGGGCGCGGGCTCGATCCCAAGCTCGACATGTGGAAAGTGTCCGAACCGGTCGTGCGCCAATGGGTCGAGCGCCATCTTGGGCCGGCCGGAAAGATCGAGGATCTCGCCGAGGGCGCTGGCGAGGTCGGGCGGTTTCTCTCCGGCGTGCCGGCCCTGATGTCGCGCGGAGCGGCGATGGTCGAGCAGCTCGACACGATCACGCGCGACGGCCTGGTGCTATCGCCGGAGACGGTCGAGGCGATTGGCGCGGCCGAGTCGCGGCGCAACCGCTGGGTCGTTTTCGCGCTATGGGTGATCGCGGGGCTGCTGGCATGGCTGTTGTTTGTGGGGATATAATTGCGATGTGAGTGCATTGATTGCAATGCAATCACATCCGTGCTAAGGGCTTGGTGTGCTTGAGGAACCGCCATGGCCTCACTGACCGTCCGGCAGCTCGACGACCGTTTGAAAAAGCAGTTGCGGCTGCGCGCGGCCAAGCATGGGCGCTCGGTCGAAGACGAAGTGCGAAACATCCTGCGCAGCGCCGCCGCGGATACGGAAGAATTCGCAACGCTCTCTCCGCCAGCCGAACATCAAGAGCGACACACCAATCAAACACACGATGCGGCGCGCTTGCGCGTGCTGCTGATCATCGGGGGCGGGATCGCGGCCTATAAATCGCTCGATCTGATCCGGCGGCTGAAAGAACGCGGCGCCGTAGTGCGCGCGATCATGACGGCAGCCGCGCAGGAATTCGTGACGCCGCTTTCGGCCGGCGCACTCACGGGCGGCAAGGTGTTCACTGACTTGTTCGATACGGAGAGCGAATTTGATGTCGGCCATATTCGCCTCGCGCGCGAGACCGATGTGATCGTGGTCGCGCCTGCGACGGCCGATCTCATGGCGAAAATGGCCGGCGGGCATGCGGACGATCTCGCGTCCACCGTACTCCTTGCGACCGACAAGAAGATCCTGCTCGCGCCGGCGATGAACCCGCGCATGTGGGAGAACGTAGCGACGCGGCGCAATCTTGCGCAGTTGACCGCTGACGGCGTGGCGATCGTCGGACCGAACGCGGGTGAGATGGCGGAGCGCAATGAAGCGGGCGCCGGGCGCATGGCGGAGCCGCTCGAGATCGTCGCGGCCATTGAATTGCTGCGCGGAAAGACGCACGCGCTCGCGGGCAAGCGCGTCATCGTCACATCGGGGCCAACGTACGAGCCCATCGATCCCGTGCGCTATATCGCCAATCGCTCATCCGGCAAGCAGGGCCATGCGATTGCGGCGGCGGCGGCGGCCGCTGGCGCCGAAGTGGTCCTGATATCCGGCCCGGTGGATGTGCCTGATCCCATTGGGACAAAAGTGACCAAAGTGGAAACCGCGCGCGACATGCTGCGCGCCGTTGAGGCCGCCCAGCCCGCTGACGTCGCCATTTTCACCGCGGCTGTTGCGGACTGGCGGATGGCGGAGCCCAGTTCGCAGAAGATCAAGAAGTCCGGCAAGGGCGCGCCGGAACTTGCGCTGGTCGAGAACCCCGACATTCTTGCGACCGTCGCGCACGACAAATCGCTAAGGCCCAAGCTGGTCATCGGGTTTGCGGCGGAAACCGAGAAGGTGATCGAAAACGCAAAGGCAAAGCTTGCGAAGAAAGGCTGCGACTGGATCATCGCCAACGATGTTTCGCCGGCGTCGGGAGTCATGGGTGGCGATCGCAACACCATCCACATCGTCACGCAGCGCGGGGTCGAATCCTTGCCGCCGCAATCGAAAGACGAAGTCGCGGATGCGATCATTACGCGGATCGCGGCCGAGCTTGGGGGAGCAAAACGATGAGTGCCGTCGAAGTGCAGATCATGCGGCTGCCGCACGGCGCGGATTTGCCGCTGCCGGCCTATCAGAGCGAACAGGCGGCCGGCCTCGATCTGCTCGCTGCGGTGCCGGCCGATGCGCCGGTGCTCATCGTGCCGGGCAAATGGGCGGCAATCCCGACCGGACTTGTGATCGCGCTGCCTCCAGGCACCGAGGGCCAAGTTCGCCCGCGCTCCGGGCTCGCCGCGCGGCACGGCATCACGGTGCTCAATGCACCGGGAACGATCGATGCGGACTATCGCGGGGAAGTACAGATTCTGCTTGTTAATTTCGGGGCCGAATCATTTTCGATCACGCGCGGGTTGCGTATTGCTCAATTGCTGATCATGCCTGTTTTTCGCGCAAAATTATCCGAGACGAAAAAACTCGATGAAACAACGCGTGGCGCGAAAGGATTCGGTTCGACAGGCCAGGGTTGATTGACAAAGTGCCGCAGTCCGTAATCCATTACCTCCGGGGAAAATTACCACTCCG
Organism: Hyphomicrobiales bacterium; assembly: GCA_003169835.1. GTDB lineage: Bacteria > Pseudomonadota > Alphaproteobacteria > Rhizobiales > Xanthobacteraceae > PNAI01. The sequence continues at coordinate 38,566 of PNAI01000017.1, read as the reverse complement.
GAACTAGAACATCAGTCTTCTTCTGCATGTCCCTGCTTTCTCGCAAGGCTCTCCTCGCTGTTGCCGCCGTCATCGACGTGGCGCTACACGCCCGTGGGCAGCTGGTTTCAGCCAAGGAGCTGGCGGCTCGCCACGCCCTGCCGGCGCGGCATCTCGAGCCGGTGCTGCAGGCCCTGGTGCGGGAGGGCGTTCTCAAAGGGGTGCGAGGCCCGCGCGGCGGCTATGAACTGGCACGCGAGCGAAAGCGCATCACGATCAACGATATCCTCAAGGCGGCCGGCGCGAGCGAGGACGACGGCGGAATGGCGCAGCCGGGTTCGGTCCTGCTCGAGCAAGTGGTGGCGCCCGCGGTCGCACAAGCGGAAAAGGCTTTTGTCGCGGCGCTGAGCCGGATCACGATCGAGGAATTGGCACGCCGCGCCGTGCCGCTCGCGAAGACGACCGGCGAGAGTTAGCACGCCGCAAAACCTGGCGCTCAAACGCGCGTCACACAGAATTACAACTCCTGCGTTCATTCTACGATGCGCTGAGGCCCACCGCATCCGCCGCCAAAATCATCAGCGGCATCCAAGTGTCATATCGACGCTGCGCGTTGGCTATCGTGCACTTCCGTACAATGCTAGGGTTGTTGCGATCCTTGAACATCGAGGGTTTTGCGGGCCAACGCGGCCCAACGGGCCGATGGGATGGTTGGCGTCTCGCGGGTGCCCGGCAGTCGTCGAGTTGAAAGCCGACTTCGATGACTTGGAAGAAAGACAATATTTACGGTTTCCTTGTCATCCACTTGATCGCTGCATTGGCGTTCATTCCCTGGTTCTTCAGCTGGACAGGCGTCATTCTTTTCGTCGGCGGTTTTTTCGTCTTCGGAATACTTGGAATCAACATCTGCTACCACCGGCTGCTCACGCATCGCGGCTTGGCGTGCCCGCTGTGGCTGGAGCACGCATTGGCATTTCTTGCCGTGTGCTCCGTGCAGGACTCGCCGCCGCACTGGGTCGCGGTGCACCGCCGCCATCACCAGTACGCCGATGAAGAGCGAGACCCGCACAGTCCGCTGGTGAATTTCTTTTGGGCCCATATGGGCTGGCTGCTGGTCAAAATGGACAACATGAAGCGCCGCCCGCTGATCGAGCAATACGCGAAGGACATCATGCGCGATCCGCTCTACGCGTGGTTCGAGCGCCGCAGCAATTGGATTAAGATCGCGCTCGCGTCCTGGCTTGGATATTTTGTCGTCGGTTACGCCGTCATCGTGCTGTCGGGCGGAAGCCAATCGGAAGCCTTGCAATTCGGCGCAAGCGTTTTGGTGTGGGGCGCAATCTTAAGGACTGTTCTGGTGTGGCACATGACGTGGGCGGTCAATTCCGTGACTCATGTTTGGGGCTACCGCAACTACGACACTCCAGACGTCAGCCGGAACAACGTCATCATCGGATTGCTGGTCAGCGGCGAAGGCTGGCACAACAACCATCACGCCGATCCGCGTTCGGCGAAACACGGCCACATGTGGTATGAGCTCGACGTGACGTGGCTGATCATCCGTCTGCTCATGGCGCTGGGTCTTGCCAAGAATGTCGCGGTGCCGTCCACGATTTTGGTCGCTAAATTCAATTCCCCCTCCCCCGAGCCGCAATTGGCTCCTATCAAGGCGGATGCCTACGACAATCCCGCGCCTCGAGAGCCCGATACAATCCGAAAGTGATTGGCGACGGCGGGCCCAAGGCCGCTGATCCTTCACGTCTCGCGCCCCCGTTCACGGTCTGGACTCTTACAGGCCGATTCCGCTTGAGGGTAAAGTCAGATGATTCGCGGGGCGGCGCGTTGAAGTGGCCGTCTGACCTTTTAGGCGCCGCTCGGGCCGCCGACCGGGATGGGATCTACTTGTAACCGTGCCGTCTTCGCCGCACTTCGGCTTTCCCCGTGGAGGGCCGAAGCGCGTTAGCGAATCCGGCAGCGGTCATAAGCAGGCATTGGGGCAAGCAGGCATGCCGGACACGAGCCGGGCGAAGGGCGGAAGGCTTCGTGCTCATTGCCAGCATGGCGGAGTCCTCACAGGCCATGCCGCCGCGATGATGCTCGCGACGACGCCCACAATTACGCGCGCTGGCGCCGAAGAGCTGGGGCTGCGTGCGGGAATTTTCGAGACGGCCGCAACGATCAATGCACTTGAGATCGCAGGCATCGCTTTCGGCGTCGGGCTCTTCATCTTCGCCGTCACCGCGGCGATCCTGTACCTGCGGCTTCGGGCGCGCACGAGCGCCATGGATGCAAGCCTCAACGATGACATCATCGCACTGCGCGCCGAGCGCGACCGCGTCAACACGATGTTGCTCGCGGAACCGCAGATCGTGGTGACCTGGGGCACCACTGACGATGAGCCCGATATTCTCGGCGATACGACGCTGATCACCTCGGCCGAATTGCCGCAGCGCGTGCTCGCGTTCGGCAGTTGGCTCGAGCCGGACAAGGCGCAAGCCATGGAGCGCGCCGCCGATGCGCTGCGAGCGAACGGCGAGCCGTTTTCCATGGCCTTGATGACGCTCTCGGGGCGCGCGATCGATGCGGAGGGGCGCGCCATCGGGGGCTGCGCGGTATTGCGCCTTCGCGACGTGAGCGGGTTCAAGCGCGAACTTGCCGAACTCAATGCCCGGCACGAGAAGCTCATGAGCAACATGGAATCGTTGCGCACGCTGGTCGAAACGGTGCCGGCTCCGGTGTGGGTGCGCGACATCGACGGCACGCTGATTTACGCCAATCAAGCCTATGCCAACGCGGTGGAAGCCAAGGATGCGACCGATGCCATGGGCCGTGGGATCGAGTTGCTCGATCGCGCAGGCCGCGAGCAGGCGAGAGCAGCGCGCGCCACGGGCAAGATTTTTGCGAGTCGCACTCCGGCGATCGTGGCCGGCAACCGGCGCATCTTCGACGTGCTCGATGTGCCGACGCGCAGCGGCAGCGCCGGGATTGGCATCGACGTCACCGAGATCGAAAGCCTGCGCGCCGAGCTTAATGGCTTGGCCGATGCCCACCGCCGCACGCTTGATCAACTCGCGACCGGCGTCGCTATTTTCGGCGCCGATCAAAAGCTCGTTTTCTACAACGCGGCGTATCGCGCGTTGTGGGATCTCGATGCCGCCTTCCTCGACCAGACGCCTTCGGATTCGGAAGTGCTCGACCGGCTGCGCGCCGCGCGCAAGCTGCCCGAGGAGACGGATTTCCGGGCGTGGAAGAGCGCGCTGCACGCGGCCTATCGCGCGAGCGATGCGAAGGAGAACCTGTGGTATCTGCCGGACGGCCGCAATCTGCGCGCCATCACCACGCCCAATCCGCAAGGCGGCGTGACCTACGTGTTCGAGGACGTCACCGAACGGCTTAATCTGGCGCGCCGCTACGATGCGCTGATCCGCGTGCAAAGCGAGACGCTGGACAATCTAGTGGAAGCGATCGCGGTTTTCGGTTCCGACGGGCGCGTGCGGTTGCACAATCCGGCGTTCTCAAAGATGTGGAAGCTCGACGTCGGCGCACTCGCCGAGCATCCGCATATCGAAGCCGTCATCAGCTGGTGCCGGATGCTCTATGGCGAAGATACGCTGTGGCGAAAATTGCGCGCCGCGGTGACCGCGATCGAGGACCGCGCGCAGGTCAGCGGACGGCTCGAGCGCAAGGATGGCAGCGTGGTCGATCTCGTCACCGTGCCACTGCCGGATGGCGCAACGCTTGTCGCATTTCAAGATGTTACAGATACGGTGAATGTCGAGCGTGCGCTACGCGAGCGCAATGAAGCGCTGGAAGCGGCCGACCAGCTCAAACTCGATTTCGTGCATCACGTGTCCTACGAGCTGCGCTCGCCGCTGACCAACATCATCGGCTTTGCCCATTTCCTGCGCGAGCCGGCGACCGGACCGCTGACCCCCAAACAAGAAGAATATCTCGGATACATCAATACCTCGACCAATGCGCTGCTCGCGATCATCAACGACATTCTCGATCTTGCCACCATCGATGCCGGATCGATGACGCTCAATCTTGGAAACGTCGATATCCGCAAAACCATGGAAGGCGCCGCCGAAGGCATCAAGGACCGCCTGGTGAAGGATGGCATCCGGCTCGATATAAAGGCTGCGTCCGATATCGGGAGCTTCACGGCCGACGAGCGGCGTATCCGGCAAATTCTGTTCAATCTGCTTTCCAACGCGGTGGGTTTCTCGCCGGCCGGCGAGACCGTGACGCTTTCGGCCGAGCGGCGCGACCATACGATCGTGTTTTCGGTCGTCGACCACGGCCCCGGCATCCCGCCCGAGATGCTGGATCGGGTGTTCGACTGGTTTGAAACGCACCCACTTGGCTCGCGCCATCGCGGCGCGGGGCTTGGACTTTCGATCGTGCGTTCTTTCGTCGATCTGCACCACGGCAAGATCAGCCTGGATTCCACGGTCGGCCGCGGCACAACGGTGCTCTGCACGTTCCCGATCGAGCAGGCGGCCAGGCAAACAACGGCAGCGTGATCACTTTCTTGTCGTTGCCTGCGGCGGTTGGGCGTGACAAATAAGGAGCAGGCAAGAACCGATGCTCCAAACCGCGGCCGTCCCATCGAGCTTTTCGTTGACGCTGGCGAACGAGCCGGCGATGCACAAGTTCATGCGCGATCTCGCGACGGTGCTCGAACCGGGCGATCTGGTGACGCTGTCGGGCGATCTCGGTGCAGGCAAAACCACACTCGCGCGCGCGCTCATCCGGCATCTGGCGGCGGACCAGACGATCGCGGTGCCAAGCCCGACCTTCACCCTGATGCAGACCTACGATCTGCCGCGATTTCCGGTGGTGCACGCCGATCTGTTCCGGCTGGACGGCCCGGGCGAACTCACCGAGCTCGGATTCGACGACCTGCCCCAGGAGGCCGTGGTGCTGCTGGAATGGCCTGACCGGGCGGCGGGTCTATTGCCGCCGGACCGGCTCGACATCGCATTCACGTTTTCGCCGCAACACGGCATCGAGTTTCGCAACGTGCGGGTGACAGGCCACGGCTCGTTTTCGCAGCGTGCGGAGCGCATCGTGGCGGTGCGCCGTTTCCTCGATACGACCGCGTTCGCGGAAGCCGCGCGCTGGCGCATCCAGGGCGATGCCTCGAGCCGCATCTACGAGCGGCTTTCGCTTGCAGACAAGCACGCCATTCTGATGATCTCTCCGCGCCGGCCCGACGGTCCCCCGGTGCGCAACGGCAAGCCCTACAGCGCGATCGCGCATCTCGCCGAGGACGTCAAACCGTTTGTTGCGATGTCGAACGGACTGCGCCAGATCGGCCTGTCGGCGCCGCAGGTGCTCGATGCCGAGCTCGCGCAAGGTCTGCTGCTGATCGAGGACCTCGGCCCGGAGATCGTGGCCGCAGGCGATCCGCCGGCGCCGATCAAGGAGCGCTATCGCGCGGCGGTCGATGTATTGGTGGCGCTGCACCGCTATCAGCTCTCGGACTCGCTGGCGGTCTCTCCGCACGTCGAATACAAACTGCCGCGCTACGACATGGATGCCTTCCTCATCGAAGTGGAGCTGCTGCTCGACTGGTATCTGCCGCGGATGGGCGCCGAGGTGACGCCGGACATGCGCAAGAACTTCGTCGCGCTCTGGCGCAAGGCGCTGCAGCCGGCGGTCGAGGCCAAACCCACCTGGGTGCTGCGCGACTATCACTCTCCCAATCTGATCTGGCTGCCCGAGCGAAAAGACCTGAGCCGGGTCGGCCTGCTCGATTTCCAAGATGCAGTGATGGGACCGCCGGCCTACGATCTGGCTTCGCTGCTGCAAGACGCGCGCGTGGACGTGCCTGACGCGATGGAAATCTCGCTGCTTGGGCAATACGTGCGCAGCCGCAGCGAGATCGACGACGAGTTCAAGGCACCCGCATTCATCGCGCTCTATTCCACGCTCGCGGCCCAGCGCGCATCGAAAATCCTTGGGATTTTTGCGCGCCTGGAGCGCCGCGACGGCAAGCCGCAATATTTGCGTCACATGCCACGGGTATGGCGATATCTGCAGCGCGCGCTGGCGCATCCTTCGCTCTCTCAGCTCAAGACCTGGTACGGCGCCAGAGTTCCGGCGTGGAAAGAGTGAGCCGTTCGACGGCAATCCACATGACGAAGCAACCGCACACCAGATCCGCTCCGCGCACCGCAATGGTGCTCGCCGCAGGCAAGGGCGAGCGCATGCAGCCGCTCACATTGCGCATGCCGAAGCCGCTAATCGCGGTCGACGGCAAGGCGCTGCTCGATCATGTGCTGGATCGGCTTGCTGAGGCCGGCGTCGAGCGCACCGTGGTCAACGTTCATTACCTCGCCGATCAGATCGAACGGCATCTGGCCGGCCGCAAAAAGCCGCGGATCGTCATATCCGACGAGCGCGAAAGGCTGCTCGATACCGGCGGCGGCGTGGTGAAGGCGCTCGATAAAATCGGTCACGAGCCGTTCTTTCACGTCAACTCCGATACAATCTGGATCGATGGCGTAAAACCCAATCTCGAACGGCTCACTGAACGCTTCGATGCGGCGGACATGGACGCGCTGCTGCTGCTGGCACCTGTGACCACCAGCATCGGCTATTCCGGGCGAGGCGATTTCCTCATGCGGCCCGACGGACGGCTGGAGCGGCGCGCCGAGCGCGCAGTCGCGCCCTTTGTCTATGCCGGCGCCGCGATCTTGACGCCTGAGCTGTTCAAGGGCGCGCCGGAAGGCGCCTTTTCGCTCACACGCCTGTTCGACCAGGCGCAGAATACCGGACGGCTGTATGGGGTGCGGCTCGAAGGTGTGTGGATGCATGTGGGCACACCGGAAGCTATTGCTCTGGCCGAGGCCGCGATCAAAACCAGCGCGGTGTGATTACATCATTATTATTATTTTGAAGCCGCGCGCTTCAGCATTCCGGCGCGCAACCAGCTAAAGCTGTGTATGATTCGGCATGGCCAATCCTCGCGTGTTCACCATTCCGGCCTCGGTGCCGTTCCTGCCGACTCTGATTAGAGAGCTAGCGGAAGGCCGCGTGGTGCCCGGCTTTTGCGCCACGCACGATCCGCTCTCGCTCGCCAGCGCAACGCTCTATCTGCCGACGCGGCGGGCGTGCCGGATGGCGCGCGAAGCGTTTCTCGAGGCCATCGGCAAAGACGTTGCGATCATGCCGCGCATCGTCGCCATCGGCGATGTGGACGAAGACGAGATCATCTTTGCAGAAATGGCGACCGGGGCGCTGGCCAATACCGCGCTCGAATTGCCCGAGGCGCTCGAGGGGTTCGAACGCAGGATTTCGCTGGCCGAGCTGGTGCTCAAATGGGCGAACTCGAAGGAAATGCGCGGCGAGAGTGGCGTCTCCTTCGTCGCGCACAGTCCTGCGGCGGCGCTTGCGCTCGCCGACGATCTGGCGCGCCTCATGGACGACATGACCACGCGGCAAGTGCCGTGGGACGCGCTCGATGGGCTGGTTCCTGACGATCTGGACGAATACTGGCAGCTGACGCTGAAATTCTTGAAAATCGCGCGCGAGGCGTGGCCTGCACACCTCGCCGAACGCGGCAAGATCGAACCGGCAGAGCGGCGCGATAAGCTGATTGAGGCTGAGCGCGCGCGGCTCGCGATCATGACGGATGGGCCAGTGATCGCGGCGGGTTCCACCGGCTCGATGCCGTCGACGGCTGCGCTGCTTGAGACGATCGCGAAACTTCCCAACGGCGCGGTGGTGCTGCCCGGGCTCGATACTCATCTCGACGACGACGCGTGGGACATGATCGCGGGCGACGGCAAAGGCGGCAGCGCATCGCCCGGCCACCCGCAATTCGCGATGCAAGCGTTGCTCCACCGCATCGGCATCGGCCGCGACGATGTGCGCGAGCTTGCGCCGGCCAAAAAGCACGGCCGCGAGCTGCTCGTGTCTGAGACATTGCGGCCCGCGGCCGCGACCGAGCGCTGGCCGGAGCGGGTGGCGGCGTACGGTTTTGCGGCACACGCCGACGCAGCCGTTGACGGGCTTGCGATGATCGAGGCCGGCAACGCCGAGGAAGAGGCGCTTGCGATCGCCGTCGTGCTGCGCGAGGCGATGGAGGAGCCCGGCAAGACCGCAGCGCTGGTGACGCCCGACCGCGCGCTCGCACGCCGGGTGCTTGCATCGTTGCAACGCTGGAATGTGGACGTGGACGATTCCGGCGGCGATTCACTCGCCGATACGCCGGCCGGTGTGTTCGCACGGCTTGCCGCCGAGGCCGCGTTGGACGGACTGGAGCCGGTGACGCTGCTCGCGCTGCTCAAGCATCAGATGTTTCGGCTTGGGGCGAGCGAAGGAGGGCACGCGCACGCGATCTCTGCGCTCGAGCTTGCAATCTTGCGCGGGCCGCGTCCCAAGCCGGGGAGCGCCGCGCTGGCACATGCGTTCGCAAGCTTTCGCGCAGAACTTAAGAAATTCCGCCGCAAAGAACTTTCCGCGCTACATCATTCCGATCCGCGTGCCGCGCTTACGGATTCCGGGCTCGACGCCGCAGCCGATGTCATCGCGCGATTGCAAGCCGCGATCGCGCCGCTGGAGGCGTTAGGCACAAATCTCTTGCCGTTTTCCACAATTGCTGCGCGCCATCGAGATGTCATTACGGCCTTGAGCACAATTAGCGATGGCGTCAGCACAATATTTTTCGACAACGATCGCGAACCGCTGGCGCAAGCGTTCGAGGATATTGTGGAGTTCGGCCGCGTTGCCGTGCGGCCGTCCGATTATTCCGAACTGTTTCATACCGCTATCGCAAGTCCAGCGGTGCGGCGGCCGCAAAAGAATGTACGCGTGCGCATTTTTGGCCCGCTGGAGGCGCGGCTACAATCCGTCGACCGCATGGTGCTCGGCGGCCTGGTCGAAGGCGTCTGGCCGCCAGAGACGCGTGTCGATCCGTGGCTCAGCCGGCCGATGCGCCATGCGCTTGGGCTCGATCTGCCGGAGCGCCGCATCGGACTTTCGGCGCATGATTTTGCCCAGGCGCTGGGACAGCGCGAGGTGATCCTGATGCGTGCGGGCAAACGCGACGGTGCGCCTACGGTCGCGTCGCGATTTGTGCAGCGGCTGGCGGCGGTTTCGGGTGCTGAACGATGGCAGGCTGCGCGCCAACGTGGCGAACAATATCTTGCGCTTGTGCGCGCGCTCGATCGCCCTGCGAAAGTCATATCCATCGATCGTCCGAAACCCACGCCGCCGCTCGCCGCGCGGCCGATACAACTGAGCGTCACCGAGATCGAGCACTGGCTGCGCGATCCCTACACGATCTACGCCAAGCATATTTTGCGCCTCGTCCCGCTCGATCCGATCGACACGCCGCCGGGGGCTGCCGATCGCGGCACCGTCATTCATGCGGCGGTCGGCGCATTCACACAAAAATACGCCAACGAATTGCCGCCCGATCCGGTTGCCGCGTTGATCGCGATCGGCGAACGGCAATTCGCAGCGCTGGCCGACTATCCGGAGGCGCGCGCATTCTGGTGGCCGCGTTTCCAGCGCATCGCGCAATGGTTTGCGGGCTTCGAGCAAAAGCGGCGCGGTGGCATCGCGAAGCTGCACGCGGAGATCGGCGGCCGGCTCGACATTCCGTTGGGTGCCAACATTTTTACGCTGACCGCGCGCGCCGACCGCATCGAGCAGCGCAAGGATGGCAGCTACGCCATCCTCGACTACAAGACCGGGCAGACGCCGAGCGAAAAGCAGGTGCGCACCGGATTGTCGCCGCAGCTCACGCTGGAAGCCGCGATCTTAAAAGGCGGGGGCTTCAAGGACATCGCTGCCAGCGCATCGGTCACCGAACTCACATACGTCGCGCTGCGCGGCGGCCAACTTGGCGGCAAGGACGACCCGATCGAATTCAAGGACGGCACGACGCCCGACAGCCAAGCCGACAAGGCACTTAAACGCCTCACCGGGGTGGCCGCTAAATTCGCGCTGGAGACGACGCCTTACCTTTCGCTCGTGCATCCGATGTGGAAGACGCACTACGGCGACTACGATCATCTCGCGCGCGTGAAGGAATGGTCGCTCAGCGGCGGCGGGGACGACGGAGGCGGCGAATGAACGCGCCGCGCAAAATCCCCGACGTTGTGCGCGACGTGCAAGTCGCGGCGTCCGATCCGGATGTTTCCGCCTGGGTTGCGGCCAATGCCGGCTCCGGCAAGACGCATGTTCTTGCCCAACGCGTGATCCGGCTGTTGCTGAGTGGCGTCGAACCTGCACGCATCCTGTGCATCACGTTCACCAAGGCCGCGGCGGCGAACATGGCGAACCGCGTGTTCGAGCGGCTCGCGGCTTGGACCGCGCTGGACGATCGCGCGCTCGATAAGGCGATGAAGGAGATCGGAGTTCGCACGATCGACGACGCGTTGCGCGCCCGCGCGAGGCAATTGTTCGCACGCGCGCTTGAGACTCCGGGCGGCTTGAAGGTGCAGACCATCCACGCCTTCTGTGCGCATCTGCTGCATCTGTTTCCGTTCGAGGCCAAGGTTGCGGCGCGCTTTTCGGTGCTCGACGAAGCGACCGAACGGCAATTGCTCGACGCGCTTTGCCTAAAAGTCCTTCTCGAGGCGGCAGACAAGCCGGACAGCGCACGCGGGCGCGCGCTGGCGACGGCCATTGCGTCCGCGGCCGACCAGACATTCCGCGATCTATTGGGCGACGCGATCAACGCGCGCGACAAGCTCAAGGCATGGGTCGATGCGGCCGGTGGCGTGGACGCCGCAATCGCGCAGCTTTCGACGGCGCTTGGGATCGATCAAGCGGACAGCGAGGAAAAAGCCGAGGCCGATCTCTTTGGCGCGGCGCTGATCAAGCCGTCCGAATGGGCAACGTATGCTGGAGCGCTCGCGGAAGGTTCCAAAACCGATCAAGAGCATAGCGCGCGATTTGCATCGCTTGCAAAGCTCGCCAGCGCCGAACGCGGTGAGGTTTATCTCGACATTTTCTGCACCAGGGAGCGGTCGCCGCGAAAAAGCATCATCACCAAAGCGATGCAGACCAAGTATCCGGCCTTGTTCGCGCAACTTGTGGCCGAGCAGGAACGCGTCTGCGCTCTCATCGATCGCAAGCGCGCCATCGCGGTGCGCGACCGCACTGCGGCGCTCGTCACCATCTCAGCCGAGATTATCGAGCGCTACCGCACCGAAAAAGACCGCCGCGGTTTGCTCGACTACGACGACCTGATCGACAAGACGCTGGCTTTGCTTTCGACCACGTCGGCAGCCTGGGTGCATTACAAGCTCGACCGCGGCATCTACCACGTGCTGATTGACGAGGCGCAGGATACCAGTCCCAAGCAGTGGGAGATCATCAGCCGGCTGGTGGGCGAATTCACCGCCGGCGCGGGCGCGCGAGACCTCGTCAAGCGAACGATCTTCGCCGTGGGCGACGAGAAGCAATCGATTTTTTCGTTTCAGGGCGCAGCGCCGCTCAAATTCGCCGAGATGCGGCGGCACTTTGAGCGCGCGTATCGCGAGAGCCAAGGCGAGTTCGTCTACAGCGAATTCAAACACTCGTTCCGCTCGGGCGCGAACGTGCTTGACGCGGTCGACGACGTGTTTCGCGCGCGCGACATCTTCGCGAGCGTGACCAGCGACGCGGACGGTGTGCCGCCACATATCGCGCTGGAAAATGTCGCGCCCGGGCTGGTCGAGATCTGGCCGCTGGTCACGCCGGAGGAAAAGCGCGAGATCGAGGGCTGGGATGTGCCGTTCGATGAGCTCACGCAGACCAGCCCGCAGGTTCGGCTTGCACGCAAGATCGCAAAGAATGTCCAGGTCTGGCAACGCGCGGGCACGCGGCCGGGTGAAGTGCTCGTGCTGGTGCGGCGGCGCGGGCCATTGTTCGAGGCCATCATCCGCGCCCTTAAAGACGCCGGTATCGCGGTGGCGGGGGCCGATCGGATGGTGCTGACCGAACATATTGCGGTCATGGATCTGATCGCGCTGGCCGACGCATTGCTGCTGCCCAACGACGATCTCGCGCTCGCGACCGTGCTCAAGAGCCCGCTGTTCGGTCTCGATGAGGAGCAATTGTTTCGCCTCACGTGGAAGCGCGCCGGCACATTACGCGAAGCGCTCGCGGCTAAGGCGGGTGACGATCTGCTGTTTGCGCAAGCCGAAGAAAGTTTGAGGCATCTCGCGGACTTGGCGCGAACCGAGACGCCGTTTGCCTTCTACGCGCGATTGCTCAATGCCGAAGATGGACGCAAGCGCATGCTGGCGCGGCTCGGCAACGAGGCCGCCGACGCGCTCGATGAGTTTCTCAATCTCACGCTTGACTACGAGCGCGGCGAAACGCCGTCGCTGCAGGGCTTCGTCGCGTGGCTACGCGCGGCGCGCGCGAACATCAAACGCGACATGGAGATCAAGCGCGACGAAGTGCGCGTGATGACGGTGCATAGCGCTAAGGGGCTGGAGGCGCGCATCGTGATCCTCGCCGACACCACAACGCCGCCGGAAGGCTGGCATCCGCCGCGATTGCTCGCATTGCCGGCGGAACAGGCCGCGCCCGGCACGCCCGACCGGCTGGTCTGGGCCGGCCCCGAGAGCGCCGATGTCGGCGCGATGGGCGCGGCACGAGCGTTTGCGCGCGAGGCGGCACGCGACGAATATCGCCGGCTGTTATACGTCGCGATGACGCGCGCCGCCGAGCGGCTGATCGTCTGCGGCGCCGAGGGCGAGCGCGGGCGTCCGCAGGGATGCTGGTACGATCTCGTGCACGACGCACTCAAAATGCAGCTCGTGGAAGAAGCGGCCGACGATGGCGATGGAAATGTGTGGCGCTATCGCAAGACGGCAGAGGAGCCCGCCAAGCCGGAAAGCGTGCCGCATCGCGAGCATAAACAAATCGTGCTGCATGCGTGGCTGAAGCAAGATGCGCCGCAGGCCCTGTCAAAGCCAAAGGTGATTTCTCCATCGGACACCAACGAGGAGCCGGCAATCCACCGTGCCGGAGGTGGCGATGCACAAGCGCAGGCGCTGCGGCGCGGAACTCTCGTGCATCGGCTGATGCAATCTTTGCCGGACATTGCGCCCGGGCGCCGCGCCGAAGCCGCAAAACGATATCTTGCATGCGCGCAGCGAACCGAAGATTTGAGCGAAGCGGAGAGCGTCGAAATTTCAGCGCAAGTGCTGGCGGTGCTCGACGATCCGCGCTTTGCGGCCCTGTTCGCGCCGGGAAGCCGCGCCGAGTTGCCGATTGCAGGTCGCGTCGGCAACCGAATGATTGCGGGCCAGGTGGACCGGCTCGTGGTCATGCCGGATGCCGTTCTCATTGCCGACTACAAGACCAACCATCCGGCCCCGCGCAACCTCGATGACGCAAAAAAATACCATCCGGATTACCTCCGGCAGCTTGCGCTCTACCGCGCCGTGCTCATGCGCCTTTACCCCGGCCGGACCGTGGGCGCAGCGCTGGTCTGGACCGAAACGCCTCAATTGATGGAGATTCCCGCCGATGCGCTGGACGCAGCGCTGAAAAGCCTCACCCTCTCGTGAGATGCCTTGACGCGTTTAGGCCGCGTTCATAGGTTCTGATCTCCCTTCGGGTCCCAGGCCCATCCCCGATTCGAAACGAGGTGTTTCATGACCGTCAATAAGGTCTCCGATGCGAACTTCGACGCTGAAGTCTTGAAGGCGACCGGCCCGGTCGTGGTGGATTTTTGGGCGGAATGGTGTGGACCCTGCCGGATGATCGCGCCGGCTTTGGAGGAGATTGCGGGCGCGTTGGGCGAGAAGGTGAAAATTGTCAAGCTCAACGTCGACGAGAATCCGGCGACCGCGTCGAAATACGGCATCATGTCGATACCGACGCTGATGATCTTCAAGAATGGCGAACTCGCTTCGCGGCAAGTCGGCGCCGCGCCCAAGCAGAAGCTCGAACAGTGGATCACTGCAACCGTTTGATTTGCACGCTTTGCAGATAAGTTGACGACGTGCCGCCGCTCACATCGGCGGCGTTTCATTTAACGCGAGCACTTCGCCGGCGAGATAGAGCGAGCCGGTGATCAGAATGCGCGGCGGTGGAGCGAGATCGAGCCGCACAATGGCTGCGAGAGCTGCCAGAATATCGTCGCGGCTTTCGGCCGGAATGCCAACGGCACGCGCGGCATCGGCGATAACCTCGGGCGGAAGCGTCTTGTCCTGGCGCGGGATGGGCACCGCGATCAGGCAGCGCGCGAGCCCCGCGAAATTGCGCAAAAATCCCTCGCAGTCCTTGGTCGAGAGCATGCCGACGACCAGCACAAGCGGGCGCGGCACGCGCTCCTCGAAATCGCCCAAAGCGGCTGCGATCGCACGCGCGCCATCGGGATTGTGGCCGCCGTCGAGCCACAGTTCGCTACCTGCGTGTGCGAGCGTCGCGAGCGAGCCTTGCGAGAGCAGTTGCAAGCGCGCCGGCCAATCGGCGCGTATCAGGCCGCTCTCAAATGCAGGCAGCGCAAGCGCCTGCCCGGCGACGCGCAAGGCCGCGATGGCCACGCCGGCATTGTCGAACTGGTGGCGGCCCTGGAGTTTCGGCGCCGGCAGATCGAGCAGGCCATCGTCGTCCTGATAGACCAGACGCCCATGCTCCAGGTGCACGTTCCAATGCTCGCCCGCGACATGCAGCGGCGCGCGCAAGGCCGCCGCACGGCGCTCAATCACGGCAAGCGCCTCCGGATGCTGAGGTGCGATGACCACCGGGACTTTGCGCTTGATGATGCCGGCCTTTTCCCCGGCAATACCTTCGAGCTTGTCGCCGAGGAATTCGGCGTGGTCGAGCGAGACCGGTGTGATAACCGAGACCAGCGGGCGTTCGATGACGTTGGTGGCATCGAGCCTGCCGCCGAGACCGACTTCGAGCAAAAGCACGTCTGCGGGCTGGCGCGAGAACAAAATAAATGCCGCCGCGGTTTCCATCTCGAACACAGTGATGGGGGCCTCGCCGTTCGCGCGTTCGCACTCGGCGAGCGCTGCCGCAAGCTCATCGTCGGAAACCAGCTTGCCGCCACCAGCCGCACCAAGCCGAAAGCGCTCGTTGAAGCGCACCAGATGCGGCGACGTATAGACATGGACGCGCTTGCCCGCGGCCTCGAGCATGGCGCGGGCGAACGCGATGGTGGAGCCCTTGCCGTTGGTGCCGGCAACGTGAATCACCGGCGGAAGCTGCCGTTCGGGATTGCCGAGCGCGGCAAGCAGGCGCTCGATGCGGTCGAGCGAAAGATCAATCCGCTTGGGATGAAGCGCGAGCAAGCGCGCGAGAATGGAATCGATGGGGGTCATTTGCGGTTGCGCGAAGAACAACTTTCTTCACCTCCCCCTGGAGGGGGGTCGGTCCGCGAAGCGGACCGGGTGGGGGTGATATTGCTTGCGCTGATGGGGGATTTCACCCCACCCCGGTTCGCCGCTTGCGCGGCTCACCGACCCTCCCCCTCCAGGGGAGGGTAAAATCAGATTATGCTTTGACCCGCGCCGGGAGGTTGGCGCGGGCGCGCGGCGGCGGTGCTTTGGTCAAGATGCGGCACAGGTCGGACAGCGTCGCGCGCAACTTTCGGCGATGAACGACCATATCCACCATGCCGTGGTCTTTGAGATATTCCGCACGCTGGAAACCTTCGGGCAATTTCTCGCGGATGGTCTGTTCGATCACGCGCGGTCCGGCAAAGCCGATGAGCGCGCCAGGCTCGGCAATATGCACATCGCCAAGCATGGCATAGGACGCGGTCACGCCGCCGGTGGTCGGGTTGGTGAGCACGACGATGTAGGGCTTGCACGACTCGCGCATTTTTTGCACGGCAACGGTCGTGCGCGGCAATTGCATGAGCGAGAGGATGCCCTCCTGCATGCGCGCACCACCGGAAGCGGCGAATATGATGAACGGCGTGCCGCGGTCGACCGCAGTCTCCAAGCCAGTGATGACCGCCTCCGCCGCCGCCATGCCGAGCGAGCCGCCCATGAAATCGAAATCCTGCACGGCGATGACGACGGGCATGCCGTCGAGTTTTCCTAAGCCCAGCTTGACCGCGTCGTTCAAGTTGGTCTTGGCGCGAGCGTCGCGCAGCCGGTCGATGTAGCGCTGTTCGTCGCGGAATTTCAGCGGATCGGTCGCAACCTCGCGCACCGCGAGGTCGAGCCAAGTCTCGCCGTCGAACATGGATTTGAGCCGCACGGTCGCGCTCATGCGCATGTGGTAGTTGGAGCTGGGGATGACGAACTGATTGGCCTCGACGTCCTTGTAGAAAACAAGCTGCCCGGTTTCCGGGCACTTGATCCACAAATTCTCCGGCGTGTCGCGGCGATTGAGGAAGCTGCGGATTTTCGGCCGGACGACGTTGGTGAGCCAGTTCATGCGGTTTCTCTGTTGAGCATGATCTTATCCGACCTTCCTTCGCTCGCCGAAGCGGGCTTCGCGAAGGTGGGAAACCGGTTCCCACTTTTCGGGATCATGCTCGTGCGACTCTTGAGGGACTATTTAAGCACGCCGTGGCAGAGTTCACACCCTGGCTTTTCGCGCGGTAACATCAATTTTTGCGGCCCGCCCCGCGCACGCCTTTCGCCAATTTAGCGACCAGTTTGGTCACCTCCTTGACCGTGCGGGCGGTGGCTTTGCCCTTGCGATCGAGGCTGTTTTTCACCGCATCGACCAGCGCGGAGCCGACCACGACGCCGTCGGCACCGGCCGCAATGGCACGCGCGTCCTTGGCGGTGCGCACGCCGAAGCCGACCGCGACCGGCAATTTGGTGTGGCGCTTGATGCGGGTGACAGCGGCTGCGACCTTGCCAAAATCGGGTTTGGCGGAGCCGGTGACGCCGGTGATCGAGACGTAATAGACGAAGCCTGAGGTGTTGGCGAGCACCACAGGAAGACGCTTGTCATTGGTGGTCGGCGTTGCAAGCCGGATGAAGTTCAAGCCCGCACTCAGCGCGGGCAGGCAAAGCTCGCCATCTTCCTCGGGCGGCAAATCCACGATGATCATGCCATCGACGCCGGCGGACTTTGCGTCGACGAGGAAGCGATCGACGCCGTAAACGTAGATTGGATTGTAGTAACCCATGAGCACGATCGGCGTCGTGTCGTCGCTTTTTCGAAACGTGCGCACGAGCGACAACGTCTTGATCATGTTCTGGCCGGCGGCAAGTGCGCGGAGACCTGCGGCCTGGATGGTCGGACCGTCCGCCATTGGATCGGTGAACGGCATGCCGAGTTCGATCACGTCGGCGCCAGCTTTTGGCAGCGCCTTGACGATGGCAAGCGAGGTCTTTGCGTCAGGATCGCCGGCCATCAGAAAGGTGACGAGCGCTGAGCGGCCTTCGGTTTTGAGCGCGGCAAAGCGCGTGTCGATACGGGTTGTCATTTCTTCGCTGCTTCTTTGCCGACGAGCGGCATAGCTTTTTGATTGCGCTCTCGCATCTCGGCCATGCGCACATTAATGGTGCCAAGGATAATCCCGCCGAGCATGACGATGACGTAAAACCATTCCTTGCGGCTAATCTCCGGGCCGATGGCGAACAGCCGCGCTTTGAGGAAATACAGAATATACGCGACCGATATGACGATGATGGTCCAGCCGGTGCGGCGCTGCCGGCTCATCACATGCCACGAGTCGATCAGCGCGCGCATCAGAGCTTGCCCCCAAGGTGCTTGGCGACGCTCTCCAGATCCTTGTCGCCGCGGCCGGAGAGATTGATCACCATCAGGTGATCCTTCGGTTTCGTCGGCGCAATGTCTGCGACCCTTGCAAGCGCATGGCAGGGCTCAAGCGCGGGAATGATGCCTTCGAGCCGGCTGCAAAGCTGGAAGGCCGCGAGCGCCTCCGTGTCGGTTGCCGACAAAAACTTGATGCGGCCGAGATCGGCGAGCCAGGCGTGCTCCGGCCCGATGCCGGGATAGTCAAGGCCGGCCGAAATCGAATGCGCCTCTTCGATCTGGCCGTCATGGTCCATCAGCAAATATGTGCGATTGCCGTGCAGGACTCCCGGGCGTCCGCCGGCGACGGAGGCCGCATGCTTTCCGCTCTTGAGACCGTGGCCGGCCGCCTCGACGCCGTAGATTTCGATCTGCCGCTCATCGAGAAACGGATGGAACAGACCCATCGCGTTCGAGCCGCCACCGATGCAGGCGATGAGCGAGTCGGGCAAACGGCCCTCGGCGGCCATGATCTGCTCGCGAGTCTCTTCACCAATGATCGACTGAAAATCGCGCACCATCATCGGATAGGGATGCGGGCCCGCGACCGTGCCCATGCAGTAAAAAGTGTCGGAAACGTTGGTGACCCAATCGCGCAGGGCCTCGTTCATGGCGTCCTTGAGCGTCTTTGCGCCCGATTCGACGGCGCGCACGTCGGCTCCTAGCGCTTTCATGCGCAGTACGTTCGGCTGCTGGCGGGCGACGTCGACCGCGCCCATGAAGACCACGCATTTGAGGCCGAACTTCGCACACATCGTCGCGGTGGCAACGCCGTGCATACCGGCGCCGGTCTCCGCGATCACGCGCGGCTTTTTCATACGGCGCGCCAGCATGATCTGGCCAAGCACGTTGTTCACTTTATGCGCGCCGGTGTGGTTGAGATCCTCGCGCTTGAAATAAATTTTCGCGCCATCATAATGCGTCGTCATGCGCTCGGCCAAATAAAGCGGCGAAGGCCGGCCTACATAATTTTTCAAATGCGCGTCGATCTCGCGCTGGAATGCGGGATCGGCCTTGGCTTCCGCGTAAGCCTTTTCCAATTCATGGATGAGCGGCATCAGCGTCTCGGCGACAAAGCGGCCGCCGTAAATACCGAAATGCCCGTGCTCGTCGGGACCGGTGCGGAAGGAATTGGGCTGGCGAACGGTCATACAGGGCTTTTCGCTGTTCCAAGCCGCGCCTCGATCAGACGCGCGGCGCGCACAAAGGCGCGAATTTTTTCCGGGTCCTTGATGCCGGGCGCGCGCTCGACGCCCGATGACACATCGACCGCGGGCGCTCGCGTGACGCGCACAGCTTCCGCGACGTTGCTTGCGTCAAGACCACCCGAAAGCATGAACGGCACCGCGAGGTTGAGATTCTCCAGCAGATGCCAGTCGAACGGCTTGCCAAGCCCGCCCGGCCGCGTCGCATCGCGCGGCGCGCGCGCGTCGAACAGGATCCATTCGGCGACTTTCGCATAGAGGTGGATGGGCGAGAGATCGTCGCATACCTCGATCGGAATCGCCTTCATCACCGGGATTCCAAAACGCGCGCGCACCACCACGACGCGATCCGGTGTCTCCTGGCCATGCAATTGCAGCAGATCTGGCTTGAGGGCTTCGATGGAGGCTGCGAGCAGATCATCGTCGGCATTGACCGAGAGTGCGACCTTGCGCGCCCTGCCCTTGACCTGCGCGCCGAGAGCGCGCGCGGCCGCAACGGTGAGATTGCGGGGCGAAGGCTCGAAGAACACAAAGCCCACCATTTCGGCGCCCTCGATGAGAGCCACATCGAGCGCCTCGGGGGTTTTCAGGCCGCAGATTTTGACCAAAAGGGACATTTGCGCCGAACCATGATCTCGCGCGTTTCTACATCGAGCCGGTGAGTTTGTCTGCGCCTTCGCAGGCGCAGGCCGCGCTTTACGCCGCCGGCGGGAAAACGAGCGGTGCGGGCGGGAGCGCACGCTGATTTTCCGGCGGCCATTTACTTCGCTCGGTCAGCTGCTCCTGAACCGCGCGCACCTCCCGCTCGGCGCGGCGGGCGCGGCTGCGCCATTTGCGCTGGCCGAACCAAGTCGAAATGCCGCCGATGATCGCGCCCGCGGCAAGCAGCACAAACATGAGAATAAACAGCGGGGCTTTCAGCGCGTAAGCCGGGTGCTCGGAATCAAAAGGATCGAATGAGATCGTGATGCTTTGACGGTTCGCCACCGCGAACATGACGAGCACGATCAGCAGCGGAACAAGGATGAAAGCCGTGACGAGCTTGCGCATCATGGCCTCTTCTGTCGATTTGGTCTTGGCGCACTTCGCTGAGGCGAAGCGGTCCTCCGGCCTCGCCGGAAAATGCGCTCGCGCTATCTACACGCCGTTCTTGTTGAGCCGCTCGCGCATTTCCTTGCCGGTCTTGAAGAACGGCACGGATTTCTTGGCGACCGCAACATGCGCCCCGGTTCGCGGATTGCGCCCCGTTCGGGCGGGCCGGTGCTTGACCGAAAACGCGCCAAAGCCGCGTAGCTCAACACGGTCGCCGCGAGCAAGCGCCGAAGTGATCTCACCGAGGATGGCGTTGACGATGTTCTCCACGTCGCGCTGATAGAGATGCGGGTTCTGCGTGGAAATACGCTGGACAAGTTCTGATTTGATCATTGGCATGTTCGCTATAGTCCCGAAAATCGATAAGTTTTATCAGTTACCTACCGGAGGGTGCCAAAGCGCCAAGAGACCGTCAAGATTGAGGCGCTCGACCGCCTGCACCGTGCCCCATTCCTCCATGCGCCGGGCGAACGACGTCAGGCCTACGGCGTCGAACAGCCCGATCATGGCCACACGTATGAACGGCAGGTCGGAGAACCGCGGCGTCAGCTCGTAGTCGCGGACCGGGGTTTTTAGGTCGATATTCTTCTCTTTGGCCAGCCATTCGCGCGCGGTCTGCTCATTGCCGAGTGCATCGACCAATTTAAGCTCAAGCCCCTGGCGGCCGGTAAAGACCCGTCCGTCGGCCACGCGGTCGAGCGCTGCATCCGCGAGCTGGCGGCGCTCGCCGACTAGGTTGCGGAACCAGGCATAGGAGTCCTTGACGATCGACTCGATGGCGGCACGGGCCTCGGGGCTCGTGGGCTCGAAGCCATTGGGAGCGGCCTTGAGCGGGGAAGATTTGATCTCCTCGACCTTGACGCCGATGGTTTTGAGCAAATCGCTGACGTTGGGATACTGGAACAGCACGCCGATCGAGCCTACCAGCGAGGTTTGCGAGGCGATGATGTGATCGGAGGAGAGCGCCGCGATATAGGCGCCGGACGCGGCAAGCCCGTCGACAACGACCACGACGGTCTTGCTGGCCTTAAGCTTGATGAGCGCGTCGTAGAGTTCCTCGGAGCCTGCGGTGGTGCCGCCGGGGCTGTTGATGTGCAGGATCACCGCCTGGACCTTGGATTTGCCGAGCCGGTCGAGCGCTTCGACGCGCTGCCGATCGGTGCGGATCAGGCCTTCGATGGTGATGCGCGCGACGGCTGAACCCGAACGCGAAAAAAATCCCGTTCGACTCGCCACGGTGGAGGCGACCCCCACGATTGCAACAATGGCGATGAGTACGGTCGCTACGCGCCAGAACGTGAGCTTGCGCCGCAAGCGGCGGCGGTCGACGATTTGATCGGCATCGAGCGACATCGATTCGAGCGACATGGCTTCGCTCCTTAAAAGGTGCACTCAGGGTTATAAGGCCAACTCAGGCGAAATTGCGCCTGGTCCTCGTCATCGAATCGATTGCGCCGGCAAGACGAGAAGCCATGCCGGCGCGTCTTCAATCAATCGCTCTTCTCGGCGGGCTCCTCGCCCTTGCGCTTGAGCGCGGTGCCGAGAATGTCGCCGAGCGTCGCGCCGGAATCGGAGGAGCCGTATTGCGCGATGGCTTCCTTCTCCTCGGCGACTTCAAGCGCCTTGATCGATGCCGTGACCTTGTGCGTGCGGCGGTCGTATTGCGTGATGCGGGCGTCGACCTTCTGGCCGACCTGGAAGCGGTCGGTACGCTGGTCGTTCCGATCGCGCGCGAGTTCGGAGCGCTTGATGAAGGTCGTGAGGTCGCCGCCGACGATCTTCGCCTCGAGACCGGATTCCTTGACCTCGGTGACTTCGCAGGTCACCACCGCACCCTTCTTGAGTTCGCCCGCGGTTTCGGTGGCGAACGGATCGCCTTCGATCTGCTTGATGCCGAGCGAGATGCGCTCCTTTTCGACATCGACGTCGAGCACGATGGCTTTGACCTTGTCGCCCTTCTTGTATTCCTCGATCACCTGCTCGCCGGGCCGTTTCCAATCGAGATCGGAGAGATGGACCATGCCGTCGACGTCGCCGTCGAGGCCGAGGAAGAGGCCGAATTCGGTCTTGTTCTTGACCTCGCCTTCGAGCGTCGTGCCGGGCGGGTACTTCTCGACGAAGACTTCCCACGGATTGCGCATGGTCTGCTTGAGACCAAGCGAAATGCGGCGCTTGACCGGATCGACTTCGAGAACCTGCACCTCGATTTCCTGCGAGGTGGAGACGATCTTGCCGGGATGGACGTTCTTCTTGGTCCATGACATTTCGGAGACGTGGATCAAGCCCTCAATGCCGGGCTCGAGTTCCACGAACGCGCCGTAATCGGTGATGTTGGTGACGCGGCCTTTGAGGCGCGTGGCGAGCGGATACTTGCCTTCGATGCCCTGCCACGGATCGTCAAGCAATTGCTTCATGCCGAGCGAAATACGGTGTGTCTCGTGATTGATCTTCACGATCTTCACCTTGACCTGCTGGCCGATGCTGAGCGCTTCGCTGGGATGATTGACTCTGCGCCAGGCAATGTCGGTCACATGCAGCAGGCCGTCGATGCCGCCCAGGTCGACGAACGCGCCGTAGTCGGTGATGTTTTTGACCACGCCGTCGATGACCTGGCCCTCTTCGAGGTTCTGCACCAATTCCTGGCGCTGCTCGGCGCGGGTCTCTTCGAGAACCGTGCGGCGGGAGACGACGATGTTGCCGCGCCGGCGATCCATTTTCAGAATTTGAAACGGCTGGTTGACGTTCATCAGCGGCGTGACATCGCGGATTGGGCGAATGTCGACCTGCGAGCGCGGCAGGAATGCCACCGCGCCGTCGAGATCGACGGTGAAGCCGCCCTTGACCTGATTGAAGATGACGCCTTGAACTTTTTCGTTGTTCTTGAAAGCGGTTTCCAGCTTGCCCCAGCTTTCCTCGCGCCGCGCTTTGTCGCGCGAGAGGACCGCTTCGCCCAGAGCGTTCTCGACGCGCTCCAGATAGACTTCGACGGTATCGCCGATCTTGATTTCGTTCTGGCGTCCCGGACCCATGAACTCCTTGAGCGCGACGCGCCCTTCGGTCTTGAGTCCGACATCGATGACCGCAAGGTCCTTCTCGATGCCGACGACGGTCCCCTTGATAACGGACCCTTCCTGCAAATTGCCGCCCCCGAAGGTCTCTTCAAGCAGCTTGGCGAAGTCTTCGCGCGACGGCGCGGCACTGGTAGCAGTGGCCATGAAATCTCCCAACGGGCGACCGGCGGTTTGTGTTGCGTCCATTCCGTTCGGGCCAAGGACCCCGCGACCCTTGGCTGCCGCTGGATCGCTCCAGCGGGCCGGCCCGAACATCCGAACGGTCGGGACGATGTGATTCCGGGAGCTATGCGCGTTTCCGCAGCAAAAGCGAGGTTTTTAGGCCCAAAATCGAGGGCATGCGCACCCTCAACCCGCTCGTACAGCCTCGACAATAGCGATGGCAGCCCGGACTGCGGCGTCTATATCCAAATGCGTGGTATCGAGCAAGTGCGCATCGGGGGCGCGAACGAGGGGTGCTGCCGTGCGCGAGCGGTCGCGTTCGTCGCGCTTGAGAATGTCGGCGAGGATTTCCGTTTCGTTTACGCTGTCGCCACGTTCTTTTAGTTCCAGGAAGCGCCGATAGGCGCGCGCTTTGGGCGATGCGACGACAAAAATCTTCACGTCGGCATCGGGCGCGATAACGGTGCCAATGTCGCGGCCATCGAGCACGGCACCAGGAGGAGTCGCGGCAAAATTGCGCTGGAAATCGAGGAGCGCCGTGCGCACTTCCGCAATTGCCGAGACGATTGAAGCGGCTTCTCCGATCGCGAGCTGCTTGAGCGCGGTTTCATTAAATTGCGCCGGGTCGAGTTGCTTCGCCGCCGCGATCGCGCGCGGCTTGTCGTCGGGTTTATGACCGGCATCGAGCAGGGCTTTCGCCACCGCACGATAAATGAGGCCGGTGTCGAGGTGGCGCAAGCCGTAGCGTGCGGCGAGCTGTTTGCCGAGCGTGCCTTTACCGGAAGCCGCCGGTCCGTCGATGGCGATGATCAGAGCGGTCATCCTTACTGCGTTGCGGGACGGAATCGCCAGAAGACGTCCTTTTGAACACCGTCAATCCTAACCTTGCAAGACGCAACTGCCGCGCCCGTGGACGGTACGGGGCGGTTGACCTGCGGCCGCAGACGAACCCATGATCGTCCCGCGAATTTAAGGGGCGAACTGGATGAGCACACCTGCGGGGCGGGTTGCCGGGTTTCGCGCGCTGCTTGCGCACATCCGCGAGGCCTACGGCCTCGATCTTGGCTTCGTGCTGTGGGACGGCTCGACCGTGCCGACCGATCTCGCCGCCGGTGCGCTCGCCGTCGTGTTCACCGACGAGGGCGTGGTGGCGGCGCTGGTGCGGCGTCCGAACTTCGACACCATGATCAATCTATGGGTGAGCGGGCGTTTCGATCTGCGCAATGGTTCGCTGGTCGATGTATTGGCGATCAGACCCAAAGTCAGAAGCCGGGAGTTCCGCAAGCGGCTCGACAAATGGCTGGCGGTGCGGAGCTTGGGTAAGTTCCTGCTCGTGCCGCGCGGCGGACCCTGGCCGCTCGAAGCGGTGCGACGTCACAAGTCCATTGCGCCCGGCGTGGAGGGCAACAAGGATAACATCCAGTACCATTATGATCTTTCAAATGCGTTCTACGCACTGTTTCTCGATCCGGAGATGGTCTACTCGTGCGGCTACTTCACCGACTGGGGCAACGATCTCGCGACCGCGCAGGGCGACAAGCTCGACATCACGTGCCGCAAGCTGCGGCTTGCCCCCGGCGAAACCCTGCTCGACGTCGGTTGCGGCTGGGGCGCGCTGGTGTGTCATGCCGCGCAACATTACGGCGTGCGCGCGCATGGCATCACGCTAGCGCAGCAGCAATACGACCTTGCCAAGGAAAAAGTCACGCGGCTGGGCCTGCAGGATCGCGTCACGCTCGAGCTGCGCGACTATTCAACGCTTGAGGGAAGCTACGACAAGATCGCCTCGATCGGCATGTTCGAGCATGTCGGCTTCGCCAACCACCAAGCCTATTTTCAGACGATCAACCGGCTGTTGAAGCCGCGCGGCCTCTACCTACACCATGCCATCACCCGCCGCGCGAAGATGAGCGAACACGCATTTCGCCGCAAAGCACCGGAATACGCCGCCTTGACCCGCTACATCTTCCCCGGCGGCGAGGTCGATCATCTCGGCATGTCGATCGCCAATCTCGAACGCCACGGCTTCGAGGTGCGCGACGTCGAAGGCTGGCGCGAGCATTACCGGCTCACGTGCAAGGCCTGGCACGACCGGCTGGTCGCCAACAAGGAAGCGGCGATCCGCGAGGTTGGGATGCACAAGACGCGGCTATGGATCGCTTATCTGGCCGGCTGCGTCGCAGGCTTTGATGGCGCATCGATCGGAATCTTCCAGACACTCGCGGTCAAGCGTGAGCGCGGCCTGACCGGCCTGCCGCCGACCCGCGCCGATCTTTATCGCTAGCAATCAGGCGAATTCGGCGCCGAGCGCGCGCATCATTCCCACGAAGTTCGGAAAGCTTGTGGCGATGAACGCGGTGTCGTCGACATTGACCGGCTGCTCGGTGGCAAGTCCGAGCACGATCGCCGACATGGCGATGCGGTGATCCATGCGGGTGGCGACCAGGCCGCCGCCTGCCGCGCGGCCGCGGCCCTGCACGATCAGATCGTCGTCGACAATCTCAACCTCGACGCCGTTGTTGCGCAATAGCGCTGCAGTTGCGGCAAGACGATCGGATTCCTTCACACGCAGTTCTTTCAGTCCGCGCATGCGCGTCGGTCCTTCGGCGAAGGCCGCAGCGACTGCCAGGATCGGATATTCATCGATCATGCTGGGCGCGCGCTCGGCCGGCACATCGACGCCCTTGAGCGCACCTGCGCGCACGCGCAAATCTGCGACGTCCTCGCCGCCGTCGTTGCGCTGTTCAAGCACTTCGATCGCGGCACCCATTTCGCGCAACGTCGCGAGCAATCCAGAGCGCAGCGGATTGGTCATCACGCCTTCGAGGATCAGATCCGAGCCGGGTACGATCAGTGCCGCAATCATGGGAAAGGCCGCGGAGGAAGGATCGGCCGGCACGACGATCGGAGCGGGCTCAAGCTCGGACTGACCCTGCAGCGTGATCTTCCGGCCGTGCTCGCCGAGCGGCGTCACGCGTATGGTCGCTCCGAAATGCTTGAGCATGCGCTCGGTGTGGTCGCGGGTGGCCTCCTGTTCAATCACCGTGGTTTCGCCCGGAGCTGCGAGGCCCGCAAGCAGCACCGCCGATTTGAGCTGCGCTGATGGGACTTCCGCTTCATAGGAGATCGGGATCGGGTCGCGCGCGCCTTGAAGCATCGCCGGCAGGCGGCCCTTGTCGGACATCTGCAGGGTGCGCGCGCCCATTTTTTCTAGAGGATCGAGGATGCGCCGCATCGGCCGCGAGCGCAGGCTGGCGTCGCCATCGAATGTGGCGGTGATCGGACAGCCGGCGACCGCGCCCATGGCCAGGCGGCAGCCGGTGCCGGAATTGCCGAAATCGAGGGCTGCGCGCGGCGTAGCAAAGCCGCCGACGCCGACACCCAGGATGCGCCAAGCAGTCTCCCCGGTTCGCTCGACGGTTGCGCCGAGTGCCCGCATGGCATTGGCGGTGCTCATCGCATCCTCGCCTTCAAGCATGCCGGTGATCTGGGTCTCGCCCACGGTGAGCGCGCCGAGAATCAGGGAGCGCAACGAAATCGACTTGTCGCCGGGCACACGCACGCGGCCGGCAAGCGGCCCGCCGCGGCGAGCCGTGAGCGGGGTGGCGGCAGCGTGCTCCATCGTGGTGCAATCCTATGTGTGATGTGCCTCCCTAGCATGGGGCAGGGCACGGCGTCACGGCGCGTCAACGCTATTGACAGCGCCAGCGCAACTAGCCAAGTGAAACACGAATTTCCGGACCCAATCTGCAGGAAACCTCGATCGTGGCAAAACCCGAGCTCGGCACCAAGCGTTTGTGCGGCCATTGCGGCATAAAATTCTATGATCTGAGCAAGAATCCCATCGTCTGCCCCAAATGCGCGACGGTCTTTCAAGTGGCCACGCCGGCGGCTTCGCGCTCGCGGGCTGAGGCCGCCGCCCCGGTCGCGCCTGTCGCCCGGCCACCCGTCAAGGAGCCGGTGGCGGAGGTTCCGGAGGTGCAGGAGACCGAATTTGTTTCGCTCGAGGAGGCGGATGCGGAGGCCCAGGGCAAAGCCAAGACTCCGGCCGCCGAGGGTACGGAGGGCGAAGAAGAAATCGAAATGGACGAGAGCCTCGACGACGCCGCCTTCATCGAGCCCGAGGAAGAAGGCGACGAGGACGTTACCGACATCGTCGGCGAGGGCCGCGAGGACGAAGAGGAGACCTGATTTCAGGGTTCCGTCATCAGTGGTCGGTCATCGGATCGAAACGTCACTATTCTCGACGACGGATTGGCGGCCTTTAGTTCCCTTCAAGGGGCCATAGCTCAGCTGGGAGAGCGCGTGAATGGCATTCACGAGGTCGGCGGTTCGATCCCGCCTGGCTCCACCAACCTTCGTTCGCATGCGGACTTATAAGCACGGTATCGCGGAGCGGCGAAGGTTGCCCGACGAAGCCCGTAGGGCGAAGGCGGGCCGGATCGGATAAGCTCGGTCTCCATGAAGTACGTCTATCTCCTGGAAAGCATCGAACACCCCGAACAAAATTACGTCGGCTTGACTGACGATTTACGCGCCAGGCTCAAGGTCCACAACTCTGGTGGTTCGTCGCACACGACAAAATACAAACCCTGGCAGCTCATTACCTATGTCGCTTTCTCCGACGAAGCGAAAGCAGTCGCATTTGAGCGCCATATGAAAACGGCGTCCGGTCGAGCATTTGCCAATAAGCGCTTGCGCTGACTGAATGCATGCCGCCCTCTGGGCGGCTTTTGTTTGTGATAAGAATTCTCAATCATCGCAAAAGCAAAAGCGGGAAGGTGGACCATGCGGGGCAAGATCGGACTGGAAGAGCATTTCGCCATCGACGACACGCTCTTGGATTCGAAGGGATTTTTTCCCGAGGACATTTGGGTGGAAGTGCGCGAGCGGGTTCTCGACCTGCATGGACGGCGTCTGCGGCTGATGGACGAGTTCGGCATGGACATGATGATCCTGTCGCTCAACGCGCCCGCGATCCAGTCCATCCCCGATGCCAAGAAAGCCAATGAGATCGCACGCAAGGCCAATGACTATCTCGCCGAAGCGGTGAAAAAGAACCCCAAACGCTTCCGGGGCCTCGCCGCGCTGCCGCTGCAAGACCCGGAGCTTGCCGCAAAAGAATTGCAACGCTGCGTGAAGGATCTTGGCATGGTCGGCGCGCTGGCCAACGGGTTTTCGCAGATCGGCGACCCGAACACGATCGCTTACTTGGATGAGAAGCAATATTGGCCGTTCTGGAGCATGGTCGCGGACCTCGACGTGCCGTTCTACCTGCATCCGCGCAATCCGCTGCCGCAGCACTCAAGAATCTACGAGGGTCATGGCTGGCTGATGGGCCCGACCTGGGCGTTCGGGCAAGAGACCGCGGTGCACGCGCTGCGGCTGATGGGCTCGGGGCTGTTCGACAAATATCCAAAGGTCAACATCATCCTCGGACACATGGGCGAAGGCCTGCCGTTTTCCATGTGGCGGGTGGTCAACACCAATGGCTGGATTCCGAACCGGCATCACTATCCGGCGAAGAAAAAAATCTCCGAATATTTCCAGAATAATTTCTACATCACCACGTCCGGCAATTTTCATACTCCGGCGCTGCTTAGCGCCATGCTGGCGATCGGCACGGACCGCATCATGTTCTCGACCGACTGGCCGTTCGAGAACATCGACCACGCCGCGGTGTGGTTCGACACTGCCACGATCTCCGAGGACGACCGGATGAAGATCGGACGGACAAATGCGCTGAAACTGTTCAAGCTGAAGGGAAGCTAGGCACGCGCATCACATCCGGTATTTCTCGACGGCCCTCTTGTTCCACCTGAGGCCATTGCCTGACCGCTCGGGCACAATCGCGTGGCCGTCTTTGATCTGAAGCGGATCGACAAGAATTTTTTCCGCCCAGTCGACCCATTCCAGCCAATGACACGTCGGCGTCGCTGCAAGCAGATGCGCGCTCACCTCGGGAAACAAATGCGATGACATTTCGAGGCCGTGGGATGCGGCTAAGGCCGCAGCTCGCTGGAAGCCGGTGACGCCGCCGATGCGCTCCAGATCGGGCATGACATAGTCCGCGGCACCAGCGGCTATCGCCGCGGCCATGGCCGTGCTCTCGGAAAAGTTCTCGCCGATCTGGATGGGGACTTTCAGTTCGCGCGCGAGCCTTGCGTTGCCGGCGTAGTCGTCATGCCGGATAGGCTCTTCGAGCCAGGTGATGCCCTCTTGATCGAGCGCGTGGCCACGCGCGAGCGCATCGGCAACCGAGAGCGCCTGATTGTAGTCGACCATGATGGCGATCTCGTTGCCGATGCGCTTGCGCACGGCATGAAGCGCCGCGATGTCCTCTTTCAGAGTCGGATAGCCGAGGCGGAGTTTGACCGCGCGAAATCCTTTGGTAAGCTTTTCGGCCTCGTCGGCGAGCGCCTTCGGCTGAGCAAGACTGAGCCCACATGAATTGTAGGCCGGAATTTGTTTTGGCTTTCCGCCAATGAGAGACGCGAGTGGCATGTTAGCGGCTTGCGCGAGCGCATCCCAGCACGCGACATCGAAGCCGGACATCGCCATGCGCACGATGCCCTGCACGCCGATGAGCGTGAACCGCCTTTGCAGCTTGCTCCACAAGTCGACCGGCGCGACACGATCGCCCTTGGTCGTCTGCAAAACGACATCGAGAAATTTCGGGACGGCGAAAGCGGCTTCGCGCACGTAGCAAAACAAATACGAGCGGCCGGTGATGCCTTCTTCGGTATCCACGTCAATCAGAAGCAGCGCGGCCTTGGTGAGGATGCCCCGGCTGGTCCCCAGCGGAATGGTCATTGGCACTTCGACGCCAGTGCTGCTGATGCTGCGGACGGTGAGAATCGGGTTGGATTTGGCGGGTTGCGCGGCCATAAATGCTCCAGTCGAGCGGGTTAGCGGATCATAACCGGATGCCCTTGGTAACCGAATTGGCGCGCATTTTCAGCAATTCTTGAAAGCTTAACCCGCAGCACCCATATTCACGTTGACCTTTGGGCCATTAAAAGCCCGGAGGTTGGGACGCCAAATGGGTCCCGTCAAAGTCGCTTCAAATCGAGGGCTTTGAGATGTCACGTGTTCCGTCGCTATCCAGTCCGTTCCTTATCGGCTTCGATGAGATCGAGCGTGCGCTCGATCGCGTGTCGAAAGCGGCCGACGGCTACCCTCCCTACAACATCGAGCGGCTCGCCCGGGATGAGCAAAGCCCCGAGCGCATGCGCATCACGCTGGCGGTTGCCGGCTTCACGCTCGATCAGCTCGACATCACGATTGACGAAAATGAACTCGTCATCCGAGGGCGTCAGGCGGAGGACAAGAGCCGGGAATACCTGCATCGCGGCATAGCCGCGCGCCAGTTCCAGCGCACCTTCGTACTGGCTGACGGCATGCAGGTCTTAAAAGCCGATCTAAGGAATGGACTGCTGTCCGTTGATCTCGCGCGCCCTGAACCGGCGCGTGCGATGCGGACGGTCAATATCACTGAGCACGAGTAACTTAATCGGTCTCGACCGAGTAAACCCAGAAAGGAGTCGAGAGCCATGAAAACCGAACTGAAGAACGAACTTGAGAACCACAATCCTGTGATGTCACCGCAGGCTTTCGCCGTGCTCGGCGGAGGCAAGATCGCCTATGTGAAGCCGATCCGCTCGGAGGATGTGCATAGCCTCTATCCCGAGGCGCCGGCCATGCAGCCGGGTGTGCGGCTGTTCGCGCTGCATGCCGCCGACGGCACGCCAATTCTCGTCACAGACACCCGCGAGGCGGCGGTTGCAAACGCGCGCACGCACGAGCTCGAAACGGTGAGCGTACACTGAGCGCGATCTTTGCGCTCCGCTGGTCCCCGCGAATGCGGGGACCCAGTGCTGAGATTCCATGCATTGAAAATCTGGATTCCCGCTTGCGCGGGAATGAGTGGAAACCGCTAGGCGGCTGACGCCGGCGTGAGCGCCAGCACCGCGTAGAGCGCATCCGCGTCGCGCGATTCGCGCAGTTTGTTGACGACAACGGGATCGCGCAGCAGTCGTGCGACGCGCGCCAGCGCCTTGAGATGGTCGGCGCCCGCGCCTTCGGGCGCCAGCAGGAGAAAAACCAAATCCACCGGCTGGTTGTCGAGCGCTTCGAAATCGACGGCCCGGTCGAGGTGGGCAAACAGTCCGAACAGTTTTCCGAGTTTGGGCAGTTTGCCGTGTGGAATGGCAACGCCGTTGCCGACCCCGGTCGAGCCGAGCTTCTCGCGCTGGAGCAGAATTTCAAGGATGTCGCGCTCGCTCTGGCCGGTGAGAACGGCGGCCTTGGCGGCGAGTTCCGCGATCGCCTGCTTCTTGTTGTTGACCTTCAACGCCGGCATGATTGCGTTCGGCGTGACGAGATCGGTAAGCGGCATGTGACCGTCCGGAGGTCGAAATCAACTCAAACTGGCTGGGAAGCCGCGGAACATAAGGATCACCTTGGCGACCGTCAATGGCTATCGGTGGACAGTGTGGGCGGATCGATCCATCCGATGTGACCATCGGCGCGCCGGTAAACAAGGTTAACGCGGCCGTGCCCGGCGTGGCGGAAAACCACCACTGGAGCGCCGGTGAAGTCCAGTTCCGTCACGGCTTCACTGACGGACAGACGCCTAAGTGCGGTGGTCGACTCGGCGATGATCACAGGATCGAACGAGGTGAGCTCGCTCTCATGCTCGGGGGTCGCGATGACATAGCTCGGCGCGGAGTCAGCAGGAGATATTTCTGCGGGCAGGTGGTTGCCGTTTCGGGTGTGGTGGTGTTTGAGTCGGCTCTTGTAGCGCCGCAGACGCTTTTCAATTCGCAGCGCCGCCTGATCGGCGCTATCATAAGGATCGGCCGCCTGCGCATCGGCGTGCAGCGTGACGCCCGAATCAAGATGCAACGCACATTCGGTGCGGAAGCCGAAGCCATCTTTGCCGATGGTGGCGTGGCCGGAATAGTCGCCGTCGAAAAACTTTCCTAGCGCTTCCGCAACCCGTGCGCTGATCCGATCGCGCAGCGCCTCGCCCACGTCGATGTTCTTACCCGATACGCGAAATGACATGATGTCCTCCGGAATTTGCTGCACACACAATCGACTACCGGCCTTAATTTTCACCTAGGAACCGCGCGGCCTTGAATCAAGGTGCCGGGGAACTGTCGTATTTCGTTTGAGCATGATCTTTTCCGANNCCGAAGCGGGCTTCGCGAAGGCGAAAAACCGGTTCCCACACCCGGATCATAGGCGAGCGAAGCGACGCCGTCCTTCGGACGGCTATGTCCGGGGGCAGGCTTTTTCGGGATCATGCTCAAGGCGCGGCGGCGCCTTCGTCGTGCTTGTCGCGGCGGCGCTGGACCGAAGACGGAATGCGCATAGCTTCGCGGTATTTCGCAACCGTGCGGCGGGCGATATCGATGCCGGCCTCGCGCAGCTTCTCGACGATGGTGTCGTCGGACAAGATGTCGCCCGGGTTTTCGGCCTCGATCAATTGCTTGATGTGGTCGCGAACGGCTTCGGCGGAATGCGCTTCGCCACCGTCAGAAGATGCGATCGAAGACGTGAAAAAATATTTCAATTCGAATATGCCGCGATTGGTCGCCATGTATTTGTTGGCGGTGACACGCGAGACAGTGGATTCGTGCATGCTGATGGCGTCGGCCACGGTTTTAAGATTGAGCGGGCGCAGATGGCGGACGCCATGAGCAAAGAAGCCATCCTGCTGGCGCACGATTTCGGCTGAGACTTTCAAGATCGTCTTGGCGCGCTGATCGAGCGCGCGGATGAGCCACGTCGCGGATTGCAAGGATTCGGCGAGATAGGTTTTTGCCTTTTCGCCCGCGGGGGTTTTCGAGACGTCGGCGTAGTAGGTTTGGTTGACCAGAACTTTTGGCAACGTGTCGGAGTTGAGGTCTACGACAAACCCGCCATCCGAACCGGGGCGCACGAATATATCGGGTACGATCGGCTGCACGTGGGTGGAGCCGAAAGCCAGGCCGGGCTTGGGATTGAGATTGCGGATTTCCGCGATCATTTCGCCCAAGTCCTCCTCGCCGACGCCGCAAATCTTGCGCAACGCGGAAAGTTCTCGCTTGGCGAGCAGATCGAGCCTTCCAAGCAACGCGGCCATGGCGGGATCGTAGCGATTGAGATCCTTGAGCTGGATGGCGAGGCATTCGGTGAGATTGCGCGCGCACACGCCGGGCGGATCGAACCCTTGCAGGATGCCAAGCACCGATTCGATCTCGGATAGCGGCGCGCCGAGCTTGTCGCCGACGGAGGCGAGATCGCCAACCAGGTAACCGGCTTCGTCGACGAGATCGATCAGGTATTGGCCGATCATGCGGCGCGCGGGATCGGAGATCGCCAGCACAAGCTGTTCGGCGAGATGATCGGCGAGCGTGGTTTCGGCCGACACAAAGGCTTCCAGATTGTAGTCGCTGTCCGGATTTCCGCCGGCTCCGGTGCCGTTCCATTGTGAATAGGCCGCCGGCTCCGAGGCACTCGCCTGCGGAGCGGTTTGGCTGGCGTCGTCAGGAAAGACATTTTCGAGGTTGGTGCCGAGCCTGTCCTCGATCGTGGTGCGGCTGACTTCGAGGTCGCGGTCGATCCAGTCACCGGACGGGTTCTCGTCGGCGACCGCGGCCGGCGGTTCGGCCTGCTGCTCGGCCGCTGTCGGCTCGCCTTCGCCGGCGCGCTCGAGCAAGGGGTTGCGTTCAAGCTCCCCTTCCACGTAGGCGGCAAGATCCAGGTTCGAGAGCTGCAGCAGCTTGATGGCTTGCATCAGCTGCGGCGTCATCACGAGCGCCTGGCTCTGCCGCATTTCAAGTCTAGGCGTCAGTGCCATACATTCACGCAAGTTGGTCCGGTTCTTGCTTATCCGGTTCCGGACTAGCTGTACACCGAATTGCTATGGCTGTCGTTAATGGGATTAAGTCTTGGATATCAGCGGGGAAACTGCCCGCTAGAGGCGAAATTCCTCGCCCAAATAAAGCCGCCGGACATCCGGGTTGTTCACGATGTCCTCAGTGCGGCCCTCCATCAGCACCTCCCCCGAGTAGATGATGTAGGCGCGGTCGGTCAGTCCCAGCGTTTCGCGCACGTTATGGTCGGTGATGAGCACGCCGATGCCGCGATTGGTCAGATGCCGCACCAGGGCCTGCAGGTCGCCCACCGCGATCGGATCGATGCCGGCAAAGGGCTCGTCGAGCAGCATATAGCTCGGGCGCGTGGCGAGCGCGCGTGCGATCTCCACGCGCCGGCGCTCGCCGCCGGAGAGCGCGATGGCGGGTGTCTTGCGCAATCGCGCGATGTTGAACTCCTCAAGCAGCGCATTTAGGTCGTGGTCACGGCGCCGTTTGTTAGGCTCCACGACCTCTAGAACGGAGCGGATGTTCTCCTCGACCGTGAGACCGCGGAAGATCGAGGCTTCTTGCGGAAGATAGCCAACGCCGAGGCGCGAGCGCTGGTACATCGGGAGCGCGGTCACGTCATGGCCATCGAGTTCAATGCGGCCAGAGTCGGCTTTGATAAGGCCAGTGATCATATAGAAAATGGTGGTCTTGCCGGCACCATTGGGCCCGAGCAGACCGACCGCCTCGCCGCGGCGGACATAGAGGCTGGCGCCCTTCACCACCTTGTTGCCGCCGAAACTCTTCTCGACGGCGTGCACGGCAAGATAGCCCTGCTGCACCGAGCGGGCGGCGGGCGCGACCTCTCGCGGACGAGGCTCACTGCGCGCACTGGATTGGATTCGCTCGACGATCACCGGGCCGGACGGGACCGCAGCATTTGTTGGCGCGCGGCGGCGGCCAACTTGCGCGCGCGCAGGGCGACGTTTTCGAAAGAACGCAAGAAAATCGAACACATCTGCCTCGCGGCTCGGAATGGCTGGTTGAGGTGATATCCGCAGGCCTTCCCGCTTTCAACCACGCGGCGAGATTGCTTCGATCAGTTCTGTTGGGCAGGGCGCAGCGAATCGAGCCGGGGTGCCGCCGGCGTCGGCATGCCGGGCTTGGCGCCGTTCTGTTGCGATTGCGGAATCAGCATTTCCACGGGACGCGATTTTCCGGATTCGATCCGGGAAACGCCTAAATTGAGATCCACCACCATTTTGTCGCCGCGCATGACGTTTCCGCCCTGGTTGACCACCACGTTGCCAGTGAGCGTGACGATCCTGGTGCGCATGTCGTAAACGCCGCTGTCTCCGGTCGCGGTTTGATCTTTTTGGGTGACGATGACGCCGCCCAGGGCCTCAAGCTTGCTGATTTGCGAACTGCCGCCCGGTCCGGGTTGTGCCGTTCGCGCTGCACCTGCTGCGCTCGAACCCGTCAGATACGAGACGATCAACGACTTGCAGCGGATGGTGGTATCGCCCTGCACGACGTAGACGTTGCCGCTGAAGATCGCGACGTTTTCCTTGTCGCGCACTTCAAACGACTGCGCTTTGATCTGCACTGGCTTGTCGCTGCTCTGCGAGAAGCCCTGCAACGCGTTGGGAACGGTCTGAGACGATTGCGCCAAAGCGCCTGCGTTCGCGAGCGCATTCGCCGCAACGACGAAAATGATCTGCCTGCTAGTGCGCGTCCAGGCGCTCATTGCGGCGCCTTGGGATCACGGCCCGGAACACTTTCGGGCATGAGTGTCATGGTCACGCCGCCATCGAAGCGGACGACCTCGCCGGATTTCTTCACTTCGAGCCGATTGCCCTTGAGTGTGCCCTGCTGCGACGTCACTTCGACCGGCTCGTCGGAGACGATGTTGCCTTCGCGGACATCGACCACGGCCTGGCTCAGATGCGCCTCATAGCCGGCGGTGGATTTGAGCACGATGTCGCGGCGGAGCGTGAGGATGTTAGCCTTGCGATCGAAGGTGCCGGTCGCGGCCCGCATGTTGACCGTGCTGCCGTCCGCCATTTCCAAACTCGCGCGCGGCTCTTCAAAATTGACGACGTCCATCCTGGTCACGTCTTGAGCTGCGGCGTTGGCGCTGAGTTCGTAGCGGCGTTCGTCGCGCGTATAGCCGGAGAGCTTGGGCTCGGTCATGGTCACCTTGGTGCCGGAAACCGTCAGGCCGCTGATTCTGGCCGGCAGCGCAACGAATATGCGCAGCGGATTATAATAAACCACCAAGGTCGTCACGGTGATGCCAATGACCAGAACGAGGGGAAGCGTCACACGCAGTAAACGCACGCGCCGACTATGGCGGCGGGCGCGGCGAAACATGATTTCGCCGGCGGGCTTGTCCGTCGCGGAAAAGCCGCCGGAGTTCTTCTCGTTCGTCGCGTAGGCGGAGGTCAGGCGTTTCACCCTAACGCTGAAATCTATCGCTTATTCTATCGCATATTCTGCGACAGGTACTTTATTACAATTGTGTGGAGTATTAATCGGCCGCGAATAAGGCCCGTTCGCGGCAAATCCGGTCAGGAATGGGCGAAAATGTCCTCAGCCGCCCAGCCGGCCAGATCGAGCCGGACGCGGTCGGGGAGAAACCGAAAGCAGGCCGCCGCCAAATCGGTGCGCCCCTCACGCGCCATCATTGCATCGAGTTTTTCCTTGAGCACGTGCAGGTGAAGCACGTCGGAGGCTGCATAGGCGAGCTGGGCGTCGGTGAGGGTTTCGGCACCCCAGTCGGAGAGCTGCTGCTGCTTGGATACATCGACGCCGAGCAGGTCGCGGGTCAAATCCTTCAGGCCGTGCTTATCGGTGTAAGTGCGGGTCAGCCGCGAGGCGATCTTGGTGCAATAGACCGGCGCCGCCATGACGCCGAAGGCCTTTTGCAGCATGCCGAGATCGAAGCGGGCGAAGTGAAAAATCTTGAGCAACGTGGCGTCGCCCAGCAGGCGTTTGAGATTGGGCGCGTCGGTGTGGCCCGTGGGAATTTGTACGACGTCGGCGGAGCCATCGCCGGGCGAGAGCTGCACCAGGCAGAGCCGGTCGCGGCGCGGATCGAGCCCCATGGTTTCGGTGTCGATGGCGACCGCGCCACGATAGCGCTTGATGTCGGGCAGGTCGCCGCGGTGAAGGCGGATGGTCATTGCGGCTCCCCGTCATTGGATTGGATCAGGCTGGTGCCCAGGAGAGGACTCGAACCTCCACGGCTTTCACCGCTAGTACCTGAAACTAGTGCGTCTACCAATTCCGCCACCTGGGCATCAGGTATCGGGCTCGGCGTCAGTGATAAGGGCGCGGCTTTCGCCTTGTCAACGACAGGTGCCGGGCCGCGCCGCACTTGTCCATGAGCCGTATCGCCCGCTATACAGCCCGGCAGCCGTGCGCTATTCGGCAAGCCGGTACCCCGCACGGGTCGGAACTTGGATATGGCCGTTCAGAGCAATATCGAAACGCTGATCACCGTGTTCGGCGGTTCTGGCTTTCTGGGCCGCCATCTGGTGCGCGCGCTCGCCAAGCGCGGCTACCGGATTCGGGTGGCGGTGCGCCGGCCGGAACTCGCCGGCCATCTGCAGCCGCTCGGGCGGGTTGGGCAAATCCACGCGGTGCAAGCCAATGTGCGCTACAGCCGCTCGGTGGAGGCCGCCGCGCGCGACGCCGATGTCGTCATCAACCTGACCGGCATTTTGTACGAGCGCGGGCGGCAGCTCTTCGACACAGTGCAGACATTCGGCGCGGAGGCGGTTGCGCTCGCGGCCGCGGCTTACGGCGCGCGCCTGATCCATGTTTCGGCGCTCGGCGCGGACGAGAATTCGACGTCCCACTATGCACAAAGCAAGGCGACGGGCGAAAACGCGGCGCTGGCTGCGGTGCCTTCCGCGGTCGTACTGCGGCCTTCAATCATGTTCGGCCCGGAGGATGATTTCTTCAATCGCTTTGCAGCCATGGCGCGGTTGCTGCCAGTGCTGCCGCTGATCGGCGGCGGGCATACGCGATTCCAGCCGGTGTTCGTCGGCGACGTTGCAACTGCGATCGCGGATATGGTCGAGGGCAAAGGCAAAGCCGGCACGACGTACGAATTCGGCGGACCCGAGGTGCGCAGCTTCAAGCAGCTGATGGAATTCGTGCTCGCGACCATCGAGCGGCGGCGGCTGCTCCTGCCGCTGCCATTCGTGCTGGCGCGCTTCAAGGCGCAGTTCCTGCAATTCCTACCGAAGCCGCCGCTCACGCCCGATCAGGTCGAACTGCTCAAAAGCGACAACGTCGTCTCGGCGGAGGCCACGCGCGAGGGCCGCACGCTCGACGCGTTCGGCATCGTACCGACGTCGATGGAAACGATCGTGCCGTCCTACTTGTGGCGCTTCCGCAAGACCGGGCAATTCCGCGGGCGGGTGGCGTAGTCCTTTCTGAGCATGATCTTGTCCGACCTTCCTTCGCCCGCCAAAGCGGGCTTCGCGAAGGCGGGAAA
>PNAI01000036.1 GCA_003169835.1 Hyphomicrobiales bacterium | reverse complement strand
AAGCACGTCGGCGGCTTCATGGTCACGACCGTGCGCAACAACATGGCGGTGAACGACAACCGCTACATGAAGGCCTATCGCGCCATGGAAGAGCGGGGTCTGGTGCTCTGCTTCCACTCCGGGCCGAACTGGGGCGAACCGATCTTCCGCAGTTGCAACCGATTTCTGTCGGCGCACGCGCTCGGCTTCACCTGGTACAACGTGGTCAATCTGACCAACTGGGTCATCAACGGCATGGGCGAGCGCTTTCCGAAATTGCCGATAATCTGGACCGAGTCAGGGCTAGCCTGGATCCCGTTCCTGATGCAACGGCTCGACCACGAGTACATGCTCCGCCCATCCGAGGCGCCGCTCCTCAAGAAAAAGCCCAGCGACTACATGCGCGACATGTTCTACTCCTCGCAGCCGATGGAGATTCAGGATCGCGGCGCGCTGGAATGCACCTTCCGCATGATCAATGCGGAAACGCAGCTGCTCTATTCATCGGATTATCCGCACTGGGATTTCGACCTACCGGCCACGATCTTCGATCTGAAATTCCTCTCGGAAAAGGCCAAGCACAATATCCTGGGCGGCACCGCCGCACGGCTGTTCAAACTGCCGCCGCGCAACGACAAGCAAAAAGAAAATCTGAAAAAATTCGGAAATCTCGCAGCTTAATTCCAATACGGCGGATAGCCACCGCTACCGTCCGCTTCGAGCCGGCGCAGCATGGCCGGCCATTCCAGCACGCCATAGGGCCGGCGCGTGCCCGGCTGGTAGAGATGCGCGGTGTGCGCGAGCACGTTCTCGCCCGGCATAGTGAGCTCGGTGCGCGCGGCCATCGAATCCACCTGCGATCGGCATGACAATTCGAGCTGATACATGGTGTTGAAGGCCTGCTCGATGGTCGGCCCGCAACTGAGCAAACCATGGTTGCGCATGATGAGCGCATCGTGCGGCCCGAGATCCTGCACGATCCGCACGCGCTCATCGAGATCGACCGCCGGTCCCTCGTACTCGTGATAGCCGATGTGACCGACGAACCGGATCGAGGTCTGCGACATCGGCAGCAAGCCGCACTTCATGGCCGACACCGCCATCCCCGCGCGGGTGTGGGTGTGCAGCACGCAACTCACCTCCGGCCGCGCCTTGTGGATCGCGCCATGGATTACATAGCCGGATTTGTTGATGTCGTAGTCGGTGTCGGGCTTCCACAGAATGTTGCCCTCGACGTCGATCTTCACCAGGCTCGACGCGGTGATCTCCTTATATAGCAGCCCGTAGAGATTGATCAGCAGATGGTCCTTGCTGCCGGGGATGCGCGCGGTGATGTGGTTATAGATCAAGTCCGCCATGTCGTATTTGTCGACCAGGCGGTAGCAGGCGGCGAGATTGAGGCGTGTCTGCCATTCCTCCGGACTGACCTGGTCGCGGATCGACTTGAAATTGGTCGCATAATTTTTAGTCGCGCTATTCTTGGTCGTTTGATCCATAGCGATTTTTGCCTCCCTGGGTCGGGCCGCTCGCAGGCGGGTCTTGCGACACTCTTGTTGTTTCGGCGCCTGGATTGTCAGTATAACCTCTAGCCTGCGACAAGGCCAAGGTAACGCATGCTGGGACAAGCGCCGGTCGCGTTGCCTTAAGACCCAAGACCCAATAAGACCCACAATTCCCGGGAGGACAAAAGCATGCGTTCATTGCTGCTCAAAGCCGCCGCGATCTTGCTGGCGCTTTCAACCGCCGCGTTCGCGCAAGATTACCCGAACCGGCCGGTACGGCTCATCATCCCGTTCCCGCCCGGCGGCAGCAACGACGTCGTCGGCCGGGTCATGGCGACGGCGCTCAGCGAAGCGCTTGGCAAGCAGGTGGTGGTGGACAATCGTTCCGGCGCCGGCGGTGTCATCGGCACTGAAGTTGCGGCCAACTCGCCGCCTGACGGCTATACGATTTTGGTCATTTCGATCGCGCACGCGGTCAACCCCTGGCTCTACAAACTCAACTACGACCCGATCAAATCCTTTGTGCCAGTCGGCATCATGGCTTCGGGGACGAACGTGCTGGTGGTCAATCCCGAGTTGCCTGTGAAATCGGTGAAAGAGTTGATCGATCTCGCCAAGAAGGAACCGGGCAAACTGCAATATGCGTCGGCCGGCATCGGCAGCTTCCAGCATCTCGGCGGTGAATTGTTCAAGCTCGAAGCCGGCGTCGATCTCCTGCATGTGCCTTTCAAGGGCGGCGGGCCTTCGATGATCGACATCATTGGCGGCCATACCAAAGTTATGTTCTCCTCGCTGGTGCAGACCACGCCGCATATCAAATCCGGCAAGCTTCGCGCGCTCGGCACCGGTGGAGCAACGCGCAGTCCGGTGCTGCCGGACGTGCCGACAATCGCGGAGGCCGGCGTACCAACCTACCAGGCGATCAATTGGTGGGGCATCCTCGCGCCGGTCGGCACGCCCCAACCCATCATCGACAAGCTGCACGCCGCGCTGACGAAGGTGCAAAATTCGCCGGAGACGCAAAAACAATTGTCGACGGAAGGTGCGTCGGTCATGCAGATGAGCTCGGCGGAGTTCGGCAAGTTCATGCAGGCCGAGATGACCCGATGGGAGCGCGTGGTGAAGGAAGGCAAGATCAAAGCCGAATAGCCGCCAAAAAGGCCCATAAGAAAGCCCGCAAGAAACCTCCGGATGAACGCCGATCTTCGCAACAACAAGGATTTTTGGGCCGGCGCGATGCTGATCGCGACCGGCCTCGCAGCAGTATTGATCGCTCGCGATTATCCCTTCGGCAGCGCATTCCGCATGGGGCCCGGTTTTTTTCCGAGCGTGCTGGGAGGTGTTCTCGCGCTGTTCGGAATTGTTCTGGTGGCGCGCGGCCTGCGCAGTAGCGAGAAGATCGTGGGCGGCTGGTCGTTGCGCGCACTGATCGTGCTGCCGCTCTCCTTCGTGTTGTTCGGCGCACTGATGGATCACGCCGGTTTTGTGCCGGCACTGGCCGTGCTGATTTTCGGCTCAGCCGCCGGCGGCAGCGAATTCAAGTTCGGCGAGATCGCACTGCTCACATTGGTGCTGACGGCGCTTTCGGTTGCCATTTTCATTTGGGGCCTTAGCCTGCCATACCCGCTGCTGGTCGGTTTCTGACTTAGGCCATCATGGATCTGCTCAACAATCTGATCTTCGGCTTCAGCGTCGCGCTCTCGCTGCAGAACCTCGCCTACTGTTTCATCGGGGTTTCGGTCGGCACTTTGATCGGCGTGCTGCCGGGCATCGGCCCGCTCGCAACCATCGCAATGCTCTTGCCGCTCACCTACAACGTCGGCCCGGTCGGCGCTCTGATCATGCTCGCCGGCATCTATTACGGCGCACAATACGGCGGCTCGACCACCGCAATCCTGGTCAACCTGCCGGGCGAAACAAGCTCTGTCGTCACCTGCATCGACGGCTACCAGATGGCGCGCCAGGGCCGCGCCGGACCCGCCCTCGCGATTGCCGCCATCGGCTCGTTCTTCGCCGGCACCGTGGGAACGCTGCTGATCGCACTGTTCGGTCCGCCGCTTGCCGATTTTGCGCTCAAGTTCGGTGCGCCGGAATATTTCTCGCTCATGCTCATGGGTCTGGTGGCCGCAGCCGTACTCGCCGAAGGCGACATGATCCGCTCGCTCACCATGGTAGGCATGGGCCTGCTGCTCGGCATCGTGGGTTCCGACGTCAATACCGGCATCCCGCGCTTCAGCTTCGGCATCACGGAGCTAACCGACGGCATCGGTTTTGTGGTTGTGGCAGTCGGCGTATTCGCGGTGGGCGAGATCATCAACAATCTCGGCGACCCGACCGAGCGGCAGGTGTTCACCAGCGCGATTAAAAGCCTGATGCCGACTCGAGAGGATTTCAAAGCCTCCATCGGACCGATCCTGCGCGGCACCGGCATCGGCGCGTTCTTCGGCGTACTGCCGGGAACCGGGCCCGCCGTCGCTTCGCTTTCGTCTTATATGCTCGAGAAAAGGATCGCCGCCGACCCCTCGCGTTTTGGCCATGGCGCGATCGAGGGCGTGGCCGGGCCGGAATCCGCCAACAACGCCGACGCGCAATGCAAATTCATCCCCATGCTCACGCTCGGCCTGCCCGCGAGCGGCGTGATGGCATTGATGCTCGGCGCGCTCACCATCCACGGCATCCAACCCGGCCCGGAAGTGATGACGCTGCGGCCGGAATTGTTCTGGGGTCTGATCGCAAGCATGTGGATCGGCAACCTGATGCTGGTCGTACTCAATCTACCGATGGTCGGCATCTGGGTGCGGATTCTCAAAGTACCCTACCGCTTTCTGTTCCCCGCGATCATGGCGTTCTCCGCCATCGGCATTTACAGCGTCAGCAACAGCGCATTCGACGTCTATCTCGCGGCGCTGTTCGCCGTGGTCGGATTTCTGTGGGTGAAGCTTGGCTTCAACCCCGCGCCGATGCTGCTCGGCTTCGTGCTCGGCCCGATGCTCGAAGAACATCTTCGCCGCGCCATGCTCATGTCGGGCGGCGATGCCTCCGTCTTCGTGAAGCGGCCGATCAGCCTCGTGTTCATCATCGCGACGGTATTGATCCTGCTGGCTCTGGTCGTGCCGGCGATCCGCAAGCGGCGCGACAGCGTCGCAAGTTCGTAAATCTAATTTTTCTTCGGCGACCAACGATAGGCTTTAGCGCACGCGCCACCCATCAGCATCGCGCGCTCGCTGTCGCTCAGGCGGTCAGTCTTAAAGAATGGCTCGACGGCCTGCTCGTAGTTGACGACGGCGAATGCGCGTGTCCAGTCGGTACCCCACAGGCAGCGCTCGAAACCCCAGGCATCGAACACGCGGGCGAGCGGATCCCAGATGTCCGGGAAGGGATACGGCTTCTGAGACAGCGTGCAGGCGCCGCTCACCTTGATCACCGCGTTCTTGCGCTTGGCGAGATCGAGCACCTTCGGCAGATCGGCCCACGGCTGCGGCGGAGCCGGCGGCGTGCGGGGCTGCAGGATGCCCAGATGGTCGATGATGAAGCGCGTGTTCGGATGGCGGTCGATCAAGACCGTGCCCGCGTCTAAATTGCCCCAGCACAATATGTTGACTGGAAAATCGTGCTTTACGGCCGCTCGCGCGATTCGGTCGAGGCCGGGATCCTTTGGGTCGCGATCGCGTCCCGGTTCCTTCGGCAACATGATGCGGATGCCGACTGCACCCGGTGTCTGCTTCCACTGAGCGATGACATCATCAACGGCTGGATCGTCCGGGTCGACTGGCTTGACGATCGCGAACCGGTCGGGATGGGCACGTTGCACTTCCACCGCATAACTCGCGTCGTAGCGGTATAAGCCAAAGACGGAAATGAAAATCGCACCGTCGACGTGGACTTTGTCCATCGCGGACACCATCTCATCACCCGTAACGTGATAGGGCCAGTTAGGCACACTATGCCAGAGTCGCTTTGGCGTGTTCGCTTCATAAGCGTGGACCTGGGAATCGATGATCGTCATTGGGCAAACTCCTCAATTGCCAAGGGCGTTCGGTACCGCAACAGATCGCGGAGGCCAAGTCCTAGATTCGTGGCTGGAATCGATGCGCCATGAGCGCCTCGGGTGTGGCAATGCCGGGCGTGCAGACGCTATCGGACACATACGGATAGCGCGGCGGTTTACCCATGACATGAACATGGCAATCGCACGCAAGCCGCGGCATGTCGAAAGCACTTGGTTCCGACATCCTCGCCCCCGCACCAAAATTTTGGCGTATATTCAGCGCAACGCGAACGCAGCCGCAAGAACATTCGGATCGATCCAATGATTCCGCTCCCCGCAACGACAAGATTCGGCTTCGCTCTTGCTTTGTCTGTGTTGGTGTGTGTTTCGTCGACTTCCTTCGCCCGGGATGGGCATACCCGTAACATGACAGTCAACGGCGTTGATCGTCATTACATCGTATCCGCGCCCGCATCGGGTGGTCCACACCCCACAATCTTTGTTCTCCACGGCGGCGGACTGAGCGCAAACAACGCCATCCGCAGTACCGG
Organism: Hyphomicrobiales bacterium; assembly: GCA_003169835.1. Classification (GTDB taxonomy): domain Bacteria; phylum Pseudomonadota; class Alphaproteobacteria; order Rhizobiales; family Xanthobacteraceae; genus PNAI01. The sequence continues at coordinate 85,908 of PNAI01000036.1, read as the reverse complement.
CATGGAACCGCTCGTCGCGCGTGAAAACCTGGTGGCGATCTATCCCAACGCGTTTCGCCGCGAATGGAATGACGGCCGCGAAGGGCGCGAACGGAGCCGCGGCAATACCGACGATGTTGCGTTCATTCGCGCACTGGTAAAAAAACTCATCGACGAAGAAATCGCTGATCCAAAGCGCATTTATATCACCGGGCCATCGAATGGCGGCATGATGACGTTGCGGCTCCTGTGCGAAGCGCCGGATCTCTTCGCGGCGGCGGCGCCCATCATCGCCAGCTTGCCCGTGGATGCCGCAAGCAGATGCAGGCCAGCGCGGCCGCTTCCGGTGCTCGTCATCAACGGCACAGCCGATCCGCTGGTGCCTTATACCGGTGGGGGCGTTGGCTTCGCCGGCCGCCGTGGCAACGTGATCTCAACCGATGAGACCATGACTTTGCTGCGCAGGATCAATGGCTGTTCAAACGCGAGCACGACCGAACGCCTGCCCGATCTCGATCCCAACGACAATTCGACCGTCATGGTCACCAGCTGGACGAATTGTTCGTCGAGCGCGCCGGTCGTACTCTATCGCGTCGATGGCGGCGGCCATCGCATTCCTCACCGCAATGGCGTTCGAATGCCGATGATGGATCGCCTACTCGGGAAAGAAAATCGCGACTTCGACGCGCCCGAAGCCATTTGGGCGTTCTTTCGCGACAAGCACCTGTGAGCAGCCAACCCGCAGCTCAATACCGGTAGTGATCCGGCTTGAACGGTCCGTCCGGCGACACACCGATGTAAGTCGATTGCTTTTCGCTGAGCGTGGAGAGCTTAACGCCGATTTTCGCCAGATGCAGCCGTGCCACTTTCTCATCGAGGTGCTTGGGCAGCGTGTAGACTTGCTTCTTGTACTTGCCCTGGTTGGTCCAAAGCTCGATTTGCGCCAGCGTCTGATTGGTGAACGACGATGACATCACAAAGCTCGGATGCCCCATGGCATTGCCAAGATTCACAAGCCGTCCCTCGGACAGAAGGATGATGCGCTTGCCGTCAGGGAACTCGATCTCGTCGACCTGCGGCTTGACGTTGTGCCACTTGAAGTTCTTGAGCGCCGCCACCTGAATTTCGGAATCGAAGTGGCCGATGTTGCACACAATCGCCCGATCTTTCATCTTGCGCATATGCTCGACGGTGATGACGTCGAGATTTCCAGTCGCCGTGCAAAAAATGTCGGCACGCGTTGCGGCTTCCTCCATAGTGACGACTTCATAGCCCTCCATCGCCGCCTGCAGCGCGCAGATCGGGTCTACTTCCGAAACCATCACGCGGCAGCCGGCCTGACGCAAACTCGCGGCCGAGCCCTTGCCGACATCGCCGAAGCCCGCCACCATTGCCACCTTGCCGGCCATCATCACGTCGGTGCCACGGCGGATGCCGTCTACCAGGCTCTCGCGGCAGCCGTAGAGATTGTCGAATTTCGATTTGGTGACGCTGTCGTTGACGTTGATCGCGGGCCACAGCAGCGTGCCCTTTTTATGCATCTCATAAAGCCGATGCACGCCGGTGGTGGTTTCCTCGGTGACGCCCTTGATGTTTTTCCCGAGCGTCGAATACCAGCCTGGCTTGTCCTTAAGCCGCTGCTTGATCGCAGCGAACAGCACTTCTTCTTCCTCGTTGGTGGGATGGTTGAGCACCGACGGATTTTTCTCCGCCTCGCCGCCAAGATGCACCAGCAGCGTCGCATCGCCGCCGTCATCGAGGATCATGTTTGCTGTGCCGCCGTCCGGCCACTCGAAGATGCGGTGCGTGTAGTCCCAATAGTCCTTGAGCGACTCGCCTTTCACTGCGAACACCGGCGTGCCGCTGGCGGCCACCGCAGCCGCAGCGTGATCCTGCGTCGAATAGATGTTGCACGACGCCCAGCGCACATCGGCGCCGAGAACCTTCAGCGTGTCGATCAGCACCGCGGTCTGGATCGTCATGTGCAGGGAGCCTGCGATCCGCGCGCCGCGCAACGGCTGTTTGGGTCCGTATTCCTCGCGCGTTGACATCAGTCCGGGCATTTCAGTCTCGGCGATGGCGAGTTCTTTGCGGCCCCAGGTGGACAGCGAGATGTCGGCGACGACATAGTCTCCGGACACGGCTTTGGGTTTTTGCGCGGTGGTCATGGCGGTCCTTCACGAAAGGGGGATGGCGCCCGGCGGGCTCCTTGCCGGTCCTATAGCAGGGCAAAGCTTTCGGGGCAACGAGGATATAAAGAATTCTTTATGTGTTTTTGGAACGCCGGGACCGGCGGGCCTCCTTCTCCGAACGACTTTAGTCCTCTTCGCCGAAGCCGCTGGAAACCAGCGCCGCAAGTGCCTCGACGGCCGCCGAGGCCTCGTTTCCGGTGGCTTCCACAGTGATCGTGGTTCCCAGGCCTGCCGCAAGCATCATCAGTCCCATGATCGAAGTCCCGCCCACCGTTTCGTTCCCGCGCGTCACCATCACCGTCGCATCAAAGCGTTCGGCCGTTTGCACGAAGCGGGCCGAAGCGCGCGCATGCAGGCCCTTCTTGTTGATGATCTCAAGCGCACGTGTGACGGCGCCTTCGCGCGGCACATGGTCTTGCTGTGAGGGCCGATCAGGCGGGTCGGAACCGTTCATTTCCCAGCCAAGATCCGGCTCGCGATGGTGACGTATTTGCGCCCGGCAGTTTGCGCGGCCACGACCGCCTCGGCGAGCGGACATTCTTCGCGGACTTTGGCGAACTTGACCAGCATGGGCATGTTGATCCCGGCCAGGACTTCGACGTTCGGGCGGCTCATGACCGAAATTGCCAGATTCGACGGCGTGCCGCCAAACATGTCGGTGAGTATGGCCACGCCCTCCCCGGTATCGACGCGCTCGACTGCCTCAATGATTTCTTTTCGGCACCGCTCGACATCGTCGTCCGGGCCGATCGTCACCACCTCGATCTGCTTTTGCGGGCCCATGACGTGCTCAAGCGCGGCGCGAAACTCGACGGCGAGCCGCCCATGGGTAACAAGTACGAGTCCGATCATCGGGAGCTCCTCGCGGGCGCGGTTGCGCCGCACGAAAGAGGGCCCATGATCATCATCCCAAGCCCGACTGCAAGGGGTTTCCAGCTGATTCCTGGGTAATGTTGCATTGCGGTGCTCAACTCGGACGACACGCAATTAAGTCAATCGAATCAAGCCATTGTTGCAGGGCAGAAACGCGCAATAATGGCCGTTTAGCCGCCACTCAACCTCATGCCATCGCCTTACAGCTTCAAATCAAAGCATCCGCCGTCTGCAGGAAAGCAACCAGCAGTGACAGCGGCTCGACCCCCGGTGCGACCGCAAGCCGCGGCAGCCGGATTTTGGCAATCTGCGTCTCTCGGCTGGCCGGCTCGGGCAGCCGGCCGGCCCCGGCCGCCAATTCCAGCACAGATCCAACCACGGCCACCGGTTCGTGGGGCACGCGCCTGATTCCAAGTCCGCGCACTTCGAGTAACCCCGCAAGAGCAGGTGCCGGTCGCACCAGTAGCCGTCCATACACAGGCTCGATCAGCACGCGATCGTCGCCGACCAGCCGGGCGAACGAAAGCTGTCCCGTCTGCGCCGCCGCCAACAGCGCGAGCGCGAGGCGCGATTTGCCGACGCCGGGTGGCCCCAGAATCAGCACCGCGCGCGCACCGACCAGGACGGCAGTCGCATGGATGGTCGAATGTTGATCGGAACTCATGATTGCAAAACCAACGCCCATTCAATGTGAGCCGTAACGCATGGCAAAACATTCGCCGGCCGCTGTCGTATCACGTCGCAGTATCGCCGTAACGTTTGAGACACCGAGTCTTGCCGGCCATTCGCCCCGCACCGGCGCGACGCGCAAGTTGCAGCTTTGGGCCGACGCCATAACCTGCACCGGCTCGCCCTCGATCTGTGAACAAAATCGCTCCATTCAGCGACTTGTTCTTGACCTGTGAATCCAGGCGTCAGCGAACAATGAGCACGCCCAGCCCCTGCCGAGGGTGCCATTTTCCTCAACTGTCTTAATGAGATGTGGTATTTCGGGGCGGCATATTGTCAAATCGGGCTCGGCGTGGTCCTTAAAGACGCGTAATGGCACCCTGTAAGGCTATACCGCGTTGGTGAACGGACGAATTGTCGAGTGACGACCTAACCGCTCAATCGGACATACACTGAGTCAAAGCATGGCTGACACAACAACGGATGTCCTCGATCTCATTCGAAAAAAACTACCCCCGGGGAAAACTGAACTCAAAATGGAAGATCGGCTTGAGGATCTCGGCATCGATTCCTTGAGCACGGTCGAACTGATTTTTGAGCTGGAAGAAAAATTCAATATCCAGATCCCCTACAATGCCAACGACACCGAACCTGAATTCCAAACGGTGGCGGAAGTCGTCGATGCAATTAAGAAACTCGTCGACAAGAAATCTTAGATGGTACATCGCGTTGTTGTGACCGGTATGGGTGTCGTCTCCCCTGTTGGGCAGACCGCGGAGTCCTACTGGTCCAGTTTGACGCAGGGCACATGCGGCATCGCGACGGCGACGCTTGCCGACCCCGAAAAGCTCAATCAAAAAGTTGTCGCCGAGGTCAAAAATTTCGACCCGTTGAAACATTTTGAAGAACGCATGATTCCGACGCTCGATCGGGTGTCGCAATTCGCCGTCGTCGCCGCACGCGAAGCGATCGCCAACGCAAAAATTTCCTTCGACGACCCCGAACTTTCCAATCGCACCGCGACCATTATCGGCACCGGTGCCGGTGGTCAGATAACACAAGAAGAATCCTACAAACGCCTGTTCCGCGAGAATGCAACACGGGTCTATCCGTTGACCATCCCGAAGGCGATGGTCAACGCACCGATCAGCCAGGTATCGATGTATTGCGGCCTGCGCGGACCGGCCTTCGCGGTCTCCAGTGCTTGTGCCTCGGCCACCCATGCCATCGGGCTGGCGTTTCAAATGGTGCGTTCTGGCGCTGTGACCTGCGCGCTGACCGGAGGAACCGAGGCAACAATCACCCATGGCACCATCAGGGGATGGGAGGCTTTGCGTGTGATGTCGCCCGACCTCTGCCGGCCCTTCTCGAAGGATCGCAGAGGCATGATCATCGGGGAAGGCGCAGCCGTCATCGTGCTCGAAACATTGGAGCATGCGCAAAAACGCGGCGCCAAGATTCTCGGCGAGATCGTCGGCTTCGGCATGAGCGCGGACGCCAAGGACATCACCAATCCTGATGAAGGCGGCATGATCCGCGCGATCAAGAGCGCCCTCTCCGACGCCCGGCTTAACCCCCAGGACGTGCAATATATCAATGCGCATGGCACCGGCACGATGGCGAATGATGTGGCGGAAACCAACGCGATCAAAGGCGCTTTCGGCGCGCACGCACTGAAGCTTGCCATTTCATCGACCAAGTCCATGGTTGGCCACGCGCTCGGTGCGGCCGGCGGACTGGAAATGGTGGCGTGTTTGATGGCGGTAAAAGACGAAATCGTGCCGCCGACGATCAATTATCTTGGTCCAGACCCGGCGTGCGATCTCGATTACGTTCCGAACGAAGCGCGAAAATTGAAGATCGACGCCGCAATGTCCAACTCATTTGCCTTCGGCGGTCTCAACGCCGTGATGGTCGTCAAGCGATTTTCGTAGCGCGCGGCTTCACCTTGCGAAAAATCCAGTGATTTTGAATCTGTTGAGTGTGGCGTGCGTCGGCAGAGTTCGCGCTCGACAACATAGGTTAAGATCGAATCATTCCCGCTCGGTATTGGACCACTTTCGCTCTGTAAGGGCCAAGTCGCGGTTGAGCCACGACGCAACGAAATAACCAAACAGCAATATGGCGCCGCCGATCAGCGCGTTTGGGATCAGCCATTCTCGAGGAAATGGATCGAGAACGTCCAGCAGATAGGTCATATGGATGCAATACACAATGAATGCGATCTCAACGACGAGTGTTAGTAAGGCCACCGGGGCTTTCATCGGCATCTCCCTTGCCTTCTTAAACTTAAACGTCACGCGCAATGCGGCAAAATGCGGATTTCATGCTGCATGCAAGATCATTAAGAAATGATTACTCGCGGCCCAAAACAACTCTAAAAACGCTGTCCGTCGAAAATCCGAAATACATCGCAACCCGCGAGCATCTCTTCGAGTGCTCGCAGCAGTTTTGCAGAAATTCTCGGTAGCGATTCGCAGTCTTGCCGCGTTTGGTGACATTTTTTTGTCGCAAAAGTCGCCGCGAGAAAATTTTGACGCCAAGATTTCAAATAAGAGCTAAAATATGAATCAACATCTGTAATCAGGCAGCGCACGGCTCCGATCAAATTTTTCTCGAACGAGATGCTGACTTCGATACGTCACGACCCGCACATTGCACGCGAGCGATTCTTGATTGTCGCAATGACACAGACGCAATCCGCGATCGCGAACGGATCAGTCCGCGACGACCGCTTCTTGCTTGTATTCCCGGTGAGCCGCAGCAACACGCGCCGATGTCAAAAGCGCTTGTTCAAATTGCTCCGCTTCAACGTGCTGAGCTGCCTTGGCGTCACGGCGATGCTTATGCAGCACCCATTCCGTATAACCGTTCGGCTGCACCAGTCCCTCGAAAATCAATTCACCAGCGGCCTTAAATGCCTGACCGTCGAATGCCGGCGCCATGGGAAAATAGTTGACGTCGTCCGCATTCTGACAGTCCACAACGCGCGCCATGCGCCGCAAAGTTTCCATCACTTGCGCTTCCGTCGCGACGCCATGCAGCAACCAGTTTGCGATGTGCTGGCTCGAAATCCGCAACGTCGCGCGGTCTTCCATCAATCCGACATTGTGGATGTCCGAAACCTTGGAGCAACCGACGCCTTGATCGATCCATCGCACCACATAACCCAAGATGCCTTGTACATTGTTGTCGAGTTCCTGCTGAATCTCATCGGCAGTCCAACTCGTATGCGACACCGGAATGGTCAGGATATCCGACAGGCTCGCAAACGCGCGACCAGAAATCTCCTTCTGACGATCCAAAACACTGACCTGATGATAGTGCAGCGCGTGCAACGTCGCCGCCGTCGGTGATGGAACCCACGCCGTATTGGCGCCGGCAGACGGATGCGAGATCTTCTGCGCAAGCATGTCCGCCATCCTGTCGGGCATGGCCCACATGCCCTTGCCGATTTGCGCCTTGCCCGGCAATCCACAAACGATGCCGGTATCGACGTTCCAGTTTTCGTACGCCTTGATCCAAGCCGTATTCTTCATTTCCGCTTTCCGGATCAGGGGCCCGGCAAACATCGCGGTGTGAATTTCATCTCCGGTGCGGTCAAGGAACCCGGTATTGATGAACACCAGCCGATCGGCCGCCGCACGGATACAGCTTTTGAGATTGACGGTTGTGCGCCGCTCCTCGTCCATAATGCCGATCTTGAGCGTGTGTCGCGGCAATTTCAAAAAATCCTCGACCTGCGCAAATAAGTCGTTCGTGAATGCGACTTCGTCCGGGCCATGCAGCTTGGGTTTGACGATGTAGACCGAACCGGCGCGGCTATTGAGGTGCCTATTGCGGCCACGAATTTCGTGCGTGGCAATCAACGCAGTGACGGCGGCGTCGACTATCCCTTCGGGCACCTCGTCGCCCGCAGCATCAAGCACGGCATCGGTATACATATGCAGCCCAACATGACGCACCAGCATCAAACTGCGTCCAGGCGCCCGCAACTCGCCGCCGTTCGGCAGCCGATAGGCACGATCGGCATTGAGTCTGCGATTCATGACCTGCCCGCTCTTTTCGAATTTCGCGGTCAAGGTGCCGTTCATCAACCCGAGCCAATTGCGATAAAGCGCAACCTTGTCGTCGGCGTCGACCGCAGCAACGCTGTCCTCCAGATCCATGATCGAAGTAATCGCCGACTCGATCACGATGTCAGAGATACCCGCCAGATCATCGCGCCCAACGGTGCTGTCGCGATCGATTTTGATCTCCAGTTGCAGCCCGTGATGGCGCAGCAGCACTGCCGAGGGCGCCTCTACCTTGCCCTGGAAACCGGCGAATTGCTCCGGTTGCGCCAGTTCACCGCGCGATCCATCGCGCAGGCCGACAATCAATTTTCCATCTTCAACGGCGTAGCCAATCGCATCGCTGTGGCTGCCATGCGCAAGCGGCACCACGCCGTCGAGCAATTTTCGGCCGTAAGCGATCGCACGCTCGCCGCGCACCTTGTCGAATTTTGTTCCACGCGCCGCGCCGCCATCCTGAGGCAGCGCATCGGTGCCATAAAGCGCATCGTAGAGGCTACCCCAGCGCGCATTTGCGGCGTTGAGCGCATAGCGCGCATTGGAAAGCGGCACGACCAGTTGCGGCCCGGCGATATGCGCGATCTCATCGTCGACATTTTTCGTGCAAATGGAGAAAGCGGCGGGCTCCGGCAAAAGATAACCGATCTTGCGTAGAAAACGCTCGTATCCGGATTGATCCCAGCTCTTCGCCCGGTTGGCGCGATGATAACCGTCAATGAGCACCTGCAATTCATCGCGAACGGCGAGCAGCTGCTTGTTGCGCGGCCCGAAATCATCGATCAGCGCCGCAACCCCTGACCAAAAGCTATCGCTCGTAACGCCGGTGCCGGGCAGCGCTTCGGCTTCGACAAAGCCGTACAACGTCTTTGCAACTGACAGTCCTTTTATCTGGGTGCGGGCGGTCATGACTTTCTCTCGCTTTTGTCGTCGGATACGCGCTTAAGCGTTTTCCTGCGTGATCGTGAAACGGACGGTGCAACGCGAGCGGTGCTGTTCGGAAATATCGCGCCAATTGCGCTCGGCTTCGTCACGCCGGTCGAACGGGCCGATGAGGCGTTGCGTACCATCGACGATTTCACCGAAATCGAGAGAGTGGTATTCGCCGCCGACAACCCAAAATCGCAAATTTGACATGGCAATTCTCCATAGTTGAGTTCTTGTGGACTTAGGCGGCAGCCGCCGCAGCTTTGGCGCCCGCGAATTGCGCACTCTCAGTCGACTCCGACATCGCCGTGGTCGAAGCCTGACCGGACGTGACGGCGAGGCTGACGAGGTCGAAATATCCGGTGCCAACTTCGCGCTGGTGGCGCGTTGCGGTGTAGCCCTGCGACTCGGCCGCGAACTCGGTGTCCTGCAGTTCGCAATAGGCGGGCATTCCGCGCTTCGAATAGCCACTCGCGAGCGTGAACATGCCGTGATTGAGGCTGTGGAAGCCCGCGAGCGTCACGAACTGGAATTTGTAGCCCATGGCGCCGAGCTCGCGCTGGAAATGCGCGATCGCCGTATCGTCGAGGTTTGCACGCCAATTGAATGATGGCGAACAATTGTAGGCCAGAAGCTTTCCCGGGAACTGCCGATGGATCGCTTCGGCGAACACCCGCGCATCCTCGAGGTTCGGATGCGATGTCTCCCACCACAGCATGTCCGCGTAGCGCGCAAACGCAAGCCCGCGCTTGATGCAATGTGCGAGTCCGGTGTCGGCCTTGAGCCTGTGAAAGCCTTCCGATGTGCGCTCGCTGGTGATGAATTCGCGATCGCGTTCGTCGATATCCGTGGTAATCAGCCGCGCGCTCTCCGCGTCCGTGCGCGCGATGACAAGTATCGGTACGCGGCAAACATCCGCCGCCAGCCTTGCCGCAACCAGGTTGCGTTCATGCGCGGCAGTCGGAATAAGCACCTTGCCGCCAAGATGACCGCACTTTTTCTCCGAAGCGAGCTGGTCCTCGAAGTGAACGCCGGCCGCGCCCGCTTCGATATACGCCTTCATAATCTCAAAGGCATTGAGCGGCCCTCCAAATCCAGCTTCGGCGTCGGCGATAATGGGCGCGAACCAGTCTCGCGTGCTACCGCCTTCGGAATGCTCGATCTGGTCGGCGCGCGCCAATGCACGATTGATTCGACGGCAGAGTTCGGGACCGGAGTTCGCGGGATAAAGACTCTGATCGGGATATGTCGCACCAGCGACATTGCTGTCAGCAGCGACCTGCCAGCCCGAGAGATAGATCGCCTTGAGCCCGGCCCGCACCATCTGAACCGCCTGGTTGCCGGTCATGGCGCCGAGCGACGGCAGATAAGGTTCGGTTCGCAACAGCTCCCACAAACGGGCGGCACCGCGTTCGGCCAGTGAATGCCGCACTTGGATTGAGCCTGCGAGCCGCATGACGTCGGCCGCGGAATAGGTGCGCTCAATGCCATCGAAACGATTGCCGGGCATATCGGCGAAAAGCTTGTTGAAGCTGATGTCGGACATCTTAACTTCCTTTTTTAACAATCGTGACAAGCGGCCTACGCTGCCGTCATGTGCATAACTAATTCGTTCAGGATGATTTGGGAATAGCGCGTATCCAACAAAGGTGCTAAATTGTAACAAACGTTACAGCTCACCTGTTTGGATGTCACAAATGTCAAAAAAAGTGGATTCCGCTGCCACTAAATTGTTCGTTGGTCCGCGCTTTCGCCGCATCCGGCGCCAGATCGGGCTCACGCAGACCCAAATGGCCAAAGAGCTCGAGATTTCGCCGAGCTACGTCAATCTCATTGAGCGCAATCAGCGCCCGGTAACGGCGCAGATATTGCTCAAGATGGCGGAGGCCTATGACGTCGATCTGAGGGATCTTGCCGCTGCCGACAATGACCGCTTCTTTGTCGAATTGAACGAAGTTTTCAGCGATCCCCTCTTCCGGGAGTTTCAACTGCCCAAACAGGAACTTCAAGATTTTGTCGAGCTTTGCCCGGATGCCGCCAACGCGGTCCAGCGTCTTTATCGCGCCTATATCGAAGCGCGTCGCGGTGAGAATACCGCAGCATCGCGCCTGGCCGGCCGCGACGAGATCGCCAACACGGATGACAATCCCGTCGAGCGGGTCCGTGAATTGATCGAGGAGAACCGCAATCATTTCCCAGCGCTCGAAGTTGCTGCCGAGAAACTTCGCGATGAACTCGATGTGCCCAGCCACGATCTGTTTCGTGCTGTATCGGAACGGCTGCGGGAGCGTCACGGGATTCTCGTACGCGTGCGTTCCGTCGACGTCATGCGTGATTGGCTTCGCCGCTATTCACCCCACCGAAAACAGTTATCGCTGTCCGAGCTTCTTGATGATACAGGCCGGATTTTTCAATCGGCTTTCCAGCTCGCGCTTGCGGAAGCTGGCTCGCTGATTGACAGCATTGTGGCCAAGAGCAGCAAGCTCGATGAATCTGCACGCCGCCTTTTCCGAATTTCGCTGGCCAATTATTTCGCCGCGGCAATCATCATGCCCTATACGCGCTTTCACGAAGCGGCAGAAAATCTCAGCTATGACATTGAGCCTCTGGGCCAGCGGTTTGGCGCCAGTTTTGAGCAAGTGTGTCATCGTCTCACCACACTGCAACGGCCAAACGCGCGTGGCGTTCCATTCTTCATGCTCCGGGTCGACAACGCGGGCAATGTCTCCAAACGCTTTTCGTCGGGAAGTTTTCCCTTCTCGAAGTTCGGCGGCACGTGCCCCCTTTGGAATGTGCACGCGACATTCGAGACACCGGATCGCATCGTGACGCAGATCATCGAACTGCCGGATGGCGCGCGTTACTTCTCGCTCGCACAAGCGGTTCGTCGCTCTGTCGTGCCATATGGGCAACCGAGGCCGCGCTACGCCATCGGGCTTGGTTGTGAATTAAAATACCTGCCGCGGCTTGTCTACTCGGTCGGGCTGAACATCGACAAGGTTGAAGCGACGCCGATTGGCGTCAATTGCCGGCTGTGCGAGCGCGTCAACTGCGGACAGCGCGCAGAGCCGCCGGTCACCCGCACATTGGTGCTCGACGAAACCGTCCGCGGCGTTTCGCCGTTCATGTTTGCGCAGGAGCAGTCGAACTAAACTCGATCGGAGTGGTGGGCAACAAATTAAACCGCCTCCCGAAGCACAAGTTCATCGGCAATGATCTTCTTGAGTTCGGGAACGCACGAACCGCAATTGGTTCCAGCCCGCAGTGCGTGACCAATTTCTTCGACGTTCGACGCATCTCCCGAAACGATTGCCTTGCGGATCGCTATGAGCCCAACCCCGAAACACGCGCAGACAAGCGGACCGTTCTCGGCGATGCCGTCCGTCGCACGGCCCGACAACAGCATCCGGCGTTCGCCGTCGCCAATTGTATCGGCCTCCAACAGCGCCTTGACAGCATCCCATTGCGGCGTTGCCTGCGCTGGCCCCACAAACAGGCAGCCTTCCAGGCGGCCTTTGACGAAGGCCGCAACGCGATAGACACCGCGCGGACGGTCGACATATTCGGCAAGCTCAGCCTCAGCTGGAAACATATCTAGGACCTGCTCTTGCAATTCCGTAGGTGTCACGTCCGTTGCCAATAGCAAACCCGTACCGCCTGCAATCGCAACGCGCGCCCACCAGGTTCCTGTCATAGGCTTTATCGATCGGCGCGCGATCGCAAACCCGCTGTATTGAAACGTGACGGGAACGATCGCAGCCGGAGTTGCTTTCGCCTCCGGCTGACCCGAAAATGGGTCGGTCGCAGGCGTCACCATCTCGCATATGCGCGCGCACGAGGCCGTTGCGTCACTCCAATGGATCGGAACAAAGAGCGAGCGCCGCCTCTGGCCAGCGCTTACGGCAACCTTGAGGATCGAGTTGCCGTAACGCGTCGTAACCTTGGCAAAGCCTCCGTCGATGAGGCCGAATGCGGCGGCGTCTTTTGGGTGCACCTCAACAAAGGGTTCCGGTGTATGAGCTGAAAGGCGCGAGCTCACACCCGAGCGCGTCATCGTGTGCCACTGGTCGCGCACCCGGCCGGTATTGAGCCGGAATGGAAACTCTTTGTTCGTCGCTTCCTTCAACCGTGGCGGCTCCGGTGTGACAAACCGCGCTCTGCGGTTGCCGGTGTAATAGCCACCCTCGGCAAAGAAACGCGGCTCCGCTTTGGGCGCATTTTTTCGTGCCGGCCAAAGCACCGGGTCGAGCGCATCGAATGTCTCGTCGTTGATAGTTGCGAGCGCGCCGATGTCGAAGTCGCGCAGACCCTCATTCTCGAATGCGGACAGCGCCGCATGCTCGCGGAAGATGTCGGCGGCGGAGCAATATGCAAACGCTTCTTCGAAACCGAGACGTTTTGCCACTTCCGAAACAATCCACCAATCGGGCCGCGTGTAACCCGGCAGCGGCAAGAACGGCCGCTGGCGGGAAATACGACGCTCGGAATTGGTGACCGTGCCGTTCTTCTCACCCCACGCCGCCGCGGGCAGCAGAACGTGCGCACCCGCGTTGACCGTGTCGTTGTTCAGCACATTTTCAGAGATGACAAACAGCTCCAAATTTTTGAGCGCCGCACGCACCGCGTTCGCTTTTGGCAGTGACACGGCCGGATTTGTTCCCATCACCCATAGCGCTTTGATTTCGCCGCGCTCGATCGCATCGAACATCTGTACTGCCTTGAGGCCCTCGAACGTCGCCATGTGCGCGCCGCTCCAGAACCTCCGGACGCGATCGACGTCGGCCGAAGAAAAATCCATATGCGCGGCAAGCTGGTTGGCTAATCCACCGACCTCGCGCCCGCCCATCGCGTTGGGCTGACCGGTGAGCGAGAATGGCCCCATGCCCGGTCGTCCGATTCGCCCGGTCGCCAGATGGCAATTGATGATCGCATTGACCTTGTCCGTGCCCTGCGCCGACTGGTTGACGCCTTGAGAAAAACAGGTGACAGCGCGCGGCGTTGTTCGGAAAAGCTTGAAGAAACGCTCCACATCGGCTTTGGCAAGACCGGTGGCGCGCGCAGTCGCGGCGACGTTGGGCGCAATCTCCCGTGCGCGGATAACCGCGTCTTCAAAACCCGTCGTGTGTGAATCGATATAGGCGTAGTCGACCGCGTACATCTCGACGAGATGCACGAGCAATCCGCAAAAAAGCGCCGTATCGGTGCCCGGCGCAATAGGAAGAAAAAGATCGGCGCCCTCGGCGGACGCGGTCCGGCGCGGGTCGATAACAACGATCTTTGCTCCACGCTGACGCTTGTTTTCGGCCATGCGCTGAAAGAGCACCGGATGGCACCACGCCGCATTTGAGCCGACGAGAACGAGAAGATCGGCTTGATCAAGATCCTCGTAGATCCCAGGCACCGTATCGGCGCCGAAGGCACGGCGGTGGCCGGCAACCGAAGATGCCATGCACAAACGCGAGTTGGTGTCGACATTGGCCGACCCGATGAAGCCCTTCATCAGTTTGTTGGCGACGTAGTAGTCCTCGGTGAGAAGCTGTCCGGAGAGATAAAAGGCAACGGCGTTGGGCCCATCGCGCGCAATGATGTGCTTAAAGCCATCCGCCACCTGGTCAAGCGCTGTCGACCAATCGGTTCTTGCCAGCCCGCCGGCCGCCTGGCGAATCATCGGATGCAGCAAGCGCCCATCCAGTCCGAGCGTTTCACCAAGCGCAAAGCCCTTCGAGCATAGCCGCCCTCGGTTCGCGGGATGAGCGGGATCGCCATCTATCTTTGCACCGCCCATACCGTCAGGTGCTGCGCGCACGCCACAGCCGACCCCGCAATAAGGGCACGTGGTGCGCACGACGAGCGGGTCGAGTGTGTGTGCGTTCACCGCATCGCCTCAATAAATATCCTGCTGATAACGTCCCCGCTTCTTGAGGTCGGCAACGAAGGCGATCGCCTCATCGGTGGAGCGCGCCCCGTGCGCGGCAACGACATCGACCAGCGCCCGATCGACATCCTTGCCCATGCCAATCGCACCGCAGACATAGATATGCGCACCCTCTGCGATCCACGCCCATAGATCGCGGCCGACTTGCCGCATGCGATCCTGCACGTAGATTTTCTCGTCACCGTCACGCGACCACGCGAGCGTGAGCCGGGTCAAGAGAACCGCGGCGCGCATACCCAAAAGCTCATCCTCATAGAAGAAATCGAAATTGCTTCGCTGATGTCCGAAGAACAACCAGTTGTGGCCCGGAGCCTTCGTCGCCATCCGCTCGTGCAGGAAGGCGCGAAACGGAGCAATCCCGGTGCCAGGGCCAATCATGATAATCGGCACCGCGGGGTCCGCCGGCAGGCCAAAATGCTGGGCCTTCTGCACATAGACCTTGATCTTGTCGCCGGGCGCAGCACGCCCCGCCAAGTATGTCGAGGCAACGCCGAACCTCGCGCGCTCATCTATCGCGTAACGCACCGCGTCGACGGTGAGCGACACGCGGCTGCGCTCGACTTTTGGCGAGGAAGAGATCGAATAAAGCCGCGGCTGCAGCACATCGAGCGACTCGATCAAAGCTTCAGGGTCGGGACGGATGCCGGAAAATTTCTCGATTGCAGCAAGCACATCGAGGTTTTTGGCGTCGCCGTCCGGATCTTCGCCGGCGGCAAGCGCCTTGGCTTTGCGCCGTCGATCGCCGCCGGTGATGTAGGAGATAAGCTGAAACAGCATGTCAGGCGCGGGCGAGAGCGAAACACCGTCGATCAACACCTCGCGCAGCGTGCGTCCGCCGACAGGGAAATCCGCCGGCGCATCAAGCGCCTTGATCACCGCATCGGCCAATCCCGGATCGTTTGCAGGGAATACGCCAAAAGAATCCCCGACAACGTAATCAAGCCCGCTTTCCTTCAGATCAAAGTCGATGTGCCAGGTTTCCTTTTCGGAACCCGGCTTGTTGAGCCGCGTGCGTTTGACGAACACCGCTTCAACCGGATGGTCACGCGAACGCCCGATGTCGCCGGACGGCGGTGCAGGCACGACGCTCTGTTCAGCCGGGCGGACAACAATTGCCGGCACCGGAGCGGAAGCACTCAGTTCTCCGTGAAGAGTCTTAAGCATGCGGGTGGTTTCCTTGCCACCCGGCACACACAGGTTTAGCCGCTCTTCTTTCTTTACAAAAATCGCGTCTGAATAGTCCTCGCAATTGTAGCCGCACTGGCCGCAGTCCTGCTGGCCCATTGCCGCCATCATGCGCCGCCGCAGCGGCCGGCCATCGGCAAGCTGCATGCGCTCGGCGAGCGGCAGTGTCTGATCGTGCCAGGGCGCTGCACCGTCATCGCCGGCATCGAGCGCACCTTTCGGAGCACCCGGCATCAGCGCCGCGCTCTGCTCGGACGACAGCGCCGTTACACCCATGCCATCGAGTGAAAGCAACCCGGCGAAAAACCCATTCAGCCAAACGCGCTGCTCAGGAGTGAACGGTGCAGTCTCCGGTATCAGCTTCACAGTCGGCGGGACGAGGTTTTGCGTCATCCGACCGCCTCCGCGGCGATCATCGCCTTGAGCACTTCGACCTCATGCCGGCGCGTGAATCCGAGGGAGGTCTCACCGGCGGCTGCCATCGCGCTATTGCCAGCGCCTCGCGTCGAGCGTATCGCCGCGAGGCCGGACATGAAGCCCTTGAGATAACGCTTCTGCTCGGGCATGAAATCGCCAGCCATCGCCGCCTCATGCCGCCGCGCGCTCAATCAGCGCGCGGCCAAAAACGAGATCGTCTCGGAAACGTTCAATCGAAACGCCCGTGCGGATAAGATCGAGATACCAGAGGCCATCGACAGTATCGCCAAACAAAACCGCACCAACCAACCGACCATCGGAAATGACAAGTTTCTTGTAGGTGCCGAAACTTGGATCGGCGAGCACGATCTCTTCGGTCCCCGAGCTCCCAAGAAAATCTCCAACCGAGAACACATTAACGCCGGAGACCTTGAGATTGGTCGAGAGCACACTGCCGCTATAGCTCACATCCCTGCCCGCGAGACGTTCGGCGAGTACGCGTGCTTGCTCATAGGCGGGCTCGACAATACCGTAGCATTGACCGCGGTGCTCGGCGCATTCACCGATGGCGAAAATTCCCGCAGCGCTGGTTTCGAGCGAATCGTCAATGACAATGCCGCGGTTGACGGCAATCCCGGCAGCCCGCGCGAGCTCGGTGTTCGGCTTGATGCCGACGGCAACGACGACGGTGTCGGTTTTGATTGTGGAGCCGTCCTTGAGTTCGACAGCTTCGACACGCCGGTCGCCAACCAGGCGCACGGTTTCGGCCTTGAGCAGCACTCTGACATTTTTCGCTTCGACGGCGTATCGAAGCATCGCCGCGGCACGCGCGTCGATCTGGCGTTCCATCAACATGTCCATCAGATGCATGACGGTCACCTGCGCGCCGGCCTTCGCGAGCCCATAGGCCGCTTCAAGACCGAGAAGGCCGCCGCCGATGACAACCACACGCGCACCCCGGCCCGCGTTATTCGTGATAGTGCCGACGTCGCCGGCGTCCCTGAAGGTGAGCACACCTTCCAGTTCCATTCCGGGTATCGGCAGTCGCAGAGGTCGCGACCCGGTGGCAAACACGAGCTTGGCGAATGGAAGCTTTGTTCCGTCGGCGAGCAATACGGTACGCGCCGCCGCGTCGACTGCGGTCGCCGGCACGCCATAACGCAGCGTGACCCCGCGATCGCGCCACCACGATGCCGGCTTGAGCTCAATTTCTGACTGCGCGACCTCGCCTGCAAGCACGGAGGAAAGGAGAATGCGGTTATACGCCAGTCGCGCTTCCTCGCCGATCACGGCCACCGCATAGCGGCCGAGTGCGCGCTTTGAAAGCTCATCGACAAAGCGCGCCGCCGCCATGCCGTTGCCGATGATGACAAGTGGCTCGCTCATTGCATCCCCTCAAGCTGCCTCGACAAAACGGTGACGCTCGTAGAGGAATTCGAGCACGCGCTTGCGGCATTTGAGGTATTCCGCATCGCCGGCAAGCGTGAGACGCTTGCGTGGACGCGCCAGCGAAACATCGAGCACCTCGCCGATGCAGGCAGCGGGGCCGTTGGTCATCATCACAATACGGTCGGAGAGCAGAACCGCCTCGTCCACGTCGTGGGTGATCATCAGTACGGTGTTGCCGAGCTTCTCGTGAATCGCCATCACGGAATCCTGCAAATGCGCGCGGGTGAGCGCATCGAGCGCGCCGAACGGCTCGTCGAGCAGCAGCACCTTGGGCTGCATGGCGAGTGCGCGCGCAAGACCCACGCGCTGCTTCATGCCGCCGGAGATTTCGGCCGGACGCTTGTCCTTGGCATGGCCCATCTGCACCAGATCGAGGTTGTGCATGGTCCAGGCGTGGCGCTCTGCGCGCGATTTACTGGCTGAGAAAACCTTATCGACCGCGAGCTTGACGTTGCCGTAAACAGTGAGCCAGGGCAGCAATGAATGATTTTGGAAGACCACCGCACGATCGGGGCCGGGCTCGTTGACCTCGCGGTTCTCCAGAATGACGCCACCCCTGCTCACCGGCGTGAGGCCAGCGACGATGTTGAGCAACGTGGTCTTGCCGCAGCCCGAATGGCCGATGATCGAAACGTATTCGCCTTGCTCGATGCCGAGCGTGACGTCCTTGAGAACCTCGGTCTCGTGCGAGCCGCGGGTGAATTTCTTGTCGATGTGGTCGATCAACAGGTAGTGCGACATGATGCGATCTCAGTTGGCGGCGGTGCCGCGGGTGACGATGTTCGCGATCGCGGCCACCATGCGGTCGAGCATGAAGCCGATCAGACCGACGTAAACCAGCGCTAGGATGATTTCGCTGATGTGTGAGGAGTTCCAGGCATCCCAGATAAAGAAGCCGATGCCGACGCCGCCGGTCAGCATTTCTGCCGCGACGATCGCGAGCCAGGAGAGGCCGATGCCGATGCGCAATCCGGTGAAGATGTAAGGTGCCGCCGCCGGCACCATGATCTTGACGAAGAATTCGAAATGATTGAGCCGGAGCACCGCGGCGACGTTGCGGTAGTCCTGCGGAATGTTGCGGATACCGACTGCGGTGTTGATGATGATCGGCCAGATCGCGGTGATGAAGATCACAAAGATGGCCGAAGGCTGGCCGTCGCGAAAGGCTGCCAGCGAAAGCGGCAGCCAGGCCAACGGCGGCACCGTGCGCAACACCTGGAATATCGGATCGAGCCCGCGCATCGCCCACACCGATTGGCCGACCAGCGTGCCGAGCGCCACGCCCGCGACGGAGGCCAGGGCGTAGCCGAACGCCACGCGTTGGAGGCTGGCGGAGAGGTGCCAGAACAGGCCCTTGTCGATGCCGCCGCGATCGAAGAACGGATCGACGATCAGCTCCCAAGTATCTTTCACGACCCTCGACGGTGGCGGCAGAGTCGCGCCCGACTTGCGGCACAGAAACTCCCACAGCAGCAGCACGAGCGCGATGACCACGACAGGCGGGACTAGCCGCATGGCGATCGCGCCCGCCCGGGCGAAAACGCGGGTGGTAAAATTCGCACGCCTAGGCGCCAGCGCGAGGATTTTCGCGCTGGCAGATGCGAGCGGCTCTGCGGTCTTTGTTTCGCGTACAGACATGTTCATTTTGCTAGCCTTTATGCGGATAAGACCGTGCACTGGCGCGCTGCCGCCTCATCCAACCTCCGCGCGCTTGATGGCGAGGCTCTTCAGATACGCCATGGGATTTTCGGGATCGAATACCTTGCCGTCGAAGAAGGTCTCCTTGCCGCGGGATTTGGAGGTCGGGATCTGATCCGCGGGTACGTTCAATTCCTTGGCCGCTTCGCGCCAGAGATCCTCGCGGTTGACTTTCGCGATCAACGCCTTGGTGTCGAAACCAACTTCGAACTTGCCCCAGCGAATGTCTTCTGTGAGGAACCACAGATCGTGGCTCTGGAACGGATAGGAGGCGAAGTCGCGCCAGTATTTCATGATGTGCGGCGAGTTCTCGACGACGCGGCCGGTCCCGTAGTCGAACTTGCCCGCGGTGCGATCCAAGACGTCCTCGACCGGACAATTCATCCAGTTGCGCTTGCCCATGATGGCCGCGAGCTCGGCCTTGTTCTCGGCCTTGTCGGACCATTGCTGGGCCTCCATGACGGCCATCAACACCGCTTTGGCTGCGTTTGGATTTTTGTCGACCCAGGCGGCGCGCATGCCCAACGCCTTTTCCGGATGCTTGTTCCACAGTTCCCCGGTCGTGAGCGCGGTGTAGCCGATGCCCTGGTGAACGAGCTGCAAATTCCATGGCTCGCCGACACAGAAGCAGTCCATGGTGCCGACCTTCATGTTCGCCACCATTTGCGCGGGTGGCACCACGATCGTTTCAATATCCTTGTCGGGATCGATGCCGCCAGCGGCGAGCCAGTAGCGGATCCAGAGATCATGCGTGCCGCCGGGGAAGGTCATCGCTGCCTTCACCGTTTTGCCGGTCGCTTTCTTCTTCTCCAACGCTTCCTTGAATGGCTTGGCGTCGAGGCCGAGTTTGAGATCGGCATATTCTTTTCCGACCGAAATGCATTGGCTGTCGAGATTGAGCCGCGCCAAGATGTACATCGGCGTCGGCTGATTGTTCTGTGTCACCTTGCCGGCCGATATGAGGTAGGGCATCGGCGTGAGGATGTGCGCGCCGTCGATGCCGTTGCCTTCCGAGCCGAGCACCAGATTGTCGCGTGTCGCGCCCCAGGACGCCTGCTTCTCCACCTCAACGTCGGGCATGCCGTATTTGGCGAACAAGCCTTTCTCCTTGGCGACGAATAACGGCCCGGCGTCGCTCAATGCGATGAAGCCGAGCTTGGCCTTGGTCACTTCGGGACCAGCGGCCATTGCGCTGTGCATGCCGAACGGGAACTGCGTATTCACCGCGCCGAGCAGCGCGGCGGTACCTGCGCTGGCTTTGAGGAACGACCGGCGGCTCAGGCTGCGCCGGGTGTGACTTCCCTTTTTCATCGTCATTAGTCGTCGTCCTTGTGTTTGAGTGACCCAGTCGATTCACCCGCTCGTCGTTTCCCTGTCTTTTTTCGCCGTCTCGCGTTTGCTTGTGGACCCAACAAAAAACCGCAGCCCTGAAGTGCGCTTGTGCGCGTTCCCCCGGACAGCGGCGTTGCCTGCGGCCCCTCGTTGGGCCATTTGGCGCCATTGGTTTGGCGCTAATCATCTCCGTACAATTCAAGTGTCGTGCCAGTTTGGCAAAAATGAATAAGTATTCAATATTTCAATGGGTTATATAAAATCACGCGACCCAGCACAGCACTGCCCAGAATGTCGTAGTGCCCACGGCCAACGCAGTGTGCGACAATATTGTGCACTGCAATAGGCTAGCGCACGACCGACAATCGCGGCCGTCCGGCGCGCCTGATGCTCCAGGCTGCAAGATGACTTGCAACGTTGGACGGATCGAAGTCCGGTCCAGTAAAACCACCGACACCATCCACCGGCTCACCTTCGCCACGCTGAGAACCGCCACCCAGCGCCGCGTCATAGAGATCGGGCCGGAACACCGCTTTTGCGGTCGCGCATAGTTCATCCGACATTGGCGCTTGTCCCCACCGCACCATCTGTGCGTAGAGCCAGGCCGCCTGCACCGGATCTGGCCGGCTTGCACCGTTGCGGCCAATCAGGATGTAGCGGTCACTCGTTCGCGTTGTTCCGTCGGGAGCAATTCTCAGATTGCCGGAGAGCGTACGACTCACGAGATCCACACTGACGTCGAGTCGACGTGCCAACACCACGGCGACGGCTGAGCGATTGGCGTCGTCGTCGATATGGTTGCTTGCGCGCGCAAGCGCGCGGATCAGCGCACTCAGCATGTCAGGATTGTCTGCCGCCCATCGTTCACGCACGGCCAGCACCTTCTCCGATGCGCGCGCCATGATCTCGCAGCCGAAATGCAAGATGCGCCCCACCCCGGAATCCACCGCCAAAGAATTCCACGGCCCACCGACGCAAAAGCCGTCGACATGGCCGCTCGAAAGGCTTTCCACCATGTAAGGCGGCGGTAGCACGACGAGTCGCACGTCCTCGTCAGGGTCGATACCGCCGGCGGCCATCCAGAATCGCAGTTGGTAATTGTGGTTGGAGAACGGAAAAGTCATGCCGAAGGTCAACGGCTCAAGTGCGCGCACCTTGCGCTCCGCAACCACACGGTACAGCGCGCGCGCCGATACGATCGGATCCGCAATATCGCCGTCGGCCATATGGGACAGGGCCGTAAAAAGTTGCGTCGACACGGTGATCGCGTTGCCATTTAGCCCCAGATTGAAAGGTGCAATAAGCGGCACGCGCACATGACCGATGCCAAGACTTGATGCGATCGCCATCGGCGACAGCAAGTGCGCCGCGTCGAACAGCCCAATATTAAGCTTGTCGCGCACATTCGACCACGACACTTCGCGCACCAGCTCTGCGTCCAGCCCTTCAGCAGCCGCAAAGCCGCTGTCGACTGCGACAACCAGTGATATGGCGTCGACCAGCGGAATATATCCGATCCGAAGCTTGGCATTGCTCATTTGAACAACTCCGCAGCAGTGAGCAGAGACCGTGCGATCTCTACGATTTTCTTGTTTTCGTTCATCGCGGTCTTTCGCATCAAGGCATAAGCTTCGTCCTCGGTAATTTTTTTTGCTTTCATCAGCACGCCCTTGGCGCGATCGATGATCTTGCGCTCCTTCAGCGCATCGTTGGCGCGATCCAGTTCGCCTTGCAGCCGGGAAAACGCATAGAAGCGCGAAATACATAGATCGAGAATGTTGGTGACGCGTTCCTTCTTCAGCCCATTGACGATATAGGCCGACACGCCGGCATCGACCGCCGCTTGAATTGAAGCGCTATCGCTTTGATCGACGAACATCGCCACCGGTCGTTTGACCTCCCGACTCACCTGGAACATTTGCTCAAGCATGTCGCGGCTGGGATTTTCCAGATCGATGAGAATCACCTCAGGATCAATCGCGTAGATGCGTGCCAAGAGATTGCGGGTCTCCGAAATGCGCTCGACTTGCGTGAATCCGGCTTCGCGCAGACCGTCCTCCAGAATTGCCGCACGCATCGGATTTTCATCGACGATAGCGATTTTTAGGGTCGAATCCCTTTGCGCACCCGGCGACGATGTACCCTGGTTGGGCGGATCAAAACCATTACGCGTCTCAGCCAAAATTTCGTTCCTTGCCATCCGATTTCCGATGCCAATCGGGTGGACAAATGGCGTTCGCACGTCACCGTGCGCTCTTCGCACATGCAGCAAAGACCGTGCCACCCGCCATTCATATGAGGATCTTCGCTAAGCTGCTGCTATATCTATATTTTTTTGAGTGACCTGAGATCGGACAAGCAGCTAATACTTGCCACCGCATTGTGCAAATGCGTAATGATCACGCAGACCGGGCTGGCCGCGGTTCCATATTTGCTATAATCCGGCGCTATGAAGTTGGGAGAGGAGCACCCGTTATGAAAACTTTTTTGATCGCCTGTGTTGCAGCCGTCGTCCTTGCCATTGTCGGCAGTGTATTGCTCAACAGCATTCAAGAGCCGGTCGACAAGGCGTTCACGACCAGCGGTGTGCGGCTGGGCACCTGATTTTCGGCTACGGTCACGCGCGCATTAAGCGCCAACAGAAAAACGCCCGGCATCACTGCCGGGCGTTTTGTTATCCGATGGAATGACGGCTTACTCGGCTGGCGTCGCGCGCGGTGTCGCCCCTGAAGGCGCCTTGTTCTTCACCTCGTCGAGCCAAAGACTGTGGTGCTGCTTGGCCCAATTCTCGTCGACCGTCCCTTCGGACATAGCCTCGAACGCGCCTTCCATGCCGATCGTGCCGATATAGATGTGTGCGAGCATGGCTGCGACGAACAGCATCGCCACGACACCATGGATCATCTGAGCCGTTTGCATGCCGGCGATGCCGGTCCCATAGAACGGGAACATCAGCAGATAGCCGGTGATCGCGGACGTCGTACCGCCGATGACGACAATCCAGTAGATCCCCTTCTGGCCCCCATTAAATTTCTCAGCGGGCGGGTGGTCGTGGCCGGCGATGCCGCCGCCGCGCTTGAGCCATTCAATGTCGATCTGGTTCGGAATGTTGTTCGCAACCCAGATCAGCAAAATGACCACGACGCCGATGGTGAAAGGGAAGCTCAGGTAATTGTGCGCGTATTTCGCCCATTGCGACCAGCCGCTGAATGCTTCCGCCCCCAGCAAGGGCAACAATAGGGACTTGCCGAACGCGATGTTGAGGCCGGAGATCGCGAGAGTGATGAAGCAGGTCGCAGTCATCCAGTGTGTGAAGCGCTCAAAGGTGTTGAAGCGGACGACGAGGCGGCCGGAGCGGCCGTTCTCGATCTTCACCATGCCGCGGATGAGATAGAACACCACGAGCAGCGCCAGCATACCGAGAATGGCGATGGCGCCGATCCAGGGCAGAGTCACGTCCTGGAAGGCGCGCCAATCGCGTCCGGCCGGCTGTTCAAGATTGTAGGACTTTGCATCCGGCAACGAGCCGCGGCCGTTGATGATCTGCATCTGCTGCAATAGCTGGTCTTCCTTGACCGAACTTTCGGTTGGATTGACCCTGGTCGGCTGCTGGGCCGAAACCGGCGCCACGATCGCGACGACGAATAATAACAGCAACGCGCCAATAATGAAGCGAGCCCGTGCGAGAATGCCCGTCATGTCAATACTCTCCCTAAAAGTTCCATTTTTTCACGTCCGCCGCGCCGACCGCTGACGCTTAAGACGCGATGGATTCCTTGTAAGCCGTCTTCCAGCCCCATGCTCCGGAGCCGTAGCCGCGCTTGACCACCCGCTCCTTGTAGATGCTGGCAATGATGTCCCCATCGCCAGCGAGCAGCGACTTGGTCGAGCACATCTCGGCGCACAGCGGCAGCTTGCCTTCGGCCAGCCGGTTCGCACCGTACTTTTCGTACTCGGCGACGCTGCCGTCGGCTTCCGGCCCGCCGGCGCAGTAGGTGCACTTGTCCATCTTGCCGCGCGAACCGAAGTTGCCGACTTTCGGATATTGCGGTGCGCCAAATGGGCAGGCGTAGAAGCAATAGCCGCAGCCGATACACAGATCTTTGGAATGCAGCACCACTGCATCGGCGGTGGTGTAGAAGCAATTCACCGGACACACGGCCGCGCAGGGCGCGTCGGTGCAGTGCATGCAGGCCATCGAGACCGAGCGCTCTCCCGGCTTGCCGTCATTGATGGTGACGACGCGGCGGCGATTGATGCCCCATGGCACCTCGTGCTCGTTCTTGCAGGCGGTGACGCAAGCGTTGCACTCGATGCAACGATCGGCGTCGCAGAGAAATTTCATACGTGCCATGGTCGTTGCTCCTTATGCCGCTTTGATCTGACAAAGCGTTGCTTTGGGTTCCTGCATTCCCGTCACCGGGTCGTAGCCGTAGGTGGTGAGCGTGTTCACGCTCTCGCCGAGCACAACCGGATCGGCCCCCTTCGGATATTTGCCGCGCTGATCGACGCCCTGGTACCAGCCCGCGAAGTGGAAGGGACACCAGGTCACGCCCTTGCCGACGCGTTCGGTGACCAACGCTTTCATCCTTGCCTTGGCGCCGCCCTCGGCACCCGTAACCCAGACCCAGGCGCCGTCCTTGACGCCGCGGGGGCCGGCATCGTCCGGATTGATCTCGATGAACATGTCTTGCTGCAACTCAGCGAGCCATTTGTTGGATCGAGTCTCCTCGCCGCCGCCTTCGTATTCGACCAAGCGGCCCGAGGAGAGGATGAGCGGGAACTGCTTGGCGAGGCCCTGATCGACCGCGGCTTTCTGCATGTCAAAACCGACGTTCGGCATGCGGAACTGCCGCGCATTGGGCAGCGTCGGATATTTGGCGACGAGCTCGGGCCGCGACGTATAGATCGGCTCGCGATGCGTCGGGATGGCGTCAGGCAAACCGAATGCATTGGCGCGCGCCTTGCCGTTGCCATAGGGGATGCACCCGTGGGTAATCGCCACACGCTGAATGCCGCCGGAGAGGTCGATCGACCAGGACACAGCATCCGGCGTGGTCGGATTGACCTTCTGGATCACGGCCAGTTCGGCCGGCGTGAGGTCCGTGTCCCAGCCGAGCTTCTTGAGCACGCCCAACGTAAACTCGGGATAGCCGTCCTTGAGTTCGGAGTCCTTGGAATAGGAGCCTTCGGCCAACAGATTGTGCCGGACCTGCTTGGTCACCTCTTGGCCGTTCTCCATGACCTTGGAATCGATGACGCGCTCGACGCCGAAGCGGGCGCGGAACGTGCCGCCACCCTCCTTGATAGAGAGGTTCGTGTTATAGAGCAGCGGCGTGCCGGGATGCCTGAATTCTGGCGTGCCCCAGCACGGCCATGGCAGACCGTAATAATCGCCACGAATTTCATCGGGCCCCGACGTCGCCTTCTGCGTGCGCATGTCGAAACTTTTCTGGTTCGCCATGTGCAGCTTCAGCCGCTCCGGCGACTGGCCGCAATAGCCGGTCGACCATCCGCCGCGATTGATCTCGCGCAGGACGTCCTCGACCACCGGCACGTTGTTCTCGACTTTGATGTTCTTGAACATCAGATCGGCGAAGCCGAGTTTCTTGGCCAGCAGATACATGATCTCGTTGTCGTCTTTCGACTCGAAGATCGGTTTGACGATCTGCTCGCCCCACTGGATGGCGCGATTGGACGCGGTACGTGAACCGCTGGTCTCATAGCTGGTCGCGACCGGCAACAAATAAGTGCCGTCTTTGCGTTCGGAGAGCACGGCCCACGTGGTCGGATGCGGATCGGCGACAACCAGAAGGTCGAGCTTCTCGATGCCCTTCACCACTTCCGGCATGCGCGCCACGGTATTGCCGCCGTGACCCATGACGAACATGGCCTTCAGATTGTCTTTCTGGCTGACATTATCCTTGGGATCCTTGGTCGGAATCGCCGCCTCGTACCAGCGCGTGGACGGGATGCCGGGCGTGTTCATGGTCGTAGTGACCTTGCCGTCCACCGCCGTGGTCTTGTCGAAGCGATCGACAAACCACTGATAGTCGACCTCCCAAACGCGCGACCAATGCCGCCACGCGCCTTCGACCAGACCGTAGTAGAGCGGCAGCGTCACGATATCGAGGCCCAGATCGGTTGCGCCCTGCACGTTGGTGTGGCCGCGGAAAATGTTGGCGCCCTTGCCCGGTCCGCCGACGTTTCCGGTCGCAAGCAGAAGTATGCAGCTCGCACGCACGTTGGCGGTGCCGACCGTGTGCTGGGTCTGTCCCATCGCCCAGATCAGGCACGAGGGTTTGTCTTTGGCGAACATCTCGGCGACGCGCTTGAGCTGCTCGCCGGGCACGCCGGACACGCGCTCGACTTCCTCGGGCGTCCACTTCTCGACTTCCTTGCGGATGTCATCCATACCGTAAACGCGCTGGGCGATGAATTCCTTGTCCTCCCAGCCGTTCTTGAAGATGTGCCACAGCATGCCCCAAAGCACCGGGATATCGGTGCCGGGACGCAAGCGCATATATTCAGTCGCGTGCGCCGCCGTGCGAGTCAGGCGGGGGTCGGCGACGATGAAGTTTGCGCGGTTGAGTTCCTTGCCTTCCAGCAGATGCTGCAACGACACCGGATGCGCTTCGGCAGGGTTGCCGCCCAGGAAAAACAGCGTCTTGGAATTGCGGATGTCGGTGTAGCTGTTGGTCATCGCGCCGTAGCCCCAGGTATTGGCTACGCCCGCAACCGTGGTTGAATGGCAAATGCGCGCTTGATGGTCGGAGTTATTGGTTCCCCAGAACGCAGCAAGCTTGCGATTGAGATAGGACCCCTCATTCGTGAACTTGGCGGAGCCCAGCCAATAGACCGAATCCGACCCCGACTTCGCGCGAATTTCCATCAGCTTGTCGCCGATTTCGTTGATGGCGGTGTCCCAGGAAATCTTGTTCCATTGGCCGTTCACGAGCTTCATCGGATATTTCAAGCGGCGGTCGCCGTGGACCACTTCGCGCGTCGCCGCGCCCTTGGCGCAATGCGAACCGCGGTTAATCGGGCTATCCCAAGCCGGTTCTTGGCCAACCCACACGCCATTTTCGACTTCGGCGATGACGGTGCAGCCGACCGAGCAATGCGTGCAGATGTTTTTGCGGATGGTGGCGCCCGGGCCGGGGCTTGAGCCCGCCGCCTCTGCCTTGCGCACACTGGTGAGCGGCAGCGCGCCTATTGCCGCGAGCCCGCCGGCCGCGAGGCCGGAGCGCCGCAGGAATGTGCGGCGATCGAGATTACCGCTGGTCTGGTTTGCAAACGCGGCGGCAAGGGTGCCGTGGCGTGCCTGACGTTCGGATCTTTTGATCAGCACGGGCGCCTCCTTATGCCGGGTACTTGTTGACGCGATAGAACGCCTTCACGTGATCGGATTCTTTGTAGCGAGCCTTGCGCTTTTCATCGTTGTTCTCGCTGTCGGCTTTGGCCGCGGTTGCAAGCGGCGCTGCGGCTGTCACTGCAACGCCTGCTCCGGCGCCGAGCGCGCGAAGGAACGCACGACGGCCTACAGCCGCCTTGTCTGATTTTTTCATTGTCGTTCCCTCCTTATGTTTCCGTGGCCACGCGCCGCCCGCTCAAGACGGCAGCGCGAAGGCCTCGGCCTCGATTTGCATGAACTCACGGCCAAGCGTTCCGACCCGCCGGTAGAAGTCGGAGGCCTCGGCACGTTCGAGATCGGCGAAGAAGCGCCCAAGCCACGGCGCGAGATGTTTTTCGAACAGCTGTTGGTCGGCACCGGTCTTGGCGCCGAACCGGCCCGACGCAAGACCCGACATGATCTCGCACAGGATCGCAGCGTGATCCTCTGGCTCGCATTGTCCCTCGGCGCGCTCGATGCCAAGCGCGGCCAGGTCGCCGCGCAGCCGTGCGAGCGGACGCTCGTGCAGGAATCCGGTGAGATAGTACGAGCCGTAGGGAAGAAGTTCGCCACGGCCAAGCCCGATGAAGAGATTGAAAAATTCGCGCTCGACGCGCTCGACGTTTGCGGCGCTCGCCGCCTCTCCAAGCGCAGCATGCGCTACACCAAGCGGACTCGCATTGCCGCGCAATTCGGATAGCCGAGCAAGCAGGCCGGCATCCGGCGCGCGTGCAAGGAGTGCTGCAAGCAGCGCATATTCTTGCGCGCGGGCGACATCAATTTCGTCGGCATCACCGGCAGCCACCGCAGAGAACAGGTCAGGCCGTAAGATCGCACGATTTATTCCGGTGACGGTTTCGATAAAGAGAACGCGTTCGGCCGGGATGCGATCCCAATTTGACACCGACGGCTGTGAAATTCCAACGCGGCGCGCGAGCTCGCTCACACCGCCGACAGCGCGGATCGCTTCTTGCAGACCTTGATCGCGCATCTCATCCCTTCGCATGCTGCAAAAAAGATAGGCAGCCGCGTAATTTAGAATGCTTAAAGGCTACTTCTTAATTTGGCTTGGGGTCAATAGTTTAGGGCTATGGATGTGTGAATCCATAGGCAAAACTAATCAGGTAGAGCACTACCGTGGGCACGGCGAGTGGGACGCGAGTCATTCGACTCAGAAATACTATGTTGCGTTGCAATATTTTCTTTGCCGCGCTGCAATGAATTCGATGCGTCATCGATAGCGCTGGATTTTTGCTCAAGCTGATCTTGCGTGGGACTTGTCGTTTGCTTGGTCGCGTCCGCGCGCTCGTCCGTCCGTTTGTTGAACTCACTTGGTGATATCTCGGCTTGGGTTGGCGCCTTCGGCTGGTCGATTTGGCTGATCCGCTCGATCGCTTCATTCGTCTTGCCGGCGACTTCCTTTGCCGTGGACGTGTATTGCGCCATCAGACGGCCTGCCTCTTCGGCTGAAAGCGGCCCGAAACCCGGCACCCCGCCGGGTGCGGTGAAGTCCCACGAATTCTCCGAAAGACCGATGAAATCGCGAATGTTGGGATCGGCGGCCCAGGCGCGGCGAAGCGCCGCACGGGTCAAATCCGCCGGAACGCCGGCCTTGAGAAAGGCGCTGACGTCAGTGCCGGCCACGATCGATTCAATTGAAGGCAAAGTTGCGGGATCAAATTCGGATGGAGGCGTGAGTTTTTGCGTCACTGGGACGGCAGTGCCGGATTCCTTTTGTTCTACGCTTGCATCCACATCCGTTTCCGCGTCCAGCGATATCGATGGCTCGACATACTTTTCAGCCCCCGCGGCCTTGCGGCGCGACCAGCGCGAAAGAAAATTATCCGGCTCGCTCATTCTAAATCCTCGCGCTTGCCGTTCCGGCGCGCAAGCGCCTCCGGATCGGCGCGGTCGCGCTTACGTTTTATAAATTCGCGCTCAACGTGGTGCTCGACGACGAATGCCGCGACCTGTTCGCAGATCGACGCCGGCATAGCGACCTGATCGACGAGATCGGTGCCCGCCTCGGTGAAGGCCTCGCCTTCCGCAGGATCTGCCGTCACAGCGAACACCGTGTACGGCGGCTCGCCGCCGGTCAGGCGCAGCGCGACCCACAGGCCGGGTGAACCCGTCGCGAGGTTGTCACGATAGTTCGTGGTTTCCGTGCGGTGCAGTTCGATCAGCGCCGTGCCGGCATAGAAGGTCGTCTTCTCCTCGTTCTCGCTCAGCATGGTCCACGGTTTCGCGTCCGGTTCACCAGGCAATACTGCGACCGGCCGCCAGATGTAATCGATCCACGTGCTCGTTGCCTTGTAGCGCTCAACCACAACGCCGACCAGGATGCTCTTGAGCGCCGCGCTCACGTCACTGCCTCCAAATGTTTTATCGGCAGCCCGGTGACGAGGTTTTGCGGCTTGAGCCGCAGCACATTATCCGCGGACATCGCCATGATCAGATAGATCGGCTCACC
The DNA here is from genome assembly GCA_003169835.1 of Hyphomicrobiales bacterium. Lineage (GTDB taxonomy): Bacteria > Pseudomonadota > Alphaproteobacteria > Rhizobiales > Xanthobacteraceae > PNAI01. The sequence goes on along the minus strand of PNAI01000036.1, from coordinate 55,319 downwards.
TTTGTGATTTTCCACCATGATATGTGGATCGCGAAATTTAAGCTGATAGAGGCCGACAATGCGCGCTTTGGTCGCCGCATCGAGGTCTTCGCCATTCCATAAGGCATCGCCGATGCGTGTCGCCTCGGAGTCGAGACCGACGTACCATGTCAAATTCACATCGCGCATTTCGGTAAGCGACTCCATATCCGCTTCGACCGCCAAAAGGTGTGAAATCCAGCGGGCGAGCACCTCGCCGAGCGCGGAAAGCCCGCGCCGGCCGGCAGTGAGATCGATGGCCATGTGGAACTGGTCGCTGTGCTCGAAATAATGTTCGGCATTATCGTCATTCATAATGTCAATCGCGGCCTCCACCGGCAGGCCCAGCATGGAAACGAGCGGCGAAACGAGCGTCCCGCTGGTGCCCGCGACCGTCTCCTCGTCGGCCGCGATCAGCGAGCCTTCGTGCGTTGTCATGCGCTGCGGACGAAACAACAATTCGGCCGCGCGCAACTCGTAAGGGTCTTCGCAGCCATCGAGCACATTGCGCAGGATCACGTGCACGAGTTGGTTGACGAACAAGTGAGGGACTTTCACGTTGCGACGAACAAGATCGACATAGGCCGCTTCGAGCGTACGGTGGCGTATGAGATGATCGCGAAACTCAATCATCAATTGCCAGTTCTCACGCGCATCGGCGTCCTTGACCGCCGCGATCTCGGCTGAGGCGACGGGCGCGCGCGGATCGGCGAACAGTTTTTTGTGGAGCGCGCGCTCGGCGGCGCAGGCCTCGGGCGGCAGGGCAAGTTCAGGTCGTGCGAGATAGATTTTGAGAAACTCGTCGGTGACGAGCAAGCCGCCGCCCACGTCGCGGTCGAGCAGGTGGTGGCCGCAGGAAAGCCAGAAGTCCTTGGTCAGTGGCGCGTTCATGATCTGCGCTCAATCATATCATAAGGTGCGAGGATTGAGCTTATTTGTTCTCCTTTTCTCGCTTTGCCATACCCGCCAGATCAACGTTTTCCGCCGGCTCCTCTTCACCTTCCACGTCAAGGAAAGCGAACGCGCGCAGCGGTTTCGGCCCGCCCTTGGGACGCAAAGTACGGAAGGTTTCGCGAATTTCGCGGCCCTCGTGCGAACGATGCACGGCAATGAGCGTGTCGTGCGGATGATTGCAGAGCGACGTGGTGAATTCGAACTCTTCCTTCGCCGCCGCGACCGCATCCTCGATTGTGGGCGCGCCGAAATGAGCGACGAGCTGCTTCGCCAGCGTGTCGATCGCAACCCGACGGTTGTCGTCGCTCGCCTCGACGATCTGCACCAGCGTTGACCAGCCGAGTGATTGCACGCCAAGAAAACCGCCGCGGAAGGCCGAGCGCGATTTCCCCGCGAGCTTTTCGGGATCGTCGTCGGAAAACACGAAGGCGCCAGACACCGCCCATTCGCCCGGCTCCGCCACACGCTCGAATATGAAAGTGTCGGACGGATCGAGCCGGATGGTGCGCAAGAGCTTCATGTTTTAGCCCGTTTCACCGCGGCCCTCCGGTGTTCGGATCGAGCCACGATGGCGTCACGAGTGCCGGCACGAGCTTGCGCCGTTCGACTTCGGCCTTGCCCACGCGCCTGAGCAGCAGATCGCCGTTTTCGTCAAGATCACGTCGCAGGCCGCTCACCGGCGCGAGCCGCGCAAGATATTCTTTGGCCACCTCCGCGAAGCCATGCTCCTGCCAGGCGTCGATGTGCACCATGAGATGGCGCGCGAAGCTCTCCACGACCCGGGCGGAGCCTGCGTCGTCAAATCCTTCCGCTTCGAGCGCGGTCTCAAGCGGTCGCAGGCCAGGATCGCCTTCACCCATTGAAACTGTGCGGATCATGCCGCCGAACACCAGCCACGCCGGCGGCGCATCCTCGTCGCCTTCCGGCCACGCAAGCTGCCCTCCGCCCACGAGCCCAAGGTCGACATGGATCGCATCGGGCCATGCGAATCTGATTTCTTTTTCCGGCGGTGCATGGGCGAGCAGCGCATCGGCGAGCGCCACAAGCCCAGCATAGAATGCGCGTCGGGCGGTACGCAGCGGCTCGTCCGGCTCGAGCACGACGGCAAACTCGGCAAGATCGAAGCGCCCGACATAGACCAGGGCGCCTGCGCCAAGCTCGACGGCATTGGCCTTGGCATGGGCAAAAGCGTCGCCCACCTCGCGCAGCGTGACCAGGCGAAATCCCGGCGGCAGATCAAGCGTAGGCTTATATCGCACATTAACGCGGGTTTGGGACGGCATCTCGCTCCAAAAATCGTCTGTTCAAGTATCGGATTCCAAGACTCGTACTTTTTGTTGCGAATAATTATAACCTAATACGCGACACGGTGAGACTTAAAGATACGGCGAGCTGAGCGCAGATTGCCGTGCCGGAGAAATCATGGCGGAAAAGCGAACGATCCTGGTGTGTTCCTGCGAAGACACCATGCCGCTCGATGCGGACGCGCTCAAGCGCGGCTGCCGCGGCGCGGAGGTCAAACAGGCGCATCAGCTTTGCCGCGCCGAACTCGAACGATTCCGCGCGGCGGCGGCGAGTGGCGCGCCGCTCACCGTTGGCTGCACGCAAGAAGCTCCGTTGTTTTCGGAAATCGCGGGCGAGCTCGGATCCAACATTACATTCGCCAACGTGCGCGAAACCGCCGGCTGGTCATCCGATGCGAACAAGACAGGGCCGAAAATGGCGGCACTGCTCGCGGCTGCCGCCGAGCCAATGCCTGACTTGCCATATGTCAGCTTGGAGAGCGAAGGCGTCACATTGATCTATGGCCGCGACGAGCGCGCGATCGAGGCCGCGAACTTGCTCAAGGACCACCTCGACATCACCGTGCTCATCGCGCGGCTTGGTGCGCTCATGCCGCAGCGCGTCACCGATTTTCCCGTGGTGAAAGGCACCATCCGCTCGGCCAAGGGCCATCTCGGCGCGTTTGAGCTTTTGGTCGATGATTACGCGCCGCCCGTGCCATCCTCGCGCGGCGCGCTCAAATTCGGACCGGCGCGTGATGGTGCTGTCTCGCGCTGCGACATTGTGCTCGATCTCTCCGGCGGCGCACCGCTATTCACAGCGGCTGATCTGCGCGACGGCTATTTGCGCGCGGACCCGAATGATCCGGCGGCGGTGTTGCGCGCGGTGCTCAAGGCGCGCGATCTCGTCGGCACGTTCGACAAGCCGCGCTATGTGACCTTCACTGAAGATCTCTGCGCGCATTCGCGCTCAAAAATTATCGGCTGCCACCGCTGTCTTGACCTGTGCCCCACCGGCGCGATTACACCCGCCGGCGATCACGTGGCGATCGACGCGCAGGTCTGCGCTGGTTGCGGTCAATGCGCTGCCGTTTGTCCGACCGGCGCCGCGTCTTACGCGCTGCCGTCGGCGGACGCACTCATGCGCAGGCTGCGCGTTCTACTTAGCATCTACCGCGAGGCAGGCGGCGCCACGCCGATCCTTCTGCTACATGACGAAGCGCATGGCGCTCCGCTGATCGACGCTCTCTCGCGCCACGGCGATGGTTTGCCGGCGAACGCACTGCCGGTTGCGGTCAATGAGGTGACGCAAGTTGGATTAGAAACACTCGCCGCCGCCTTCGCCTATGGCGCGAGCGCGATGCGCTTCCTCCTGCGCGCAAAACCACGCCACGATGTCTCTGGGCTCGCGAAGACCATCGCACTTGCGGAACCCATCCTCGCCGGGCTCGGCTTTGGTGCCGGCCGTGTCGCAACAATTGAGACCGACGATCCCGACGCGCTCGGCGCTTTGCTGCGTGCGGTCAACGTGGGCGCGCCCACCCAAAATCCCGCGAGCTTTGCACCCGTGGGCGCTAAGCGCGAGATACTGCGTTTGGCATTACGTGAATTGCATCGCGCGGCACCCGCGCCGGTCGATGTAGTGGCGCTGCCGCAAGGCGCTCCGTTCGGCGCGGTCGTGCTCAATGTGGAAGGCTGTACGCTTTGTCTGGCCTGCGTCTCTGCGTGTCCGACCGGCGCACTCACCGGCGATCCCGAAAAGCCGATGCTGCGTTTTGCCGAGGATGCCTGCGTGCAATGCGGATTGTGCAAAGCGACTTGTCCGGAGAAAGTGATCAGCCTCACGCCGCAACTCGATTTCCGCGCCGCCACCTCAGCCGCGCGCGTACTCAAGGAAGAAGAGCCGTTCCACTGCCTGCGCTGCGGAAAACCGTTCGGCGTGAAAAGCACCATCGAACGCGTCACCGCAAAGCTCGAAGGCAGGCACTGGATGTTCAAGGGCTCGGCCAAGCGCCTCGATTTGATCAAGATGTGCGAGGATTGCCGCGTGGCCGCCGTGACGGAAGAAGATTTTGATCCTTACGCCACGCCGCGCCCGGCGCCACGCACCAGCGAAGACTATTTGCGTGAGCGCGAAAGGCTCAAACGGGAGTACGAAGCGCGCGAACCCAAGGGCGAAGGCTGAGGCCTTACTTCGTCTTCGTCGCCTTTTCCAAAAACTTCACCAGCGCGGCGCGGTCCTCGGCTGAACCGATCTTCTGCTCGGGCATTTTGGTGCCGGGCGTGTAGGCCATCGGGCCGACCTCGAACAATTTCGAGACGGTTTCGGGCGTCCAGACGATGTCGAGTTTTTTCAACGCAGGCGAAAAATAGTAATCCGGCAGGGTCGCTATCTTTCGCCCAAATAGCCCGGCAAGCGTCGGTCCAGCTCGAATGCCTTCGTTGGCGTTCAACGTGTGGCAAGCGATGCAAGCGCGAAACACTTCCGCGCCGTGATCACCCTTGTAAGCGGCGAGCGGATCTTTGCCTTCGCCGACCACGATAGAGCCGATGTGTTCGCCGGTCTTCGCATTCCAACGGCGGATCAGGCGATCAGCGCCGCCGGTGAGGAGCGTTTTGTTGTCCGGCATGAACGCCGCCGACCACACGGGCAGGCCCGGCCCCACCAATGTGCGTTCGAGCTTGCGGGATTTACGCGCAATGATGGCCACCGAACCGCGGATGCTGGCAGCGGCGATGAGGTTGCCGTCGGGCGAGAGCGCGATGGCAATGATCGGAGTTTCTCCGGCCGCGAGTTCGCCGAGCATTTCACCGTCGCGCGAGACAAAAAACACGCGGCCGTCGGCGCCGCCGGTAATAATTTCGCCATCGCGCGCGACCGCCACCGCATTGAGCGGCGTCGGCAGCGTCACGATCGTGGGTGCGCCGCCGAAAAGCGTCCAGATGCGCAAAGTCAGATCGTAGCTCACACTGACGAACGTCTTGTTATCGATGAACGCAACGCCGTTGACATTCTGCTGATGGCCTTCGAGCACATACGGCTTTCCGCCCACCAGCGGCCATAGCCGAATCGTGTGATCCCATGATGCGGACGCGACGAACTTACCGTCCGGCGAAACGGCGAGCGCCACGATCGGTGCGGTGTGACCTTCGAGAACGCGTACCGGTCTCTCTCCGCCCGGCGCCCAAAGCGCGATGCGGCCATCCTCGCCGGCGGTGATGATGCGGTCGAACGGTCCGAACGCGACGGCGTTCACCGCGCTTTCGTGGAAACGCAACACTTGCTCGGCCACATTGCGCGTGAGCGACCAATAAATCGCGGACGAGTCGAAGCTGCCGGAAATCGCGTTCTTGCCATCGGGCGAGACAGCGAGTGCGCGTACCGGCCCACCATGACCGCGCAATTGCGCATTCGCGGCAGCAAAGCCGAGCGGCAGCAGCAACAACCCAACGCAAACGCCTTTGATCCAACAACTCATAACGATGCCCCAGCCGCCCTTAATGACAGCCATACACATTATATATAATGACAGAAATTAGTCTTCGGCGGGAGCAGACGCCAGTCGAAAGCATCTGTCGAGCGCGCATTAACCAGCTTATCGACCAGCATTTGCACATATGGAGATGTACGGCTGGCTATGTGTGGCACCGCAGCGGCGAGCGCAAATTAAGAAATAGCCCGCGCGCGTATCACGCGGCCGTCCTTTGCGCGCGTGCGCGGCAGGGTCTGACCTTTCAGCAGACGCACATTCTCCTCAACCGAAAGGAAACCGGGCGGATTGCGGAACGGCAGATGCACCATCGCGGCGGCTGAAGTCGCCAAAGATAGGGCAGATATTCGTCGTGATGAAGCAAATCTTCGCCGAGTTCGCCACGATCTGCGCAGAGATCTGCGCCGGCGGCACTAAATCCGGCAGGTGATTCCGGCCTAGAGATTTTGCCCATATAAGCAAATCTCATCCTACCACCCGAAGGTCGGTCTTACTTATCATCTCGGTTCGGAGAGCTTCGGCCGCCTTCATGGCGGCCGTCGTCTGCTTCAATGTGCTCGTGTTCGATCCAAAAACGACAGTGCCGCCGACAAGAGCTGTAATCGCACCGATCATCGCAATCGGATCGAACCTGATCGCTTGGAGTATTAAGGCAACGAAGACTAATCCTCCGAAGGCGGCGACGAATTTCGAAATCACAATAATTTTCTGACACCTCTCTGAGGCAGAGATAAGTTCCTCGATATGAACTTCAAGACGCGAAATTTGTTCGCGCGGGTCACTATCGTCCATACAATTCGACTCTAGTGCCGCGCGTTAGAGGCCGGTGTATCGGTTAATTGCGCTTCACGAAACTCAGTTTCGAATTTTGAAACGTCACGCAAAAAGTCTTCCATCATGCGTTGGCGTTGAGCTGCGTCGGAATCGTAAGTGAGTTCTGCAAACGTCTTGGCCAGCGCCGACAATAATTCATTCGTGTCAATTGTATCCGGTTTTTCAGCCAACGATCCGAACTCTCCATAAAAGTCATCGATGAGATCGCCAATGAGACAGTGCAGGCACGGTCGTTCATCGTTCGGCTCTGAAGTTTGCGACATAGCTACTCTTTCTTGTCGAATAAACGGACGAGGAGATTTGGATTTTAATTAAACTTGGAGACGGCGTCACGGGTAGTGTACGCCGCACTCAATGCTTGATCCGATTTTGACCGTCGTACGTTTGGTTAGGGTCATTCTGCGACATGCAGCGATGTCCGCGCCATATCCGCACCATGTTCGGTCTCGCTCGATAAGCAGACGCTGCTAGCGCTGATTGAAACGTCTGCGATATGCCAGATTTGGAAGTCCACGCCGATGCTGTCCTACTCCGCCTTTATTCCGACCTTACTGACGGCTTCGCGCCATTTCACAATATCGCCACCGATACGTTTACCGAGATCTTCCGGCGGACCCGGCTCCGCAGTCATCCCCTGCTGAAGCAGTGCGTCGATGATCTCCGGCGAAGCAAGAATCGCCGACATCTCCTGATTGAGGCGCGAAACGATGCTCTGCGGCGTTCCGGTCGGAGCGGCGATGCCAATCCAGAGGGAGACTTCGAAATTGGCAATCCCAGCTTCGGCGAGGGTCGGAATATCGGAAAGCGACGATACACGCTTGGCGCCCGTAGTTGCAAGCGCGCGCAACTTTCCTTCGCGAACTAGTGGGATTGCGGGTGAAAGCGTGCTGAACTGCATTTCAATGCGGCCTGCAACGGCATCAAGGACGGCTTGCGCGGATGAACGGTAGGCTACCTGATTGATTTCAATACCGGCAGCATTCGCGAACAACACACTCGCAAGATACCCAAGACTTGTTGTTCCGAATGCCGCGTTGTTCAGCTGACGCGGTTTAGCCTTGGCCAGTGCCACAAGCTCAGCAACATTTTTGACCGGCAGGCCAGGATAAATCGCAAGCACATAGGGCGAATGGCCAATCATCGAAACCGGCGCAAAATCCTTTATCGGGTCATAGGTCAGTTTTGAATTGAGGATGGCCGCGATCACATGAGTGCTGGTCGTGACCATGCCGATCGTATAGCCGTCGGGGGCTGAACGGGCCAAACCTTCAGCCGCAATCGTGCCGGCTGCCGCGGCACGATTGTCGATGATAAGCTGCTGCCCAAGACGTTCGCCGAGCTTTTGCGCGATGATGCGGCATACTGTGTCGCCAGCGCTCCCGGGCGCCGCGGAGACGATAAATCGAATAACGCGCTTTGGCCATTCCGCGTCGGCGGAGGACTGTGCCGCAGCATTCGTGGGCCCGGCCAAAATCGCTATTAGCAAAATGATTAAACGCATCATCTAAATCTTCTCCCAATATCGGGTTTCAGATTTTCAAGAGCTTCTTTGCATTCTCGTAATAGACTTTTCTTTCATCCTCCGGCGATAGCCCGAGCTTCTTAATGAGCTGGACGCCTTCGACTTTCAATGACGTCAGCGGCGGGGCGTCGGTACCAAAAATAAAATGGTCGGCGCCGACGGTTTCCAATGCGCAGCGTGCACCCGGCACCGTATAGCTGGTCGATTCCAGGTACATCATCTTGAGGTAATGGCTCGGCGGATGTTTGATCAACATCGGTTCGTAAGTGCCGAGGAAGAATGCTTCGTCCTGTAATTTGTAGGCATAGTCCATTCGCCCAATCATCTCGCAAATGCCGCCGCCAAGATGCGTACCGACAAGCTTCAATGTCGGGAATTTTTCGAACACACCCCGTACGATGCATCGGGCAATCGCCAACGCGCCATCCATCGGCCGCCCAATGCTGGACGCCAGGCGGTAGTCTCGCATGCGCTCCTCGCCGAAACCGACTGACGGCGGATGAACCACCACAGGCACGTCAAGTTCCACCGCCAATTGAAAAAATGGCAGCGCTTCATCATCGTCGGGGTACTGCCCTTGCAGACTGGATGTGATCCACGCGCCTTTGAGGCCATCTTCTTTGATGGCCCGCTCGAATTCGCGGTGGAAGCGGTCATCGCCATAAGGCACCGCGGACGCAAACCCATATATCGAATCGTACTTTTCTTGCTGAGTGGCGATGAATCGATTGTGACGCTTGATCGTTTCAAGTTGTTGTTCGCGATCCATGTCGCGCATGTCGTGCAATGGATTGCTTATGACCGAAATATCGACGCCACCCACCTTCGCTGCGTGCAAGACATTCTCGATAGTATGCGGCGGGCTGCGGCCGAAGGACGACTTGGCGAGAACATGACTGTGAAATTTCGACTTGGAGAAAATAGCTTTGTCTGCGTCCGAAAGAACGTGCGTATGAAAATCGATGATCATGTTCCCCCACCATGCCGCACTTATTTTGACAGGACGTTGCAGCTATTATATCTTCCAAGCGCCAGAATGCGCGGTTAGAGTGGGGGTCTGCAAGCGGGATATGACAATGCTGTTATGCGTTTCATATTTTGATGTGGCCCCTCTCGCTTTCTTGCAACGGCGATGAACTTCTGTATCGTTGCTAACGATCTCGATTGTCAGGGAGTCCCATCATGGCCCGGCTGCGCCACATCGCAATCATCGTCCCAGACCCGGAGAAGGCAGCAAAATTCTTCGAGCAGGCTTTCGACATGAAGCGCGTTGGTACTGCTCGCCGCGGAATACACGTGTCCGATGGGGTGATCAACGTCGCATTGCTGAAAAAGGAAACCGAGGAAGAACCCATCGGCCTATATCACTTTGGCATGTGGGTGGACGACCTTGATTCTGCCGAGAAGAAAGTCATCGCGGCTGGCGGGACCTACCTGTCCGGTCGTCCGACATCCCCCAAATCATTTTACGAAGCAAAATATCGCGACACGTCTGGTATCGTGTTCGACCTTACCCACACTGGATGGGCGGGAGCAGCAAAGGATGTGGTCCCGAAATCTTGAAGCTCTTGAGCTTGAGATGGCAGATAAGCACCTCTTCAGCTCCGACGAGACGACCATGTCCCGGCCGATCACATGCTGCGCGCGATCGACCGGTTCGTTGAACTCGACGGATTGAGTCGGCATCTTGTGCCGTTCTATAGCGCAATCGGCCGCCCCTCGATTGATCCCGAGCTGATGATCCGGATGCTGCTCGTCGGCTACTGCTTCGGCATCCGTTTGGAGCGGCGACAAAAATGCCGCCAGCCTATCGAACTCCCAAATCTCCAGCCGCCTCGCGCCCTGCGATCCTGCCAAACACGAAGGCGCGCAGCACCGATACTGCGTTCGGCGCAGCCGCATAAAAATGTCCGGTAATTTCCCCAGCGGCGAAGAGGCCGGGGATTGGTGCGCCATTACGCATCACGCGAGCGTGGTCGTCGGTTGCGAGGCCGCCGAATGTGTAAGCGATCGCGCCGACCAGCGGAAATGCAAGGAATGGCGGTAAACTGATGGCACGCGCCCAGTTCGACTTCGGCGGCTGGAGCGTTCGCGCCGCCACAAGCCCGTCGCATCGTGTTGCATCAAAAATATTCGGATCGCCCAAACAGGCTGCATTGTAGGCCGCGACAGTGAGCGCGAGGTTGTCGGCATCCACGCCTATTGATTTTGCCAACTCGGCGAGCGTGTCCGAGCGCACGGGCAGCACATCGGAACGTATCGCGCGTTGATAGTCCGCTATTTCAAGCAGACGGCTGTCGAGGATCGCAAATGCAATCGATCCGGGCGCCTTGAAGTGTGTGTCGCGAGCAAACCACTCCCAGGTTTCATGCACGAGTCCGCGACCCTCATCAAAGAAACGGTGGCCGTTTTTGTCGACCACGATACCATAGGGATAGACCAACACCACCGGAGCGGAGTTTTTGCTGCGCGCATCGATCGGCTCGGCGTGCATGCCGTTCCAATCGCCAGATAGCTCCGCCCCGAGCTGCATCGCCATTTTGATGCCGTCGCCGGTATTAAATCGCGTGCCGGGCGATATCAGCCGCATTGTCTCGGCACCCTCGCCAAAATGTATGCGCATCATCTCGCCATTGCCCTGGAACCCGCCACAAGCAAGCACGATGGCGTCCGCTAGCAATGTTTCGCGCATGCCATTCTGCGCAACGACAAGACCGGCGACACGGCCATCTTCGATTGCGATTTCTTGTGCGACGCAATCGTAACGAAAAACGACGTCCGCTTTCTTGGCCGCACGCGTCAGTTCTTTCACAATCGTCGGGCCGCCACCTGACGGCTGAATGCGCGGTGGACCCTTCGCCAGATAGTAAGTGGGCTGAATGAATTCGATGCCGTGCGATGCGATCCACCTGACCGTTGCCGGAGCCTCCTTCGCAAGCCGCGCGAAATACGTCTCGTCGCCCTGAAATGTGGTGGCCTCGAGCATATCGTGCACGAAGCTCGGCTCCACGCGGTCGGGTGTCGCCATGCGCATGTAGGACGGCGACCAGCGGGTATTGCCGCCAGCTTCGCCTTCCGCTGCCTTTTCGGCGAGCGTGACCTTGATCGGCCATCCGCGCCTGCGCGCTTCTTCGGCCGCCGAAAGCGCTGCGGCGAGACCTGCCGCGCCATGGCCAATGACAACAATATTTCGAAAATTACCGCTCATGGCGCGCCGAAGATAGCACGATCATTCGAGAGACCATCGAGTGCGGTATCTCTCAGTCACAGGATTCGCTTGCGGAATGCCAAATCGGTCAGCAGCGGCGCTGCGGGCTGTGTGTACTGATCGGCTTGGGGAATCACCTGACGTCAGTACGCAATGGTCGCATTGGTCAGTTTTTTCTTGCCGTCTTGGCCTCGCCCTCCAAGTCAAAGAGCCGGCTTGAAGCCGAATTCTAACGAAGTATGCCGATTACTATAATGAGTTGAAGACTCATCGGTCTCTCAACAAGGATGCGCCGATCCATCGCGCCATTCAGCACCTCGGCGGCATCGTATCTACGCCATCCTCAGTGACCTTCATCACCAATATTGCAGAATCTAGTTTTCAGCACACAGAGGCCACAACCCGCACCGTTCGTGTTCAATCGACGCTGAAATTCAACGATTATCCGCCTCTGCGCATGGTGCAACGCGGAAGGTGATGGGGCTAATTTCTCTTCCCCGACTGGTGGGCTAAGCTGTCGAGCATGGACAAGCGATCCGGGCAGCGACCGGGGCTCGTGGCGTCACAACCCAGGGAGGGCAACATGGCACGGCAAATCAACACCATCGCAAGCGTTTTCGCTGCGCTCATCATCAGTGCCGGACTAATCGATTTATCCCAGGCGCAAGACTGTCCGCGCGGCGATCTCGACAATGCCTACTGCGATCGCGACGGCGATCTGGTCGCCGACACGCCGACCGATCCGAGGCAGCTCGTCAATCCGTCAACTCTCGTCTTCGCCTACACGCCGGTCGAGGACCCGGCGTTGTACACCAAGGTGTGGGACGGCTTCCTCAAGCACCTGGAGAAGACAACCGGAAAGAAGGTGGTGTTCTTCCCGGTGCAATCGAACGCCGCCGAGATCGAGACGATGCGCTCGGGCCGCCTGCATATCGCCGGCGTCAGCACCGGCCCCACCCCGATCGCGGTGAATTGCGCGGGCTACGTGCCGTTCGCCATCATGGGCACAAAAGATGGCAGCTTCGGCTACGAGATGGAGATCATCGTGCCCGCCGACAGCCAGATCAAGACACCGGCCGACCTCAAGGGCAAGAAACTCGCCTTTACTTCGCCGAGCTCGAATTCCGGCTTCAAGGCGCCGTCCGTTCTTCTGGAATCGGAATTCAAGCTCGTAGCGAAGCGCGATTACGAGCCGGTATTCTCCGGCAAGCACGACAACTCGGTGCTCGGCGTCGCCAACAAGGACTATGACGCAGCCGCGATCGCCAACGAGGTGATGGTCCGCATGTTCGAGCGCAAGGTCGTCGACAAGGCCAAGATCCGGACCATTTACAAGTCGGAGACGTTCCCCACCACCAGCTATGGCATGGCGCACAATCTCGACCCTGCCCTGCAGACGAAGATCAAGGAAGCTTTCTTCACTTTCCCCTGGGAAGGCTCGGCGCTTAAAGCGGAATTCAAAACGGAGGACCGCTTCGTACCGATCACCTACAAGAAGGACTGGAGCATTATCCGCAAGATCGACGCGGCGAGCGGCGTCAAATACGCCTGCAAATGATTGAACGGCTCATGGTGAGATGCGTCGCAAGTGCGGCCGCGGATGCAACGTAGGAAAAAGACAAACGCGGGAGTCAGAGGTATGGCTAGCACAATGAAAACTGCGTTGATCTTCATCGCCGTGTTGATCGGCGCGGGATTTTCCGGTTGGGCCGGTGCGCAGGACTGTCCGCGCGGCACGCTCGACAATGCCTATTGCGACCGCGACGGCGATCTTGTCGCCGATCTGCCGGCCGATCCGAAGAAAATCATCAATCCCTCGACGCTGATCTTCGCCTACACGCCAGTCGAGGACCCGGCGGTCTATCAGAAGGTGTGGGACGGCTTTCTGAAGAACCTGGAAAAGGTGACGGAAAAGAAAGTGGTGTTCTTCCCAGTGCAATCGAACGCCGCCGAGTATGAGGCGATGCGGTCTGGCCGCCTGCACATCGCCGGCGTCAACGCTGGCGGCAACGCGATCGCGGTGAACTGCGCGGGCTATGTGCCGTTTGCGATGATGGCGTCGAAGGACGGCAGCTTCGGTTACGAGATGGAGATCATCGTGCCCGCCGACAGCCCAATCAAGACACCGGCCGATCTCAAGGGTCATAAGGTGGCCTTCACCGACGCGACGTCGAACTCCGGCTTCAAGGCTCCGTCGGCGATTCTAAAGGCCGACTTCGACTTGGTATCGAAGAGGGACTTCGAGCCGGTGTTCTCCGGCAAGCACGACAATTCGATCCTTGGTGTGGTCAACAAGGACTACGAGGCGGCGGCGGTGGCCAATTCAGTCCTCAACCGGATGATCGACCGCAAGGTGTTCGATCCCGCGAAAATCCGTTCGATCTACAAGTCTCAGACATTCCCGACCACCGGCTATGGCTACGCTTACAATCTCGATCCGAAATTGGTCGAGAAGATCAAGGAGGCGTTCTTCAACTTCCTCTGGGAGGGCTCGGCGCTGCAGGCCGAGTTCAAGAAGGAAGGCAAGTTCATCCCCATCGAATACAGGAAGGACTGGGCCGTGCTGCGCAAGATCGACGAAGCCAACGGCGTCAAATACACTTGCAAGTAAGCGACCGCCGGGGGACGAGGCCGCATGTTGCGCATCAAGGGGCTGACCAAGCGCTATCGCACCGGCGACCTCGCGCTCAAGGGCATCGATCTCGACGTGCCGGACAGCCAGGTGATGGCGCTGATCGGGCCATCGGGCGCCGGTAAATCGACCGTCATCCGCTGCATCAACCGGCTCGTCGAGCCTACTGCCGGCTCGGTCGCACTGAACGACACCGAGATCACCGTCCTGCGCAGTGCGGACCTGCGCCGCGTGCGCCGGCGCATAGGGATGATCTTCCAAGAATACGCGCTTGTCGAGCGCCTCACTGTGATGGAGAACGTGCTCAGCGGCCGGCTCGGCTATGTCGGTTTCTGGCAGAGCTGGCTGCGCCGCTTTCCGCAGTCCGACATCGACGAGGCGTTCCGGCTGCTGGAGCGCGTCGGCCTCGACCACATGGCCGACAAACGCGCCGACGAATTGTCCGGCGGCCAGCGCCAGCGCGTCGGCATCTGCCGCGCCTTGATCCAAAATCCGGAGCTGCTGCTGGTGGATGAGCCGACCGCCTCGCTCGATCCCAAGACTTCCCGCCAAATCATGCGGCTGATCAAGGAGTTGTGCGCTGAACGCAAGCTCTCGGCCATCATCAATATCCACGACGTCATGCTAGCGCAGATGTTTGCAGAACGCATCGTCGGCTTGCGCCTCGGCGAGATCGTGTATGACGGCCCGCCGAATGAGCTCACGCCCGCGGTGCTCACCTCGATCTACGGCGAGGAAGACTGGTCCGCTACCATCCGCAAGGCGGCCGATGAAGACCCCGACAGTGGGAAGGACAGTGTCGTTCCGTTCGAGCGGTCCCTCTCCGATCGCGACCGCTTGGCGGGGCTGACCTGATGGCACTTGCCGCATGAGCATCTCGATCCAGACCACCCGGCATTGGAAGAAGCGACCGCTGATCCAGCGCGCCTCGCTGCGCTGGACGCTTGGTTTGGGCGCCGCGTTTTATCTTGCGCTCGCGCTCGGCACGACCGACGTCAACTGGAACCGCGTGTGGGAAGGCCTGCCGCGCGGCACGCAATTCGTGACCGCGTTCTTTCCGCCCGACTTCGCCAATCGCTGGGATGAAATCGTCGACGGCATTTCCGAAAGTCTCTGGATGACGGTCGTATCCACCGTCGTCGGCATCGCGATTTCAATCCCAGTCGGCATCGGCGCCGCACGCAATATCGCGCCCGCACCGGTTTATTACTTTTGCCGCTCGATCCTTACGGTGTCGCGCAGCTTTCAGGAGGTGATCCTCGCCATCTTTTTCGTAAAGCTGTTCGGCTTCGGACCGTTTGCCGGCGTGGTGACGCTGTCGTTTGCGACTATCGGCTTCTATGGAAAGTTGCTGGCGGAAGACATCGAGGACATGGATGCCGCACAGGCGGAAGCCGTGCGCGCGACCGGTGCGAGTTGGCTGCAATGGATCAATTTCGGCGTTCAGCCGCAGGTGATGCCGCGCATGATCGGGCTTGGCCTGTACCGGCTCGATATCAATTTCCGCGAATCGGCGGTGCTCGGCATTGTCGGCGGCGGTGGCATCGGCGCCACGCTCAACACATCGTTCGAACGCTATGAGTTTGACTCGGCGGCAGCGATCGTTCTGGTCATCATCGCCATCGTGATGCTGGCGGAATATTCGTCCGGTTATCTCCGCCGCTGGGTGCAATGATGTCAGTCGTAGTGAAAGGCGGCTTGAAGATTTGGCAGCGGCGCGACCGCAACGCCCAACTTGCGATCTGGGTGTCCTGGCTCGCGGCCACCGCCCTGTTCGTCTATTGCTTCCAGCTCATTTCGGAAAAGACCATCTGGGCCTTCGTCTGGGACGCTCCTGCGCAGGCTGGCGATCTCGCCGCTCGCATGGTGCCGCCCGACTGGGGCCTTATCCGGCACCTGGCGAGGCCGATCTGGGACACCATCAATATCGCGACGCTGGGCACTGTGATCGCGGTCATCTTGGCCGTGCCGGTTGCTTATTGCGCTGCGCGCAACACCACGCCGAGCGTGACCCTGGTGCGGCCGGTCGCGCTGTTCATCATCGTCGCGTCGCGCTCGATCAATTCGCTGATATGGGCGCTGATGCTGGTCACCATCGTCGGACCGGGCGTGTTTGCCGGCATCATCGCCATCGGCCTGCGCTCAATCGGCTTCTGCGCCAAG
Source organism: Hyphomicrobiales bacterium (assembly GCA_003169835.1). Lineage (GTDB taxonomy): Bacteria > Pseudomonadota > Alphaproteobacteria > Rhizobiales > Xanthobacteraceae > PNAI01. The sequence continues at coordinate 39,214 of PNAI01000036.1, read as the reverse complement.
CTGCTCTACGAAGCGATCGAGGAGATCGATGAAGGTCAAGTAGAGGCGGTGCGCGCAACAGGCGCAACCGGTGCGCAGGTCAGCGTTTACGGCATCGTGCCGCAGGTGTTGCCCGCCTTCGCCGGAATTTCAGTGTTCCGCTGGGACATCAATATCCGCGAGTCGACCGTGCTTGGGCTGGTCGGTGCCGGCGGCATCGGGCTCGAACTCAACGCTGCGATCACCCAGCTCCATTGGACGCAGGTGTCGCTGATGCTGCTGGTGATTATCGGCACCGTGATCGTCAGTGAATGGGTGTCGGCCAAAGTTCGCCACGCTATCATTTGAGTCTGTCAGCACCTCCCAAGCCCCAGACCACGCCGCGCAGCTCAAAACATAGCGCGTCGGGACAACGAGGAATGGGATGTTGAAAAGGAAGACAAGAAAAGGAAGACAAGAGTCGAGAATCGCATTCTGTAGACGATCCTCTCTATGAGGATGACAGGAGGATCAGTTTTTGTCGGCCCGTCATCACTAGAGCATGATCCCGAAAATGCCTGCCCCCGGACTTGATACCGGAAGTCGGGTTTACCCGAATTCCGGCGTGCTAGATATCGGAACTCGGGCAAGCCCGAGTTTCGCCGGGTGGGAACCGGTTTCCCTCGGCATGCAGTGCCAATTTTTGCGGCCCGCAATTCAACACTGGGGTATGGCATGCGTCACGCGCGTAATATCAAGCTGCGATTTACGATCAGGGCAACCGGCCCGCCACCATCCGGGCCCTGGTGTTCGGCGCCGCCGGATACGTAAATCTCCGCGTGGCCAATCAGGCCGGCAAGCGCGCCGCAGACAAAGGCACGTGCGTGGCGAGTTGAGGAAATGTCAGAATCGTCCAGCATGGTGTGGCGATTGCCACGCAGCCGGCCGTCATGGCTGGCTTCTGCTTTCGCAAGCACTGCAAGCAAGCGCGGGAGTTCCACCGGCGGAAGCTGGCCTTTTACCGGAAGACCCAGTCGCGCGAGAGCTTCTCGCACCGATTCTATGTCGATCGCATCCGTCATGACAGCGTGATCTATTGCGAGCGGACCGCTCCACGCCGATGACATGCCGAATACCACGATTTCGTGCCCAAGCAACTCGACGCCCGCCGAGCAACTGGCCCGCCCCGACCACACATTCCAGTCGCTTCCAATCTGAGCGTCACGCAACAAGGAATGCTTGATCTCGCCAAGGGCGACTGCGACTCCCAGGGCGCTGGCGGCACGCGACAGGCCCATGGACTTCAAAGTGTCGGACGTCACCACGGTCGCGCCGCGTCTCTCGGCATCGGCGATGCGTTGAACTGTGAGCAGCGGACATTTGACCTGCACGAAATGCACATCTGCGGATTCGACGATGCCGGCGTCGGCCATCGCTGCACGCACGGCGGACGCGACCTTATCGACTTGCGCAAGACGGCCGAGGTGTTCGGCCGATATTGCCGGCGTGTGCGCACGCCCGAACGCTAGCGCCGGACCCTTCGCGCCATTGCCTTCGGAGCGCTCGAAGACCGTCCAATGCGGCGCCATGCCGCCTTCGGTCCCGCCCGACATCACGAGGCAGATTTTCGCGGCTTGCTCCGCCGGCAGAAAACGCTGGAACAGTTGGCTCAATACGAGCGACGCGTAGCCGCGGGCAAAATCGTTGACCAGACCGTTGCCCTCGGTCTTGCCCAGAACCGCGATGACGCCTTTGGGATCGATGTGGCCCGAAGTGATGGCCGCCTCGATGCCGCTGACATCGTCGGGCGCGGCGGCGGAGATGCGATGAACTTTGGCGATGGGCATAATTCGGCGCTCGAACGATCAACTCTTTGTCGGTCAACCCATGGCGAATTCGTCGTTGCGACGCGCCCAGCCGGTCACGCGAACTTCGATGAAAGAGAAGAGGACGTAAAGGCCGACGCCGAGCACTGCAAGTATCAGCAATCCGGCGAACACGAGCGGCACATCGAAGCTCGAACTTGCGATCATCATCAGATTACCGATGCCTTTATTGGACGCGACCGTCTCGGCGATCACCGTCCCGACGAAGGCCTGCGTCACCGCGACCTTCAGCGAAGCGAAGAAGTAAGGCATGGCGCGCGGCAATCCAACGTTGATGAGAATGTCGAGCTTGCTCGCCTTGAGCGCTCGCATGACGTCTTCGAGCTCGGGCTCGGTGGTCGCAAGGCCGGTCGCGACGTTGACGACAATCGGAAAAATGCAAAGGATCATCGCTGTCAGAACCGCCGGCACGGTACCGGCGCCGAACCACAGAACGAAGATCGGAACGACCGCCACCTTCGGGATGCTGGAAAATCCAACCAGCAGCGGATAGCCCACGTCGTAGGCAAGCCGCGAAGATCCGATCAGCACCCCGATCAATACGCCGAACAAGATACCGAGCGCGAAGCCGACCAGCGTGGTGTAGATCGTCTGTACCGCATGCGGCCAGATCCCAGGAAAGCGCGAAACCAGCGTTATGACGATCTCGGAAGGCCGTGGCAGTACGATATCCCTCACGCCGAATCCAAGGCAAAGCACCTCCCACACGACGAAGAAGCCGATGATGAGTGCTGTCGAGCCCATGCGCCGTCGAAGCTGCTGGTTCATGGTGCGGCCTCTTTGGCGGGCTGGGCGTGCACGATCATCTCGCGCAGACGCTGCGTCAGCGCGGTGAAATCCGGATAGTAGGACATCACGATCGTGCGCGGCCGCGGGAAAGGCACCGCGCTGTCATCGATGATGCGCCCGGGCCGCGCCTGCATCACGCAGATGCGATTGGCGAGATAGGCCGCCTCCTTGAGATCGTGCGTTACGAGCAAGACCGTCGGCTTGCGCGTCATCCAGAGCTCCTGCATCACCCCCCACAGCTCCTCGCGCGTGAACTGGTCGAGAGCGCCGAACGGCTCGTCGAGCATGAGAAGCTGCGGTTCGTGGATGAGCGCGCGGCACAGCGAGGCGCGCTGCATCATTCCGCCTGAAAGCTGCCAAGGATATTTGTTGCTAAAGCCCGCAAGACCAACCTGCGACAGCAGTGCCTCGATTCGGTCTCGAAATTCACTCTTGCGTTTAGCGCGGTACTCTTGTCGGAACGGCGGCACGATCTTGAGCGGCAGCATCACGTTCTCGAGCAGCGTGAGCCAAGGTAACAGTGTCGGGTTCTGGAATGCCATGCCGACGCGAACGGGCTCGGCACCGACCTCGCGGCCGGCAACGTAGACATAGCCGCTCGATGCATTGATCAGGCCGGTTACGAGCTTGAGGATCGTGGACTTGCCGCATCCGGAGGGGCCAACCAGGGCAATGAAATCTCCCTCCTCGATCCGCAAATTGGTTTCCATCAGCGCCTGCACCTGGCGTTCGCCGCGGCCATAGGTGTGGGTCACCCTCTCGAGCTCAACAAAAGCGCGCGGCCGCGATAGGGCAGCCTGGGGTGACATCGGCAGATCGAGAACTGTCGCCGGTGTCATGCGACGGACTCCCTTGGCCTGACCGTCTCGCCGACGCGCACGATCATCTTCATGGTCTGATCGATGTTCCGCAGATGCGGCGCCGGCAGGTTTTGGATCGCATGGACCGGGCGGCCCCAGCCCCGCGTACCGGGCAACAGCGTGCGATCCTTCATCACAAAGCGTCCGCGTACCAGCGTGTGGATCGGCATGCCTTTCACCCGCCGCCGGTGGAACGGCGTGATTTTCGAGAGCGATTGCAGCTTGGCGTCGTCGATCGTCCATTCGCGTATGAGATCGACGATGGCGATGTCCGCTTCGGCACCTGGAGCAATGACGCCTTTGCGCGGATAGAGCCCCCAGATTTTCGCAGGGTTCGCGGCACTCCAGCGCACGTAGTCCGAAATGTTGAAGCGTCCGGCATTGACCTCGGTCAGCATCAACGGCATTTGTGTCTCCACACCGGGAAACCCGCAATCGACAGTCCAGATATCGTTGCGGGTTTTCTCTTCCGGCGAATGCGGCGCATGGTCGGTCGCAATCACATCGATCGTGCCGTCAGCCAATGCATTCCAGATCGGTTGCTGATTGCGCGCTTCGCGGACCGGCGGATTGACTCGGATGACGCCGGCAAATCGGGCGTAGTCTTCGATCGAAAGCAGCACGTAGTGCGGGCAGGTTTCGCCGGTAATCTCGACGCCGCGCGCCTTGGCCTCGCGCAGCGGCCGCAGTTCCTCGGCCGAGGAAATATGCAAGATATGAATGCGTGCGCCGGTCCATTCGGCCAGGGTAGCAGCGCGACTGACAGCCTCGACCGCAACCACCGCAGGCCGCGACGCAATGTGGGCAAGCGGATCGATGCGACCGGCCTGACGCATCCGCGTCTCGCGGCGTTCCATGATCGAATTGGTTTCGGCGTGTAGCGACACCCGCTTGCCAGTCGGCGCCACCACTTCGAATGCTTCGAGCATCCCCCCCGTCGAAGGCGTCGGGATCTTTCCAAACGTATTTCCCATATAGAGCTTGAAGCCGATGACGCTCTTGGCCATCTCGGGGACGTGCTCGATCGTGTCTTCGCCGAGCAGTCCATAGAGACCGAAATCAACATGTGCCTTCTCGGCCGCGATGCGGTGCTTGGCGGCAAGAGCATCGGGCGTGCCAGTCGGCGGAATGGTGTTCGGCATATCGAACACGGTGGTTACGCCCCCGAACGCCGCCGCCGCCGTGCCGCTCGCGAAGTCTTCCTTGTGCGGATAGCCTGGATCGCGAAAATGAACGTGCACGTCGATGGCACCGGGCAATACGTGCAGCCCGCGTGCGTCGAGCGTCTCCGTGGCCTGCGGCATCGCCGAATCGTCGCCGACGGCGATCACCAAACCGTCCTTGATGGCAACACTTGCCGCAATGACGCTGTCGGAGCTGACAACTTTGCCGGACCGGATGACAAGATCGGCTATGATCATCGCCTTCTCCTAAAGCATCGCCCAACCGCCATCGACCGGCAGGTCGATACCGGTGATCTGGCGGGAAACGTCGCTGGCGAGGAACAGGCACGCGTTGGCGACATCGACATCTCTGGTGACACGTTTGAGCGCGTAATCGGAGGCATGGCGCTCGACCGCTTGCTCGACCGTGATGCCGAGGCGCTTCGCCATATCTGTGCAGACCTTGTCGCGGAAGCGCTCGCCATCGACCATTCCAGGCGCGACGCAGTTGACATTAATGTTGTAGGCGCCGACTTCGAGGGCGAAGCTCTTGGTGATCCCGCGCAGGCCCCACTTGGACGCGGAATACGCCATGCGGCCCGCTCGGCCACGCATGCCGAAGGTGCCGCCGACGTTTACGATTTTGCCGTAACGCTGCGCAATCATTGTCGGCAACGTGGCACGCATCGTGTGGAAGCAGCCGTGCATATTGAGCGTGACGATGTCATCAAACTCTTCCGGCGTTGTTTCGATGCCAGTCTTGCCGATCGGTCCGGAACCGCCGGCGACATTGATGAGGATGTCGATACGGCCGAAGGCATCCTTTGCCACAGTAGCCACCCGCTCGCACTGCTTGGCATCGGTGAGATCGCACGACACGACGATAGCCTCGGCCCCGAGCGTCCTTGCCTCGGCTGCAACCGGCTCGATCGCAGAAACGTCCCGGCCGGCGAGCGCAAGCCGCGCGCCTTCACTTGCGAAGGCCTTGGTGACAGCCGCACCCATTCCCTTGGCAGGACCGGTGATCACCGCGACCCGCCCTTTTAGCTGGAGATCCATGGTCGTTTTTTTCGTCGTTGCTTTCGCTTGCATCGGCGCACCGGCAATCCGCTCTTCCCGCTGGAAAGAGCGACGCCGCGCAAATGCGTTTAGAAAAGCTTCTTCGGTAAGTCTGCCGCCGGAGGCAGGAACTCCGGGGTAAAGATTTCGGAGACCGCCGGCGTGCGCGGAAGGTTGTTTGCCTCGACCAGAATATCGATCGACTTCTTCAACCGTTCGGGATTGACATTGCCAAGCCCAATCGTGGCTATCTCAGGATGGTTCATCTCATCCTTGAGCGTCGCGACGAACCGTTCCTTCTCGATATCGACTTTGATCAGCGACTCGCGCTTTGCAACCGCAGCCACTGACGCATCGATGTCTTTGAGCGAATCGATGAGCCCCTTGTTGATGGCCCGCACCAGGCCAGCCACAGCCTTTGGATTCTCTTTCACCAGCTTCTTCGAGACGATGATGGCGTTGGAGTAGAGGTCCATCCCGTAATCGCCGTAATTTATGAAGCGGATCTGGTCATCTTTGATTCCGATCAGTCTTGCCGAAAAACGGATCGTGTTGACGTAACCGAATACGCCGTCGACCTGGCCCTGCATTAGCATTTGCTCGCGCAGATTAGGCTGCATGTTGGTGATGTTGACCTTGGTGCAGTCGATCTTTGTGATCTTGCACAGCGCGGGAAACAGCTTCAGCGCACCGTCGTTCGCGGCACCGCCCAATGTCTTGCCGACGAAATCCTTCGGCGACTTGATCGGGCTGTCGGCTTTCACTGCCACCGTGAAAGGCGGCTGATTGAACATCACGTAGACCGCGATCGGTGCATCGTCGGGCTTCTTCGCCGCAAGTTCGATCAGTGCGTTGATGTCACCGAAGGCCACGTCGTAGGTGCCGTTGGCGACCAGCGGCACGCCCGCGCCGGAGCCGTTGCCCTGGTCGAGCGTAACTTCAAGTCCTTCGGCCTTGAAGTAGCCTCTGTCGTCCGCAAGAAAGAACATTCCCTGCGGCCCCTGGTATTTCCAATTCAGCACCATCTTGAGTTTGGTCGTCTGTGCCGCAGCCGGGACGACTAACGGCGCCGAAAGCACAAACGCCGCCGTCAAGGCGAGCAGCGCGGTTCGTAAATTCGATGTCATGGTTGATTTCATGGCGCACTCCTTTCAAGAGCTTTGGTTTGCGGGAGAGGCGCCGGATCCGGCTTTCCGATCACCGAGAAAATGGCGTCGCTAGTCGCAACCACGCCATGGAGGAGACGGACGAGGTAGAGCACCGCGTCGCGAACAAAATCGGGAGAGACGGTGGCGCAGGCATCCTCGACCAGCACGCAGTCGTAGCCGAGGAAGCCCGCGTCCTGCAGCGTCGAGAATACGCAGCGATCGGTATTGACGCCGGCGAACAGCAGCGTCGTGATCTCGCGCTGACGCAAGATTGAATCGAATTCATTGTCCCACAAGCCGGACAGGCGGTGCTTGTGCACCAGAATGTCGGAAGGATCGACCGTCAACTCGTCGATCGTCGCCGCCCCCCAATCGTCGCGCACCAGAATGCGGCCACGGCCCGATGGTGAGGGCTCCGCATAGGTTGGCGCCCGCGCGCTGCATCCCTTGGCAACAAACGTCGCCGGCAAGTTCGCGCGGTCCGCCCGAATTCCCCAATTGAGCCAAATCACCGGTATTCCGGCCTGGCGTATTGCGCTTGTCAGACGTTCAACCGCCGGCACGACGGCCGTAACCGGTGCGGAATCGACACCGCGGGCCGCAAACCAGCCTTCGGGATGCAAAAAGTCGTTCTGCATGTCCACGACAACCAGAGCCGTGGCGGCGAGGTCCAACTCAACGGGCTGTGGTGTTGCTTCTAGCAAAACAATCCGCTGCTGTTTGCGTGAGCGAACGAAGCTCATATTTTGCGCATTGCCCTTCGGATTGAAGAGTTTTCCAGCGTCCGGTCGCAGTTTCGTGGTCATTCGACAAACATCCCGGTCGCTACGCTGCAATCACCGTGCCGGAAGGCTCCGGCAACCAACGTTAGCGAAGAAGACTGCTCACATCTGCCGCTGATTTCTTGCTATTGTGATGCCGAAAAAGCATCACTCAGCCGAGTGTCCAGTGAGGTGCGCGAGGCGACGGAGGCGACGCTGCAATGAAGCATTTGCGCATTCTCCGCTACGTCGACGAGGTTGCGCGGACCGGCTCGATCCGCAAGGCCGCAGACCATCTCAACGTCACCGCCTCTGCGGTAAACCGCCGGATCATGGACCTGGAGGAGGAGCTCGGCACGCCGTTGTTCGAGCGCAGGTCACGCGGCGTGCGGCTGACGTCCGCCGGCGAGGTTTTCGTCAGTTACCTGCGCCAGCAGGATGGCGATGTCGAGCGGATGAAGTCGCAGATAGAAGATCTAAAAGGCATGCGACGGGGCACCGTGCGCATTGCCTGCAGTCAAGCCTTGGCGCTGGATTTTCTGCCGCGCGAAGTCGGGGAGTTCCGCAAACTCCATCCGCTCGTGTCGTTTGATATTAAGGTTTTCGATCATGAACGAGCAATGTCGGCACTCGCCAATTACGAGGTCGATCTTGTTCTTGTCTTTCGGCCGCCCTTTCTTGCAAATTTTCTGCCGCTGATGACAATCGAGCAACGCATCGTTGCCGTCATGTCTTCGAACCATCCGCTCGCTAGCAGAAAGACCGTACGTCTACGCGATTGTGCTGCTTACCCGGTGGCATTGCCTGAGCGCAGTATTGGAGGCAGGCAGTTACTCGAAGAAGTATGCGCCCGCAGCGAGATTTCCTTCCAGATTGCAGCCGAGTCAAATTCATTCGAGCTGCTGCGTGGGCTAGCGAGGCAGGCCAACCTCATTTCGTTCCAAATTCGCATCGGCACGATGCCGGGCGGTAACAAGCTGGGCCTCGTAGCGCGCAACATCGATGACCGAGATGTCCCGCGTGCCAACCTCGTTCTGGGTCAATTGCGCGCACGCCATCTTCCGATTCCTGCGGCGATCTTCGCCGAACGGCTGGTGCGGGTCCTGCAAGCCATGCACGGCGAAGCCAAAAGCACCGCCCCCGCGCGCTAACAGGCGCCAAGAAACGACAGCAGCTATCGAGGTTTTCGCAATCCCTCTTGCAGAAAAAACCTATCAGGATTATCCTGGTTGTTTTTTCGCGATCCAAATAAATCGCACCGGCGGCAGACAATGCCGTCGTATTTGTTTCGGTGATGAAGGTGTTGTGGGTTAGAAACATGGAATCGCGTAGCGAGTCAAGTCTCGACAAGATGTTCGGCAGCCAGCCGATTGGCGTGCCGCTGACGCCGGTCGGCACAAGTCCGAAAGCGCCCACACTCAAGTGGGGCGCTGGGAGCGCTGCCGAGCGCGGCCCGGTCATCGCCACACTGCGCAACGCGACCCATCGCAACGCGATCGGAACGCACGCGGGCGGCTATTCGGTCTATCGCGCACTGGCAATCGCAGCCGGCGCCTTGCCTCGCAATCATCTCGCCGACCTCACCGACACTGCGCCGGCCGATCGCATCGGACCGCATCCGCAATGGTTCGACCCGGCAAAGATCGTTTCGCTCGACCCCTGGGGCCATCTCGTCGGCCATGAGTTCCGCGATCTTCTCCTTCACGGCTATGACATCCGGCCGACCATCGCCGCGACGCGCGCGCACATCGACGTGCCGGAAATCCGCATGGCAATTGAAGCCGGGCGCATCCGCCCTGACGGCGACATCGTATCCGCGCAAGGCAACGTGCGCGTGATGAAGGCCGCGGTCGATCCGGTCTGGTATCTTCCCGGCATCGCTGCACGTTTCAATGTCAGCGAGGCCAAACTCCGCCGCGACCTGCATGAGCAGACCGCCGGCATGTATCCCGAGCTTGTCGAGCATGAAGAGTTGAAAGTGTTTCTACCGCCGATCGGCGGTACGACCATCTACGTCTTCGGCGATCCGGCTAAGCTCGGCGACGGCAAGACACCACTGGCTTGCCGCGTTCACGACGAATGCAACGGTTCGGACGTCTTCGGTTCGGATATCTGCACCTGCCGTCCCTATCTCGCCCACGGCATCGAAATCTGCATCGAGATGGCGCAGCAAGGCGGCGTCGGCCTCGTGGTCTACAATCGCAAGGAAGGCCGCGCACTCGGCGAAGTCACAAAGTTTCTGGTCTACAACGCACGCAAGCGACAGCTTTCCGGCGATCGGCCCGAAACTTATTTTAAGCGCACCGAATGCGTGGCCGGCGTTCCCGACATGCGCTTCCAGGAGCTGATGCCGGACGTGATGCATTGGCTCGGCATCACCCGCATCCACCGCTTTGCCTCCATGAGCGACATGAAATATGACGCGCTGATCCGGCAAGGGATCACGATCGACGAGCGCGTCGCGATCCCCGACGGAATGATACCGGCCGATGCGCGCGTGGAGATCGAAGCCAAACTCGCCGCCGGTTATTTCAGCGGAACAACGCCCGCTTCGAATATTAAGTCGGTCGGCCGCGCACTCGATGAGTAAGGCCGAGTAGTACAATGAGCATCGTGGAGGGCACCTCGGCAAAGGCTGATGCCGCTGCTGGCAGTTCAAGCGCGGAGCTTGCAAAGCTTCTGAGCGCCGCCGCCGTGCGCGAGCGTTGTTCCCTCGTCTATCATTGGGTCGACGCGGGTCATTCGCAACACTTCACGCTTGATGAACGCCGGCTTGCCGACGTTGCGGCCTACGTCGCCGACGTAACACGGGCGGCATATCCGGACCTTAACATCCCGCCACACAGCCGCTGGCGGCATTTTTCCGCGGGTGGGATCGAGCGCTGGGCTTCGATTTTACAAAAGCTCCATAGCGCTACCGTGAATGAGCGTGCTCGCGCCGCCATCGATCTTGCGACGGTCAGCGTTTTCCTCGACGCCGGCGCAGGCGATCAATGGCGCTACCGAGAGCAAGCAACTGGTCTCGTCTTCGCGCGCTCGGAAGGCTTGGCCATCGCCAGCCTCGACATGTTCACCGATGGTCTGTTCTCGTCTCAACCAGAGCGGCCATTGCAGGTTGATGCCACCGCACTGAAGGCCATCGATACGGAAAAGCTCGCGCAAGGACTTCAAGTCAACACTGACAATCCGCTGATAGGGCTGGATCGCCGCGCGGCGTTGCTGCGCCGCCTTGGGCATGCGCTTGAAGTGCGGCCTGATCTGTTCGGCTCATCAAGACGACCCGGGTGTCTCGCCGATTGCCTGGCACTGCAAAACCGCGATGGACGCATTCCAGCCTCTTTGGTGCTGAGCACACTGCTGGAATCCCTCTCGTCAATCTGGCCGTCCGGTCTCGTCGTCAACGGTGTCGGCGTCGGCGATGCCGGGTATCATCCTGCCGTCCGCATCAATGATGCCACCGACCGCATCGTGCCGTTCCACAAGCTGTCGCAATGGCTGACCTATTCGCTGATCGAGCCGCTGGCGATGGCCGATCTCACCGTCGTAAATCTCGACGAATTGACGGCGCTTGCCGAATATCGGAACGGCGGCCTGTTTGTCGATCTTGGCGTCATTTGCCCGCGACGGCCAATCGACGCGCCACAAGAGGTTTCATCCGAGCTTGTGAACGAATGGCGCGCACTGACGGTAATATTGATGGACGAACTGCTTGGTCTGGTGCGACAGCGACTTGGTCTGAACTCAGCATTTGCTCTTCCGCACCTGCTGCAAGGCGGTACCTGGAGCGCGGGCCGCAAAATCGCGCTTGAACGCCGGCCGCCATCTGGCCCCTCCCCGATCCCGCTTGCGACTGACGGCACGGTGTTCTAGAGCATGATCCCGAAAAGTGGGAACCGGTTTCCCGCCTTCGCGAAGCCCGCTTCGGCGGGCGAAGGTAAGGTCGGAAAAGCATGCCCTCGGGCTCGACCCGAGGGATCATGCTCAAACAAAAAGCAAGAGCCCTACTCTGATTCCATCAAGGTGGATAAGGCTCTAGCGCAACACGATTTCGAAATATTTATCGCTGAATTTACCGGGTGCACAATTCGGCGACCGATAGCGCGACAATTTTTGTAGCCGCTCGCATATCCGTAAGACGAAGCTGCTCATTGGCATTGTGGGCATTGGCTTCCAGCAACGTCCGCGGACCGGCACCATAGAGTACAATTGGAATGCCGCGCGCCGCATAATGCCGGGCATCGGTATAGAGTGGCACGCCCGTCACCGGCACCTCCGCTCCAAGCAGATCGCGTGCGTGGCGTTGTATCACGGCGGCTAAGCGCTCCGTACCGCGTTGTGGAACGAGCGGCATGGCCAACAATATTTGACGTACATCTAATTTTATTTTTTGAAATTGCCGCGATGCACCGGCGATGAGCTCGCGCAGCTGCGCTTCAACCTGGTCCGGCGCCTCTTCCGGAATTATCCGCCGGTCAAGACGAAAGGTGACTCGGTCCGGCACAACATTGGTGTTGATGCCACCATTGATCAGTCCAACGTTGAGGGTTGGCGAGACAATTCCAGGTGTTTGTGAACGCAATTGAGCAAGCGCAGGTCTACTCGCGTAAAGCGCCGTCAAGATAGCGTTCGCGGCTTCAAGTGCATCGACGCCACTTTCCGGAATGGCCGCGTGCGCTTGTTTGCCAATCACCACGACTTCGAGATGCAGACAACCGTCGTGCGCGGTGACGACCGCATAGGAAAATCCCGCGGCGATAGCGAAGTCCGGCTTGGATAATCCCTGATCGAGCAGCCATTTTGGACCGATCTCGCCGCCCGCTTCTTCGTCATAAGTGAAGTGCAACTCGACTGTACCGCCAAGCTTCGCGCCGCGAGCCGCGGCATCTTTCAGTGCGAGCAACGCAAAGGTATAAGTCGCAAAATCCGATTTCGAGACTGCAGCGCCGCGTCCATACATCACCAGCCCGTTTGGCCCCTGTTCGATCACCGCGCCATAGGGATCGTGGCTCCACCCGCGACCGGGGGGCACGACATCGCCGTGCGCATTGAGCGCGACAATCGGGCCATCGCCAAACCGATGGCGGACAATCAGATTGGTCGCACTCTTCATTCCCGCCGCTTCAACCACCGAAGGCGGCACCGGATGCAACTCGACCGCAAACCCAAGCGCTTCGAGCAATTGGCGCGCACGCGCGGCATGCGGCGCGCAATCGCCGGGCGGATTGTCGCTTGGCGCCTTTACGAGCTCGGCAAGAAACTCCGTTTCGCGGGCGAATTCGCGCTCGACAAACTCTTTGATGCGGTCGGCGAGGATCATGCTAGCTCATTCTTGGAAATTCATTATGACGTCGAGAAGAATTCTGGCGGCAACATCGGCGTCATCGGCGGTCAAAGATTCCAACGGGCTGTGGCTGATGCCGCCATTGCCGCAACGCACGAATAGCATGCCGATGTCGGTGATGCCGTCAAACATGACGGCGTCGTGTCCCGCGCCACTCGGCAGATAGTGCGGGCGAATGCCGGCACGGACAATGGCATCGGCGAGTAGCCCTTGCATTCGCGGCGAGCAGGCAACGGTCGGCGTGCGTTGAACTTCGGCGACTTCAATCGCTACGCCTCGACGTTTTTTGATCTGCTCGATTTCCGCAAACAAGTCGGCAATCGCTGCATCGCGCTTGGTGACATCGTCAGCGCGAATATCGAGCGAGAGTTCGCATCTGCCGGGGATCACATTGATCGCCCCGTTCGGCACCGTCAATTGACCCACCGTTCCGACCAGTCCCTGCGCCTGCCTGCAGCGTCGTTCCGCAAACAATACGATCTCGGCCGCGGCAGCAGCGGCATCATTGCGTGCCGTCATTGGCACGGTGCCGGCATGGCCGGATACCCCAATAATTGAAATCAAATATCGCACACTGCCTGCGACCGCGGTCACGATTCCAACTGGCAGCTTTTCTTGCAAAAGCACTGGTCCCTGCTCGATGTGGACTTCGAGATAGCCGAGCAGTTTCTGCGCTTGCCGCGCCAAGGCCGGGATCGCATCGGGATTGCCGCCGGTTGAACGTATGAGCTCAGCGACCGAAAGGCCGGATGCGTCGCGCCGCTCCAGCACCTGGCGATCGAAGCGGCCGGCGACGGCGCTGCTGCCAAGATATGCCGTCCCGAAGCGCACGCCTTCTTCCTCCGAGAAGGCGATCACTTCGAAATTGAACGGCAGCCTCCGGCCAATTGCATTGAGGTGTTCGACCACCACAAGAGCGGCAAGAATTCCAAGCCGGCCATCGTATTTGCCTGCATTGCGGACAGTGTCGTAGTGCGAGCCGATGATGAGAATTTTTGCGCCGGGATCGAGTGCCGCAAAGCGGCCGACCACATTACCGACTGTATCAATCTCCGCAGTCATTCCGGCCTCTCGCATCCATTCGCGCAATTGACCCGCAACCGCGCGATGCGCAGACGTCAGATAAGTGCACGTCAGATTGTCCTGCGAATCGGACCACTTAGCCAGACGATCCGCCAAATCGAGAATGCGCGCACCAAACGTGCCAGGGGCCGCCACAGCGGCTGATGCTTTCGCATGTGTTTGACCACCGCTCACCATGCCGGCCGCTCGCTCCTCAATGAAGCGCAGGTGCGGGCTTGAACAATCGGTGTTGCGTCTGTCATGCTGACACAGGCGGATCGAGAACGAAGGGGCATTTCATCGTGGAGGTCGTGCTCACCGAATGGTTGAGCTTCATTATACGCTGGCTGCACGTGGTAGCGGGCATCGCTTGGATCGGCAGCTCGTTCTACTTTATTCACCTCGATCTTAGCCTCAAACCCCGCAGTGGCCTGCCCGAAGGCGTCAAAGGAGATGCTTGGCAGGTTCATGGCGGCGGATTCTACCACATGGTGAAGTATTTGGTGGCACCGGCGCGCATGCCGGACAATCTCACATGGTTCAAGTGGGAAGCCTACACCACGTGGCTCTCGGGCTTCGCGCTGCTGATCGTTGTCTATTACCTTGGCGCCGAATTTTTTCTGATCGATCGCTCGGTGCTTAAGCTCAGCCCGAACGCCGCCATCGGCATCAGCGCGGGCACTTTGCTCGCGGCTTGGCTTATCTACGAAGGCATGTGCCGCTCAGCGCTCGCGCGCAACGAACTGCTACTTTCTGTCGTTGGCTATATCTTCCTGGTCGGACTGACATACGGCTTTACCCACGTATTCAGCGGACGTGGCGCATTCACGCAGATCGGCGCGCTTGTGGGGACGATCATGGTGGCGAACGTGTTCGCCATCATCATCCCGTATCAGAAGAAGACCGTCGCCGCGTTGATCGCGGGCACCGCACCCGATCCGTACTGGGGCGAGATCGGCAAGCAGCGCTCGGTTCACAACAATTATTTGACGCTTCCGGTCGTTTCCCTGATGATCGGCAACCATTACCCGCTGCTGTTCGCCACCAAATACAATTGGTTGATCGTCGCGATCGTAATCGCCGTCGGCCCGGTGATCCGCCACTTCTTCAATTCCCGCCACCAAGGCAGAGGCAGCCCATGGTGGACTTGGGGCGTGGCGGCCGCTGGCATGGCGGCGATCGCGTGGCTCTCCGGCGCGGGCCCGCGTGAATCCACCAGAGCGATTATGCCCGCACCGAAGTTTGCGGCAGTCGAGACCATCATGCTCACGCGCTGCAGCATGTGCCACGCCAGTGCGCCAGTCTGGGCCGGCATCGGCACTGCGCCGAAAGGAATCATGCTGGACGACCCGCAGCGCATCCGCACTCATGCAAGGTTGATCGAAATCAACGCCGTGCGTTCGCGCGCCATGCCGCCGGGTAATATCACCGAAATGACCGGCGACGAGCGCGGACTGATCGCGGCATGGCTTGCCGCCGGCGCGCCGGAAAAGTAACGCGAGGACGCAACATGCCTCAAGACTATCCTCGCGACCTCAAAGGCTACGGCCGCACGCCGCCCGATCCGCGCTGGCCCGGCCGCGCGCGTGTCGCCGTGCAATTCGTGATCAATTACGAGGAGGGTGGCGAGAGTTCGATCCTGCATGGTGACAAGGCATCCGAAGCCTTCCTGTCGGATGTGCTTGGCGCGCAGCCCTGGCCCAGCCAACGTCATATGAACGTCGAGTCGATGTACGAATACGGTTCTCGCGCGGGCTTCTGGCGGCTGTGGCGGATATTCACCGAACGCACATTGCCGGTCACGGTTTTCGGCATTGCGAGCGCACTCGCACGCAACCCCGACGCCGTAGCAGCCATGCATGAGGGCGGGTGGGACATCGCAAGCCACGGCCTCAAATGGATCGACTACAAGGACATGCCCAAGGCCAAGGAACGCGCCCATCTGCGCGAAGCCATTGGAGTTCATACCCAGGCCACGGGAAAACGGCCGCTTGGCTGGTATACCGGACGCTCGTCGGCCAATACGCTGAAGCTGGTGCTTGAAGACGGCGGGTTTCTCTATTCATCCGACACCTACGCCGACGACTTGCCGTACTGGGTCAATGGACCGAAGGGGCCGCATCTGCTCATTCCCTATACGCTCGATGCCAACGACATGCGTTTCGTCAACGCGCAGGGCTTCGGCAACGGCGAAGATTTTTTCGTTTATCTGCGCGATGCCTTCGACGTGCTCTACGCTGAGGGCGCGAGCACCCCGAAGATGATGTCGGTCGGGCTGCATTGCCGGCTTGTCGGCCGCCCCGGCCGGACGGCTGGGCTCATGCGTTTTCTCGACCACATTGGCAACCATGACCGCGTCTGGGCCACAACGCGGCTTGCCATCGCGCAGCACTGGCACCACGAGCACCGGAGCCTGGCCGCCGCCGCTCCGACGATCACCTGACGCAGAGATGCCGGCATGACCAAAGTCTCTCTCGACGAACTCAACAAGATGAACAAGACCGCCTTCGTAGTGACCTTGGGCGATATTTTTGAACACGCGCCATGGATCGCTGAAGCCGTTCACGCACGTCGGCCGTTTCCGACACTCGCGTCGCTCTATGAAGCGATGACGGCCGCGGTGCAAGGCGCCGGCTCCGACCGCCAAGTCACGCTGATCAAAGGGCATCCCGATCTCGCCGGCAAAGCTGCGCGTTCAGAATCGATGACCGCCGATTCGAGGGCCGAGCAAGGAAGCCCCGGACTTGACCGGCTGACGACTGATGAATTTGAGACCTTCCATCGCTTCAACGACTCCTATCGTTCGAAGTTTGCGATACCCTTTATTGTTTGTGTGCGCCGGCATACCAAGGACTCGATCCTGCACCAATTCGAACTGCGTTTGAAAAATGAAGCAGCGGCAGAACACAACACCGCACTCATCGAAATTCTTCATATCGCCGCGCTGCGGCTCGAACAGCATGTCGTCGCGCCCGACCACCTGAATGTGTACGGCCGTCTCTCAACCCATGTGCTCGACACCCATGGCGGCAGGCCGGCAGCAGGCGTTGTGGTCGAACTTTTCGAAATCGCCAATTCAGGGGTATCGACGTCGATCGCGCGCACGCTCACCAATGCGGATGGCCGCACCGAGAAACCGTTGATCGGCCAGCGTCCAATTCCGATCGGCTGCTACGAAATTCGCTTTGCAATCGGCGACTATTTCTCGCGCTTGCGCGCGCCGCAGGCCGATCCGCCGTTCCTCGATATTGTCCCGGTTCGCTTTTCGGTTGCGGAACCCGAGGGCCATTATCATGTGCCGCTGCTGGCCACGCCCTGGAGCTATTCGAGCTACCGGGGCAGTTAGTCTCCACAGCACTTGACCTGGGAATAGGCAACCACGGCAAAACCGCCTAGTCTTGCGGCAATGCGCGGGCCTGTTGCCTCAAGCATTGTATAATTTACTGGCATGAGGCTTGCTGGAAATGCGCTGGCAGGCCGGCTAAGCCGGTTTCAATCGGGAGCGACAAACATGCGACGGACCAGATTCTTTGCCCAGTATTTTGCGATGCTCGCGGGCGCGACGCTCGCTTTGATGAGCGCGGCCGCGGCGCAGACCGATCTCAAATTTGCGCTCGACTGGAAGTTTGAAGGCCCTTCCGCGCCGTATTTCGTGGCGATCGACAAGGGCTACTACAAGGCTGAAGGCCTGAACGTCACAATCGACTCCGGACCGGGCTCGGTTGCCGGGATTGCGCGCATCGCCGCGGGCACGTATCCGATCGGATTTTTCGACATCAATTCGCTTGTGAAATTCCAGGATCAGAACCCGGACAAGAAAGTCCAGGCGATCCTGATGATGTACGACAACCCCGCGTTCGCGATTGCGAGCGTCGCCAAGACTGGCATCAACAAGCCGAAGGATCTGGAGGGCAAGGTGCTCGGCGCGCCGCCGCCGGACGGCGCCTTCGCGCAATGGAAGGCGTTCGTGCAGGAGAACAAGATCGACGAATCCAAGGTCAAGATCGAAGCCATCGGCTTCCCGGTGCGTGAACCGATGCTCGCCGACGGCAAGGTCGACGCCATCACCGGTTTCTCGTTCTCGATGTATTTCAATCTGCTGGCCAAGGGTCTCAAACCCGAAGACATCAAGATGATGTTCATGTCGCAATACGGTCTCGTGCTTTACGGCAACGCCATCATGGTCAATCCTGATTACGCCAAGGCCAACCCAAAGGTGGTTGCAGGCTTCGTCAAGGCGACCATCAAGGGCGTGCAGGACACCCTGAAGGATCCGGACTCGGCGATCAAATCGGTGATGGCGCGCAACGAAACCGGAGACGTGAAAATCGAGCTTGAGCGGCTCAAGATGTCGCTGCGCGAGAATTTCGTCACGCCTTGGGTGACGGCGAATGGCTTCGGCGGCGTGGACATGGCGCGGTTGGCGAAATCGATCGACCAGATCGCGCTGACCTACGAGTTCAAGAATCGGCCGAAGGCCGAGGACATCTTCAACAGCCAGTATCTGCCGCCGGTGGCTGACCGAAAACTCTAACGCTTTGATCCCGGGCTCGGGCGTGACCGCTTCAGTCGACATCGGCGCGGTCACGCTGACCTACAGGGGCGCGTCGGGCGGCGTGCTGGCGTTGCAGGACACAACGCTCAACATCCAGCGCGGTGAGTTCGCCGCCGTTGTGGGCCCGTCCGGCTGTGGCAAGTCGTCATTGATGAAACTCGTGACCGGGCTTGTTCCGCCGGACTCGGGTGAGATCGTAATTTTCGGCGATAAAGTTCACGGGCCGGTGAAGATCGCCGGCATGGCGTTCCAGAATCCGAACCTCCTGCCCTGGCGCAAAGTCATCGACAACGTATTGCTCCCGCTCGAAATCGTGCGGCCGCACCGCGAACAATTCCGCCGACGCAAACAGGAATATCGTGAAAAGGCCAGAGCGCTGCTCAAAACCGTGGGGCTGGATGGTTTCGCCGACCGCTTCCCGTGGGAACTATCCGGCGGCATGCAGCAGCGCGTCTCGCTCTGCCGGGCTCTGATCCACGAACCTGCATTGCTGATGCTCGACGAGCCGTTCGCGGCGCTTGATGCATTTACACGCGAGGAGCTTTGGTGCGTGCTGCGCGATCTTTGGCAAAAACTCAGCTTCACCGTGATCCTGGTGACGCACGATTTGCGTGAGGCGGCATTTCTTGCTGATACCATTCACGTGATGAGCGCGCGGCCGGGACGCATCGTGCTGAGCAAAAAGGTCGATCTGCCGCGCCCACGCGATCTCGACATTTGCTACGAGCCGCAATTCACCAACATCGTGCATGAGCTGCGCGCCAAGATCGCCGAGGTTCGCAAGGCATGACCGCGACCCTGGAAAAGCTTTCGCCCTGGCTGTTCACGATCGGAATATTCGTATTCTGGGAAGCGGTGTGCCGCGTCTTCAAGGTCGACAAGTTCATCCTGCCCGCGCCGTCGGAAGCGTTCATGGCCATGGCGCAGTACTGGCGGCCGCTGTTGCGCCACTCGCTGGTGACTCTTTGGACGACGATGGCGGGATTTGCGCTCGCAATCGTGTTCGGCATCGTCCTTGGGCTGATTGTCGGCTGGTCACGCACGATCTATCGCGGTCTCTATCCGGTGATGATCGGATTTAATTGCATCCCGAAGGTCGCAGTGGTGCCAATTCTGATCATGTGGTTCGGCATCGGCGAGATCCCGGCAATCCTGACCGCGTTCCTGATCTCGTTTTTCCCGATTGTCGTGAACGTGGCAACGGGGCTTGCCACCATGGAGCCGGAACTCGAGGACGTACTCCGCGCGCTTGGCGCAAGCAAGCTCGACATCATGCTTAAAGTGGGCATTCCGCGCACGCAGCCTTACCTGTTTGGTTCGCTTAAAGTGGCGATCACGCTTGCCTTTGTCGGCACTGTGGTGTCCGAGACCGTCGGCGCGAATGCGGGGCTCGGCTATCAGATCGCGCTCTCCGGCTCGACCTTCCAGATGCCGCTGGTATTCGCAGCGCTCCTGCTGCTAGCGATCGAAGGCATCGCGATGTACGCGGCATTTGCCTATGTGGAAGTCTACTTCACGCGCTGGGCGTTCCGCTCGTCGATGAGCGCAGCCGCGCAATAAGCCCTGCCCAATAAACTGCGCGTCGGCGACTTTGGCCACCAGCAGAATCGGAGTTATGTGTACCGAAAATTGGATTTGGCATGGACGCAAGGAGCAGACGAGGTAAGCCCCCGGTCTGATGACCGATCTGTTCAAGCTAATTCTCGGCGTTCTGGCTTCGCTTTTCATGTCGAGAGCAAAGCTGGAAGCAGAAATCCTGATCCTACGGCAACAGATCAATGTCCTTCGCCGGCGGGCATCGAGGCGACCGCACCTCAACAACGCGGCCGATGTTCCGGAATGGTCGTTTTCGGCCGATCCAGGCCGCCGGCGGCAGGGCCGCTTTACCCTCGTTTTCCCCTAAATTACTGCAATATAGTAAAACACCGAGTTCCCTTCACCGCAAACTTCGGGCTAACTCGGTCGGACACGATTCGGAAATATGGAGGAGACATGGCCAAGATGATGTCGAAGTCGGAACTCATTCAGAAAATCTCTGAGCAGCATTCGAAAAGCAATATGACGCGGAAGGACGTCAAAGGCGTTATCGAATCGCTCGCCAAGATAGGCTACTCGGAACTCAAGAAATCAGGAGCCTTCCTTGTGCCTGGATTTGCCAAATTCGTTGTTATCAAAAAGCCCGCCACAAAGGAGCGCAGCGGCATCAATCCATTCACAAAGGAGCCAACAATATTTAAGGCAAAGCCGGCTCGAAAAATCGTCAGGGCTCGGCCGGTAAAGGCTGCCAAGGACGCCGTAGCGTAGCGTCGAAAACAATGCAGGCCGGTCAAATTGATGTCGAGTGAGGCGCTAGTCTGGCGGTGCAACACTTAATTCTGTTGCGACCTTCACGCGCGCACCTCAAAAAATATTTTTGCAACAAAATCTGCCAGAAGCAGACGTACGACGTCTGACTGATTATCTTGCAGAAGACACGAGCCTGATCTTTCTGAGCAGTTCGAGCAATCGCTCATGCTCGCCTGAACCAAGTTGCGACACAAAACGCCGCTCGTATTTTTCCAGAACGCCAAGAGCCTTTTGCAGCAAAGCCGCTCCCTTGGGCGTCAGCGTCAGCGCGTGTGATCGCCGATCCGTCGATGACCTGACTCGGCGCGTCAACCCGCGCTGGTCGAGTTTATCCATCAACGCGACGAAATTGGCTTGCTTGATGCCAAGCGCTGCCGCGATCTCGGACTGTTTGCGGCCGGGATTTCTTTGGATCGCAATGAGCGCACTAAACTGTGCCGGTCGCAAGCCGAGCAGCGCAAAAGTTCTGATGAAATCGTCGAATACGGCAAGCTGCGTCCGGCGCAGGACATAACCGGTGAGGTTCGGCAGGGGCCCCAGATCCAATTGGCCGGTGCCAGCGTTTGGCGCATGATCGGCGCGGATTGCGGCTCGTCGTTGCGTTGCTCGCATTGTCAATCTGCTCGTGGTTTCCGGCGCGCGATGGCGCCCGACTGATTTGTTGAGTTTATATTCCATAATAGTTATATTTCATAAAAAATAAGACAGATTTCGGGAGGGGCCGTGGCAATCGCTATTTCATTGTGCTTACACGTACCCGACGGCTTGCCGCAACCGATCGGGAAGTGATTGCCTATGGATGGACTCATCCTGCTTTTTCTCTTGCAAGATGGCCTGACCAATGGTGCGATTTACGCCCTGCTCGGCTTTGCGCTTGTCCTTGTCTTTGCCGTCACGCGCATCATTTTCATTCCCCAGGGCGAGTTCGTTGCCTACGGCGGCCTGACGTTTGCGTTGCTCAGCATCGGAAAAATTCCCAGCACCATCTGGCTCTTGCTGGTGTTTGGGATCGCGTCCTGCGTCATTCAACTTTGGCGGACGCGTTACCTTCTGACTTTGCGGTCGTTCATTCGCGAGATCGCCGGCGGCATCGCGTTGCCGCTCGCTGTGTTCTTTCTCATCCGGATGCTGGCCAGGCCGGATCAATCGGCATGGCTCAATTTTCTTCTTACGCTCGCAATCGTCGTCCCGATGGGGCCGTATCTTTACCGAATTGCCTTCCAGCCACTGGCAAATGCTTCAGTGTTGACGTTGCTGATCGCCGCGGTCGGCGTCCATCTCTCAATGGTCGGGCTGGGGCTGGTTTTCTTCGGCCCGGAGGGCCTGCGCGCGCCGACGCTCACCGATATCTCGTTCACGCTCGGAAAGCTCCCGTTTACGGGACAGACGATCGCAGTCTATGCAGTGACTTTGGCGCTGACGGGCGGGCTCTATCTCTTTTTCGATCGAACGCTCCGCGGCAAGGCGCTACGTGCCACGGCAGCCAACCGGCTCGGCGCGCGGCTCGTGGGAATATCGGTCGCCGGCTCAGGACAGATCGCCTTTGCGCTCTCATCATTTCTTGGCGCGATCTCCGGCATCCTGATCATGCCGGTGACCACGGTTTATTACGACACCGGTTTTCTGATCGGCCTCAAAGGATTCGTTGCGGCGATCTTCGGCGCGTTGGCGAGTTATCCCATAACGGCAGTCGCGGCCATCGCGGTGGGGATCATCGAGGCTTTCGCCTCGTTTCATGCCAGCAGTTACAAGGAAGTCATCGTGTTTATGCTCATCGTCCCAGTGTTGCTGTGGCGCTCGCTTTACGCACCGCAGATCGAGGAGGATGAATAGAGCATGCGCGCGCATCGCGGCATTTTGCTCTTTGCGCTCGCCCTTGCGGTGCTTCCGATCATTCCGGGCTTGCCGCCATTCTGGATCACATTGCTCAACAACATCGGGCTCGCCTCGCTGGTCGCAATCGGACTGGTGTTGCTGACCGGCGTCAGCGGCATGACATCGTTCGGCCAGGCGACGTTTTGCGGCTTTGGCGCTTATACGACGGCCGTGCTGACGACCACCTATGGCCTCTCGCCCTGGATCAGCCTTCCCATCGCGCTTCTTGTGACGGGTCTGGCCGCCGTCGCGCTCGGGTTGGTGACCGTGCGGCTCTCCGGCCATTTTCTGCCGCTCGGTACGATTGCCTGGGGGATTAGCCTCTACTTTCTGTTCGGAAAAATTGAACTGCTTGGCCGCCACGACGGCGTCAGCGGCATTCCGCCGCTGTCCATTGGATCGCAAAGCCTTATCGATCCGAAGGCGATGTATTGGGTCATATGGACCTGCGTATTGCTCGCGGGCATCGGCACTTCCAACCTTCTGTCTTCACGTATCGGTCGCGCCATTCGCGCCCTCCGGACCGGTGGTGTCGCGGCGGAGTCTTTCGGCGTCAACCGCACGTCCATGAAGCTCATCGTCTTTGTCTATGCGGCATTGCTGGCCGGACTATCCGGCTGGCTTTACGCCCATCTGCAACGCAGCGTAAACCCGACGCCATTTGGCCTGGGTGCCGGCATCGAATATCTGCTGATGGCAACGCTCGGCGGCGCTGGCCACGTCTGGGGTGCGCTGATCGGTGCGGGCCTTGTCACCTTGCTCAAAGATGCACTCCAGCGAATCCTGCCGGCGCTGTTCGGTAATGATGTGCAAGCGGACCCGATCGTATTCGGCATTCTGCTCGTCGCAGCGCTGCATTTCGCGCGCGAAGGGCTTTGGTCGCGGCTCGCCGCGTTGTTTCCCTCTGTCACACCGGCGACACCCTCCCTCGAAGTATTCCCTTTGCCCCACCGCGTGATCGAAAAGACTGAACACGCCTCCTTGTTGTCGATCGAGTCCGCGAGCAAGCGCTTCGGCGGCATTATCGCGGTCAACGACGTAAGTTTTTCCGTCGAACCGCAACAGATCATGGCGTTGATTGGGCCAAATGGCGCGGGGAAGAGCACACTTTTCAATTTAATCACCGGCGTCCTGACGTTGACCAGCGGTACGATTCGCTTTGTCAACGAATCGATCGGCAATCACGCCCCGCCCGACATCGCGCAACGCGGCATCGCGCGCACGTTTCAGCACGTCAAGCTCGTCCCCGATATGAGCGTTCTCGACAATGTTGCGCTTGGCGCGCATTTGCGCGGTCGGTCAAGTGTAGTCGCTAGCGTTCTGCACCTCGACCGTACGGAGGAAGCGAGACTTCTGGCGGAGGCAAGCCGCCAAATCGCGCGCGTTGGTCTATCGGAGCACATGCACAAGCCGGCCGGCAGCCTACCTCTCGGTCAGCAGCGGATTGTCGAAATCGCACGCGCGCTTTGCCTTGATCCCCGGCTTCTGCTGCTCGATGAGCCGGCCGCAGGACTTCGGCAGCTTGAAAAGCGCTCGCTCGCCGATCTGCTGCGCCAGCTGCGCGCAGAAGGCATGACCTTGCTGCTTGTCGAGCACGATATGAGCTTTGTGATGAAGCTCGCGGATCAAATCGTTGTGCTCGATCTCGGCGGAAAAATCGCCCAAGACACTCCCGCCGCCATCAAGACGAATCCTGCCGTGCTCGCTGCTTATCTGGGAACCGAGCCGTGAGCACACCGCTGTTAAGCATTGCCGACTATTCCATCGCCTACGGGACGGTCGAGGCGGTGCACGACATTGCGCTGAATATCGGCGACAGCGAAATCGTCACGGTCATCGGCGCCAACGGCGCGGGCAAGAGCACGCTTCTCAATGCGCTCATGGGCGTATTGCCGGCGGCGGGGCAAGTGCGCTTTGCCGGTGACGATATTGCGCGGCTGGAAGTGGAGCAGCGGGTCGAGCTTGGTATGTGCCTGGTTCCCGAGAAACGTGAGCTGTTTGCGTCGATGACGGTAGAGGACAATCTCCTGCTCGGGGGCTATCGCGTATCCGCGGATCGCCGCCGCCGCGGTATGGACGATGTATTTAGACGTTTCCCGCGGCTGAACGAACGTCGACGTCAGCTGGCCGGCACGTTGTCCGGTGGCGAGCGCCAGATGCTGGCCATGGGCCGGGCGCTGATGAGCAGTCCGCGTCTGCTCATGCTCGACGAACCGAGCCTGGGCCTTGCGCCCAAGATCGTCGCCGAGATTTTTCGGATCATCACTGAACTTCGCGATTCCGGTGTATCGATTCTGCTGGTGGAGCAGAATGCGCGCGCGGCGCTGCGGATCGCGGATCGGGCCTACATGATGGAACTGGGATTATTTACGCTTGAAGGCCGGGCCGGCGACTTGATCGGCGATGCCCGCATCGCAGAAAGCTATCTCGGCATCAGCGAATAGCTGCTGCTCAAAAAACATTTTGGCCACGAGGTTGACCTCGTGGCCAAAACGAATAAAGCGCGATCGATATTATTTGATGACGTCCCAATCGCCATTTTTGACGGTGATCAGAATGCGTGCGCGGTCATCCACGCCGTAGCGGTTGGTCGCGGTGAAATTATAGACGGCCTGGCTCGCCGCAATTTCGCGTTCGCTTTCCAGCGCTGTACGGATCGCCTCGCGGAACTCCTGCGTACCCGGCTTGGCCTTCTTCAGCGCAACCGGAACGATCCGGTTGAGGATCTGCAACGTATCCCACATGTGCGCGCCGAACTGCGTGCGGGTGTCTTTGCCATACTTGCCTTCGTAAGCGGTCACATACGCAACGCCCGGCGCCTTGGTCAGTGCAGAGTCCGCTTGCAATTCGGCCGCCACCACCGGGCCGGATGCCAAGATGCTACCTTCCGCCGATTTGCCGGCAATCTTGATGAAGTCCTTGGTGACCGCGCCGTGGGTCTGATAGATCGGACCCTTGTAGCCGCGTTCGCGCAGCGCGATCTGCGGCAGCGCAGCGGCCGTGCCCGAGCCTGCGACCAGCACCGCGTCAGGATTTGTCGAGACGAGTTTGAGCGCCTGACCCGCGACCGAAGTATCGGCGCGCGCATAGCGCTCGTCCGCCACCATCTGTAACCCCATCGGCTCGCCGATATCTTTGAACGACTTCACCCAAAGATCGCCCCAGGAGTCGGAGAATCCGATCAAGCCGACGGTCTTCACATTGTTTTTCTTCATGTGCTCGAACAGCGCTTTCGCCATCAGCCCGACAGGCTGTGGCAGCACGATCGTCCACTTTTCTTTGCCTGCAGCGACCGGCATCGGCGCGAGCGCAAAATGCGGTACGGTGGCTTCGAACGCGACATTTGCGATTGCGATAGTCGCCGGCGTGATCGACGATCCGACGAGAACGTCCACTTTGTTTTCGGTAATCAACCGGCGCGCATTGGTCGTCGCCGCAGTGGGATCGCCTGCGTCGTCAAGCTGTATCACCTTGATCTTGACGCCCCCGATCTGCTCGGGAAACAAAGTTATGGTGTTACGCTCAGGAATGCCGAGCGCCGCACCCTGCCCTGTGGTCGAGATGCTGACCCCGATCGTGAGGTCTTGCGCCATTGACGACGCGATGAACGAAAAACTCGCCGCGCTGGAAATTGCAACAGCGAGATAGAGGCCTCTTAAGATTCCCATGGCTTCCTCCGTTGTTATGTCCGTGGATTCAGGCGCACGAGCCGCGAGTTCCACCAATCCTGTTATGTGATTATTGCACAGATTCGAAACGTCGCACTCCTTGTTCGGGAGTCTGCTTGTTCGGAAGCCTGCCGGTGGTGCCTTTGTGTCGCTTGGCACCGCCCTTGATGCGCCCGCCGTTCCCCCAACCGCGCCTTCGCGCGATTGCATTTATAGTATGTAATAATTATACAATATTACAAATATTCAGACGCGACAAGAGACCACACCACGGACCGGGATGAGGCAATGAACGAAATTGTCAGCTGCTCCGTCATCGACAACATTGCGGTGGTCAGAATCGACAATCCCCCGGTAAACGCCATGGATCGGGCCGTGCGGGCCGGGCTCAACAAGACCTTCTCAGAATTGAAAAATCGGTCGGACATCGCGGCGGTCGTCCTGGCTTGCGCCGGAAGGACCTTTGTCGCGGGTGCCGATATCAAGGAGTTCGATACCGGCATTCGCGCGCCCAGCTTTCACGAAGTGCTGCAACTGATCGAGGACAGTCCGCGGCCCGTCGTCGCTGCAGTGCACGGCACGGCCTTGGGTGCGGGAACCGAACTCGCCCTCGCCTGCCATTATCGCGTGGCCCAACAGGACGCGCGCTTTGGCCTGCCGGAATTGTCGCTCGGCATCATTCCCGGCGCGGGCGGCACACAGCGATTGCCGCGCCTCATCCCCCTCGATCGCGCTCTGGATATGATGCTTTCCGGAAAACCGCTCCCGGCCGCAACGGCGCGCGAGCTTGGGTTGGCCGATGCGCTGGCCGCCGGCGATGTCGTGGAAGGCGCAATTGCCTTTACGCGTGATTTGATTGCGCGCGGTGCCGACCCTCGCCGTACGCGCGAACAGCCGGTCAAGAATGCTGAAAAGGCCGATGCAATCCTGCAAGAGAAGCGCGCGCAAATCGCAAAGACCATGCGCAACCGTAAATCTCCGCTCGCCTTGCTCGAGGCCGTGAAGGCCGCGACCGAACTTCCGTTTGCCGACGGTTTGAAGGTCGAAAGCGAACAATCCCGCCGTCTTGTGCAGGCGCCGGAAGCGCGCGCGTTGCGGCATTTGTTTTTTGCGGAGCGCGAAGTGCGCAAGATCCCCGCCGTATCTTCTGACGAAAAGGCCCGGCCGGTCAGCCGCGTCGGAATCGTCGGCGCAGGCACCATGGGCGGTGGAATCGCGATGTGCTTTGCGAATGCGAATATCCCCGTGACAATCGTCGACGCCGCGCAGGCCAATCTCGATCGCGGCCTAGCTACAATTCGCAAGAACTACGAGCGCTCGGTCACACGCGGCAGCCTTAAACCGGATCAGTTCGAACAGCGCATGGCGCTGATCACGCCGACACTGGATTTTTCGGCACTGGCCAGCGCCGATCTGGTGATCGAAGCCGTGTTCGAGAACATGGCGCTCAAGAAAGATATTTTCGGCAAGCTTGACGGCGTCGCACGCCCCGGCGCCATTCTTGGCACCAACACGTCGACCCTCGATATCGATGAGATCGCCGCTGTCACGCGGCGGCCGCAGGACGTAATCGGCCTGCACTTCTTCAGCCCGGCAAACGTCATGCCGCTGCTCGAAATTGTCCAGGCGCGCCAAACTGCACCCGACGTTCTGATGACGGCTATGGATGTAGCCAAGCAGATCAAGAAAACCGGCGTCGTCGCGAAGGTCTGTTACGGCTTCATCGGCAATCGCATGATGGACCCCTACGCGCGCGAGGCCGAGCATTGCCTGCTCGAAGGCGCGACACCCGAACAGGTGGATTCCGCGCTCGAGGAATTCGGCATGGCCATGGGTATCCTCGCGGTCTTTGACATGGCCGGCGTCGATATAGGCCATCTGACCCGGGTCGCGCGCAAGCACCTTCTGCCTGACGACCCGACGTTCTATCGCTGTTCGGCGATGCTCACAGAGTGCGGTTGGCTCGGACAAAAAACCGGGCGCGGTTTCTACCGTTACGATAACGCGGATCGTAAGCGCACGCCCGATCCTGAAACCGTCGAGATGTTCTGGGCGGAAGGAAAGCGCCTCGGGGCCGCGCGCCGAACGCCCGACCGACAGGAAATTCAGGAACGTTGCTTCTACGCCATGGTCAATGAAGGCGCGCGCCTGCTCGAGGAAGGCATTGCCCTGCGCGCCAGCGATATCGACGTGGTCTACACCTCCGGCTACGGCTTCCCGCGCTATCATGGCGGCCCGATGTTTTATGCCGATACGATCGGGCTTAAAGTGATCCGGGATCGCATATTGGAATTTGGGCGCACGTTCGATCGGCAATATTGGACACCTGCACCGCTGTTGGAACTCTTGGCCCGCAATGAATCGACCTTCGACAAATGGGACGCTTCGCGCCGCGCGTAAAAGGGATCGCACATGACCGGAGCCTTTATTCCCTACGGCGCCTATTGGTCGACGCCCTTCGCAAAATGGCAGGGATCGCTCGCGCATCTGCACAGCCTCAAGCTTGCGGCGCGTATTGCAAAGCAGACTCTTGAAACTCAAAAATTTCCACTTGAGTCCATCGATCACGCCATTCTCGGCATCACCAATCCGCAAAAGAGCGGTTTTTTCGGCCTGCCCTGGGTGACGGGCATGATGGGCCTGGAAAATGTGACGGGCCCGACCGTGCAGCAAGCCTGCGCGACCAGCGCCCGCGCAATGCAAATGGCCGCGCAGGAAATCGGCGCGGGCACCGCGACTTGCTCGCTGGTCATCACGGCCGACCGCATGTCCAATGGCCCGGTCGTCTATTATCCCGACCCACGGCCCCCGGCGGCCAGGGAATTACTGAATCCTGGACCTTGGACAATTTCGCCAACGATCCGCATGCCAACAACGCCATGATCGATACGGCGGAAAACGTGGCGCGCCGCTACCAGATCAGCACGCAAGCGCAGCATGACGTCGTGCTGCGCCGCTACCAGCAATACCAGGATGCATTGGCGAGCGATCGCGCGTTCCAGCACCGCTACATGGTCGATGTCCCGATCACCGATGGCGGCTTCCGCAAACAAACTGGTATGTTGTCCGCTGATAAGGGCATCTTCCCCACCTCACCTGCAGCGCTCGGTAAGCTCAAGCCCGTAAAGCCTGATGGAACGGTTACATTCGCCGGCCAAACCCATCCGGCCGACGGCAACGCGGGCATGATCGTGACGACGCGTGAGAAAGCGCGCGAGACTTCGTCCAACAAGGGCATCGAAATCGAAATTCTCGGATTCAGCATGGCGCGCACCGAGAAAGGGCATATGCCGATGGCCGTCGCTCCCGCCTGTCGATCCGCGCTTGAAGCAGCCGGGCTTGGCATCTCGGGTGTCGATGCCGTCAAGACGCACAATCCGTTCGCGGTCAACGACATTGCCTTGTCGAAAGAAACGGGCTTCCCCGTAGACAAGATGAACAACTACGGCTGCTCGTTGATCTGGGGACACCCGCAAGGCCCCACCGGTCTGCGCAGCGTCATCGAGATGATCGAAGAGCTTGTACTGCGCGGCGGCGGGATTGGCGTATTCGGCGGGTGCGCGGCCGGCGATTCCGCCATGTCCGTCGTGCTGCGCGTCTCCGGCGGCAAACGCGGCTGAGGGATCGGATCGTGAACAGCCCTTCGCCACCAGCAAGCGCGCCGATCCGGCCGATAAAGTTTGCTCCAGCCGACATCGAGCAGACCAAATCTGCCGACGGATCGATTTTGCTGCGCTCGAGAACTCCACTCGC
This sequence comes from Hyphomicrobiales bacterium, assembly GCA_003169835.1. Lineage (GTDB taxonomy): Bacteria > Pseudomonadota > Alphaproteobacteria > Rhizobiales > Xanthobacteraceae > PNAI01. The sequence goes on along the minus strand of PNAI01000036.1, from coordinate 8,990 downwards.
TTCGTTCGAAGAAAATCTGGCGAAGGTATTCCGCAACGCAGTCGAGACGGCACCTTCCCGCACGTTTCTCGCCGAACGAAACGCCACCGGCTGGCGCAAGATCACTTATGCCGAGGCTCGCCGCCTGGTCGATGCCATCGCAGCATCGCTGATCGAACGTGGATTATCCACCGAACGCCCGGTGATGATCCTTTCGGGCAACACGATCGAGCACGCACTGCTGATGCTCGCGGGCTTGAGCGCAGGTGTTCCGGTCGCGCCAGTGTCGGTTGCCTATTCTCTGCAGAGCCAAGATTTCGGCAAGCTCAAGCACATCCATGAACTGCTGACGCCCGGTCTCATTTACGTGGCGGATACCGGCCCCTTCGCCAAGGCACTCGCCGTGCTTAATCTTTCCAAAGTGGAGATCGTTGCGAGCGCGAACACCGGCAATCTCGATCGCATCACGCCGTTCGATAAACTCACTGCAGCGCGACCGACACACACCGTCGAAACGGCGGTGGCTGCAATTCGCCCGGATACCATCGCGAAATTCCTTTTCACCTCGGGCTCGACCGGATTTCCCAAGGGCGTCATCAACACGCACCGCATGCTGACCTCCAATCAGCAGCAGATCGCGCAGATCTGGCCGTTCCTTGAGGAACAGCCGCTCGTGCTGGTGGATTGGCTGCCGTGGAATCACACCTTCGGCGGCAATCACAACTTCAACATGGTGCTGCGGAATGCCGGCACGCTTTACATTGACGCCGGAAAGCCGGTGCCGGCTCTCGTGGGCGAGACCGTCCGCAACATCTCGGAAATTTCCCCGACCATCTATTTCAACGTGCCGGCCGGGTATGCAGCACTCCTGCCGTTTCTCGAAAAAGACGATGCTCTGGCGCGCACATTTTTCTTGAAGCTGCGCATGATCTTCTACGCCGCAGCGGCGTTGCCGCAAGACATCTGGACACGGCTCGAAGCGGTGTCGGCGCGCGTCACGGGCGAGCGCATCCCGCTGATTTCATCATGGGGCACGACGGAAACCGCACCATTGGCCGCGGCCTCGCATTTTCTTGTCGATCGCGCCGGCGTGATCGGCGTGCCCGCGCCCGGCGTCGAATTGAAGCTTGTACGCGCAGGCGACAAAAAAGAAATCCGCGTGCGCGGTCCCAACGTGACCCCGGGGTATTGGAAAAGCCCCGATCTCACCATGTTGGCTTTCGACCAGGAAGGGTTTTACCGACCGGGCGACGCCGTGCGATTTGCCGATACCGCCGATCCTGCGAAGGGATTGATATTTGACGGCCGGCTCGCCGAAGATTTCAAGCTGACAACCGGCACTTGGGTCTATGTCGGTTCACTTCGCGTCGGCGTTCTCGCAGCCTGTTCTCCGGTGCTGCAGGACGCCATCATTGCCGGTACCGACCGCGAATATGTCGGCATCCTGGCTTGGCCCAATTTCGCCGGCTGTCAAACGCTGACAAAATCCGCATCGCCCGCGGACGCGGCGCAACTTGCCAGCCATCCGGCCGTGCTCAAACACATCACCCGCACGATCGCGCGTTGGAACATCGACCAACCCGGCACGAGCACGCGCATCGCGCGTGTGCTTTTGCTCACCGAACCACCGTCGATCGACGCGAACGAGATCACCGACAAGGGTTACGTCAACCAGCGTCTCGTATTGGAGCGCCGCAAAACCGAAGTCGAACGGCTGTTCGCAGCAACACCGGATGCCGATGTGATCGTAATCTCGTGATTTTTTCGTATCGGGCGGCCGCTAGACGTCTAGAAATCGATGGTCTGATGATAAGTTGTTGAGAGCTTGCATGGGCCCTTCGTGTGGTTTTCGATAACAAGCCGATGAAGCAGATTCCATGATGCCCCTGGTAGGGCTGTTCGACGAATTGATGCATTGCACTAAGCGAGACTTCGCGATTTTGCATATAGAAATTCACTGTCGGCGCGTGAGAATGCAGCTTGCCGTCCGGATAGGCCCGTGTAGAGATACGCAAAGAAACGACAGCAAAGGGAGGGTAGCATGCGACTGAACAGAGTGGCGCTTGGCGCGTTCGCCTGTGCCCTGGTGTTTCCGATCACTGCAGCGAATGCGCAAATTATCTTGAACGTGAATTCCTGGGTGCCGCCGTCGCATCTGCTCACGGCCGACATCACCATGCCGTTCTGCAAGGACATGGAGGATGTCACGCAGAGCCGCGTGAAGTGCAATCTGCTGCCCAAGGCCGTGGTCGCGCCGCCGCAGACCTACGACGCCGTCAGGGATGGACTTGCCGATATCGGCTTCTCCGCCAACGGTTACACGCCTGGCCGGTTCGTGGCCACCGACGTTGCCGAATTTCCATTCCTCGGCGACACGTCCGAATCTATTTCGATCGCGTACTGGCGCATCCATGAGCGGATGCTCGCCAAGCTCGATGAGTACAAGGGCCTGCACCTGATCGGTGTGTTCACCCACGGCCCGGGCCAGATCTTCAACACCAAACGTCCCGTGGCGGCGTTGAAAGATCTCGAAGGCATGAAGATCCGCGTCGGCGGCGGCCTGGTCAACGACGTCGCAAGCGCGCTCGGCAGCGTGCCGATGCTCAAGCCCGCGCCGGAATCTTACGAACTACTGAGTCAAGGCGTTGCCGATGGCGTGTTCTTCCCGAAGGAAGCGGCATACTCGTTCAAGCTTGTTCCGGTCATCAAGCACGCGACCTTCATTCCCGGCGGCCTCTACAACGTCACCTTCGGCCTCGTGATGAACGAGGGCAAATGGAAGCAAATCTCCGACGCCGACAAGGCCGCGATCACCAAACTCTCGGGCGAGGCGCTGGCGCGCCGCGCCGGCAAGGCCTGGGACGCCCACGACAAGATCGGCGAGAAGGCGATGCGCGACGCCGGAATCCCCATTGTAAATGCAAGTCCCGAGTTCGTCACCGAGATCAAGGCGCGCACCGCAGGACTCGAGAAAGCCTGGGCCGATAAGGCGAAGGCTAAAGGCTTGGACGGCGCAGCAGCGCTCGCGGCACTTCGCGCGGAGATCGCGAAGCCGACGCAATAAGTCCGCTAAGGGGGCGGCTCCATTGCAGCATCCCGTGCGCGGGGGGATGCCGCAATGTTTGACAGGGGCCAGAGGGAATGAACAACGGAGGCCAACCGTTCAGCCAGTTCGACCGCGTCGTCGTGCCCGTATTGGGATTCGTTGCCGCGTCGGTACTGTTCCTTTTAATGCTTCTCACCTGTGCGGACGTCATCGGGCGATATTTCTTTCTCCGACCGATATTCGGTGCGTTCGAAATCACCGAATCTCTGCTCGCGGCACTGATATTCGCCGGGCTTCCGCTGGTAACGCTGCGCAACGAGCACGTCACCGTCGATGTGTTCGATCCTATCGCACCAGACTGGGTCTTGCGCATCCAGCACATCATCGCCTGCGCGCTCGGCTTTGTTGCGACCTCCTACCTCGCCTATCGGCTCTGGCTGCGCGCGATTGTTTTGGATGCCGGTGGCGAAACCACTGGCCAGCTCAAGTACAAGCTCGCTTACCTCGCCTATTCGATGAGCTTCCTGATGGCACTCACTGCGATCTCACTGCTCGTCATCATGTTCCGTAAACCGCAACGGAGCGTGCCCGGGGAGGGCCCAGGCGCGTGATCGAAACGCTCGTCGGCTTTGCGGCTTTCTTCGCGCTCGCTCTTCTTCGCGTGCCGATGGCATTTTGCATGGGCATCGTCGGCTTTGTCGGCGTCGGCTACATGGTCAATTTCAACGCCGCATCGTCGATGATCGCGCAGGTCACTTACGAGACCGGCCAAAGCTATACGCTGTCCGTGATCCCGCTTTTCATTCTTATGGGCAATTTTGTAGTGCGCGCAAAACTTTCCGACGAGCTCTATTACGCCGCCTATTGCTTCCTCGGCCATCGCCGCGGTGGACTCGCCATGTCCACTATCATTGCATGTGCAGGTTTCGGCGCGATCTGCGGGTCTTCGATTGCAACTGCCGCAACTTTCACCAAGGTCTCTTATCCCTCAATGCAGAAATATGGCTACAAGGATGCGCTCTCGGTCGGATCAATCGCCGGGGGCGGCACACTCGGCATCCTGATCCCGCCTTCCGTCATCATGGTGATCTACGGCATCATGACAGAGACGAACATCGGCAAACTGTTCGCCGCCGGAATCATCCCGGGCCTCGTGGCGACCGTCATGCTCTGCCTCGCCGTGAAATATATGACCTGGCGCGATCCCGACGCCGGCCCACCCGCCGAACGACGTCCGTGGCCCGAACGGCTGGAGTCGCTCAAGCTCATCTGGCCGGTCATCGTGCTGTTCCTGCTTGTGATCGGCGGCATCTACATCGGCGTATTCACGGCGACCGAGGGCGCTGGTATCGGCGCGGGCGGAGCGTTCGTGTTCGCGCTCGCTCGCCGCGTCTTGACTTGGCGCATCCTGTCCGAGGTTTTGATCGAGAGCGCCGCCACCACATCCATGCTGTTCATGATTTTGATCGGCGCGCTGCTGTTCGCGAACTTTATCAACTACACAACCATGCCCGCCGATCTGAAGCGCTTCGTCCTCCTCTTCAACGCTACGCCGGTGATGGTGATCGTCGCCATCTGCGTGATCTATGTGGTGCTCGGCACCGCGATGGAGGAACTTTCGATGATCCTCCTAACCGTGCCGCTGTTCTTCCCGGTCGTGATTGCGCTCGGCTATGACCCGATCTGGTTCGGCATCATCATCGTGATCGTCGTCCAGATCGGGCTCATTAGCCCCCCGGTCGGCATGAATATCTTCGTCGTGAAGAACCTGTTGCGGCACATATCGATCGGAACCATATTCAACGGTTTGATGCCGTTCACCGTCGCACTGGTCGTTCTGCTTGCGCTGGTCGTGGCGTTTCCCGGACTTGCGACCTGGCTACCGAACTTCATGAAATAGCAAATGAGAACGATCAAGGCTTGCGGTTCTGCGCATTCCAATATTTTTCCAAGTTGGAAATAAGCGCCGGGCTGAAATGGCAAAACGCCTGCTCGCGCGCATAGACCGCGAAATAATTTCGGAACATATCGAGCGGTTCCTGCGTGATGCGAAATGCGCGCCGGTTGGAGGCCGCGCTAACCACGCCCGAGCTGGTCAATCCCACGACGACACGCTCGATGGCAGCGTCCATGGTGCCGGTCTCGACGATCTCGTCACAGATCAAGCGGCCTTCCGGGCTGTCGCATTCGAAGCGGCGCTCGTACTGGATCGCCTGACGCGCGATGCGATCGCCGACCGCGCGCGGCAGCCGCATGTTGGCGGCGCCCGGAATGATGCCTTCCTTGCGCGCCGGCAATGTCATGTATGCCGTCTTTTCGGCCAGCACGTAGTCCACCGCGAGCAGGATCTGGCAATGGCCGCCGATCGCGAATGTCTCCACCGCCGCGATCCAGGGCTTCTCGATGGTCAATCCGCCGAACTCGTCGGGCGGCGCGTCGTCGGCAAGCGCAAGGCCGCGATAGAGTTTGTTCACGTAGCCGAGGTCGCGCTGGAGATACCAGAGAAATGGAATGCGGCCGTGATAGAGGTGCGTGAGATTGATGCCGGAACCGAACACGCGCCGGTCCTTGTATTTGGGATGTTCGACCACATTGCCGCGCAACACGGCGACTTCGATCGCGGGATCGAGCAGCGCGAGATCGACGCAGGTTTCCATGCCGTCCAGCGTGGTCTGGTCCTCGGCGTTGAGGAAGCGCGGATTTTCAAACGTTACAATCGCGGCCTTGCCGTGCCGCGCGATCGAGGCGCCGGGCAGTCTGACCGCGTTCTCCTTGGCAAATTCCGGAAGCATCGCTCGCGCTTCTGACCGCGGCAGCAGCATGGCGTGGCACAGATGCCGGCCCGAGCGCTCGCTGCCGAGGAAGCCCGAAAGCAACAAGCCCTGGTCAATTTCCAGTCCCGCCTTCTCGCTCTGCAGGCAGCCGTCTTCCTGCGCGATTTCCTGCGGCGTCGGGACGAGACCGGGGAAATTTCGTGCCGCGGTGACGACCAACTCCTCGACCCGCACGAAGCGGGAGCGTTTGTCTGTCAAAGCATCGTAGACCGCGTCGCCATGGCGACGCAGAAACCGCACGCGTGCATTGCGCGCCGCCTCCTGGATCACACGCGAGGCGGCGCGCTCGCAGTCCTGCCGGGCCGCCGGCCGCGGCAAGATGCCCAGCAAGCGCGACGATTGGGTCCAAAAATTCGAGAACGTCCCGCAATCGGCGACAAAATTAGCGCCCTCCCCCGGCGCCGATTTCAGCCAGCGGTTTGCTTCGTCCGCGGCTAGCCCCGCCGCCGTGAGCGTTTCTACTGCACTGGAGATGTTGTCGTTGGCAATCATTCCTGCACTCCGGGGCGCTGAGGTTTTGGGGTTCACCGGGCCAAAACCGCTGTTACTATACCTCTGCCACTTTCTAAGATCGATGTTTCCATGAGCAACATAAGCGCCGCCACCGACACGCAGGACTACATGTTCGACCGCAAGGCCGAAACCATGCCGCGCACGGAACTGGTGGCGCTGCAACTCGCGCGCCTCAAACAGACGCTGGCGCTCGCCTACAGCAAGGTCCCGCATGTCCGCGCCAAATTCGACAAGGCGGGTGCCAGGCCAGAGCAGCTCAAGACGCTGGCCGACATTGCGCGCTTTCCGTTCGCGACCAAGGCCGATCTGCGAGATACATATCCCTTTGGTCTTTTCGCGGTGCCGCGCGAGCAGGTGGTCCGGCTGCACGCCTCCTCAGGCACGACCGGCAAGGCAACCGTGGTGGGCTACACAAGCGACGACATCAAACTCTGGGCCGACCTGATGGCGCGCTGCTTCGCCTGCGCCGGCACGCGGCCGGGTGATATCCTGCACAACGGCTACGGCTATGGCCTGTTCACCGGCGGACTGGGCGCGCATTACGGCGCGGAGCGCCTTGGCTGCACGGTCGTGCCGGTCTCCGGCGGCATGACCGAGCGGCAAGTGACACTGCTGCAGGATTTCGGCGCGCATGTCCTGTGCGCGACGCCGTCCTACGCGCTCAACATCGCGGAGGTCGCCGAAGGCATGGGCGTCGATATCCGCAAGCTGCCGGTGCGGCTCGGTATTTTCGGCGCGGAGCCGTGGAGCGACGCCATGCGCCACGATCTCGAAGCGCGACTCGGCATCACGGCGGTCGATCTCTATGGCCTGTCCGAGATCATCGGACCGGGGGTGGCCTGCGAATGCGGCGTGGCGCGCAACGGGTTGCACGCGTGGGAGGATCATTTCCTGTTCGAGGCGATCGATCCCAAGACCCTTGAGCCCGTCCCTGAAGGCGAACCGGGCGAACTCGTCATCACCACGCTGACCAAGCAGGCGCTACCGATGGTGCGCTATCGCTCGCGCGATATCACCCGGCTCACGCGCGAGCCGTGCGCCTGCGGCCGCACGCATGTTCGCATCATGCGCGTGACCGGCCGCGACGACGACATGATGATCATCCGCGGCGTCAACGTTTATCCGTCGCAGGTAGAGGCACTCCTGGTCGGCTTCCCTGGTGTCGCGCCGCACTACCAGATCGTGCTCACGCGCGAAGGCACGCTGGACGCCATGACGGTGGAAGTCGAAATGACGCCCGGCGCGCTGGCCGATGACGTTTCGCGTGGCCAGAAGGCGGCAGAAGTTGTGCGGCATATCAAGGCGCACATCGGCCTCACCTGCGAGGTGGCGATCAAGGCGCCCGGCGAGATGCCGCGTTCTCAGGGCAAGGCGGTGCGGGTGAAGGATCTGCGAAAAAAGACGTAGATGGAACTGCGCGACGCGGTATTGAACTTCGGTTCAGGCGACTTGATTCGACTTTACGGGACGCGTTGTCGTCCATTCAAGAACGGCCGCCATGCATGTGGAAGCCAAATGATCAGGCTGCGGTGGGGCAGGTCAGCTTTTCAAAATCACGCTCTTTGAGGTATCGATCGAGACCCCAGCGCTTTACCTGGGCCATGGTGTCGTCAAACTCCTTTTGCGGAATGCGCTTATAGACAAAGCGCTCGCCACGGCCGAATTTCGTAAAATCCCACGGGCGGTAGTCGGCAAATTCAGCCGGCACTGAGTGTTTCCAAAGAGGCAGATATTTCTGCTCGTTCTTGTCCATTGCTTCTTCGGCGCGCTGGAGCGCGTTGAGATAACCGCGCACGCCCTCGGGAGACGCACTCTCCGGCACCCACCAGAGCGTATGGAACGTGTCCTCGATGATCTTACGCAGACCCAATTGCTCAGCCATGGCGATCTGCGGCGGCAGAAGGCTCGCGGCTTCCACTTCGCCGTCGAGCAGCGCCTTCAAGCGCGCGCCAAAGCCGCCGGTATTGACGACCTTGATGTGTTCGAGCGGCAAATATTTTTCCAGCCGGTACGGCACGTTGAAATGGCTGCCTGCGCGCATGCCGACGGAAATCGGGATGTCCTTGAGATCTTCCGGTTTGCGGATTTTCGAGTCGGGCCGCACGAAGATCGCCCAGGGTGAATCGCCGTACGCATCCGCCACCACGCGGCCCATGCCTGCGCTGGCGTTGCAGATCGTGCCCCAGACGCAGGCGCCCTGGATCACGTCTTCTTTGGATTCCGTGTAGGGCTTGTCCTGCGGTCGCTCAAAATAATTCAACCCCTTCCAGCTCGATTGCGTTCCCTTGAATGTCTTCCAATCGAATTCAACGTCGAGCCCTTCGGCGGCAAAAAAACCTTCCTGATGCGCTACAAAATCATTGAGTCCCATACCCTTGGGAGCGATCTTGACTCGATGCAAGCTTGCCATGGCGGTCCTCCAAATCTATGTGCGTGTCGCTGCTAGGTGCAAACATTCCGCACATAGTCTGCTCGATCGCAAATCAAATCAAGTTCCGATGCGTGACACAAAATCCCATTAAATATTCAATCGCTCATGGTACCCCCGATGGGCGGTCCCGCCGGTGGGCAGAATTCAATTCGTATTGCGAAAGATCCTAGCATTACAGTTGCATTTT